>VBDU01000082.1 GCA_005883625.1 Chloroflexota bacterium | reverse complement strand
TGGCCGTGCCGGTGACGCTCTGATTGGCGCCTTCGGCGCTGAGCGTCACGTCCGGCGGGCAGCTCGCGATCCCGGAGAGCGCGTCGGCGCAGGTGAAGTGCACCGTCACCGAGCCGCCGTCGTACCAGCCGGCGGCGTTGGGCGAGGTCGTCGCGGCGCCGCTGATCGTGGGCGCGGTCTTGTCGATCGTGAAGACCTGGCCGGTGAAGTTCCCGTTGCCTATGCCCGTGCCGCCGAGCTTGTTCCCGGCGGCGTCGACGATCGTGTCGTTGTCCACGAGGTTGAGTCCCAGCGTGCCGCCGCCGGTGCCGGTGCCCGCGGTGACCGTGTAGGTCGCGCCACTGCCCGTGACCCCACTGATGGACCCGCTGACGCCGCTGGCCGCGAGCGTGAAATCGCCGGTATCGACGCCGGTGACGCTCTCGCTGAAGGTGACCGTCCACGAGACGCTCGCGGCGTTGGTCGGCGTGCTGCCCACGCGGTTGATGGAGGAGACCGTCGGAGGCGTCGTGTCGACGACGATGTTCTTATTCGATCCCAGCGAGTGCGCTGCGCCCGGCGCCGCAAGGGTCAGATCAGCGTCAGGATGGCTTCCCCCGGCATCCTTGATCGTCCCGCCGTTGAGCGCAAGCGCGGTCGTACTCACGTAATCGAGGTCCGAGCTGTTCTGTCCCGCCGCCACCGTGTAGTTGAAAGTCAACGTCTTCTGATTGCCACTGAGACTTGTGAAGTTGACCACTGCGTCGATAGCGCCCGTCTCCAGTGTGATCTGCGGAGTGCCGGTCACGGTTACTGCGCCATCGAAAGTCACGGTGATCGGGATGACTTGGCCGATGCCGTATCTGCCGTCGGCCGCTCCTGAGGACACGTTCTGGACGGTCGGCGCCGCACCCACGACATAGGTCGGCGGGGTCGGCGGGGGCGTCGGGGTAGGCGTCGCACCGGGCACCGGCGCCGTCGCGACGGTCGTGAGCGCCTTGTTCACGTTGACGCGCCCGAACGCCTGTCCCGCGATCGGATCGGTGGCGCCACGGATCTGCGTCGATGCTGCGCTGTTGCTCTTGCCGCTCGCAACGAGCAGAGCCGCGAGGCCGGCCGTCTCGGCCGCGGCGGGCGACGTGCCGGTGATCGCGGCGTACGTCCCGCCGGGCTGCGTCGCGGTGATGGCGACGCCGGGCGCGGCGACGGCAGCGCTCCCGGTGTTGCTCTTCGCGCCGATCGCATCGTTCTGATCGGTCGCTGCCACGCCGATGACGTTCGCCATGCCCGCCGGGTACGTCGGCGCCGCCGAGCCATCGTTGCCCGTCGCCGCCACGAGCACAGCGCCCTTCGACCAGGCGTAGTTCACCGCGTCTTGGAGCGCGGCCGAGAAGTCGGGGCTGCTGAAGCCCATGAGGATGACGTGAGCGCCGTTGTCTGCGGCCCAGAGAACGCCGGCGACAACGTCGGCATCGAGACCAGTGCCATCCGCGTGGAGCACCTGCACCGGAAGGACCGGCGCGTCGTTGTAAGCGACGCCCGCGATGCCGATGGTGTTGTCGACCTTCGCCGCGGCGATCCCCGCGAGCGCGGTGCCGTGCCCGTTCGGGTCGATGGTCGGATCGCCGCCGACGAAGCTCGTCCCGAGCAGCACGCGGCCGGTGAGATCCGGATGCGAAGCGTCGATCCCGGTGTCGAGGACCGCGATCGACGCGGTGCCGACAATGGTCACGTTGGTGTACGCCGTATCCCAGGAGATCTTCGGCAGAGCCCACTGCTGCGCGTAGATCGGGTCATTCGGTGCGCCGGCCGCTTTGACACCAACCGCGGGTGCGGCCTGCGCGACCGACGCGTGCTTGGCGTATTTGCCCGCGTACGTCGAGGCGCGCTCTGACGCCGGCACCGCGATGACGCGGGTGCGGATCTGCGGCAGATCGCGGACCGAGTCGCCGCCCAGCGAGGCGATGGCCGCATCAATCTCGGCACTCGTGTTGCCGCTCTTGAACTTGACGAGGATGAGCTCTCGTCCGTTGGCGCTGCTCGGGTTCGGGCTCTGCGGGGCGCTGACGCTAGGAGAGGGTGTGATTGGCGCGCCGGAGACCGGGCTCGCAGTGGGGGTGGGCGACCCGGCCGTAATAGACGAGGGCGCGACCGTGGGAACGGACGCCGCGGCCGTCGGCGCGGCAGGGGCAATAAGCTGCAGGACCAACGCAAGGAGGACGATTCCGGAAAGCCGACTGCGGCTCGACATGCGCGCGGTATGCGCGCCGTGCGATGCCGAAACGCCGACCTGGCTCGATCCCAACCCACTCACCCCGCGATGTGGCCTCAGGAAGCGACACGGTCCTGAGATACGAAAAACGGAACCAGACCGAAACGAAAAGAGGAGTCGACGGGTCCTCGCCTGCCCCTCCCACCATGACAAGCGAGTGACGAAGCGACAGCATGCAACCAAACTGGGCTTGCGGTCAATACCTCGACCAACCGCCCGGACGCCTGTCTGCCAGCTAGTGACGGTGTTCGCCGCTGTTCCCGAGGCGACCTGTCGCGGTGCGCGGACAGGAGAGCATGCGGGCAACCTCGGGATGGTGAGGGGGCTCATGCTCGGCCTCTCGATCGGGCTCGGCGGCCTCGCGGTGGCGCCGATGGCGGCCGTCGCCGAGCGCGCCGGGCTTCCCGTCGTGCTCTACGCCGCCGGGGTTCTCTCCGTCGCGGGAGCCGCGATCATGTCGCGCGTCCCGAAGCCGCCTGCGGTGGTGAAACCGGAAGGTGTCCTCGCCGCGATCGCGACAGCGGAGTGAGCTGAGTCCACTCGATCTCGACCGGTGGCGTCGATCGGAGCTAGTCCTCCCGGCGGGCCCAGGCCTCCATCTCGCCCACCTCGATGCGGAATGCGTAAGGGCCGAAGCGGAGCGCCCGGCCGAGCCACTCGAGGAGCCCGAAGGGCGCGGCGGCGTAGTAGCGCAGGCGGTTGAAGACGTAGGTGAACGTGAGGTAGGAGAACGAGCGCGCCCAGCCCTCCCAGCGCAGACCGGCACGCTCGATGGACAAGCGGAGCGTGGGTGGTGCGAAGTAGAACAGGTGCTCGCCGGGCTTGTAGTGGTACCAGAGGCGTCCGAGAAGGCGCGCCTGCAGGCCGCCGACGTTCGGCGTCACGAGGTGCAGGAGTCCCCCCGGCACGAGGAGGCGGCGGGCCGCCGCAAGCATCGCGACCGGGTCGGTGACGTGCTCGATCGTGTCGTAGAGCGTCACCACGTCGAAGCTCGACGGCGCGAGGTCGAGCGCCTCGAGGCGGCCAACCGTCACGCGGAGGTCCCGCTGGCGTGCCTGCTGCGCCGCGAACGGCGAGATCTCCACGCCTTCGACGTCCCAGCCCGCGGCCTTCGCCTCGATGAGGAAGTCGCCGAGCGCGCAGCCCACGTCGAGGAGCCGGCCGCGCCGTCCGTAACGTCGCTCGATCGCACGAATGCGCGCCGCGAAGGTCCGGCGGTTCACCTCCGCGTCGAGAAAGTAGTTCGCATAGCCGCCTTTCGGATCATCGGTCGCGTAGTAGTCGGAGTCGTAGAGCGCAGCCTCCGCGAGCGGTCTGCTGTCCTGGCGCACGAGACCACAGCCACGGCATGCGACGATGAGCGCGCCGTCGACGTGGAACAGGGCGCGGGTCCGGGCGTCCGCGCAGAGCGCGCACGCGCTCGTGATCAGGGCGACGCGCGTCGGTGCGTGGACGACGGCGGGGTCGGCGGTCGCGGCCCGAACGTTCGACACAGTGCTCACGCCCGC
Source organism: Chloroflexota bacterium (assembly GCA_005883625.1). Taxonomy (GTDB): domain Bacteria; phylum Chloroflexota; class Limnocylindria; order P2-11E; family P2-11E; genus 3-1-20CM-2-70-9. The sequence goes on along the minus strand of VBDU01000082.1, from coordinate 38,177 downwards.
ACCATGACGCCGGTGGCCACGGTCATGCGACGAAGCCCCAACGCACCCAGAACTGGAAGAGCAGCAGCTGCAAGAGCGCGCTCACCCCGAGCCATCCCACCGCCACGCGCGGACGGCGCGCGAGCCACACCGCCACCACGATGAAGCAGGGGAAGAGGGGAAGCACGAAGCGTGACGTGCTCATGAGCGGCGACAACCACCCTTCATGTGTGAGCAAGAGCGCCGCGTACGGCAAGGCGAAGAGCGCATACGCGACCGGAAGGCGCCGCGCGGCCACGACCGCCAGCGCGCTGAAGGCGAGAAGACACGCAAGGTTGAGCGCCTCGATCTCGGGGACGTTGCCGTGCGGGCCGCCAGCCCGGATGTCGTTCCAGCTCGCGGCTATGGCGCGCCATGGCGCCACGACCTGGTAGCCCCATTGGGCATAGGTCTCGAGGGCGGAACCCTGCACGCCCACGATCGCGCGTTGATATGCCATCGTGGCGAGGAGCCCCAGCGCGGGCAGCCCTGATGCGAGGACGCCGAGACCCGGCCTGCGTCCGCCACGCCCCAGGATCCACGGGAACACGTCCCGCTGCCGGAGGTACTCGAACGCCAGGGGCAGCGCCAGAAAGATCCCGTGGGCGCGGGTCAGGCTCGCGAAGAATCCCGCGGCGCCGGCGGCCCATGGCCGGTTCGTGCGGGCGAACCAAAAGGAGGCGAGCGTCAGCGCAAGGAAGAGCCCTTCCGTATACGGCGCGAGGAGGAAGAAACCGACCGGAAAGAGCGCCGTGAGCAGGACCGCGAGCTGCGGGACAGGCAGCGCGACCCGACTCCCAGCCGTGCGGTCCGCAGCGACGGATCCGGTGTCGATGGATGCGCTGTCGAGACGGGCGAGCCTGTAGAGCAGCCACATCGCCGCCGCGAACGCCGCGCTCGAAACGAGGAGCTCGGCGAGAACGACGTTGCCGAGGAGCGGCACCGAGACGATCCGTGAGAGCAGCGGGTAGAGCGGAAAGAATGCTGTGCTCCCGTCTCCCGCCGCGTACCCGTTTTCGGCGATGTGCTGGTACCAGAGCGCGTCCCAGCGCTGCCACGGCGAGAGGAGCTTGCTCCAGAGATCGGTGCCCCTCAGCACGAGCTCTTCCCACTGCCCGACGATCGAGCCGGCCCGCGGTCCGAAGCTGACGGCGACGAAGGCAACGATGCCCAGACCGATGCGCAGCGCAACGAGGACCACCAGCGCCAGGCGCAGGCCACCCACGCGCGTCGAGGAGGCTCCGCGGCTCGGCGACCCCTCGCGATTCAGCCCTACGGGGTGGCGAGCGTCGGGCTCCCTACGCTCGAGCCGGCCTCGTCGCCGGCCGCGACTCTTCTCGCGACTCTTGCCAACGAGCTTGGCCATCGATATCAGGGCGGCGGCAGCTGGCTCAACCGCCAGCTGGCGACGGTGAGCGCCGGATTCATCGAGAGCGCGCGCTCGTACCACTGCCGCGCGCCGTCGTAGAGCTTCGCGTGCTCGTACTCCTCGCCGACGCGGAACGCGGACATCGAGTACTGCGCGAGGATCGCGGACTCGAATGTTCCCGCCTTCAGCGCCTCAGGGGACGGCGAGTGGTAGGTCGCGAGCAGCCGGTCGTTCTCGGCGGTCATCTCGTCGAGCGTCACGTCCTGCGACATCGGCAGCAGCCGAAGCACCAGGCCGCGGCTGTAGTACCAGTAGCTCGTCTTCAGGCTGTCGTCGGGCGCGGCCCAGATCACTCCGATTGGCCGCCCCGGGTTCGCATCGACGAGCGCTCTCGTCGTTCCGGCGCCGCCGTCGAAGCGCGCGAAGGGGATGACGAGGTCGGGATGACGCTGCTTGATCTGGTTCAGGTACCAGTCCGTCCGAAGGAGCCCGAGCATGATCAGTGTGACGTCCGTCCGGTTGCCCTCGACCGCCTGCACGTAGGAGATCGGAAGCACGGACTCGTCTCCCCCGGCCAGGAGGATCGCGTTGGGCTCCAGCGTCGCGAGGACGTCGTTCGCGAAGTCGCTCGCCACGCTGTTGCGGCTCTGATCGATCCCCGCATACGCGATGGCCACCGTGCCGACGACCGCGGCGAGCGCGCCGGCGGCCGTGGCGAGGTAGGCGATCCGACGTCGCCCTCGCAGCGCCGCAGCCGCGCTCTCCGCGAGGAGGACGATCCCGAACGCGATGAGTGGGGCCGTGATCACCATCGAGAGGAGGAAGAACCGCTCGAGGACGAACAGGATCCCGCCGACCGACAGGTTGACGTTGGAGTACAAGACGAACCCCGGCCCCGCCAGCGCGAAGGCCGCCGCCGCGAACCAGAAGTACCAGCGCACGCGTCGGTACGCTTGGACCGCGCCAAGAAGGACGAGTGGACCGTTCACCGGACCGAAGGACTCGAGGAGAGCCAGAACGCGCGCCACGGGTGAGCCGCCCTGGTACTCCGCCGCGCCGACCAGCTGGCCGGTGCCGTAATCGCGACGCAGGAAGTGCCCGATGAGACCGTCGAGCGAGGAGATGCTCCCCCAACTGAGCGGCGGATGATGCGCGGCGGCCCACGGCAGATACACGTAGGGCACGAGGCCCGCGAGACACGCCAAGACGCAGGCCCCGAGCACGCGCGGACGCGCGAAGAGGACCGCGCGCTGACGCCAGAGCAGAAAGAGCACGGCCGGCAAGAGCAGCACGATCGTCTGGTGGTTGCTCATCCCGAGTCCGCCGACGAACGCCGCGAGGACGAGGAAACGGGTGCGCTCAGGCCGCTCCTGCCAGAGCACGAGCAGGTAGATCATCGTCGCGGCAAGCAGGTTGTTCAGCGGGAAGACCTCCGCGACGAGCGACCATCTCCAGAAGAGCGGATTGACCGCGAGCAGCAGGGCCATGAGGGCGGACGCCCAGCGCTCGCCGGTGAGCCGCCAGGCCGTGAGGTAGACGATCCCGACGGTGGCGGCCCCGCAGACCACGGACACGAGGTTCACGCGGAACGCCGGCTGGTCGAGGGGCAGCAGGCTGAAAAGGTGACCGAGCAGCGTCATGACCGGGTAGCCCGGGGGATGCGCGACGCCGAGGGTGAAGGCGACCGTCACGAACTCGGGCGAGTCGCCGACGACGATCTCTCGTGCCGCGGTGAGGACGTAGAGGATGCCCGCCGCGCCCGCGCAGCCCGCACCCAGCGCAAGGACGAGTCGATCGATCCGGGGAACGGCGGGAGCGTCGCTGGCGGGTGCCTTGGACCGGCCGGCTCGACCCCTGGCGGATCGGCGCGCGGCGATGCCGCGTCGGCGCTGCGCGACGGCTGCCACTACGCCACGGCCCGCCGCGTGCCACCCACCGCGAGGCATGGAGCGTCCAGAGGGATCATCGCGAGACGCCTGTCCGACCCTGCAAGGACTAGGCCGACCGGTCTCCAGGCTTGCTGGCGGGAGGGGTCCCCGAGGGCGTCGAACACGGCCGGGGCCGCCTGCGGGCAGATCCGGGCGGCCCCGAGCCGCACGACCGCGATCTCGAGTCCGGCCACCGTCGCGAGCTAGCCGATGAAGATGTCGCCGGCGCCGAGCGTTTGCGTCGGCAGGACCGTCGTCCCGATCGTGAGCTGGAGCCCGCCGGTCGTGACCACCGCCGCGAAAGGCACGCTGACCGGCAGCGACCCGTCGCCCATGTCGAGCGCGGCGGTACCTGAGAAGCTCACGCTGCCGTCCGGGTTCGCCGTGCCGGCGGTCACCTTGCCGACCAGCGTGATGTCCTGCGGCTGACCCACGGCCGACGTCCCCGCCAGCACGATCTCGAAGTCGCCGGTCGCCGTCCCGTCGGGATACACGATGACGCCGATCCCGAACGTCGAGCCCTGAAGCGGGATGCCGCCGAAGGTGGCCCCGTCGGGGAAGATCCCGGCCGCGGCCGCGCTGACCTGCGTCTCAGCTGCGGCCGCCACCGGGACCGACGACAATGGCGCGGCCGCGAAGACCGTCGCGAGCACGAAGACCAGCGCGATCCTCTTCATCGTCATGCCTCGCTCACCTCTCCTGCTACTGCGGGGGATGCCACTGCACGTTCCCCTTCTCGACGGGCCGGTCGAACGGGCCGATCCCCGCCTCGGACCCCGGCGGCGGCATCAACACCGCGGGATTGCATCCGCTCCAAAGGCTCAGGGTGTCCTGCCCCTGGTTCGGCTCGTCCTGGTCGTGCCACTTGACCGTGTATGCGTTGTTCGTCTTCGAATCGGTGAAGCAGAACCACATCGTGTGGTTGAACTGATCGACCAGAAGGACGTTGTCCACCTTGCCGTTCAGGTGCAGTCCGATCCGGTTGTAGTTGAAGTGGCCCTTCGCCGTCGCGGGCTCACCTGACGTTCCGCGCGCGTTACCGCCGAAGTTCGCGACCATGCTGAAGTTGTTGTGGATCTGGCCACCGCCCGTCATGAAGCCCGCGGCCTTCTTGAAGTTGGTGAAGCTGCACGTGAAGGTGGCTCCCGGAGTGACCGTGGCATTGCAGCTCGTCGAGCCGAACGGGATGAAGTCAGGGTTGGATCCCTCGCTCACGGTGAAGGTTCCGGGCGGCAGACCCGCGAACGTGACGGATCCGCTGCCGCTCATGCTCGTGCCAGTGGTCGTGATCGTCGCGGTGGCGCTGACGGCGCCGCTCAGAGTGAACGTGAAGCCCGCGTTGCCACCGCTGGTGTTCTTGGTCACCACGATCTGGCCCTTGGCCTGATCGGTGAAGGCGCAGGTCGCCGAGCCGCCGGGGGCAAAGCCGGTGACGCAGGTGGTCGGGCCGACCGGGACAAAGCTGCCCGGCACGGTCTCACTCACCGTGAAGCTGGTGTTGGGCGCAAGACCGGTGAAGCTGCCGGTGAGGGTCACGGTGGTGCCGGCGGCGCCGCCGCTCAGGATGATCGAGCTGCCGCCCGGGGTGAGCGAGAAGGTGAAGCTGCCATTGCCGCCCTCGACCTGCTTGGTCACCACGATCTGGCCCTTGGCCTGATCGGTGAAGGCGCAACTGGTATTGATCTGACCCGCGCCCACGATCGCGATACAGCTCATGGGGCCGAACGGCGTGAAGTCATTGTTGGCAGCTTCGGTCACGGTGTACGTGTTGGGCGCAAGACCGGTGAAGCTGCCGGTGAGGGTCACGGTGGTGCCGGCGGCGCCGCCGCTCAGGATGATCGAGCTGCCGCCCGGGGTGAGCGAGAAGGTGAAGCTGCCGCTGCCGCCCTCGACCTGCTTGGTCACCACGATCTGGCCCTTATGGGCGTTCGAGAACTCCGGAAGGCACGGCGCCATCGAGCCAGGGCCGGCCACCACCGCGGTACACGTCGTCAAGCCGACGGGGACGAAGTCAGAGTTGGCGGCCTCGGTGACGGTGTACGTGCCGGGCGCAAGACCGTTGAACGTCGCGGTGCCGCTACCGGCGACGGTGCTGCCGGTGGTCGAGATCGTCGCGGACATCGTGACGCCGCCCGGACCGGTGAGCGTGAAGCTGAACGTGCCGTTGCCGCCGGTGGTGTTCTTGGTCACGACGACCGAGCCAATGGCCTGATTGGTGAAGCTGCAGGTCGGCGAACCGCCCGGGCCGAAGCTCGTAACACAGACAGTCGGGCCCACCGCCGTGAAGCCTGCGGGCACCGTCTCACTCACCGTATAGGTGTTGTTCGCGGGAAGGCCGGTGAAGCTCCCGGTCAGCGTCACCGTTACGAGGGGCGCGCCACCGCTCAACGTCAGCGAGCCGCTCTGGCCGCCGCCGGTCAGGGTGAAGGTGAAGCTGCCGTTCCCGCCTTGGATCTGCTTGGTCACCACGATCTGGCCCTTGGCCTGATCGGTGAAGGCGCAAGTGGCGCTGCCGCCGGGTGCAAAGCTCGTCACGCAGGTCGTCGGGCCGACCGGGACGAAGCCGGCGTTGGCCGACTCACTGACCGTGTACGTGGTGTTCGGCGAAAGACCGGTGAAGCTGCCGGTGAGGGTGACGGTCGTGCCCATGCTGCCGCCGCTCAAAGTGAGCGAGCCGCTCGTGCCGTTGCCGGTGAGACTAAAGGTGAAGCTGCCGCTCCCGCCCTCGACCTGCTTGGTCACCACGATCTGTCCACTGGCCTGATCGGTGAAGGCGCAGGTCGCCGATCCGCCGGGACCGAAGCTCGTCGTGCAGACCGTCGGGCCGACCGCGGTGAAGCCGGCGCTGGCCGACTCACTCACCGTGTACGTGGTGTTCGGCGCAAGACCGGTGAAGCTGCCGGTGAGATTCACGGTGGTGCCCGGGGCGCCGCCGCTCAGGGTGATCGAGCTGCCGCCGGGGGTAAGCGAGAAGACGAAGCTGCCGTTGCCGCCTTGGACCTGCTTGGTCACGACGATCTGTCCATTGGCCTGATCCGTGAAGGCGCAACCAGTGTTGATCTGACCCGCGCCCACGATCGCGGTGCAGCTCGTCGAGCCGAACGCCGTGAAGCCCGAATTAGCGACCTCCGTCACGGTGTACGTGCCGGGCGAAAGGCTCGTGAAGCTGCCGGTGAGGGTCACGGTGGTGCCGCTGGCGCCGCCGCTCAGGGTGATAGAGCTGCCTCCCGGGGTGAGCGAGAAGGTGAAGCTGCCGCTGCCGCCCTCGACCTGCTTCGTCACCACGATCGCGCCCTTTGCGGCGTTCGTGAAGGCAGGGAGACACGGCGTCGCGCCGGCGCCGGTGACGACGGCGATACATGTGGTCGCGCCGACAGGCACGAAGTCAGGATTCGTGCCCTCAGTGACCGTGTATGTCCCTTGTGGGAGGCCCGCGAACGTCGCGGTGCCGCTGCCCGCCACTGTCGTGCCGGTCGTCGTGATCGTCGCCGTAGCGCTGACGCCCGTGCCGGTGAGCGTGAAGGTGAACACACCGTTGCCGCCGGTCGTGTTCTTGGTCACCACCACCGAGCCCTTTGCGGCGTTCGCGAACGCGGGAAGGCACGGCGTCGAGCCGGCGCCGGTGACGACAGCGGTACATGTCGTGACGGCCGCTACGAAGTCAGGGTTGGCGGCCTCGGTCACGGTATACGTACCCTGCGCGAGGCCCGAGAACGTCGCGGTGCCGCTTCCCGCGACGGTGCTGCCCGTGGTCGAGATCGTCGCGGACATGGTGACGCCCGGACCGGTCAGCGTGAAGGTGAAGGTGCCGTTGCCGCCGGTGGTGTTCTTGGTCACCACGACGGAGCCGCGGGCGTTATTGAGGAACGAAGGAGTGCAGGGCGTCGAACCGGCGCCGGTGACGACCGCGGTACACGTCGTCAATCCGACCGGCACGAAGTCAGCGTTGGCGGCCTCGGTCACGGTGTACGTGCCGGGGGCAAGACCGCTGAACGTCGCGGTGCCGCTGCCGGTGAGGGTCGTGCCCGTGGTCGAGATCGTCGCGGACATGGTGACGCCCGGACCGGTCAGCGTGAAGGTGAAGGTGCCGTTGCCGCCGGCGGTGTTCTTGGTCACCACCACCGATCCGCGAGCGTTGTTGAGGAACGACGGACTGCAAGGCGTCGAGCCCGCGCCGGTGACGACCGCGGTACACGTCGTCAAACCGACCGGCACGAAGTCAGCATTGGCGGCCTCGGTCACGGTATATGTACCGGGGGCGAGACCCGAGAACGTCGCGGTGCCGCTGCCGGTGAGGGTCGTGCCGGTGGTCGAGATCGTCGCGGACATGGTGACGCCGCCGGGACCGGTGAGCGTGAAGCCGAAGGTGCCGTTGCCGCCGGTGGTGTTCTTGGTCACGACCACCGAGCCGCCGACGGCCTGATTGGTAAAGCCGCAGGTCGACGATCCGCCGGGCCCGAAGCTCGTGACGCAGACGGTCGCGCCGATCGCCGTGAAGCTCGAGGGTATGGTCTCGCTGACGGTATAGGTGGTGTTGGGCGGAAGGCCGGTGAAGCTGCCGGTCAGCGTGACGGTGACGGCCGGGGCACCACCGCTCAAAGTGAGCGAGCCGCTCTGACCGCCGCCGGTGAGGCTGAAGGTGAAGCTGCCGTTGCCCCCCTGTACCTGCTTGGTCACCACGATCTGGCCCTTCGCGTTGTTGGTGAACGAGCAGGCGGCATCGCTGGACGCGGTGACGACCGCTGCGCACGTCGTCGCGCCCACCGGGACGAATCCGCTGTTGGGGGCTTCTGTCACCGTGTAGGTGGCGGGCGTCAGGCCGGTGAACGTGGCGGTGCCGCTGCCCGCGACGGTCGTGCCGGTCGTCGTGATCGTCGCGGACATGGTGACGCCGCCCGGCCCGGTCAGCGTGAAGCTGAAGGTGCCGTTGCCGCCGAAGGTGTTCTTGGTCACCACGACGTTTCTCTTCACGGCGACAGCGTTGGCGCTGAGCGAGCGGTCTTCGTTGCCGACATTGCCGTCGGAGAAGGCGAGGACGCGCATGTGGTAGGGCGAACCAGTGATGTTGACCGCGGAGTTGCCGGCGCCCCAGTCTTGCTGCGATGCGATGTGTCCGCCCCAGGCGAGGACCGGCGTCGCCGTGGTGGCCGCGAACGTGACGGTGATGCTCGTCGAGCTGTCCCCTGAATAAGTGCCTGTGAGCGTGTACGCGGAGACCGCGGTGATCACTCCGTTGTAGATCGTGAAGTTGCCCGACACCTGGGTGCACGTCGGGCAGGCGGCCGCGAAGTTCGGATCCGGCGGGATCGGGAATACCGTCGGTGAGCCGCAGCCGGTGACGCCCGCGCACGGGTCGGCCGTCGTCACCGTCCGATTGAAGGTCGTCACGTAGTCGATCGCGTGCTTTCCGCTCTTCGTGGTGTCCCACTGGAACGTGACCGTGTGGGTCCCGGTCGTGCTGAGGTTCGCGAACGAGATCCGGTACGGGACGGAGTCCCCCTCGAAGTAGTGCGAGTTGCCCGTACCGAGGTTACCGGTGACCCACGCGGTATCCGCGGTGCAAGGGTCGGGAGTGCTGGGGGGACCGTTGGCGCACTGGTCGAGCTTCAAGGACGGATTCGGCGCCGGTATGTACGTCGGCGTCGGACCGGGCGTAGGCGTCGGCGTGGGTGCCGGCGTCGGCTGCGGCGGGGCGACCGTGGTCAAGGCCTTCAGGACATTGATGCGGCCGAACGACCGGCCGGCCACGGGGTCGGTCGCGCCGCGGATCTGGGCCGACGCTGCGCTGTTGCTCTTGCCGCTCGCGATGAGAAGCGCGGCGAGACCCGCGGTCTCGGCCGCTGACGCCGAGGTCCCTGTGAGATTCGCGTACGTCGCGCCCGGTCGGGTCGCGTAGATGTCGACACCAGGGGCGGCGACCGCGGCGCTGCCGGTATTGCTGGTCGCCGTGACGACGTCGTTCCGATCGGTGGCCGCGACCCCGATGACGTTTGCCATCCCCGCCGGGTAGGTCGCCGCGCTCGTGGCGTTGTTGCCGGTGGCCGCGACCAGGACGGTGCCCTTGCTCCACGCGTAGTTCACGGCGTCCTGGAGCGCCGCGGAGAAGTCTCGGCTGCTGAACCCCATGAGGATGACGTTGGCGCCGTTGTCCGCCGCCCAGAGCACACCCGCGACGACATCGCTGTCGTAGCCGGTGCCGTCGCTGTGGAGGACCTGGACCGGCAGGAGCGGCGCGTCGTTGTACGCCACGCCCGCCATGCCGACAAGGTTGTTGACCTTCGCCGCGGCGATCCCGGCGACGGCGGTCCCGTGACCGTTCGGATCGACGGTCGGAACGCCGCCGACGAAGCTTTGCCCGACGAGCACGCGACCGAGCAGATCAGGATGCGAGGAGTCGATGCCGGTGTCGAGCACCGCGATCGCGGCGGTGCTGACGATCGGGACGGTCGAATACGCGGTGTCCCACGCGATCTTCGGGAGGGCCCACTGCTGCGCGTATCCCGGATCGTTCGGCGCGCCCGCCGCCTCGAGCTGAACCGCGGGAGCCGCACGTTCGACCGATGCGTGCTTCGCGTATTTGGCCGCGTGCGTCGAGGCGCGCTCCGACGCTGGTACCGCGATGACACGTGTGCGTATCTGGGGGAGGTCCCGTACCGAGTCGCCGCCGAGCGACGCGATCGCCGCATCGATCGCCGCGCTCGTCGCTCCGCCCTTGAACTTCACGAGGATGAGCTCTCGATCGCTCGCCGGAGCGGCGGACGGGCTCGAGCTCGGCGCCGCGGTCGGCGACGGCGAAGGGGACGCGTCTACGCTCGTCGGTGCCTGTGATGTGAAGAGCCCCTCTCGCGCGAGCGTCGAAACGACGAGTGGCGGCGAGAGGGAGATATAGAGAAGGAAGACGACGACAAGAGCGAACGCGCGCCCGCGAGCCCGCGTGACGAGTGGCCGCACGGCTAGAAATGGGAACAGGAAGCAGGCACGCGTTTCCATGAGCGCGGCGTGACAGAGCTGTTACCAGATCGCCCGCGACGTCACAACGGTGTTACAGGGAGCGCTTGGTCGCCTCCGGCTAGGTCTCCTTGAGCTGGGGTACGGCGACGAGGATCGCGGTCATGCCGACGATGACGATCGCGGCCGCGCCCGCGACGGCGAGCGGCGCGCCGAAGAAGATCGCCGCGCCGCCGAGCAGTGGCCCGTTCAAGACGCGCATCCCCTGCGTGCCGAACGTGTACGCGCCCATGACCCGTCCACGCAGGTTATCCGGGGCCGAGAGCTGGATCTTCGTGTTCGTGAGGGACTGCGTGAGCACGGCCGCGGCCCCCACGACGATCATGAGCGCGAACGAAAGGGCGTAACTCGTCGAGAACGCGAAGAGGAAGATCGTCGCCATCTCGACGAGCGCCGCCGCCACGATGAACCGGCCGCTGTGCCCGCGATCGCGCGCGTACGCGAGGTACATCGCCGCCGCGACCGCCCCGACACCGCTCCCGACCAGCAGGAACGAGTACCCGATGGTGTCGACGTGCAGCACGTCGTAGGCGAAGAGCACGAGCAGCGAGTTGAAGGTGTGGCCCAGGAAGATCACGCCGAGCATCTCGACGCCGATGAGCGATCCGATGAGCGGGCGCCGCCGCACGAATCCGAGCCCGTCGCGAAGCGCCGCGAGGGCTGGCAGCGTGCTGCGCGCGCCGAGCGGGCGCGTGCGGATGAGCGTGAGGAGCACGAGGAGCGGGATGAACGTGAGCGCGTTGATAAGGAAGCCCCAGCCCGGGCCGAACCCGACCACGATGAACCCCGCGATCGCCGGGCCGATCACTTGCGAGAACTGGCGCGCCGTCGAGTTGAGGCTCACCGCGGAGAGGAGCTTGGACGGCCCGACCATCGAGTGGATGAGCGTCTGCTGCGCCGGGTTGCCGATCGCTCCGGCGAACCCGTGCAGGAGCAGGAAGCCGAAGAGCCACCAGACGGTGACGACGTTCGCGAGCGTGGCGGCCGCTACGCCGACCGCGGCCGCCATGAGAAGGAGCTGGGCGACGATCTGGACCTTGCGGTTGTCGTAGCGGTCCGCGAGGAGGCCGCCGTAGAGCGAGAAGAGCGTGAACGGGATCCAGTGCGCGAACACCATCATCCCGAGCCAGAACGGCGCCGCCTGCCCGGCGAGCTGGACGACGAGGACGTTGCGGATGACGTTCTCCATGCCATCGCCCGTCGAGCTGATCCAGCTCGTCACCCAGTACCAGCGGAAGGTGGGGATCGCGAGCGCTTCGAAGCGGATCCGGCGCGGCACCGGGGCGACGCCCGCGCCGGGCGTGACCTCGAGCGCGTCGACTTTTTGCTCCGCCATCGCGAGGAACTCTAGGTGCTCGCGAGGGCGCGCACCGCGATCGGCGACTCACGCACGTCGTTGCCGGCGCGCTCGACGCGGTACGCGCATCCGTCGGGTCGCGCGCTCACCGCCTCGCGGAGCTCGCGGTCGACGTAGTGGAGGCCGACGCCGTCCTCGGCCGCGACGCCGTCGGGCAGACCGTCGCGGATGAGCTCGTGATAGCGCGGCCGGCGTCGCTCCTCGCTGTCGTAATGCGGGCACGCGCTGCCCGGGAGGAACCCGAGGAGATCGCGGATCGGCGCGAGGTCGGGCCCGAACGAGTCCGTGATGGCCGCCTCGTACCAGCAGATCATCCCCGCGCTGCCGCCGCACAGCACGACGCCGGCGTTCCACGCCTCGCGCAGCAGGCGATCGATGCCGTGGACGCGCCAGATGGCGAGCATGTTCGCGGTGTTGCCGCCGCCGACGTAGATGACGTCCTGCCCGAGCAGGAAGTCGCGCACGTCCTCGCGCGGCCACGGGAAGAGCTTGAGGTGGGAGGCGACCGCCGTCCCGTCGGCGAACTTGTCGTGGAACTGCACGATCCGCGCGGGGTCCTCGGCACTCGCGGTCGGGATGTAGCACACGCGCGGGCGTTCGCGGCCGGTAAGCCTGAGGACGAACCCCTCGAGCGGATGGAGGGTCGCGCGGCCGTAGGTCGGGAAGGTGCCGCCCCCGAACCCGACGATCTGCCGCGGCCGCGCCATCAGGGTGTGAGGAACAGCTGCGTGACCATCTTGCCGTACGCCCCCGCGGAGATGACGCCGATGCCGATCCGCCTGAACTCCGGCCGCAGGATGTTCTCGCGGTGGCCAGGGCTCTCCATGAGCCCCTGGTGCGCGACCGCGACGGACTGCGCGTACGCGAGGTTCTCGCCCGCGCGGGAGTACGTGATGCCCGCCTTCTTCAGCCGGTCGAAGGGAGAACCCGAGGTCGGTGATTGGTGGCCGAAGTACTTGAGCCGGAACATCTCCTCCGAATGCGCGCGGGCGATCGGGACGAGGCGCGTGTCCCAGGCGAGCGCCGCCAGGCCGCGCTGCGCGCGCTCGTCGTTCACGAGATCGAAGAGCTGCCGTTCCGCGACCGGATCGGGCGCGAGCTGGAGTCCGTCCGGAAGGTCGAGCTTCTCGGTCTCGTCCTCGCCGATCTTCGTGACGAGGAGCGGCACCCCGCCGAGCTGCGCCGTGAGCGCCTGGAGCTGGGGCTGGAGCGCGGCGATCTGTGCGCTCACCACGCGGCCGAACCGGCTCGTCTCGACGGCCGCTTTGAGATCGCTGCTGAGCGGCAGCGAGACGAGCGCGGTGACCGCGACCGCGGCGATGAAGAGCGAGCGCACGACCGACGGAGGGATACCCAGGATGCGTTCGACGACGTTGAGCGGCGAGCGACGGACGAGCGCGACGATCGGCCGGACTGCGAGGTGCCCGGTGAAGGAGAACAGGGCCTCGACGACGAGGACGACGAGCACGAACGCGATGCTCGACGCGAGTGGCTTGGGCACGCCGGCGATGGCCGCGATCACGGCGGTGGCGGGCCCGGTGAACACGATCGCGGCGGCGGCCGCGAGGACCCACGTCGCGAGGCTGTACGTCGTCGCGACGAACCCCGCCCCATAGCCGGTCCAGATCGCGAAGCCGACGAGCACGAGGACCGCGACGTCGACGAGGTTGACGGGGAGGTCGGGCACCGACCCTGGATGCTACGTGGCCCCGGGGGGTCCGAGGGGGCCGAGCCCCCTCGACCTGGCCCCTCAACTATGCGATGCCGCGCACCTCGCCGGTCGCAAGGAGGTCGCGAAGGTATCTCCCCGTGAAGGATCGCCGCACGCGCGCCACGGCCTCGGGCGTCCCCTCGGCGATCACCTCGCCGCCGGCCTTTCCACCCTCGGGCCCGAGGTCGATCACGTGGTCGGCCGTCTTCACGACGTCGAGGTTGTGCTCGATGACCACGACGGTGTTCCCGGCGTCGACGAGACGGTGCAGAACGTCGAGCAGCTTCTCGACGTCGGCGAAGTGCAGGCCCGTCGTGGGCTCGTCGAGGATGTACAGCGTCCGCCCGGTCGCGCGCCGGCTCAGCTCGGTCGCCAGCTTGATCCGCTGTGCTTCGCCGCCGGATAGCGTGGTCGCGGGCTGCCCGAGGTGGATGTATCCGAGCCCGACGTCGTTGAGCGTGCGGAGCTTCGCCTCGCACGCGGGCACGTTCGCGAAGAACCCGAGCGCCTCCTCGACGGTCATCTCGAGCACCTCGGCGATGGTCTTGCCCTTGTAGTGGATCTCGAGGGCCTCGCGGTTGTAGCGCTTGCCGCCGCAGACCTCGCAGGGGACGTACACGTCGGGCAGGAACTGCATCTCGATCTTGATGATCCCGTCGCCGGCGCACGCCTCGCAGCGCCCGCCTTTCACGTTGAACGAGAACCGTCCCGCGGTGTAGCCACGCAGGCGCGCCTCGGGCACCGCCGCGAAGAGCTCGCGGATCGGCGTGAAAAGGCCGGTGTACGTCGCCGGATTCGACCGCGGGGTCCGACCGATCGGCGATTGGTCGATGTCGATGACCTTGTCGATGTGCTCGATCCCCTCGACGCGGTCGTGCGCGCCCGGCCGCTCCTTCGCGCGCGTGAGCGCCTGCGCGAGGCGCCGGTAGAGGATCTCGTTCACGAGCGTGCTCTTCCCCGAGCCCGACACGCCGGTGATCGCGATGAAGAGCCCGAGCGGGATCCGGACGTCGATGTCCTTGAGGTTGTGCTCGCGCGCGCCGCGCACGACGAGGGCCTCCGCTCTCGGCTTGCGCCGCCGCGACGGCAAAGGGATGCGACGGCGGCCGGAAAGGTATGCGCCGGTGATCGAGCGCGGCTGCCGGATGATGTCCTCCACGGTCCCCTCGGCGACCACCTCGCCGCCGTGCTCGCCGGCGCCGGGCCCGATGTCGATCACCCAGTCCGCCGTGCGGATCGTCTCCTCGTCGTGCTCGACGACGATGATCGTGTTCCCGAGGTCGCGCATGCCGAGGAGCGTCCGGATGAGGCGCGCGTTGTCGCGCTGATGGAGCCCGATGGACGGCTCGTCGAGGATGTACAGGCATCCCATGAGCCCGGAGCCGATCTGCGTCGCGAGCCGGATGCGCTGCGCCTCGCCTCCGGAGAGCGTCGTCGCCGAGCGGTCGACGGTGAGGTAGTCGAGTCCGACGTCGACGAGGAAGCCGAGCCGGGTGCGTATCTCCTTCAGCACCTGCTTCGCGATCTTCCGCTCGCGCGGTCCGAGGCCGGCCGGCTCCTGCGCGGGCTCTCGCCCGCGGGGCTCCTTCTCGAGCGAGCCGACCCACTCGAGCGCCTCGCTCACCGTGAGCGCGGTGACCTCGGCGATGTTCTTTCCGGTCACCGTCACCGCGAGGGCCTCGGGCTTGAGGCGTTTTCCCCTGCACGTCGGGCAGGGTCGCTCGCTCATGTAGCGCTCGATGTCGGCGCGGATGTAGTCCGAGGTCGTCTCGCGGTACTGGCGCTCGAGCCAGGGGACGATGCCCTCCCACTCGTACTCATACGAGCGCTTCTGTCCGCTGCGGTTCTCGTATGTCAGCTTCAGCGCGTCCTCGGTGCCGCCGAGGATCGCGTCGATCGCCTTTTTCGGGAGCTTGCGGATCGGATCGCCGAGCGAGAACTTGTAGCGGCGGGCGAGCCCTTCGAGGATCGCCATGCGGTACTGCGCCGTGCCGCTCGATTTCTGCCACGGCAGGACCGCGCCGTCCTTGAGCGAGAGGTCGGGATTCGCGAGGATGAGATCGGGATCGGGCTCGAGCTTGGTCCCCAGGCCGGTGCAGGCCGGGCACGCGCCGTGGGGCGAGTTGAACGAGAAGGTCCGCGGCTCGATGTCCCCGATCGAGAAGTCGCCCTCCGGGCATGCCAGCCGCTCGCTGAAGACGCGGTCGGGGATCTTCCCATCGGCATCGGCGACGACGAGGATCCCCTCGCCAAGACGCGTCGCCGTCTCGACCGAGTCCGCGAGGCGGGCGCGGTCGGCCTCGGCCTCCTCGCCGCGCCGCACGACGAAGCGATCGACGACGACCTCAACGGTGTGCTTGCGCATCTTGTCGAGCACGATGTCCTCGGTCAGGTCGCGGATGGCGCCGTCGACGCGGACGCGCGCGAAGCCGCCGCGCCGCGCGGTGATGAGGAGCTGCTGGTGCTCGCCCTTCCGATCGCGGACGAGCGGCCCGAGGATGAGCAGCCGTGTCCCCTCGGGGTACTCCATGATCTGGTCGACGATCTCCTGCACCGTCTGCGCGACGATGGGGACCCCGTGCGTCGGGCAGTGCGGGACGCCGACGCGCGCGAACAGCAGACGCAGGTGGTCGTAGATCTCGGTCACGGTCCCCACGGTCGACCGCGGGTTGCGCGTCGAGCCCTTCTGGTCGATCGACACCGCCGGCGAGAGGCCCTCGATGAAGTCGACGTCGGGCTTTTCCATCTGGCCGAGGAACTGCCGCGCGTAAGCCGACAGCGACTCGACGTAGCGGCGCTGGCCTTCGGCGTAGATCGTGTCGAACGCGAGCGAGCTCTTCCCGGACCCGGACAGGCCCGTGATCACGACGAGCTTGTCGCGCGGGATCCGCACGTCGATGTTCTTGAGGTTGTGCTCGCGCGCGCCCTTGACGTGGATGTGGTCGAGCGGCATCAGCCCTCCTCGCGCCCCGTCGCCGCTTCGGCCCCGGCGGAGCGGCTCGACGGCCCCGGACCGATGGACGCGCCGACCATGTTCGGCTCCGGCGGCGGCCCGCTCGGGCCGCCGCGGAACGCCCGCCGGCGATCGTTGCCGCGCGCTCCGCCCGCCGCCAGGCGGAAGAACAGCAGCCAGATCGCGAGCGCGACGATCCCCGGTATCAGCGAGTCGCCGAGGCCCTGGCGAAACGAGCTCGCAGGAACAATGAGCCAGTTCGAGAGCGCCTGGTACACGCCGTTCGGGAGGAACACGAGCGTCGCGACGCCGAAGCCGGCGGTCCCCACGAAGAGGTACGCCCGCCGGAGCGCGCCCTGATCGCCCGGGCTCAGCCGGTTGCGCGCGAGCCAGTGCACGAGCCAGAAGAGCACGCCGAACGTACCGAACGTGAGCCCGCGCAGGGCATCCTCACCGCGGCGCCGCTCGAGCTGGCTCGCGAACGCGAGCGGCCGCGACTCATCCGGCGGTCCACCGTAGACGAGCTGGCCGCCGCCGGCCGACGCGAGGCCGGCGTTCAGGAGCGCCACGAGGCCGATCGCGAACGCGACGACACCGGCGAGCGAGGCGAGATACAGGTACGTTCGGAACAGGGCCGACGTCGACAGCTCGACGGGCTGCCCGCGCTGCTGGACCAGGGCCGCGACCAGGAGCACGACGAAGGCGATCACGATGAGCGGGACCGCGGCGGCGAGGAGCGTCGTCACGCACCCGTACCGCGCCGGAAGTCGGTGACGACGAGTCGCAGGAACGCGAGCCAGACGATGAGCGACACGAGGCCGGGCATGAGGCTATCGCCGACGCCCGGGCGGAACGTGTCGGCCGTGACCGGCAGGATCGCGTTCGCCAGCAGCTGGTACAAGCCGGTGGGGACGAGCACGACGGTGGCCAGGCCGAAGACGGCCGTGCCGACCATGAGATACGCCCGCCGCAGAGCGCTCTGCGTCTCTTCGGCGCCGACGAGCGCTCGTCGCGAGGCGTAGTGCGCCGCGTAGAAGAGACCGCCGAACACCGTGAACGTGACGCCCCGCAACAGGTCCTCGTTGCGGCGCCGTTCGTTCTGCTCCGCCATCCGCTTGAGCTGGTCTTCGACCGAAGGCGGCTGAGGGCAATTGGGGAAGTTCGGCGGGCAGGCCGGCGCGATCGCCGGACGCGGCACGGGAGGAGCGCCGTAGACGACGTCGCTCCCGGCGGCGGCCGCGAGCGCGAAGTTGCCGAGGGCGGCGACACCGAAGACGAAGGCGGCAAGCCCCGCGAACGAGCCGGCGTAGAGGTACGTCCGGAGCAGGTTCCGCGGCGTGAGGTCGATCCCCTCGCGTCCCCGCTGGATGAAGAGCACGGCGACGAGGGCGAGCGCCGCCACGATGGCCGCGGCAGCGACGAGTCCGACGAACATTACGGGCCCCGCCGCCCGCGACGCATCCCAGCGCGGACGACGCGTGTGGTCGTGCTCACAGGCTCCGCCGCCGCGTCGATGCTCTCGGGACCCCGCTCGAGCACGAGCTGGCCGCGCAGCTCGACGACCTCGTCGCGCAGGGCGGCCGCGCGCTCGAATTCGAGCTCCTTCGCGGCCTGCTTCATCTGCGACTCCAGATCCTTGATGAGGCGGACGAGCTCGTCCTTCCCAAGGTCGCGCCCGCTGATGGCTCGCCCGGCGGACTCGTAACGCCCTTCGCCCTCGGCGACGTCACGGAGCCTCAGGCCGATCTCGCGGATCGCCTTCACGATGGTCTGCGGCTCGATCCCGTGCTCGCTGTTGTACGCCACCTGGATCTCGCGGCGCCGCTCGGTCTCGTCGATCGCCGCGCGCATCGAGGCCGTCACGCGATCGGCGTACATGATCACGCGGCCTTCGACGTGCCGGGCCGCGCGGCCGATGACCTGGATGAGCGAGCCCTCCGACCGCAGATAACCCTCCTTGTCGGCGTCGAGGATCGCGACGAGCGTCACCTCGGGGAGGTCGATCCCCTCGCGCAGGAGGTTCACGCCGACGACGACGTCGTATACGCCAAGGCGGAGATCGCGGAGGATCTCGACGCGCTCGAGGGTCTCGATCTCGGAGTGGAGGTAGTGCACCTTGCCGCCCATCTCGCGCAGGTAGTCGGCGAGATCCTCGGCCATCTTCTTCGTGAGCGTTGTGACGAGGGCGCGCTGCCCGCGCTCAACGCGCAGCCGCAGCTCGGCGAGGAGGTCGTCGATCTGGCCTTCCGTCTTGCGGACCTCGACCTCGGGGTCGATGAGGCCCGTCGGCCGGATGATCTGCTCCACGACCTTTGGCGAATGCTCGAGCTCGTAGGGACCCGGCGTCGCGGACACGTAGATGGCCTGGTCGAGACGCTGCTCGAACTCCTCGAAGGTGAGCGGCCGGTTGTCCAGCGCGCTCGGTAGGCGGAACCCGTACTCGACGAGGACCTCCTTGCGCGAGCGGTCTCCCCCGTACATGCCCCGCACCTGCGGCAGCGAGATATGCGACTCGTCGATGAACGCGAGGAAGTCGGGCGGGAAGTAATCGAGGAGCGTCCAGGGCCGGCTTCCCGCGGGCCGGCGGGCAAGGTGTCGCGAGTAGTTCTCGACCCCGTGGCAGGTCCCGGTCTCGCGGAGCATCTCGAGGTCGAAGTTCGTGCGCTGCCGGAGGCGCTGCGCCTCGAGGAGGCGGCCCTTGTTCTCGAGCTCGGCAACGCGCTCCACGAGCTCCGCCTCGATGTCCTTGATTGCCTCGAGCAGCTTCTCGCGTGGCGTGACGAAGTGACGCGCCGGGTAGATGTCGATGCGGTCGCGCTCTGCGAGGACCTCACCCGTGAGCGGGTCGAGCTCGGTGATGCGCTCCACGTCGTCGCCGAAGAACTCGATCCGCAGGGCGAGGTCCTCGTACGCGGGCTGGATCTCGAGGGTGTCGCCGCGCACGCGGAACTTCCCGCGGACCAGATCCGTATTAGTACGTTCGTACTGGATGTCGACGAGGTGGCGGAGCACCGTGTCGCGCCGGACGCGCTCGCCCTTGTTCAGCCGGACCGTGACGGCGCCGTAGTCGACCGGCGCGCCGAGGCCGTAGATGCACGAGACCGAGGCAACGATGATCACGTCGCGTCGCTCGAAGAGCGAGCGGGTCGCGGAGTGGCGCATCTTGTCGATCTCCTCGTTCCGCGAGGAGTCCTTCTCGATGTAGGTGTCGCTCCGCGGGATGTACGCCTCGGGCTGGTAGTAGTCGTAGTACGAGACGAAGTACTGGACCGCGCTGCCGGGGAAGAACTCCTTGAACTCCCCGTAAAGCTGCGCCGCCAGCGTCTTGTTGTGGGCGAGCACCAGCGCGGGCCGGCCGGCCTCGGCGATGACCTTGGCCATCGTCACCGTCTTGCCGGAGCCCGTGACGCCGCGCAGCGTGATGTGCCGATCGCCGGCGGTGAGACCGTCGATCAGCCCGGCCGCGGCCGTTGGTTGGTCTCCCGCGAGGTCCCACGGAAGCGACAGACTGAAAGGCGCTCGTCCGCTCGGTCGTTCGATCGGGACCTGGAGGGTCTCGCCTCGAGGCATGGGGTCCCTTCATTCTAGAACGAATGTTCTGATGTGGTCTTGGCTCCCCCGCCCTCCCATTGTCGCGCACCAGCGCCTCCTCCGCGACGTTCACTGGAACGGCGCCGCTCTTGACCGTGCGGCTCTTTGGTACGTACCGTCACATACCGTCCGCACGCCGACATTCGGTCGCTAGAGTTCCCCGAGGGACTCGCGCCTCGAGAGGAAGAAAAGGGAAGAGTTGGAAGATCGTTCACGGCGCCGTGCGCGCCTTGTGCTCATCGTCGGGTTCCTGTTCGCGCTCCTCGCCGCGGGTGGGTCCTTCTTCTACACGTCGAGCGCCAAGACCGACGCCCCGGTGGCGATCCCGACGAGCGACGTCGTCGTCGCGGCACGCGAGATCCCGGCCCGCACGGCCGTCTCGGCGTCGGACCTCAAGGTCGTGAAGATGAACACCGACGTCGTGCCTCCCGCCGCGCTCCGGGATTCAAAGGACGTCGTCGGCAAGGTCACGGTCCAGTCGATCGGCGTCGGCGAGCCGATCCTCCCGAGCAAGCTCGCGGGCTCGGCGGCGGCGCCCTTCACCGTGTTCCCGCCCGAGCTCATCGGCGCGAACGGCCTGCCCAACCCGGGCACGCCGGCCTACCGCGCGATGTCGATCACGGTGTCTGATGCGCAGGCCGCCGGCGGCGCGGTGCAGCCGGGGGACATCGTCGACCTGCTGTACTCGTTGAACTTCGATCCCTCGAAGTACTTCCTCAATCCGATCCCGCCGAAGAACAACGCCGACACCTCGGCCCACATCATCCTGGAGCGCGTGCCGATCCTGGCGCGTCTGGGCGGCGTGTACACGATCCGCGTGGACGCGACGACCGCCGAGCGGATCGCGTACGTGACGGCCGCCGGTGGTCAGATCCAGCTGCTGCTGCGCGCTCCCAAGGACGACCGCGCGAGCGGCGCGACGGGGGCGACCTTCAAGACGGTCTTCCCCGAGTTCAAGTTCCCGGTCCCGGAGCGGATCGCCATTCCCTAGCGCGTAGCGCGGCCCACGCCGCGCGGACCTGGTCGCGGAGCTTCTCGCGGTCACCGTCATTCGTGATGACGGTGTCCGCGGCTGCCCGGAACGCCGTCTCGCTCGCCTGCCGTGCGAGGCGCAGGTCGGCCTCGCCGGCACCCAGGCCGCGGCGCCCGAGCCGCTCGATGAGCGCATCGCGGGGTGCGAGCACGACCCAGATCGTGTCGCAGATCGTGCGCAGGTCCGTCTCGAGGAGCTTGATCGCCTCGATGACGAGCACCTGGTCATCGGGCAGCATCGCCCGCGCCTCGAGGACTCGCGCGATGACGCGCGGATGCAGGATGCGCTCGAGCCGCACGAGCTTCGCCGGGTCGGCGAACACCTCGGTCGAGAGCTTGGCGCGATCGATCTCCTTGTCATCGCCGAGCACCTGCGTGCCGAAGGTCTGCACGATCGCGCTATAGCCGACGGTCCCGCGGAGCTGCTCGTCCTTCGCCATCGCATCCGCGTCGAGCACCTTCGCGCCGAGCTCACGCAACATCGCGGCCACGGTCGACTTCCCCGCGCCCATCGGCCCGGTGAGGCCGAGCACGAACGCGGTCACTCGCTCGCCTCGCTCTGCTTCGCCCACTCCTCGTACAGCTCCCGCAGCGAGCGCTCGAGCTGCGCGTGCTCCTCGCCGATCCGCCGGGTCTCGAGGTAGTTCCCCGACTGCGCGATCTGCGATACCTTTTCTGACAGCTGCCGCAGCTGGAGCTCCATCGCCGAAATACGGGCCTCCAGCGCCGACAGCCCCTCCACGCGCCGCACCGCCGATGCCCTGGTGCCGGCACGGCCGCGGGTCCTGTCCCGGCTCGGGGGTCTCTCGCTCCGCGCACCCTGCCCGCCCCGTGCGCCCGGGGGCCTTGCCCCTTGTCCTCGGCGGGTCCCGGGCACCCGCACGTCGCGAGAGATCCCCTCCGCCGTGCCACCCGCGGCCGGTGCCTCCAGCCTTGGCATCGGCAGCTCGGCGCCGGAGGCGCGCAGGCGCTGGAGGCCCGTCCAGTTGCCTTCGAAGCGCTTCAATACGCCGCTCTCGATGGGCCAGACCTCGGTCGCGAGCTTGTCGATGAAGTAGCGGTCATGCGAGACGAAGAGCAGCGCGCCCTCGAAATCGAGGAGCACGCTCTCGAGCTGCTCCCGGGCTGTGAGATCGAGATGGTTCGTCGGCTCGTCGAGGACGAGGAGATTCGCGTGGCGTGCGGAGAGCCTCGCGAGAGCGAGTCGGCTGCGCTCGCCGCCCGAGAGCACGCCGACCTCCTTGAACACGTCGTCGCCGCGGAAGAGGAAGCGGGCGAGCAGGTCGCGGGCCGCCGGTTCGTCGAGGCCGCTGGCGCCGCGGAGCGAATCGAGCACGGTCTCGTCGCCCGCGAGCTCGCTCTGCGCCTGTGCGAGGAAGGCGACGCGCGCCGTCGGCGCGGAGCTGACGTAGCCCTCCAGGGCCGGGAGGTCGCCGACGATCGTCCGGACGAGCGTCGTCTTCCCCGCGCCGTTCGGACCGACCACCGCGATCCGCGCGCCGCGCGCGATCCGGAGCGAGCCGGTGCGCACGATCGGGTGGTCGTACCCGACCGCCAGCGGCGTCGCATTCACGACCGTATCGCCTGCGAGGTGGGCGGCCTCGAGCCGCCAGCCATGGCGCGGACCCGTCTCGGGCGCCGCGATGCGCTCGACGCGCGCGAGCTTCTTCGCGCGGCCGCGCGCCTCCTTCGAGCGCTGGCCCGCGCCGTAGCGGCGGATGAATTCCTCCGTGCGGGCGATCTCTTCGGCCTGGCGCGACGCCGCCTTCTCTGTGGCCGCCTCGCGCTCCGCGCGCTGGCGCGCGTACGCGGAGTAGCCGCCGCGGTACTCGACGACGCTCTCGCGCTCGAACGACAGCGTCCGCGTGGTGACGCGATCGAGGAACCAGCGGTCGTGCGATACGACCAGGAACGTCTCGTCTCCGCGCTCGAGGAGGAACCGTTCGAGCCATTCGAGCGCCGCGACGTCGAGATGATTGGTCGGCTCGTCGAGCAGGAGAAGGTCAGGGTCGTCGAGGAGAAGGCGCGCGAGCCCGAGACGCGTCCGCTCGCCACCGGAGAGCGTGCGCACTTCACGATCGGACAGCTCGGCGAGTCCCAGGCCGCCGAGGACGCGACCGACCGTGGCGTCGAAGTCGTAGCCACCGGCGTGCTCGAACCGATGCTGCGTGTCTGCGTAGCGCTCCAGCACCCCGGCTTCCCCGGTCGCGAGCTCGGGCTCGAGCGCGCGCAGCTCGGCCTCGATCTCGCGGAGATGCGTGGCGGCGCCGCGCGCGTGCTCCGCGACCGTGCCCTCGGCCGCGCCGAGCAGCTCCTGCTCGAGGAAGCCGATGCGCGTCCCGCGCGCGATGGCCACGTTGCCCGCGTCCGGCGCTTCCAGGCCGGCCGCGATGTGCAGCAGCGTCGTCTTGCCGACGCCGTTCGGCCCGATGAGGCCGACCCGATCGCCGTGCGCGAGCCGGAACGAGACGTCGTGGAACACCAGCCGCTCGCCGAACCGCTTCGCCACCGCCTGGACGGAGAGGACGCTCATGAAGACATGATGAGCCGCGAGTCGCTCAGAGCTTGCTCCGGGCGTCTTCTCCGCGGGCCGCTTCGCGGCCAGGCCCGAAAACGTGCCAGTGCACGTGTGGCGTCACCTCGGGATCCATCGCGTACGCCTCGACGTGGAAGCCTGCGCGGTCGAGCCCGAGCCGGCGAGCGACGCTCTGGACGGCAGTGACCAGCGCGACGAGGAGGCTCGGCTCGACCAGCTCCGGCCCCCGGCGTCGTTGCGATCGGCGGGGCGCATCAGCGCCGCCGCGCCGGGAAGCCGATCCGCGGTGCGCGCTGGCAGCGCGGGCAGTGGAAGGTGCCGCGACCCGCCACGACGCTGCGCACGATCGCGCGGCCGCAGCGCGGGCAGGGCTCGCCCTCGCGCGCGTAGACCTTGAACTCTCGCTGCATGCGGCCCTCGTTGCCGCGGGCATCGACGTAGTCGCGGCGCGACGCGCCCCCGTAGCGGATGCCCTTGCGCAGGACCCAACGCAGCGCCTCGCGCAGCCGCGCGACCTCCTGGGCGCGGAGCGAACCTGCCTTCCGCAGCGGGTGGATCTTCGCGCGCCAGAGCGCTTCGATCGCGTAGATGTTCCCGACGCCCGCGATGCCACGCTGATCGAGCAGGAGAGGCTTGATCGGCGCGCGCCTTCGCCGCTGGAGGAACGCGCTCAGCCATTTCACGGTGAATGCGCGCGACAGCGGCTCCACGCCGAGCGACTCGTGCAGCGGCACGCGCGGCCGATCGCCTCGGGGGCCGGGGGGCGGAGCCCCCCGACCGGTGGGGGGCCGAGCCCCCTGACCGAGGACCGCGGCATCGACGACGGCCATGCGCCCGAACTTCCGCGTGTCCGCGAAATGGAGCGCCGTCCCGTCGGCGAAGCGGATCACCGCGCGAAGGAAGCGCTCCTCGGGCGCGCCGTTCTCGTGGAAGAGCAGCTGACCGGTCATCCGCAGGGAGACGATGAGGGCCTCGCCGCCGTCGAGGTCGAAGACGACGAACTTCCCACGCCGGCGGACCGCGACGATCCGTCGACCGCGCAGCCGCGCGGCGACGTGCTCCGCGGGGACAGGCTCGGTGAGGCGCACCCAGAGCGATTCGAACCCGTCGACGACGCGGCCGACGACGAGCTCGCGCAGCTGACGCGCGATCGTCTCGACCTCCGGTAGCTCAGGCATGAGCGAGGAGCGCAGGGGCAGGGGCCCCTGTCAGCGAGGCGAAGCCGAGCGTGGCCGCGACGAGCGAATCCGCCAGCCGCGAGCGTGTCTCCTCGGCGAAGCCGAGAGATCGAGAAGATTCAGGCAGCGGCGGCCACCTCGAGGCGCTGCATCTCGTCCCAGTTGGGGCCCGCGCGGACGTCGACGACAAGCGGCACGTCCAGCCGGTACGCCGCGGACATCTCGTCGCCGAGGAGCCGCGCCATCCGCTCGACCTCGAGGCGCGGGACCTCGGCAACGAGCTCGTCGTGCACCTGGAGGAGCACGCGCGCATGCAGATCGCTCTCGTGGAGGGCGCGGTGCACGCGCGACATCGCGATCTTCATGATGTCGGCGGCCGTCCCCTGGATCGGCATGTTGATCGCCATCCGCTCCGCCGCGTTCCGCACCGCGTTCACCGGGCTCGCCATATCAGGGATGTAGCGCCGCCGTCCGAGGAGCGTCTCCACGTAGCCCTGCTCGATGCAGAAGGCCTTCGTTTCGATGACGTAGCGGCGCACCTGCGCGTAGCGCTTGAAGTACTCGTCGATGAAGCGCTGTGCCTCCTCGCGCGCCATCTGCATTCGCCAGGCGAGCCCGAAGTCGCTCATGCCGTAGATGATCCCGAAGTTCAGCATCTTCGCCACGTCGCGCTGCTCGCGCGTCACGGCGCTCTCGGGGACGCCGAAGCCCGCCGCGGCGGTCCTGCGGTGCACGTCGGCGCCGGAGCGGAACGCGTCGATGAGCGCCGGGTCCTGCGAGACATGCGCGAGGACGCGGAGCTCGATCTGCGAGTAGTCCGCGGCGACGAGGACCATGTCCGGCGATCCCGCGACGAAGGCATGGCGGATGCGCCGGCCGAGCGGCGTGCGGATCGGGATGTTCTGCAGGTTCGGCGCGCGGCTCGAGAGCCGGCCGGTGGCCGCGACGGTCTGGTCGAAGGTCGTGTGCACCCGCCGCGTCTCGGGATCGACCAGGCCACCAAGGCCCTCGGCGTAGGTCGAGCGAAGCTTCTCGATCTCGCGGTATTCGAGGATCTTCTCGATCACCGGGTGCGCACCGCGGAGCTCCTCGAGGACGGTCGCGTCGGTCGAATAGCCCGTGCCGGTGCGGCGGCCGCGCGGGAGCCTCAGCTCCTCGAACAGCAGCGACTGCAGCTGCTTGGGCGAATTGATGCCAAAGTCGTGGCCGACGGCCTTGTACGCCTCGTCCTCGATGCGCGCGACCTCGCGCGCGAACTCTTCGCCGAGGGAGCGCAGATACGGGAGGTCGACCGCGATGCCGGCTTCCTCCATCTCCACGAGCACGTCGACAAGCGGCAGCTCGACGTCGCGGTAGAGGCGCTCGAGTCCGAGGCGCTCGAGCTCGACGGCGAACTGCTCGCCGAGCCGCGCGGCCGCGACCGCGCCGGCGCCCGCGCGCGCGAGCCGCTCGTCGAGCGTCGGCGTTCGGTAGGGATCCTTGCGGTCGGGCACCGCGAGCACCGGGACCTCGAGCTTGAGACGCTCCGCCGCCAGGTCCTCGAGCCCGTGATAGCGCCGGCTGGCGTTCACGAGGTAGCTCGCGATCATCGTGTCCATCACGAGCCCGCCGAGGTCCGCGCCGCTCCGCCGCAGCGCGCGCCGCGCGGTCTTCGCGTCGTGCGCCGTCTTCGCGATCGCCTCGTCGCGCAGTAGCGCCGCGATGGGGCCGGGCACGCCGTCCGGCGTCGCGAGGTACCAGGCGCGCTCGCCCGCGGCGAGCCCAAGGCCGACGAGCGCGGGATGGCGTCCCGTCGCGTCGACGTCCGCGTGGACCGCGACGGCCCCAACGGCGCGAAGCTCGCGCGCCACCGCGTCCGCGTCGACGTCCGCGACGAGCGCGGTCTCGACCGGCGGCGCGACCGCGGACGCCGCCTCGAGCCCGAGCGACAGCTGGCCTCTGTCGGGGGGCGCCGCCCCCCGGCCCCCGGTCGGCGCCGACAGATTCCCGTCGGCGGGCGGGAGGCGTGGGACAAGACTGCGGAACTCGAGGTCGCGGAAGAGCTCGAGCACGCCCGCGCGGTCGTAGCTGGTGCGGCGCGTCTTCTGGAGGTCGAGCCGCACCGGCAGGTCGGTCACGATCCGCGCGAGCTCGCGGCTGTTGAACACCTGAGCCTTGTTCGTCTCGAGCGCCTCGCGCAAGCGGGGCGTGAAGCGCGTCAGATCGGCGTAGACGCCTTCGAGCGTGGCGTTCTCCGCGATGAGCTTCGCCGCGGTCTTCTCGCCGACGCCGGGCACGCCAGGGATGTTGTCGGTCGTGTCGCCCTTCAGGGCCTTGTAGTCGACCATCTGCTCGGGGCGCAGGCCGTACCGCTGGCGGATCATCTCCTCGTCGTAGATCACCGTGTTCTGGAAGCCCTGGCGCGTCGTCATGAGCTTCGTGCGTGGCGTCACGAGCTGCAGGGGGTCGAGGTCGCCGGAGACGATGATCGTCTCCACGCCGGCCTTCTCGGCCTGCCGCGCGAGGGCGCCGATGACGTCGTCGGCCTCGTAGCCCGGCAACGAGTAGATGGGGATACCGAACTTCCCGAGCAGCTCCTTCACGCGCTCGATCTGGGGACGCAACTCGTCGGGCATCGGCCGGCGCGTCGCCTTGTACGTCGCGTCGCGCTCATGCCGGAACGTCGGGACGGGCAAATCAAAGGCCGCCGCGAGGTGCTGCGGGCTCGTCTGCTCGATCGACTTCAGGAGGATCGAGGCGAACCCGAACGTCGCGTTCGCAAGCTCGCCTTTCGTCGTGGTGAGCGGCGGCACCGCGAAGAACGCGCGGTAGATGAGGCTGTTCGAGTCGATGAGGACCAGACGCTCGGTCACACCATCGAGTATCCGCCTCTAGGCGCTTCGCAGCCTCCGGTGGAGCACGAGCGCCAGGACCGCGAGCGCGATCGCGAGCGCGAGCCACACGAGCGGCGACGGCGTCGTCGGGGCGCGCTCGGGAGCGCCGAGCGCGACGGCGGTCGGCGCGGTCGTTCCAGTGTCCGCGCGCACGACCGGCGTGGGCGTCGGCGTGCCGGCGGCCGAGCGGTCGGACTCGGTGACGCTCTTCTGCGGCGGCGGGACCGACGCCGCTACGCCGAACGCCGGCGCGGGGACACCGGTCGGGATGCTCGGGACGCTCGGTCCGCTCGGACCCGCTGGGCCGGCGGCGCCCGCCGCGCCGGACGGACCGGCACTGGCGATCCCGCGGGCGCGGTCGCTCTGCACCTGCTCCGGCTGCGGCGCGAGCGCCGGCGCGGCGGCACCGCCGCTCGAGGTCTGGGTGAAGCTCGTCGTGAGGGCGGAGGCGATAAAGAGGAAGAGCGCTGCGCCGCTCCCGATGGTCGCGAGCGTTCGGAGCGGCGCGAGCCAGATCGGCACCGCGACCCGCGGCACGAGCGAGCGCGCGGGCACGGGCGACGGGAGCGCCGCGATGAGCCGCGCGGTCGCGCGCAGCTGCGCGAGGCGGGTGCGACACGAGTCGCACGCGGCGAGGTGCGACTCGACCGCGGCGCGCCGACCCCCGTCGAGCTCGCCGTCGAGGTACGCCGAGAGGTCCTCAAGCGGATGCATGGCTAGTCACAGCCTCCACTCTCTTCGACGCCGGCGGGCGCGATCGGTTCCCTCACCCGGCCGAGCCCCGCCAGCCCTTCGCGACGAGCGCGTTGCGTACGGCCAGCCGGCCCCGGTGGATGCGCGACTTCACGGTCCCGATCTCGACCGCGGTGATGACCGCGATCTCCTCGTATGCGAAGCCCTCGATGTCGCGCAACAGCAGGACCGTCCGCTGGTCGACCGGCAGCGTGGCGAGGGCGGCCTCGACGGCGGCGAGCGCCTCGCGATCGCCGACGATCTGCACGAGGTCGGGGCCGGGGGTGGCCGGCTCGGCCCAGGTGATCTCCGCGTCATCCGCGGGCGGGTCGAGCGGCAGCTCGGGATGCCGCTTTCGCGAGCGAAGCCGGTCGAGCGCGCGGTTGGTCGCGATACGGAAGATCCATGCGCGGAATGAGTCGCCCTCGAAGGCGCGGATCGAGCGCCACGCCGAGAACAACGCATCCTGGACGCAGTCCTCGGCGTCGGCACTCTCGCCCACGATCCGTTGCACGTGCCGGTAGAGCGGGCGCTCGACCTCTTTCGCGAGCGCCTCGAACGCGCGAGCGTCTCCGGCGCGTGCCTGCTTGATCAGACCAGCGTTCGCCTCTTCGAGGGGTGCGTTCATGCCGCCTCAACGCCGTTTCGGTAGATTCCGAGGGGGCGATGACAGAAGAACTGAGAAAGCGCGTCGTCGTCATCGGAGAGGACGACGAGCCGATCGCGGTATTGCTCCGCGACTCGATCAACGACGAGCAGGGCTACCAGGCGGTGGTGGTCTCAGACGGCGCGCTGGTGCTCGAGACGGTGCGCCAGGTGCACGCCGACCTTCTCATCCTCGACATCATGATGCCCGGGCTCAACGGACTCGAGGTCTACGACCGCGTCCGCGCGGATCCGGACGTCGAGAACATGCCCGTCCTCTTCGTGAGCGCCGTCTCCGCCGCCTACGACGACGAGTTCAAGAAGCGCGGCATCAAGGACGTCATCGACAAGCCGTTCGACCTGAACGATCTCCTCGAGCGTGTACGGGTAATGTGCCCAGCCGATGTCGGAGACAGGGCCTAGCGCGCGCGACCGAGGACGCTTCACGACGCTCGCGCGCGTCGCGACCGAGACCGCCGTCGCCGTCGGCGAGGCGATCGTCGTCGAGGACACCGCCATCGTCACCCGCAAGCGCGGCCGCGCGAACTTCGCCACGGCGGCGGACCACGCCGCGGAGAAGGCGGTCATCGAGCGCCTTCACGCGCACGATCCCGAGATCCCCGTGCTGTCCGAAGAGAGCGCGCGCAAGGAGCTGGCGAAGGCCGAACGCCTCTGGGTCGTCGATCCGATCGACGGGACCCTGAACTTCAGCCGGGGCCTTCCCTTCTACTGCGTCGTGATCGCGTACGTCGAGGACGGGCGCTCACGGGCTGCCGCGGTCCACGCACCACGGACGCGCGAGACGTTCAGCGCCGCGCATGGCGCGGGGGCGACGCGCAACGGCGTGCCGATCCACGTGTCGACCGTCGCCCGCCTCGCGGAAGCGTTCGCGGTCGCGAGCCTCCGTTTCGGCGCGACGAAGAAGAAGGACGACCGCTTCGTCGTGCTCAACTCGACGTGCGCGCGGCTCCGCGTGTTCGGCTCCGCCGGCCTCGAGATGTGCTACGTCGCGATGGGCCGTCTCGATCTCTTCGTCCACGAGGCGCTCTCGCCCTGGGACGTCGCCGCGCCCGCTCTCGTCGCGCGCGAGGCCGGCGCCGCCGTGGTCTCGCTCGCGACCGGCCGCGACGCCGCGTGGAACGAACGGCAGGTGGTGATCGCGAATCCGGCGCTCGCGCGTGCGGCCTCGGCGCTGCTCGCGAAACCTAGAATGTGATGCGGCCGGAGTGATGAAATGGCAGACATTACGGACTCAAAATCCGTTGGGCCGAAAGGTCCGTGAGGGTTCGAATCCCTCCTCCGGCACCGCGTGATGTCGCAGGACAACCGCGCCGCTGATCGCGAACTACAGGGGAGACTCCCGGACGCAGGGTTGCTTCCGCGGCGTCCACGGAGAGACGGCTATCGGCGACACCGACGGCGAGGTCAAAGATCTCATCCTCGGACAACGTCATGTCGTACCCGTTCAAGTTGAGGAAAGACCGGAGTAGAACGACAGCGGTGCGTTTGTTGCCATCGCGAAAGGGTGGTTCGCCGCGACGCCCCAGAGCAAGGTCGCCCCCTGGCGGACGATGTCCGCGTTCTCGTAGGCCCCGGCGTTCTGCGGCCGGGCGAGGGCGGACTCAAGTTGTCCGAGGTTGAGCAGCGCGTCCTTCGCCCGGTCCACCGAGACCTCGACCGCTTCGGCGTAAGCGTCAAACGCGTCGTCGAGGTCGAGATACTCGGTGGCCAAGCCCTACTTTCGGTCGTACTCGGCGAGGCGCCGCAGGACCGCCCGGTCTCGCCGTGCAGCGTTACGGATGATCGCCCGACGTGCCTCTCGCGGGGTGACGGTCACGGCCTCGAGGACGATCCGTCCGGCTCGGTCCACCCTGGGCTGCACGAGGTCACCATCACGGAGATTGGCTTGGGCGAGCACCTCGGGCGGCAGCGTCACGACGCTGCTGTTGCCGACCTTGCGCACATGAATCACAGCCATGCTCGCGTCTCCGGCCGCTACTGTATATACAGTAGTCACGTCTGTCAAGCACGATGGCGACACCAAATCCGGATCCACGCCTAGGCCGGTGACATGGATGTGGGAGGCAAATGCAAATCGCGCTCGGACGTGCGTAAGCTGGGCCTGACCCCACCGGTGTGCGATCCAGCGACTACACAACTCCGCTATGGCGGATCGCCGCGCGCCGCTACCGCAAGAGACGCTCCCGGGCGGACGGGCCATCGGGCAGCTGACGCAGAGCTTCAATCGCAAGCCTTCGTGCCTCGGCCCACTGCGGTGCGTTCTTGAGGGCTTCGTCGGTCCAGAGCTCTACGTTGTCTTCGGCGGTCATCCCTGCGAAGAGTTCGTCCACCGCCGACACTGCGTCGCTCTGTATCGGCGTCAGCATTGGCCGAGACGCGCGATAGGCGTCGGAGACCGACTCACCAAGATCGTCGCAATCTATGCGTAGGCGCACGAGTCGTTCGATCTGAGCATCTGCGTCTGCCGCTACGTTGCGAAGAGCCAATCGCAGCAGACTCATGACTCCATCGAATTCGATGTGAATCACCATGATCGAAAGGCTAGTGCGAAATCCATGCAGGATGCGTGAATCGATACCACGAGGGGGCGACGTCTTTGCCGGCCGCGAGGCGACCTGCTACCCGCCTCGGTTATTGGTAGGCCGGTTCTTATGCACTGCTCGGTTCAAAGCCGGTACCGGTTCGTGCGCGAGAACTTCGCGAGGGGCCACTTCTCTCGACCGCATCGCAATGACGGAAGAGTGCCCGAGGGTTTCGAATCCCTCCTCCGGCAGCGATCAGCTGAGCGGCAGCCTCACCCGCACCGTCGTGCCCTTCCCCTCCCCCTCGCTCTCGAGCGCGAGCGAGCCCCCATGCGCCTCGGCGACGAGCTTCGCCACGTAGAGCCCCACGCCCATGCCCGCGAACGTCGCCGCCTCGCCGTTACCGCGCACGTACGGGGCGGCCAGCCGCGGCAGGTCGTCGGCGAGGACGCCGATCCCGTCGTCCGCGATGGTCAGGACCGCCTCGCCGTCGCGAGGCACGAGCGCGACCCGCACCGCACCGCCGTTCGGCGAGTACTTCACCGCGTTGCCGATGAGATTGAGCAGTAGCTGCTCGAGCCGGGACGGGTCGCCCTCGTACCGCAGCTCCGCCGGCGCGTCGACCGAGAAGCGGTGCCGGCCCTCCTCCTCTGTCGCCGCGACGTAGCGCTGGGCGACGTCGCGGACCACCGCCGAGAGGTCGAAGGGCAGGGTCTCCATACGCAGCGTTCCGCGCTCGGCGCGGGACACCGACAGGAGGTCGTTCACGAGGCTGTTCATGCGATCGACCTGGCGCTCGATCGCCGCGAGGTTCCGCTCGAACGACGCCTCGTCGATCGGGGCGCCCTTGTCGCGAGCGCGCCGGAGGCGCGAACGGAGGAGCTGCGCGAGCGCCTTCAGCGGCGTGAGCGGGGTGCGCAGCTCATGCGAGACGATCGACAGGAACTGTTCCTTTTCGTGCTCGGCCCGCCGGATCTCGGTGAGGTCATGGATCGTCGCGACCGCGGCCACGATCGCGTCGCCGGCACCGCGGACCGGCCCGGCCTTCACCTCGAGCTCGCGACGCGCGCCGTCGCGCGGGTCGACGATCGCGTAGGTGCCGCTTGAGCGATCGCCGGCGAGCGCGCGCGCGAGCGGCGTATCGCTCGGCGCGACGAGATCGCCGTCGCGAGGCTCGCGGAGCTGCAGGGTCGCCGCGAGGTCGGCGAGCGGGCGGCCGATATCGGCGTCGTCGAGGCCGGTGAGCTCGCGCGCCGTCCGATTCATTCCACTCAGCGTTCCCCCGGGCTGTGCGACGAGGACACCGTCCCCGAGCTCGTCGAACAGCGCCCGCATGAGCTCGCGCTGCTCCACGACGAGGGCATGTGCCCGCGTGTTCAGGACGGTCGCCGCCGCGAGCGCGGCGAGGACGTGCGCGACCTCTATGTCTTCCTCGTCGAACGAGCGCGCCGGATCTTTCGAGTACACGTTGAGGGCGCCGATGAGCTCATCGCCGTCGACGACCGGTACCGCGAGGACCGTCGCCAGGCCCTCGGCCTTCACGAGCGCCGCGTCGGCGAGCGGCCGGCTCGCGACGTCGATCACCACATGCACGCCCGGCCCCCGGTAGGTCGCGCGCGCGAGCGCCATCGGGATCCGCTGCGCCGCGGCGTACGCGTTCGAGAGGCCGGACTGGCCGCCTCGTGGAGCTGGGCGAGGCGCTCCTTCGTGGGCATGGCCCCGCCCTGCGCATTGGCCGTGCCATCCGTACCTCGGCTACGCACCGACGGTGCGAGCGAGCGCCGGGAGCTCCCCGACCCGTCGGATGAAGTGCCGGGCGCCGGCCGCGCGGTAGGCGTCGACCTCGTCCGGCCCGCACAGGATGACCGGCGTAACCGGCCGCTCTCTGCCCAGTGCCGTCCGGGCATAGCGCTGCGCCATGCGCAGGTCGTCGAGCGTGTCCCCTACGGCGAGCGCGCCACGCGCGTCCAGCGCGGTCATGACCCGGGCGAGCAGCGCGGGATCGGGCTTGTGGCCGTCGTCGTCGGTCGCGACGGCGAGGCCCTCCCCGAACGGAAGCCGAGCGCGGACCTGGGCGAAGTCGGCCGCGGTCCGCCCGGTGACGACGCCGATCTTCGTGATGCCGAGGGCCGCGAGGTCCTCGAGACCGCGGCGCTCGAGGAGCACCGTCTCCTCGGCGGCGAGGCCGTGTGCGAGGTGGAGGCGCGGCGCCACGCCGTACCGCTCGGCGGCCACGGCGCTGCCGTTGTAGAGCTCCTCGAAGACGCCGCGCACCTCCTCCCAGCTCCAGCGCAGGGCAGGGCCGGCCGCGCGGGCGAGCTCGTCCCGGGTCCGGCGCGCCGCCCGCTCGGCGGGCTCCGCGTGCCGGGCCCGCGCGCGCGTGGACACGCCTGGCGCGGCGAGGAGCCACGCGAGGAGGCCGTAGGCGAGATCCCAGTCGTTGTTCCAGCTGCCGCCGCGGTAGAACGCGCGCACCGTCGCGCGATCGACGGCCGGGCCATCGTCGCGGACGCCGGCCTCGCGGACGAGGAAGTGCTGGACCGTTCGGATGACCGCCTCGGTGTAGGAGCGGTCGGTGTCGACGAGAACGCCGTCGACGTCGAAGACGACCGCGTCGAACGTCAACGCGGGAGCACGACCTCCACCACGTCGCCCCCGACCTCGCGCGCGACCGCCTCGGCCAGCTCGGGCGAGGGCTTCGCGCGGAACGAGGTCTGCACGCGCCGCATCCCGCCGCCGTTGCGCGGGAGCTCGAGCACGACCTGTGAGGTCCCCGCGTGGTCTTTGAGCACTTCCTGGATCTTCTGGAACAGCGCGATCGATCTCTCGTAGTCAAGGACTTCTCTGAACCGGACGATCAGCTGAGACGACGAGGCATCAGCCGACGACGGATGGGACGACTCTAAGGAGAGGTGTCGAGCCTGCGCTGTAGGGGTCGGCGACGGGACGTCCACGCCTCCGTAAGCAGGCCCGTTACCTCGACGAGGAGTCGTCCCGGACGTCGTCGGCTGCTCTGAGCCGTTGCCGTTGCGTCCAAACTTCGCTCGTTTCGCGAAGAACGCGCGGCGCTCCTCGGCGACGCGCCTGATCTCGCCGATGCCGGCCTCATCGAAGCGGACGGCGTGCTCGCACAGGAGCTTCGGTTCCTCCTCGCGCTGCTCGACGCGGGCCAGGACGAGGAGGATCTCGTCCGCGTTCCAGAGCCCGGCGGTCGCCTCGTACGTCCGTGGGAACACCGTGACCTCGACGCTGCCGGTGAGGTCCTCGACCTGCGCGAACATCATGAGCTGCTTGTTCTTCGTGATGTGCTTGCGCGCGCTCGTCACGACGCACGCGATCGTCACGAGGTCGTCCCCCGCATCGCGGAGCTCGGCGAGGTAGGCGGTGACGACGTCGCCCATCTTCGGCGCGAGCGCCTGAAGCGGATGTTCCGACAGGTAGATCCCGAGCAGCTCCTTCTCCCAGCCGAGGAGGTCCTTCCGGGGCGCCTCAGGGCCCGTGAGCGCGCCGCCGAGCGCCACCGTCGCCGCGAGATCGAAGAGGCCGACCTGGCCGCTCGCACGGTCGCGCTGCTCGCGCTGCGCCGTCGAGAGCGTGGCGTCGAGGTTGTTGAGCTGCTGCTGGCGCGGCCCGAACGCGTCGCAGGCGCCGCACTTGATGAGCGACTCGATCACACGTTTGTTCGCGCGCAGAAGATCGATGCGCGCGCAGAGGTCCTCGAGGGAGCGGAACGGCCCGCCCTCCTTCCGCGCGGCCACGACGCCCTCGACCGCGCCCTCGCCCACGTTCTTCACGGCGCCGAGCCCGAAGCGGATCCCCTTGGGCGTGATCGCGAAGTCAAGGTCGGACTCGTTCACGTCCGGCGGCAGCACCGCGATCCCCATGCGGCGACATTCGGCGACCGCGATGGCGACACGGTCCGGGTTCCCCATCTCCGCCGAGAGCACGGCCGTCATGTACTCGGTCGTGTAGTTCGCCTTCAGGTACGCGGTGTGGTACGCGATCAACCCGTAGATCGCGGCGTGGGCGCGGTTGAACCCGTATCGCGCGAACGGCTCGAAGTCCTTCCAGACCGCCTCGATGACGTCGGCGTGCACGCCGCTCCGGATCGCGCCGGCGACGAACTTCACCTTCTGCGCGTCGAGCTTCTCGCGGATCTTCTTGCGGACGGCGTAGCACAGGACGTCGGCCTCGGCGAGCGTGAAGCCGGCGAGCGCTTGCGTCACCGCCATCACGTCCTCCTGGTAGACCATGACGCCGTACGTCGAGCGGAGCACCGGCTCGAGCGTGGGGTGCGCGTACGTCACAGGCTCCTCGCCGTGCTTGCGCTTGATGTACGTCGGGATGTAGTCCATCGGGCCAGGTCGAAACAGCGCGACCATCGCCATGACGTCCTCGACGCGGTCGGGCTTGAGCTCGCGTATGTAGCGCCGCATGCCCGCGGACTCGAGCTGGAACATGCCCGTCGTCTCGCCCGTGCCCAGCAGATCGAACGTC
Source organism: Chloroflexota bacterium (assembly GCA_005883625.1). Classification (GTDB taxonomy): domain Bacteria; phylum Chloroflexota; class Limnocylindria; order P2-11E; family P2-11E; genus 3-1-20CM-2-70-9. The sequence continues at coordinate 2,206 of VBDU01000082.1, read as the reverse complement.
TTCTTGTCGTCGAGGGGGATCTCCTCGCGGCGGATCCGCACGCCGCGGTCGCGCTCGATGAGGCGCAGCGCCTGGTCGAGGATCGTGAGGTTCGCGAGACCGAGGAAGTCGAACTTCAAGACGCCGAGCTTCTCGAGCTGCTTGTCCTCGTACTGCGTCTGGATGGCGTTCACGTTGCCCTTCGAGCGCTCGAGAGGCACGAGCTGCGTGAGCGGCTCGCGGTTGATGACGACGCCCGCGGCGTGCGTCCCGGTCGAGCGCACGAGGCCCTCGACCTTCTCCGCGAGGTCGAGGAGTCGCGCGACGTGCGGCTCCTGCTCGAGCGCCTGCAGCTCGCCGACCATGCGGCGGGATTCGGTGAGCTCGACGCCGAAGGGGATCGTCTTCGCGACGCGGTCGGCCTCACCGTACGGCATGCCGAGCACGCGCGCGACGTCACGGACCGCGGCCCGCGCGAGCATGGTGTTGAACGTCCCGATCTGCGCGACACGGTCGGTCCCGTACTTCTGGGTCACGTACGCGATGACCTCGTCGCGACGGGCGTCCATGAAGTCGACGTCGATGTCCGGCGGAGTGAAGCGCTCGAGGTTGAGGAAGCGCTCGAAGATGAGGCCGTACCGCAGCGGATCGATGTCGGTGAGGCCGATCGCATAGTTCACGAGCGACCCGCCCGCCGACCCGCGGACCGCGGTGAGGATGCCTCGCTCCTGCGCGAAGCGGATGAAGTCCTGCACGATGAGGATGTAGCCGGCGTACCCGGTCTTGGCGATGATCGCGAGCTCGCGATCGATGCGCTCCCTGAGCTCCGGCGTGAGGGCGCCGTACTTCGCGGCGACGCCCGCTTCGGCGAGCGCACGCAGGTGCTCCTCGGGCGTGCGGCCGGCGGGCACTTCGAAGTGCGGCAGGCGCAGCTCGCCGAGGGGCAACCGGAGGTCCACCTGGTCCGCGATGCGGAGCGTGTTCTCGAGCGCCGCGGCGTCGTCCGGGAAGAGCTCGGCCATCTGCGCCGCGCTCTTCATGTAGAGCTCGGGGTGGTCGATCATCTTCAAGCGATCGGGTGTGTCGACCGTCTTCCCCGACTGGATGCAGACCATGATGTCCTGCGCCTCGGCGTCCTCGGCGCTCACGTAGTGGATGTCGTTCGTCGCGACGAGCGGGATCCCCGTCCGCCGGGAGACCTCGCGGATGCCTTCGTTCACGCGCTCCTGCTCCTCGATGCCGTGGCTCATGAGCTCGAGGTAGTAGTTGCCGTCGCCGAAGATCTCCGCATGCTCGCGGGCGACCGCGCAGGCGGCCTCGATGCCCTCGTCGCTGATCGCGCGCGCGAGCTCTCCCTGAAGGCAGGCCGATAGGGCCACGAGCCCCTTGGAGCGCTCGCGGAGGACGTCCTTGTCCATGCGCGGGCGGTAGTAGTAGCCGTCGAGATGGGCGGTCGTCACGAGCGCGACGAGGTTCTGGTACCCGGTGAAGTCCTTCGCGAGGAGGACGAGGTGCCAGGGCTTGCCGTGGCCCTCGAGCTTCGCGTCCCGGTCAAGGCGGCTCTTTCGCGCGACGTAGGTCTCGACACCGACGATCGGGTTGATACCCGCCTCGCGGCAGAGCGTGTAGAAGTCGATCGCGCCGTAGAGCGCGCCGTGGTCGGTGAGCGCGAGCGCCGGCATGTCGAGGGCTCTGGCGCGCGCGACGAGGTCGCTCAGGCGCGAGAGCCCGTCGAGCAGGCTGTACTCGCTATGCGTATGGAGGTGGACGAACTGCTTGGCGATGACCTGCCCCACGAGCCGCTCGGGGAAGCACGGCGGCTAGGAGCAGTCTACCGACTGCGAGACGGATCGCGCGTCATGGGTTTCCCTGTCGCCTGACGTTCACCACGAGCCCCCGGTGGTCCGACGCGTTCGGCGCGTCCACGGTGTGCGCGTTGGACCCGGTCACGCCGATGCCCCAGACGTAGTCGATCCGTTTCGACGGGTTGTCGGCCGGAAACGTCAGACCCGCTGACTCGGCGAGGTCGCCGAAGCCGGCTTGGTCGATGAGCGCGATCTCGATCGTCTCGGGGGTGGCGTTCATGTCGCCGGCGAGGATCGCGACCTGCTCGCCATCCCACTCGCGAAGGATCGTCCGCATTTGTTCCTGGCGGACCGCGCTCGAGTCACTGACGTCGTCGAGGTGCGTGTTGATGACTGACGTCGTCGAGGTGCGTGTTGATGAC
>VBDU01000016.1 GCA_005883625.1 Chloroflexota bacterium | reverse complement strand
GGAGAACCCCGTGACCTCGTCATTCCCGTACTGTCGGTCGTAGTACGAGATCGCGAGCTTGCCGTTCTTCGTGAAGGCGATCCACTGGAACCACTGATCGCTCGTCCTCTGGCCGGGGTCGTTCGTGGCCGATGGGAGCGCTCGCGGGTCCACCGTCGTGCCCGTGAACGTCGTCCCGCCGTTCGTCGAGACGCTTATCAGGATGTCGTTGTTGCAAGCGCCCGCGGCCTTGACGCCCGTGAACAGGTTCTGTCCGGTCGCCGGGTCGAATGACGTCGGCACGCAGCCGTTCGATTCCTTCGAGTTCTGGTTGATGTACGAAGCGAACGCAACGACGACCTCTGACGGGTTCGTCGGGTTGACCGCGCCGGAGGCGTAGTTCGCGGCGCGGAAGATCGAGTTCGTCGTCGGACCCTTCTCAGGTACGCAGGCCCGCCCGAAGTCGTGGCCGGCCTGATAGGTCGCGCAGTCAGGCAGGTCGTAGTAGTCGGTGACCTTGTGAGGGGTCTCGAAGGTGTTCCCGCCGTCGAATGAGCGCGACATCAGGATCTGGTTGCGGTTGTCCGGGGTCGTGCCGAACGTCGCCGGGTTGTTGAAGTTGTTGAAGATCACGTACAAGACCCCGTCGGGGCCGACGAAGGGCTGCGAGAACTGGTTCTCGTTGCAGGTGTCGGCCGTGCCGAGCCCGTAGTCGTTCGGGCAAAGGGTCGGGTTGTTGAGGCTCACGAGGTGGCGCGGGCTGAAGTGCTCCGCATAGTCGCTCGAATACGACAAGTAGATGAACGCCGTGCCATTCGGGGCGAACTCCGTCCAGGTCATGTAGATACGGTCCTGGAAGGGTGTGCATTTCGCTCCTGGCGTCGCCGTGGTCGTTCCTGCGGCGCAGGCCGTCGCATTGTGGTCGACCGCCAGGAACTGCTTGTCTTCGAGCGGGAGGAACGAGGTCTGGACGCTACCGCTGGTGTTGCTCTCCACGACCGGGCGTCCCGGGAAGTTGAACGAGGCGCCGTTGTTCTGCGTCGAACGGAAGACGTACATTCCACTCGCGCGATCACGGTCGCCCGTGGTCCCTGGCCCACGCTTGAAGAGCTGGCAGGAGAGATAGGCGTTCCCCTTCGAGTCCCAGTCCACCGAGGTATCCCCGCCTGCCTGGTAGTACTCCCGCGGAGCGCCGTTGACGCGCGCACCGCGGACGAAGTTGTTCGGCGTCGTCGACTCGTTCCACGTCCGGCCACCGTCGAGGCTGTACGAGACGCCGCAGGTCCCATCGCCGCGGCGGTAGTCGTTGTAGGAGCCGACGACATGGTTCGGGTTGTTCGGGTCCGCCTTGATGAACGTCTCGTTCTGGGCCTGACCGCGGCCCTGCAGGTCCGGATCGCTCAGGTTCAGGCAGTTCTGGTTGACCTTGATGTTCGAGCTCTGGTTATTCGGACACCCATCGCTGCCGCGCGTGAAGTACGTCGTCCCGCTCGCGTGCGAGCTGCCGATGTCGTTCCCGTTCTTGCCGAGCGTGAAAGATGCGAAGCCGGAGATGATCCGGGACTGGACGTCGTTGAGCTCGTCGTCGATCCCGAGGGTCCCGCCGCGTACGTTCGGGGTGCGCGTGTCGTTGCTCGGCAGCGCACCGCTGACGAGCAGGACCGGAACGAACGCGAACGCGATACAGAGCGTGGCGAAGCGTCTGACCAAAGGGGATCCCCTTCCCACTGTTTTGCGGCGACCTGCCGCTCGGCGCGGAATACTCTTGCCCCGAAGCCAAAGGTGCAAATCGGGGCTTCCTCGCCGTGTCGCCGGCACACCCCGTTCGGGGGCGGTCGGTCGCGTCGGGCAGGAACGTAACGAATGGAGAGGGCTACCGCGTTATCCATTTCATGCGGCTTCCCGATCGCACGATGAGCGGTGTGCGCGCTCTCGGATTCGGCTTTGTCCTCGTGATCGCCGGCTGCGCCGGTGCGACAGGCGATCAGCCACCCATCGAGGGATCACCCCTTGAGCGGGCGGCGCCGCTCGCCACCCCGACCGACCGAGATATGGCACCAGCGATCGCGCCCACTGTCCTTCCGCCGGTATCGCCGGCGACGAGCGTCTCGCCGACGATCGTGACGCCGACCGCCGTGCCTGGCGCCGTCACGGGAATGGGCGCGTCCGGGCCGTCGAGCGAGGGCGATCGCTGTCTCAAGGGTGGAAGGCCGCCGCTCCCGCAATGCCCACCGCCGTGACGCCGCCCGTCTAGCCCCGCGCTGGCCGTCTGTGCCTGGTGAACCAGTTCATCCGCGGGGGCGTAACCATGAGGATGCCCTGCGCCGGCTCGGCGGACTGATACGTGGACGGCAGGCGCGCCCCGGCCCTGGTCGGTAGACTCGGCCGCCGAACCGTCCGGGGTTTTCGAGGGTGTGGAAGGGTGAGGTCGATGCGCAAGTCCCGCCTGCGCTCGCGCTCGATTGTCGTCGCGGTCATTGCCTCATTGCTTCTGGCGCTCGGTCCAGCAGCGGCGCGGGCCGAGGATACGGTCGACGACGGGACCGTCGCCGCGAGCGATAACGAAACGCCAGACGGCTGGTTCGTCGAGCTCACGACGCCCCCCACCTCCGATGGCACGAGCAGCGTGGCGGTCGCGGCATCGCAGGACGCGTTCCGTGCGGCCGCGAAGGGCAAGGGCGTGAGCTACGAGGAGCGCTTCGCCTACGGCGATCTGTGGAATGGCTTCTCGGTCCGTGCGACCGGCGCGGAGCTCGCGAAGCTCCACGGACTTGATGGCATGAAGGCGCTCTGGCCGGTCGTGGCGATGACCGTCGTCGAGCCGGCCAGTCCCGGCGAAACGATCGATCTGTCCACGGCGATCACGATGACCGGTGCCGACACCGTTCAGGCGATGGGGATCACCGGCAAGAACATCAAGGTCGCGGTCATCGACACCGGCATCGACTACCAGAACCCTGACCTCGGGGGGTGCTTCGGACCGTCATGCCGTGTCTTCACCGGATGGGATTTCGTCGGCGACGACTACGACGCCGGCGGAAAGGGCCCTGCGCTCGTGCCCCATCCAGGCCCGGACCCAAAAGACTGCCAGGGTCACGGAACGCATGTCTCCGGCATCGTCGGCGCGCGCGGCCTCGTGACCGGCGTCGCTCCAGATGTGCGCTTCGGCGCGTATCGCGTCTTCGGCTGCGGCGGATCGACGTCCTCGGACATCATCCTCGCGGCCATGGAGCGCGCTCTTGGGGATCACATGGACGTGATCAACATGAGCTTCGGGTCGGATTTCCAGTGGCCGCAATACCCGACCGCGGTAGGCGCGGACCGGCTGGTGACGAAGCACGGCATCGTGGTCGTCGCTTCTATCGGCAACAGGGGTGCGAACGGGCTCTACTCGTCCGGCGCCCCAGGCGTGGGCGCGAATGTCATCGGCGTCGCGTCGTTCGACAACGTCAAGGTCCAGCTGCCGTACTTCACGGTTCCGCCCGTCCCATCGACGACTCCAGCGTTCGACGGGAAGGTCGGGTACACGCAAGCGACCGGTTCGCCGAACGCACCCATCTCCGGCGGTGCGACGCTCGTCCGGACAGGCACGCTCACGTCGGCGGCCGACGCCTGCTCGGCCCTGACGGCGGGCAGCCTTACCGGTAAGGTCGCGCTCATCCGCCGCGGAACGTGCAGCTTTTACGCGAAGTCGATCAACGCGCAAGCCGCCGGCGCGATCGCCGTCGTGCTCTACAACAACGGGCCCGCGAATGTCGGCTTTTTCTCTCCGGGGGTCGAGCCACCGGTGACCGCGCCGCCGTCGCCGGCGGTCGCAATCCCTGTCGTCGCGACGGATGACAGGCTCGGCGCGCTCCTCAGCTCAGAGCTCGTGGCCGGTCCGGTAACGCTTGCCTGGACCGCCGAGATGGCCAGGTTCCCGACCCCGACCGGCGACCGTATCTCTGGCTTCAGCTCCTACGGAATGTCACCGGACCTGAGCCTGAAGCCTGACATCGGGGCGCCTGGCGGCAACATCTACTCCACGCTGCCCGTGAAGCAGGGCGGTCACGGCAACCTGAGCGGCACATCGATGTCGTCACCTCACGTCGCCGGCGCCGTGGCGCTCCTTCTGCAGGCGAGCCCGAAGAGCCTTCGCGAGCTCGGACCCGCGAACGTGCGAGACATCCTCATGAACACCGCGACACCACACAACCGAACGACCAACGAGCGCGATGGGCTCGACAGCGTGCATCGCCAGGGTGCGGGCATGCTCAATATCGCGGCCGCCGTCGCGGCGAACGCGCGCGTCACGCCGGGGAAGCTCTCGCTCGGCGAGAGTCAGTCCGGTCCCCAGAAGCACACCATCACGATCACGAGCCTCCCCGGCACCGGGAAGGCGGTGACATACACGTTCAGTCACCAGTCGGCCACCGGCACCGGCTCGAACACGTTCTCGCCGACGTTCAACCCGAATGCCGCCGCGGTCGTCTTCAGCGTTCCAAGCGTGACCGTGAAGAACAATCAGTCCGCAGCGGTGGATGTGACGATCGCGGCGCCCTCCTCGCCGCTGAAAGGCCTCTACGGGGGATACCTCGTCGTCACCAGCGACGAGGAGCCCGCGACCACGTATCGCGTCCCGTACGCAGGCTTCATCGGCGACTATCAGTCGATCACGGTCCTGAGCGGATCGACGCGCGTCTGCCGCGCCGACGCGGCAGGAAACTTGTCGTTCGTGCCGGCCTCCGGGACGGGAACGGCGGGGACGTTCACGTTCGCCGACGCCACGCAGACGCCGATCTTCTGCGTCCATTTCGACCTTCAGAGCCGGTCGGTGACTTTCAAAGCAAGAGCCGCAGCCGGCACCACGTACTCGCCGGCGCTGTCGTTCGTGTATTTCCCCAGGAACTCAAGCGCGATGACCGTCTTCGCCCTCGGCTGGGATGGCGCGGTGGGGATCGGTGCCTCGCGCGCGACCCTGGCGAACGACATCTACGAGATCTCGGTAGAGGTCCTGAAGGCTCGCGGCGACCCGGCGAATCCCGCCGATACAGAACGGGTCGTCCTCGGCAAGCTCACGATCGCGCGACCCTAGGGCGAAGGCTCGTCGTTACGGCGAGGCCCCCGGGGAGCATCCGGTGGCCTCATACTTTTCCGTGATGACCCCGCTCGACAGCCTCGGCCGGCCGCTCCACGACCTGCGCATATCGGTCACCGACCGGTGCAACTTCCGCTGCGTGTACTGCATGCCGAAGGAGGTGTTCGGCAAGGGGTACCAGTTCCTGCCGCGCGACCAGATCCTCAGCTTCGAGGAGATCGAGCGCCTCGTGCGGATCTTCGTCGCCCTCGGCGTGGAGAAGGTCCGTCTCACGGGTGGCGAGCCGACGCTGCGCCGCGACCTCGAGGTCCTCGTCGCCAAGCTCGCGGCCATCGGCGACCTCGACCTCACGCTGACGACGAACGGCTCGCTGCTCGCGGAGAAGGCGCGCGGCCTCAAGGACGCGGGCCTGAAGCGCGTGACCGTGAGCCTCGACTCGCTGGACGACGCCGTCTTCCGGTCCATGAACGACGTCGACTTCCCGGTCGCAAAGGTCCTCGCCGGGATCGAGGCCGCGCAGGCGGTCGGCCTGGGGCCGATCAAGATCAACATGGTCACCAAGCGCGGCCTGAACGAGGCCAGCGTCCTGCCGATGGCGCGCTACTTCAAGGGCACCGGTTGGACGCTCCGCTTCATCGAGTTCATGGACGTCGGTCACAGCAACGGCTGGCGCCTCGACGACGTCGTGCCGGCGAAGGAGATCGTCGCCGCGATCGACCGCGAGATGCCGCTCGAGCCGGTCGACAAGGACTACCGCGGTGAGGTCGCCGACCGTTACCGCTACAAGGACGGTGGCGGGGAGATCGGCGTCATCGCGTCGGTCACGCAGCCGTTCTGCGCAGACTGCACGCGCGCGCGGCTGTCGGCCGACGGCTCTCTGTACACGTGTCTTTTCGCGACGCGCGGCACCGATCTGCGCGCGCTCGTCCGTGACGGCTCCACCGACGACGAGATCGCCGCGAAGATCGCGGCGGTCTGGACCGGGCGCGACGACCGCTACTCGGAGCTGCGCTCCGCGCAGACTGAGGGTCTCCACAAGATCGAGATGAGCTTCATCGGCGGCTGAGCCGGCGACCGGAACGTTCACCCGTCGGTATCGTTAACGCTTGGAGAGCAGATGATCACAACGTTCCGACCGACCCCTATCGCGACGGCCCTCTTGCTCGCGCTGGCGCTCGTCGGCGTGGCAGCAGCGGTGGGCCTGGCAGCTGGCTCGCCCCTGCCTCGCGCGCTGCCCGCGATCGGCGGCCAGCCGGCGATCGCGCCAGCCGACGGCACCGCGCCGGCGCTCGGCGGCTCCGTACCGGCCGGCGCGCCCGCGGAGGTCCCCGCGACGTATGAGGTGCCGTTCGCAGCGCCGCGGCAGCCCACTGGCGGGTCCGCCTCCGGCGGCTCGACCGTGATGACGCCCGGCGCTGAGCCGACCTCGACGACGCCGGCCGCGGGATCGGCGCCCTCGAGCGACGCGTATGGAGCCGCGCCGTCGCGCTGGTCCGAGTGGCCGAATGACATGCCACCGTCGGGCGTTCTTACGCCCACGCAGTCATCGCCAAAGCTGCCCCTTCCCCAGACCAACCCGTAGGCTCCGCCACTGCTCTTCGCGCATTCGTCGATCGATCCACGAAAGCGTGATCGCGCGGGCATCAGGACCTTTTTGTGCCGCGTTTGACGCCAAAGCGCATCATTGGCGCCGCTTTCGGGGGCCAGCGAGCAACGCAGGGGAGGGGACGCGGAGGCCGCGTGGCTTTTCGCCGGAGCGTTCATGAAAGACAGGGAGAGGGGACCCATGCGCATCAAGATCAGTCCGTTGCTACTGCGCACGCTCGTCCTCGCGGTGGTCGCGGCGCTCGTGCTCGCGATACCCGCGCCCACGCAGGTGAGCTCGGCGCCGATCGGGAACAGCGTGCTCGCGCGGGCCGTGGACATCGAGCTCGGCCTTGTCGAGCCAGGGGAAAAGGAGCAGCTGGTCTCATCGGGCGCCGTCTACGCGGCGCTGCTCGCGACCGGCGAGCTCGAACGACGGGCCGCCGCAGGCAAGGATCCGTCAAAGGCCTTCTCACGTCACGGCACGCAGGGCTGCTCGAACCGCTTCGAGGGAGGCGGGCAGGGCGGATCGAACGTCCGCGTCAACCAGGACTGCTCGCTCCGCCGCCAGGCGGAGGAGATCGTCGTCGTCAACCCGCTCGACGACGACAACCTCATCGCCGGGCAGAACGACTCCCGCATCGGTTTCAACCACTGCGGCTACGCCTGGTCTTTCGACGGAGGGAAGAGCTGGGGCGATCAGACGCCGCCGTTCTGGCAGTTCACGCTGCTCGACGGCCACACGGCCGACGCCTGCAGCGACCCAAGCGCGACCTTCGATTCAAAGGGGAACGCGTACGTCACCGGAGTCATCTTCGACGTCGCCGCGACGGCGTTTGCGAACGCCATCGTCGTCGCGAAGTCGAACGCCCCGATCGGCGGCGCGTTCTACCACTCGCCGCGCGTGCAGCCCTTCCAGACGTACCGCGACGTGCCGCTCGGGGTCGTGGCGAACGACAACGATGCGACCATCTTCAACGACAAGGAGCTCATGGTCGCCGATGCGAACGCCGGTAGCCCGAAGCACGACAACGTCTACGTCACCTGGACCCGGTTCAGCGGCGGGCATAGCCCCATCTACTTCAGCCAGTCCACCAACGGCGGTGACACCTGGTCGGCAGGCATCGAGATCGACGGCGTGAACCCGTCGATCTGCACAGTCCCGGTCGCTGGACCATGCAACGACAACCAGGGCTCGCACCCGATCGTCGGTCCGGACGGGACCATCTACGTCATCTTCGGCAACTCGAACACGCCGGGCCTCGGACTCAACCAGGTGGCCTTCGTGAAGTGCCCGGCGGCGAACAACTGCGCCAGCCCGGCGAGCTGGACCGCGCCGGTCAGGATCAACAGCCTCATCGGCACGCATCCGCGGCAGGTCGGGCCGAACCCGGTGACCGGCTGCCCCTCGGGCAGACGCTGCCTGCCGCCGAACGGCTACCGCGTCCCGGAGTTCACCTCGATGTCGATCTCGATCGACGACGGCGGGAAGCTCTACGCCGTGTGGTCGGACTTCCGCAACGGTGGCCCGCCGTGCACCAGTCCCAACAACACGGCGACGCCGCCGTGCGATAACGACGTCTTCTACTCGTTCTCGACGAACAGCGGCGCTACCTGGAGCTCCGAGGTGAATGTCGCCCCGGCATCGAAGTTCGGGAAGACGGCCCAGTGGCAGCCGTGGAGCAAGGTCACCAAGGACGGCACGCTCTTCGTCGCGTACTACGACCGCTCCTACGGCAGCTGCGAGACCACGGGCTGCAACGACATCACGCTCGCGAAGATCACGAACGCCGCGTCGTCCTCACGATCGTTCAAGTACACGCGCCTCACGACGGACTCGATGCCCAACCTCGTCGTCGCGAACAACCCGATCCAAGCGGGGTTCCTCGGCGACTACATGTGGGTCGATCTGGACAGCCAGGGTCGCCCGCTCGTGGTCTGGGCGGACACTCGCGGACTCGACGGCACCGTGGAGGAGGACATCTACTTCGCGCGTCCTCTCCCATGAAGCGCTGATCGAGCCAGGCGCCGAAGCGGCTCGGAGACGTTCTCCGAGCCGCCTCGTCTTTGGCTCCCCGTTCGGGCGCTACGCCGCCGTCGGCACCTTCAGCGCGTCTCCGAGCTCGTCCGACAGGCGCTCCGCCGCGGCGGTGTTCACGCGCAGCCGCTCGATGGACTGTGACACCGTCTCGGCGATGTCCGGCGTGCGTTTCGCCTCGAGGAACGCGATGGCCTCCTGCGCGAGACCGGGCTGCGCGAGCTGGCTCACCGCGGTCGGAAACGCCTGCTTGAGGAGCGGCGGAAGGTCCGCGTTCGCGACGTGCTCGTCCCACGCGTCGCGCAGGACCGGCCAGGCGACCTCGCGCGAGCGTCGCCGCTGTAGCAGCGGTACCAGGAGATGCCCGCGGTCCTGCATCCGGATGGCCGGTGTGAACGCGAGCTCCGCCGTCCGGCGGACGAGTGCGGGATCCTCGAAGAAGATCAGGCCCTGGCGGAACCGCGTCTCTTCCTGCGCGTCGGTCGCCGCGGCCTGCTTCATGCGCGCGACGTAGCGCTCCCAGAGGGCGGCGTCGCCCGCGGTCGCCGCGACGGCGACGACGATCCCGGCGACGTCGGGATGGAGACGCGCGTTGCCCTCGAGGTGCCGGCGGACGCGCCGCCCGGCCTCCTCGCGGACGTCGGGCGCCCGCGCGTGGACGCCGAGCATCCCGATCGCGCGCGTGCGCTTTTCGCGGGTGTCCGCGTCCTCGTCGTCGTGCACGTCCCAGCCGCCCTGCTGGAGGATCGGCCGGAAGAGCTCCTCTACGAGCCGCGCGAAGGCGCCTTCGGTCGACGGTCGGACGGCGTAGTTGCCGATCCAGGTGAGCGCGTCGGCGATCGCGGAGAGCACCGCGCGGTCGTCGTCGCCACGCAGCGTCTCGAGGCGCCGCATGAACGTGGCGAGCCGGGCCTTGCCGTGACGGGTGAGCGCCCACAGGTCGTCGATGAGGCTGAGCCGCTCCTCGGCGGCGAGGTGCGCGATCCCCTCGTCGAGCCGCCGTTCGGACAGCTCGTCGAGCCGGAACCGATAGAACCCGCGCCCGCCGGCGTTCGGGTAATACCACCGGGCACCGGGCAGGCCGACGGTGGCGCGCGCGTCGCTCAGGAGGATCCGCTTTTCGCCGGCGTCGGTCCGGATGACGAGCGGCACCGGCCAGCGCTGCGCGGTCGGCTTCGCGCCCGCGTCCGAGAAGTACCGAGTCTGTGAGAGGCTCAGCTCGAGGCCACCGTCCTTCTCGCGCGCCGTGATGTCGACGAGCGGATGGCCGGGCTCTTTGATCCAGGCGTTCGCGATCCTCGTGACGCCCTGGCCGGACGACTCGTCGAGCGCGTGCCAGAAGTCGTCGGCCGACGCGTTCGCTTCGGCGTGACGGCGAAGGTAGATGCGCACGCCGTCGCGGAACGCCGTCTCGCCCAGGTAGCCCTCGATCATCCGGAGCACGGCGGCGCCCTTCGTGTACGAGATCGCGTCGAAACGCTGCGAAGCCTCCTCCGCGCTCTTGGCCTCGACGGAGATCGGATGCGTGGAGGCGAGCGAGTCGAGGTTGAACGCGCCGGCGTTGTCGGCCACGAAGTCGCGCCAGTACCGCCACTCGGGATTGAGCGCCGCGGTCGCCTTCTCGCCGACGAAGCTCGCGAACGACTCGTTCAGCCAGAGATCGGTCCACCAGCGCATCGTCACGAGGTCGCCCCACCACATGTGGGTGAGCTCGTGCGCCGCCGTGCTGAAGATCCCCTTGAACATCTTCACCGACGCGTTCCGCTCGTCCGCGGCGAGGAGGTAGACCCGGTACGTGATCGCGCCGGGGTTCTCCATCGCGCCGGCCTCGTAGTCGGGGATGCCGATCGCGTCGACCTTCAGGTACGGGTACGGGATATCCGTGTAGGGCTCGAGGTACTCGAGCGAGCGGACATGCGCGTCCCGCGCGTAGAGGCCCTGCGCGGCCAGGCCTTTCGGGAGCCAGACGCGCACCGGGATCCCGCTCGCGGTCTTCGCCTCGGGGGTCGACTCGTACGGCCCCACCGTGAAGGCGACGAGGTACGAGGAGATCTTCGGCGTCTCGACGAAGCGGGTCCGCTGGCGTCCGTCCGCGACCGGCTCCTGAGAGGCGATCGGCATGTTGCCGATCGCGGTGAGCCCGGCGGGGTGCACGAGCTCGATCGCGAAGCGGGCCTTGAACTCCGGCTCGTCGAAGCAGGGGAAGGCGCGGCGGGCGTCGGCGGCCTCGAACTGCGTCGCGGCGTACCGCTCGCCCGGCCGCGTCGACCGGTAGAGGCCGCGAAGGGACTCGCGGATCTGGCCCGACCAGTCGAGCTCGAGCACGCGCTCGCCCGCGGCGACCTCGCCGTCGAAGCGGAGCGTGGCGGTCTCGGCCTCGCCGTCGTAGGTCACGTCCGTCATCTTCGGTCCGCCCGCGATCGCGGCGCGCTCGATGATGAGGTCGAGCGCGTGCAGGACGAGCTCCCGCGATGGGCGGTCGAACGTCAGCGCGACGCGCTCGTGGCCGCGCGACGTCCAGCCGTCGAGGTCGAGCTCGAAGCGGAGCTCGTAGCGCGACGGGCGAACGCTCTTCGCAAGACGGAAGTTGCGCTTCTCGTCGGACAAGGACGACCTCCCCTTCAGTGCGACTCGAAGCCTAACGAATCCGCAGGGGGTTACGAAGGCAAGGCCGCCTTCGATTGTTGACTGCTGATACGGTTTCTCCATGCCCCCTCAATTCATCTTCACGATGCGCGAGCTGCGCAAGATCGCGCCGCTCACGCAGCGCGAGATCCTTCGCGGGATCACGCTGGCGTTCTATCCGGACGCGAAGATCGGCGTCCTCGGCGCCAACGGCGCCGGCAAGAGCACGCTCCTGCGGATCATGGGCGGCGTCGATACCGAATTCAGTGGCGACGCACGCATCACGGAGGGCTTCCGCGCCGGACTCCTCGCGCAGGAGCCGCAGCTCGATCCCGCGAAGGACGTCCGCGGCAACGTGGAGGACGGGGTCGCGTCCGGCCGAGCCGTGCTCGAGCGCTACAACGCGCTCTCGCTGAAGCTCGGCGAGGATCTATCGCCCGACGAGATGTCCCACGTCACCGACGACCTCCAGCGCACGCAGGACGAGATCGAGGCGAAGGGCCTCTGGGAGCTCGACACGACCGTGGAGCTCGCGATGGACGCGCTGCGCTGCCCGCCGGGCGACCAGGACGTGGCGACCCTCTCGGGCGGCGAGCGCCGGCGCGTCGCGCTCTGCCGCCTTCTGTTGTCGAAGCCGGACCTCCTTCTCCTCGACGAGCCGACGAACCACCTCGACGCCGATTCGGTGGCGTGGCTCGAGCGGTTCCTCGGCGAGTACGACGGGTGCGTCGTCGCGGTGACCCACGACCGCTACTTCCTGGACAACGTCGCCGGCTGGATCCTCGAGCTCGATCGGGGGTTCGGGATCCCGTACCAGGGCAACTACAGCGCCTGGCTCGACCAGAAACGCGCGCGCCTGGCGGTCGAGGAGAAGCAGGAGTCTGCGCGGCAGAAGACCCTCGCGCGAGAGCTCGAGTGGGTCCGCGCGTCCCCGCGGGCGCGGCAGGCGAAGTCGAAGGCGCGCATCGAGGCATACGAGCGGCTCCTCGCGGAGGACCCCGACGAACGCGAGCGCCAGCTCGAGATCGCGATCCCGCCCGGTCCGCGGCTGGGCGACGTCGTCATCGAGGCGGAAGGGCTTCGCAAGGCGTATGGCGAGCGGCTCCTCTTCGACGACCTCACGTTCTCGCTGCCCCGGGGCGGCATCGTCGGGATCATCGGCCCGAACGGCGCGGGGAAGACGACGCTCTTCCGGCTCATCACGGGCGAGGAGCGGCCCGACGGCGGCGCGCTGCGCGTCGGCGAGACCGTCAAGCTCGC
>VBDU01000015.1 GCA_005883625.1 Chloroflexota bacterium | reverse complement strand
TCGGGCGAACGACGAACGACGCCCTGGCGGCCGCGCCCGAAGAGATCCGCCTCTACCTGCGTTATCTCGCACGTCACGGCGAAGCGGTCGACCCCAAGGAGAAGATCGAGACCGCGGTCGCCGAGCACATCACCAAGGGCGACATCATCGGTCGAGGCGCCTCAGACATCGTGTTCGCGCCGGAGCGCGTGGCGCTCGGGGCGGCGCAGCTCGCCCAGTACCTACGCTGGCTCGCATGGTCGCGCGCCGATCTGCTGAAGCTCGCGAAGTGGATCGACGCGAAGACCCTGGCGAAGAAGCCGGCCGAGGGCCGCTCGCTCCGCGACATCCTCCTGCACGTGCTCGAGGCCGACATGGGCTATGTGTACGCGGCGCTCGGCCCGGTGAAGGAGGTCGGCGAGCCCGCGCGCGCCGCGTTGCGCGGCGATCTCGACCTGCGTGTCGCCCTCGGGGAGGAGCGCGACGCCGCGATCGCGCGGCTGCGCGCGGCCACGCCCGCGGAGCGCGTCGCGGCCCGCGGGCCACGCAGCGACCGCACGACGTTCCGCCGCGCGCTCCGCCGGATGCTCGAGCACGAGTGGGAGCACCGGCGCGAGATCGAGCGACGTCTGGGCGCGTCGTGACGCGCGATCAGCCGGCGCTCAGTCTTCGCTGACCTCGCTCGCCGCGCGCGGGAGGTGCGTGCGCGCGAACGTCATCGCACCGGCGGGGACCATCCACGGGATGATCTGGAGACGGAAGCGGCCAGCCCGGACGGCCGGATCCCGCTCGGCGAGCTCGCGCGCGCGATCGGGCTCCACCCTGAAGAGCGAGAGGCCGCGGAACGTCGGATCGAGCAGCGGTCCGGCCGCAAGGAGGTACCCGGCCTCGTGGAGATCCGCGAGGTGCGAGAGATGGGCGTCCTGCAGCTCGGCAGCCGCCCGCTCGTCGAGCTTGGGCGCGTCGTCGCGGAGGATGAGGAGGACCGCCGTGAAACGCTCGAGCTTCACCATCACGCCATGCGACCTTGCCATGCGAGATACCTCCACGGAAGAATGCCGCTGAAGGAGAAGAGAGCCTGCCCCAGATGAGGCCTTTGTATCCCGAGATCGAACCACACGAGCACGGGATGTTGGATGTGGGAGATGGCAATCTCGTCTCCTGGGAGACATGCGGCAACCCGCGCGGCAAGCCCGCCCTCGTCCTTCACGGTGGCCCTGGGTCGGGTCGTTCGCCCTGGTTCCGAAGGCT
This sequence comes from Chloroflexota bacterium, assembly GCA_005883625.1. Lineage (GTDB taxonomy): Bacteria > Chloroflexota > Limnocylindria > P2-11E > P2-11E > 3-1-20CM-2-70-9. The sequence goes on along the minus strand of VBDU01000015.1, from coordinate 27,240 downwards.
GTTCGATCCAAGCGCCTATCGCGTCGTGCTGTTCGATCAACGCGGCTGCGGGCGGAGCACACTGCATGCAAGCGCTCTTGATACGGGACTCGCCACCAACACGACGTGGCGGCTCATCGACGACGCTGAACGCCTCCGCGAACAGTTGGCTATCGAACGATGGTTGGTGCTCGGTGGGTCGTGGGGCAGCACGTGGGGGCTCGCGTACGCGGAAGCGCATCCGGACCACGTTACGGAGATGATCTTGTTCGGCGTCACCACCGGTCGACGAAAGGAGTTCGACTGGACGTTCCGCGGTGGCCTGTCCATCCTTTTCTTGTGGGAGTCCACGACACTCGACTGGCCTCCACGCATTGGACTCGCCGAGAGATTCCGTGATCCCGTATATGCGATGGCCTTCGCGCGGATCGTTACCCACTATGTCCGGCACAACGCCTGGCTCGAGGACGGGGTCTTGCTTCGCGGCGTCGCCTCGCTCACGAACATCGCCGGAACTCTCGTGAACGGGCGCTTCGACTTCCAAGCACCGATCGGCAATGCGTGGGAGCTCCATCGCGTCTGGCCGAATTCGGAGATCGTGATCGTCGACAACGCCGGTCACGGGGGAAGCGCGCTCATCACCGAAGCATTGATCCGAGCCACCGATGCGGCGATCCGGTAGCCGCCGCTCGAGCGTTCAAGACGTCTGGCCGGGCCCCTGATCGGGGGCCACGAGCCCCGACCCGCCAATGACTACGCCCGGTGCGCACCCCGCGAGGCTCGCGCGACGACGTCCGGCGAGCCGACACGGGCGGGCTTCGGCGTGATCGCCTGCTCGACGAACGGGCGCTCCTTGCGATAGGTGCGGACCACCCACACCGCGGCGAGGGCCAGGATCCCGGCCTCGATCGCCCAGATCGCCACAGGCGGCAGAGGCGCGCCCAGCCGCCCGTTGAGCAGCGGCACGTTGAAGAGATAGAACAGGGTGAGCGCGGCCACCGCATACAGCGCGGTGATCTTGTTCGCGGTCACGCGGAAGAGGACCTCGAGCACGTAGAAGGAGCCGACGCTCAGGAGCATCGCGCCGGCGAACGCGAGATACGTGGGTGCGATGGGAAGATCGCGCGAGCCCTCCATCGTGTAGAAGGCGACCATCAAACCGGGGAACGCCCCCGCGAAGAGCTTCCGGTACCCGCTGCGGTGCGGGTCGGGATCGTACAGATCCGCCATGTACGCGACCGCCGGGTTGAAGTCGTAGCAGTTCTTCACGCACCCGACGCACGGGCGGCAATGCGCGTTGCGCACCGTGACGAACGGCGTCTGACCGTAGAGGCGCTGGACGGGTAGCAGCGGACACATCGTGCTGCACCAGCCGGCCTTCCCGCGCACGAAGACGCCGCCAAGGAAGGCCGCGGCGAGCGTGGCGAGGAGGAGCACGGCGAGCGCCGTTCCGTCGTGGTCGAACAGCAGCTTGCGCGCCGGAATGATCACGAAGAACAGGGCGATCGCGACGAGATAGCCATGCTCGCGCAGCCACTTGGGGAGCGTGAGCGCGCGCGTGAAGCGGAGGAACCGCGGGGTCTGATTCAGTGTCGCGAGCGGGCAGGCGTTCCGCCACGCGCCCGGCGCGACGAAGAACAGGAGCGGGAGCGCTGGGATGAGCACGCCCCAGAAGGCGAGCAGGCCGATCTCCGGCGCGACGAAGAGCGCGACGAGAAGCGCGGCCGTCGCGAGCAGACCGACGACACGGAGAGCCGCCCACGCCCAGAGCGGCACCCGCGCTCGCATCTGCAGGTATGTGGGGAAGGGGCTCCGTGCGGCCACGCTCAGCCCAGCCAGCCGCGGATGAACTCGTTCGTCTGCCGGAGCCGCACCGCGAGGATGCGCCCGAGCTCGAAGAGCAGCGTCCGGGCGAGCGCCGGATCGCTGCGCGCGAGCGCCTCGTAGCCTTCGTGGTCGAGTCTGCGCACCTCGCCGTCCGTGACCGCGCGCACGGTCGCCGAGCGCGGGCGGGCGTCGAAGAATCCGATCTCGCCGATGACCGAACCGGTGGGTACCGGTATGACGCGCGCGCCGGACGCGCCCCCTTCCACCGAGACCACCTCGAGCGCGCCCGCGATGACGATGTAGATCGCGCGCTCCACCTCACCGCGGCGGATGAGGACGTCCCCGGCGCGGAAGCGCTGTGGCTGCGCGTGCGCGAAGATCGCCCGCCAGTGCGCTTCGCTCTGGCCAGACAGGAACAGCAGCTCGTCGGGCGGCTGCTCTTCGTCGGGCGCCGGATATTCGAAGAAGGAGGATGTCCCCATGCATCACCCCCGCGCGGACGTGGCGCGGAGTGTATGCAGGCGAGTCGGCTAGCCTAAGCGCCGCCCGCCGTCAGCCGGCGTCTCGGCGGGATCTCGACCGAGCTCCGGTCGCGAGATGTAGATCTCGGGTTCGACGCGCGGACGCTCGACGAACTCGAAGGCCTTGGGCTCTTCCGGGTCGCCTTCAGGCACGGCCCAGACAGCAGGCTCGTCGAGACCGCTGTCGGCCGGCGACTGGGCGGGATCTCGACCGAGGTGCGGTCGCGAGATGTAGACCTCAGGTTCGACGCGCGGACGCTCGACGAACTCGAAGGGCGTGCGCTCCTCCGGTTCGCCGTTGTCCGGGGCGTCGGGCGTGCCGATCATGTCGCGCCGCTCAGGGTCGGGTCTGAGGAGACTGCCCATGGTCGCTCCCTACTGCGCGGCCACCCACTGTGAGACCGGCGTCTCTTATGTGTACACGCTTTTCTGCCGGCTGCCTCATGAGACCGGGGGATTTCGCGCCTCGAGGACCCGTGCGAGCTTGCCCAGCTCGCTCTCCCGGCTCATCACCGCCATCTGCTTCCAGTGCTCGTCGTGCATCGCGTCGAAGGTCAAGACCATCCTCACGCCATCAGCCAGATGGATGTCTCTCAAAGCACAAGACTCTCCTACACGCCCTTCCAAGTCCTAGATGCGGCGAAGACCTTGTACGAACAGTTTGGTCAGTACATCGAAACCAAGCAGGAGTTCAAGCGCGTCCGAGAACGACCTCACGATGGGGCTCGCGGGGTGTCGGTCGGTCGCGAGGTCGACCGTTCTCATCACTTGGGTCGCGAGAGCGCCTCCAACAGACCGGGCTCGAGCATTGGAGCCAGGCGGCGCGCCATCGTTGCGGTGAGGTGGTGGTCGTCGCGATAGACGATCGTCCAGTCGATCACCGCCGGACAGGTCTGCTCGTCGCACAGCCATGCCGAGGGGTCGATCAGCACTGCGTCGACCGCCTGCGCGGCACGCCCATCGCGAGCGAGGTGTCTGGTCAGGGCGTATCCGCGGGACGTCGCGCACATCTCTGCGGTGTGATCCCTGCGTGACAGACAGGCGGGCACGTCGACCTGACTCAGCGGCGTGTCGGCGATCACCACGACGCGGCCGGGGAGCCGTCTGAGGAGCCGGGCCATCGCGTCCGCCTGACGCGCCGCATCGGCATCCACCGGCTCGACCGGATGGACCCAACGGCTCGATGACACCACGACGAGATCCGGCCGTAGGCGCTGCAGGATCGTGATCACGTTCTCGCGCCACGCTGCGCACTCGGTGTACTCGCGCTCGAGATGCAGTGAAATGATGCGCATGTCGAGGAAGATGCACGAGTCCTTCGTGAACGGCAGGATCCGCCAGCCGCGCTGCTCCGCGATCAGGTCGAGCGCGGGAAACCATTGAGCCGCGTGCGAGTCGCCCACCAGCGCGACCGTGGCCGGACCGGCCACGCCGAGATCGCAAAGCGGTGGCTGGCTGCCGCGGAGCGAGAGGCCGCAGCCGCGCGCGTTCAGACCATCGCCATCGTCGCGCGCATCGGTCAGGCGCGGTCGCAGCTCGCGCGGGCCCGCGGGCGTCGGGCCCGGGGTGGCTGTGGCGGGAACGGTCGGAGACGCCGTCGCGGGCGCTGTCGTCGATGGCGTGTCCGCTGCCGACGTGCCACTCGCCGGCGATGTCGCATCGGCGAAACGCGGCTCGCCGCTCGCCGCGAGGGACGACGCCGCCGAGAGTCCGACGATCTGCGCGGCGACGAGCACCATGGCGATCGCGCTCCCCCCGAACACGAGCGAGCGCCGGGAAGTCGCGCGCAATCGACGCGGCTCGAGGAACGGCTGCTCGATCAGCCTCCGGCTCATCGCCGCGACGACGACGGCGAGGCCGACGAGGCACCACCGCTCGATGACCGAGAGATCGCCGACGGCGATCGCTGCGAGCACGAGCACCGGCCAGTGGTACAGGTACAGCGAGAAGCTGATGCGGCCGAGCGCTCGCAGCGGTGCCAGGGCCAAGAGCCTTCCTGGTCCGCCGCGCCGGTCGCTGCCGCAGATCGCGAGCACGACCGCGAGCGTTGGGACGATCGCGGCGACCCCCGGATAGCCCGCCGTTGGATCGAGCGTGGTCGACGCGACCGCGAGGAGCGCGAGACCGATCCACGCGCAGACCCCGAGCGCGAGCGACGGCAGTCGGCTCAGCGCGGGTCGGTGCATCGCGAGAAGCGCGCCGGCGGCGAGCTGCCACGCGCGCGTGGGCAGGCCGTAGAAGGCCCATGGCGCGAGAACGGGGGTGAGCACGATCGCGAGCGCCAGGGAACCGAGGCAGGCCGCGCAGATGATGAGGCTCGGTCGCCGGGAACGGAACGCGAGGAGGAGAAACGGGGGCCAGACGAGGTAGAACTGCTCCTCCACGCCCAGCGACCAGTAGTGCAGAAATGGCGACGGGGTCGTCGACGCGAAATAGTCGGTCGCGCGGATCGCGAAGAGGACGTTCCCCGCGAACAGTCCCGAGGCGGTCGCGTCGACGGTGATCGCGGGGAGGTCGAGCGGAGCGACAACGAACGCGCTGCAGGCGAGGACGACGACCACCGCGGCGATCGCCGCGGGAAGGATGCGGCGCGCGCGCCTCGCGTAGAACGTGACGAGATCCAGGCTCCCGGTCGCCGCGATCTCACCCAGCAGCAGTCTTGTGATGAGGAAGCCCGACAAGACGTAGAAGGCGTCCACGCCCACGAAGCCGCCGCTGAAGCCGAGCAGGCGTGCGTGGAACAGCACGACGAGCGCGACGGCGACGCCACGCAACCCCTCGAGCTCGGGCCGGAACTGCATGCGCGCCACGATGCGAGGACCAATGGGGGGACCTTGGGGGGTGCCTCGTGGGGGGCGCTAGTGGACGCGCGCGCTCGATGCGAGGACGAGTCCGTAGGTCTGTTCGGTGACCCGCAGCTGCACGCCAGGCATGGCCACGAGCACGCGGCGCAGGTCCTTGGTCGCGTCGTACAGATTCCGCACCGCTTTGTCGCCTTCGCTCTCCGGCCAGAGCAGGTCGGCCAGCTCATCTCTCGCCAATGCGGCGGGATACGCCGAAAGCAGCGCTCGGAAATACCGACGCAACACGCCGCTGCCACTGCGGCCCTGTCGCCAAGTCGACTCATCGAGCGGCTGGCCGTCGACCGTCACGGTCCCGTCGCGCGACACGACGACGTGGCGCTCCGGACCGGGACGAGGTGTCGATGGCGCGACGAGCAGTCGATCCGCGAAGTCCGCGAACTCCGCGGGAGCATGTTCACGCGCGACGGTCACGACCTCGCTGGACCACCAGCTGGTCCCGAGCCGGAAGCCTCGTTCCGAGCCGAGCGCGCACGCTCGCGCCACATTCCGCCGGGCTGTCGCGAGACGGCCGCTCGCCGCGTCGGCGTGCGCGACCCAGAGGGTCAGCGTGAAATCGGTCAGCGCGTCGTCGCGCTTGCGATATGCGGCGGCCAACGCGGAAAGCTGCGCCCGCGACGCTGCCAGTCGATCGGGAAGGCGGATGAGCGCGCTGAGTGTGGCGATCGCCTCGCGATGCTCTGTCCGCGGCGCTGTGGCGAACGCCTCACGTAACGCGGCGGCGGCCGCGTCCGCGGATCCGGCGCGCAACTGCAGCCACGCACGCCGGATACGCGTCCACCCGGCGAGCTCATCGAGATCGTGCCGCCGAGCATCCGCTTCGACCGCGCGCAGCCTCGCGTCGGCGGCATGGAGGTCGCCACTCAGCTCATCCACGAGCGACCGATTGAAGTTCGCGAAGACCTCCACGCGTTCAGCGCCCACACGCTTGGCCTCGGAAGACGCTTGATCGAGCTTCATGCGCGCCCCATCGACATCTCCGGAGCACAGCAGGGCGTACCCCATGCCGTTGTCGATCCCGCAGCGCGTCGAGGCATCGAGCTCGTCGGCATCGAGCGTGGCCAACGCCATGGCGTATAGGCCGACACTCTCGCGCGGCCGCGCGTGCGCGAGCATCGCCGCCAGGTTCCTCATCGCGAGCACGCGTGTCATCGGCGTCAGCGCGACATTCGCCCGCTGCAAGACCTCGCGATAGAGCGCCATAGCGACATCGCGGTCGCCCCGTCTCTCGGCCAAGAGAGCCCGCAGGTGGAGGACGTCCGCGCTCGAATCGGCTTCTCGGCCGAGGATCCCTTCCGCCCAGGCGAGGACCGCGTCAGCCGCGACCTCCTCGTCGCGTCCGATGTAGACGGCGCCCAGCAGGAATGCGATCCTCGCGGCGACGACGGGCGTCTTTTCGGTGGCCAAAGATCGCGCCTGCACCAACCAGCGCAAGGCCTCGTCCAGCCGGTCGTTGACGAGCGCCCGGCGGCCGATCGCCAGAGCGATCTCGAGGCCCTCTGGCTTGTCCGTCGCCCGCGCGAGCACGTGATCTAGCGCTTCCGCGTATTGCGAGTCAGCAAGTCGCGGCGCCGCCGCAGCCAGAGCGCGGCCCGGTCGACCCTTGGCGTCGACGCGCTTGAGGATCCGGCGATCGGCCTCGACCTGCGTCAGCCATGGCTTGGCGCGCTCGACGCGCGGGCGTCGAGGAGCTTTCGGCGGTGTCATTTTGCGCAACGTTACGTGTAGCCCGAAGCGGATCCGAACCGCTCAAGATGTACCGAGCGAGGCGGCTGCTGGATCTGCTGGTCTGGTACCAGTCCGAGTTGGTCGAGTTAGGGAAGGAGCGGAGCCACGAGATGCTGGAAATACGGTTCCGTCCCGACTCAGACGAACCCCCGATCGTTTCAGCGGCCGCCGAGTACAGGCGTCTGTGGGAAGCCGAGGGCGAGAAGATCGTTCGGCAATTTGCCACTACTACGGGCCTGACCTTCGACGTGCACGCGATGGATGCTCGCGTGTTCGAGGGCACCAGCCAGTCCGACCCGCTCTCACTTCGCGCGAGTTACGACAAAGAAACGAAACTTGGCACACTGATCCATGAGCTCGCCCACCATCTAGTTCAAGGCCACACGGCACGATCGGCCGGTTCACTCGATCGACCTGATCGGCAACGTGAGAACCACGAGCTGATCGACCTCTTTCTATTCGACGTGTGGGCCGATCTCTACGGACAGACGTTCGCTCGACGGCAAGTCGATGTCGAGTCGCGGCGTCGGCCAATGTACCGAGAGGTATGGGCTGCGACGCTCACGCTGGACCGAGTGGGCCGGGCAGCGAGACTTCAGGTCCTGTTGCGTACGCGTGGTGTCGAACCCTCGCGAGAGCACAGGCGAGAGCGAACTGGTAGCCCGTAGCGGATTCGAACCGCTGGTCTCTGCCTTGAGAGGGCAGTGTCCTGGGCCGCTAGACGAACGGGCCGGAGAATCACCATTGTAGCGGTGATGACGCGCGCGAACGACCGCCGCTGAGCACGAACGTCGTCGCGCCCGGCGTCCGGCGCATCGAGCTTCCGCTCCCGCTCGCGCTCCGCAGCGTGAACGCCTACCTCGTCGAAGGCGCGCGCGGCTACGCGCTCGTCGACGCCGGGCTGCACACCGCGGAGGCGGAGGCCGTCCTGCGCGCCGGGCTCGCGGACGCGCGGATCGACCTTGCCGACGTCCGCCGTGTGTTCGTCACGCATCTCCATCCCGACCATCTCGGGATGGCCGGCACGCTCGAGCGCGCTGGCGCGGAGGTCGTCATGCACCGCCCGGAGATCGCGGCCGCGCGACGCGTCTGGGCGGCCGACCGCGACGAGGTCGACGCGACATATGCGCACTTCGAGCGGCACGGCATGCCCCGCTCGGTGAACGAAGGCATGCGCGAGGCCTGGGTCGAGATGGGCCGCCGGGTCGACAAGGTCGCGCCGAGACCGATCGACGACGGCGACGAGCTCGACCTCGGCGGCCGCGCGACGCGCGTCGCGTGGACGCCGGGCCACACCGACTATCACGCGGTGCTCGTCGACGCGCGCGAGGCCGTCCTCTTCGCGGGCGATCACGTGCTCCCGCGCATCACGTCCAACGTCGGCCTGTACCCGCGCTCGCGCGACGATCCGCTCGGAGACTTCCTCGCCTCCCTGCGGAAAGTGCGCGACCTCCCGGTCCGCCGCGTCCTGCCCGCGCACGGCGAGCCGTTCGACGACCTCCCGGGCCGCGTGGATCAGATCCTCGCCCATCACGACGCGCGCCTCGCGGCGACGGTCGACGCGCTGGGCGACGCGGAGCGCGACGCCTACACCGTCGCTCGAACGCTCTTCCCGGTGCTCCGCTCGGCGCACGAGGAGCGCTTCGCGCTCGCGGAGACGCTCGCGCACCTTCGACACCTCGAGCGCGCGGGCCGCGTCGTCGAGATCGACGGGGCGCCCGCGCGCTGGCGAGTCGTCCGGAGCTAGGACCCGGCGGCGAGCCGCTGGCGCACGATGCGCTCGAGCTCCCCGCGGCTGATCTCGGACTGCGTCATGAGCGCACCGAACGTCTCGCGGTCGAGGGACATCGCGGTCACGTCGGTCGACGCACGGACGGTCGCCGTGCGCTGTCCTCCCTGGAGCAGTCCGATCTCCCCGAAGTACTGACCCGGTCCGATCTTCGAGAGCACCTTCTCCTCGCCGTCGACCGACACGTGGATGACGTCGGCCTCGCCGTGGGTGAGGATGTAGAAGCGGTCCGCGGGATCGCCCTGCCGCGTGATCGTCGCGCCGCGCGGGAACGTGAGCTCGCGGAGCTTGCTGGTCGTGGCGACGAGCTGCTCCTCGGTGAGGCTCGGCAGGACCTTCGCCAGGTACTCGTCGTACGCGTGGCGGACCTGCATGAGGAACGCGATCGTCGTGGGGATCACGACGAGCGAGTTGTAGCCGAAGTGGAGGAACGGCCTGAGCAGGAAGTGGCCCGTCGAGCCGATGAGCTGCTCCACCAGACCGCTCTGGCCCATGATCCCCTGCTTCCCGCCGGCCTCGTAGAAGGTCGTCGCGACCTGTTCGACGCCGAGCGGGTGCGCGGTGACGATGTTCCCCGCGACCGTCGTCCCCCAGAGCACCGCGAGGTGGTCGAAGACGGGCGTGCGCTCGAAGAAGTAGATCGAGCCGAGGAACAGGTGCTCCATCTCGTGGAGGCTCGCGGCGGTGATCGCGACCCAGAGCCAGATGTTCGTCGAGAAGCGCATGAGCAGCGCGAGCGCGGTGATCCACACGAGCGTGTCCCAAACCAGGTGCACCGTCTCGAAGTCGAGCTGGCCGAACACGCCGCACGCGGGCGGGCCGCCGACCTCGCGGCCGTCGGCCGACCGCACGGCGGCGCCGGCGTCGTCGGGCTTCACGATGACCTGCGACGAGATGAACGTTGGCGTGTCGGTCGGCGACCGCAGGCCGGCCTGCGCCGCGCGCCGCGCGTTCGCGACGTCGTCGACGGGCGGCGGGCACGCCAGCGTGCCGTTGAGGAAGACGTACTCGGTGACCTGGAAGGCGTGCTCCCCGAGGTGGCCGAGCTGGAGCGCCGTCACGATCGCGAAGATCGCGATCCAGTTGTAGTGCTCGTACTTCCAGAGCCCCTCGAAGACGAGCAGCGGGATCCACGGGAGCAGCGTGTAGAAGGCGATGACGTAGAGCGGCTGGCCCTGGAGGATCGCGCCGATCTGCAGGAGATACGACGCGAGCGCGGTGACCGCGACGATCTTGAGCGGGATCCGCTTGAAGGCGAGGAAGCGCTCGAGCGGGTTGAACTGCGCGAACAGCTTCATCTTCCGGCCCGCCGCCGCGCGCGGATGATGCGCGAAAAGACGATCGCGTCGACCACGACGACGAAGCTCACGACCGCGAGCGCGAGCGGAAGATGCGCCAGCCAGTCCGAGCGCTCGAGGGTGCGCGCATCGGTCGCGCCCGCGGCAGCCGCGCCGGTCTGTGTCGCCAGGATCGCCGCGTAGACGAGCGCGCGCGCCGTACTCCGGAGCCTTCCCATCGTCCCTCCCCCACGCCGCTTGAGCGGCGGCGTGAGTCTACTTGCCTGCCCGGTTGCTCCTGGTTGGGACGGGCGTTAGTGGACAGTCGCTGAAGGCGAGCGTGTCGGTCCGACCCTTCGTCCGATCGAAAAATGTCCTGTTGACACGGATAGAACGCTTGTTCACAGTGTCTCCGTGGGACGACCACGCGACCAGAGGCCGTACAACGTCGCCTATTACGCGCGGAACCGACAAGTGGAGATCGATCGCGTCATGCGACGCCAGCGCGCGACGCTCCAGTGGCTCCGAGAACTACGCCGACTGCCGTGCGCTGACTGCAACGGTGCCTTCCCGGCGCACGTCATGGACTTCGACCACCGCGACCCGTCTCTGAAGACATTTTCTCTCTGCAGTGACAAGGTCCTGCTCAAGCCGCGCGCGGTCCTCTTGGCCGAAATCGAAAAGTGCGACGTTGTTTGCGCGAACTGCCACGCGGCGCGGACCTATGCCCAGCTACTGAAGCGTCGGGCCGCACACTCCCTGCAAGGACTGCGGCCGTCGCTTTGGTCCGTATTCGATGCAATTCGATCATCTCGATCCGACGAAAAAGACGGGCCCGATCACGCAGATGGTCGGTCGCGCCGGTGACGCGAAGATCCTCGCCGAGATCGCGACGTGCGATATCGTTTGTGCGAACTGTCACCGCGACCGGACTTATCGCCGACGAGCGAGTGCGGGCGTAGTTCAGTGGCAAGAACGCAAGGTTTCCAACCTTGATGTCAGGGGTTCGAGTCCCCTCGCCCGCTCCGAAGGCGATCTCCAGTTGCGCCTGATCCGCGAGCCTAAACCTCGCTACGTCGCGTCAGCTCCGCGCTAATCCCGCTCGGCCGGCAGAGTTTCGATCCTGCCACCGCTCGCTCCCTCAAGAACGCGCCCAGCCCGCCCTCCTCCCACAAGTCACAGGGTTCGTGGCTGCATACGCTGCTAGATCACGTGGGCAGCCGATCGGACGTCGATGCTGCGGCGCCAATTTGGATCTGACTTGGCGTCACGTCCCTCTATCAAAAGCCGCCCCTCGCACGTAAAGTCACGGAATGCATCACGTCCGGTCGGGGCCACGGTGGGTCGTCGCCCTGACCGCCACCATCCTCCTGGTCACCGGCTGCGCGCCACCAGCACATCGGATGTCCCCCTCGCCCTCGGCACCGCGGCCCCCGAGTCGACCGCGGCGGCCCGCTCCGCGCCCGTCGCGACCTCCGTCCCGACCCCCGAGCCCACGATCGACCCCGCCGCTCCGTGCACCAAAGACTGCTGGCCGCTGAGCGGCAAGCCCGCGAAGGTCGGCGCGACGGACCGCCGGCCGCTCATCGTGAAGATCGACAACGCCCCCGCGGCGCGGCCGCACTACGGGCTCGCGCAGGCCGATATGGTGTTCGAGATCCTCGTCGAAGGGTTCGTGACGCGGCTCGCGGCGGTCTTCCAGTCACAGGATCCGCAGACGATCGGCGCCGTCCGCAGCGCGCGGCTCGCGGATCGCTCGCTCACGCCGATGTTCGACGGCGCCCTCGTGTACTCGGGGACGTCGGCCTACGCATGGAAGCTCATCAGCAGGGACGCGGCCGACGGCAAGTACGTCGAGCTGTCCGCCGACCACGCCGGCGGCTACTACCGCGTGAGCTTCCGCGCCGCGCCGTACAACCTGTTCACGAGCGCCCAGAACATGCGCCAGCAGCTGGCCGCGATCGGCGCGCAGGGCTCCGCGAAGGTCCCGGCGTGGGGCTTCCTCGCGACCACGGAGCACCCCGCGACGGTCGCTGGGATGGCCGGCGGCACCGAGGCGACGGAGGTCACGATCCCCTATCGCAAGGACAGCTCGCTCGTCACGTACAAGTACGACGCGAGCACGCGCACCTACCAGCGCTTCCAGAACAACGACGGCAAAGCGGTCCGCGAGGTCGATGCGCTCACGAGCACGCCGGTGAACGCGTCCACGGTCGTCGTCATCCACACCGAGATCTGGGAGGTCGACGAGATCGTCGATGCCGCGGGCTCCCACGCGCACGACATGCGGCTGCTCGGAAAAGGCGCGGCGACGGTCTTCCGCGACGGCTTGCGTCAGGAAGCGACATGGTCGCGTCAGCACGACAGCGACCCCTTCACGTTCGCGAGCGCCGCCGGCGAGAAGATCCTCCTCGACGCGGGCCAGACCTGGGTCCACGTGATCCCGAACGAGTGGGAAGTACCGAGCAAGTAGCCACGGACGTCGCGTTCGTCGCGCCCTTCTTCCACGCGGCCGCGTCGGGCACGGACGTCGATTTGCCCGTCGTCTCCGCGATCGCGTGGTCGACGGCCTCCGCACTCGCGATCCTCGGTCTCTCGCGCGTCGTGTCGGAACGGCTTCCCGCGTGATCGTCAAGCACACCGGCGACGTCGCGCTCGCTCGCGCCGAGTTCGACCGCCGGCGCGGCGCGAACCTCCGCTACGCCCTGCGCAAGCGTTTCTCGTGGATGCAGCGCTACCTCGGCGCCGAGACGTACGCGGTCGAGGTCGGCTGCGGCGCGGGGTTCAGCGAGCGCTTCCTGCGCGCGGGACGGCTCGAGCTCACCGACGCCGAGCCGCGGCCCTGGGTCGCGCGCGTCGTCGACGCGCACGACCTCCCCTACGCCGACCGCAGCGTCGACGCGGTCATCGCGAACAACGTCGTCCACCACCTCGCCTACCCGGCGCGCTTCCTCGACGAGGCGGCGCGCGTGCTGCGGCCGGGCGGCCACCTCCTCGTGCAGGAGTGCAACTGCGGGAAGACCACCGAGTGGGCGCTCCGCCTCACCGGGCACGAGGGATTCGACTGGTCCGCCGACGCGTTCGACACCTCGCGACCCTGCAACGACCCGAAGGATCCGTGGAGCGCGAACTGCGCGATCCCGAACCTGCTCTTCGACGACCTCGACCGTTTTCGCGCGCGCTTCCCCGCGTTCGAGGTGGTCGAGAGCGGCCTTTCCGAATTCTTCGTCCACTTCAACACTGGCGGTGTGAGCGCGCGAACCCCGTACCTCCCTCTGCCCGAGGCCGCGCTCCGCGTGGTCGACGCCATCGACGGCGTCCTGGTGGCCGTCGCGCCGCGCCTGTTCGCGAGCCAGCGCCGGATCGCGCTCCGCCGCCGCTAAGGCGCGCGGCGCCGCCACACCGGCCAGCCGCCGCCGAGCGTGGCCACCCGGTCGTAGCCGGACTCGAGCCAGGCGACCACGCGCGCCGTCTCCGGCGGCCAGCGGTACTGCGGCTCGGGCGACGACCACGTCGCGAGTGCCGCACGGTCGAGCGGCGGCGTGACGAAGCTGTCGCGCGAAGCGTCAACGACGAGGAGCGGCCGCGAGCGTTCGAGATCGTCGAGCAGCGCGGCGACCTCCTCCGCCGTCGAGTACCCGCGCGTCGCGAGGGCCGCGTACTGGTACACGAACCGCGTCGCCGAGCGGCGCTCCGCGAGAACGAGCACCTCCGACCGCGACCCCCACACGAGCACGGTCTCGCCGGGTCGGGTGTTGGCACCGACGTACGCCCCGGCCTCGCGCGCGATCCCGTCGTCCCGTTCGAGCGCGAGCCGCGCGACCACGACGCCCGGGAGTATCGCCATGACCACGCCCGCCGCGATCAGCACGCGTGGCGCCGCGGCCGGGCCGAGACGGCGCTCGAGCCGGCTCGCGGCGTACGCGGCCAGCGCGCCGAGCGCGGGCAGCCACGCGATGAAGTAGTAGTGGTAGCCGCGTCCCGCCGAGGCGAGCGCGAGCTCGAGCGGCAGCGCGACGACGGCGATGGTGACGAGCGGCGGCCGCGGCGCGCGTAGCGCGAGGAGCCACCCGGCGAGTGCGACGAGCGCGAGCCCGGAGGGCAGCAGGAGGCGGAGGCCCTGGGCGATCGCGTCGAGGCGATCCGTCGCCGTGGCGAATGCGGTGTACGCGGCGTTGTAGCGGACGACCTGGTCGGCCGCCGCGGCGATCGCGCCGCCCGCGGCGAGCCAGCCGGCCACGAGCGCGACCGGGATCGCGGCCGGCACCGCGAGGAAGACCACGCGCCATCCGAGATCCACGTAGCGGCGCGCTCGCACGCGGGTCACGACAAGCGTGAGCGCGATCGCGATCCAGATGGCTCCCACGGTCGGCTTGAGGAGCAGCGCCGATCCGCCGAGCGTACCGATGGCGGCGGTCCGCCACGTCGGTCGAGGTCGCGCCTCCTCTCGCGCGAAAAGGTCGAGCGCTGCCAGCTGCAGTGGCAGCGCGAAGAGCTCGCTGAAGTTGGTCTGCACGCCGTCCTCGAGGAAGAGGCGCGGCAGCGCCACGAGCCAGGCGAACGTCCCGGCGAGCGCGGCTGCGCCACCGAGGCCCGTGTTCGCGAACGCGCGGTACGAGAGGATCGCCGCGAGAGCGAGCGCGACTACCTCCGCGGCCCAGAGGCCCCAGAGCCCGGCGACGGCGAGGGCGACGGCGTCGATGAGGTACACCCCGGGCGGCTTGTGATCCCACGCGTCGCGATATGGCAGCCCGCCGTCCCCGATGAGCCGTGCGACGTACGTGAAGACACCGGTGTCCTCGCTGAGCACACGACCGGCGGGCGCGTTCGGCACGAGGACGATGAGAGCGAGCAGCGCGAGCCCTCCGTAGACGAGCGCCTCGCGCCGCCCGGACGACATCTCGCGCATCCTACGGACGATGCCGCGGCGCGTCGCCATCGTGGGAGCCGGCGTCACCGGTCTCGTCGCCGGGCGGGAGCTCGCGCGCCGCGGGTTCTCCGTGGAGCTCTACGAGCGTTGGCCCGACGTCGCGGGGCAGGCGAGCGCGTTCGAGGTCGCGCCGGGCGTGTGGCTCGAGCGCTACTACCACCATCTCTTCCCGAGCGACCGCGAGATGATCGCGCTCCACGACGAGCTCCTGCCGGGATCGCTCGAATGGCACCGTTCGTCCGTCGGCATCTACGCGCGACGGCGGATCTGGCCGTTCGTGAGCCCGCGGGACCTCCTCGCGTACGGGCCACTCGCGCCGCTCGACCGCCTCCGTCTGGGGCTCGCGATCCTCCGCCTCGTCGGGCGGACCGACTGGGAACGCATGGACGACATCGCGGCCCTCGACTGGCTGCGCGGGAGCTGCGGGCCTCGCGCCGTCGAGACCGTGTGGCTCCCGCTCCTCCTCGGCAAGTTCGGCGACGACGCGGCCGACGTCCCGCTCGCCTGGCTCTGGTCGAAGTTCGTCCTGCGGCGGCGCCTGCGCGGAAGCGGTTCGACCAGCGAGCGGCTCGGCTATCCACGCGGATCCTTCCGCGCGATCTGCGCGGCGCTGTCGGACGACATCACGCGTCGCGGCGGGCGCGTCCACGTCGACCGCGAGGTCGTGCGGATCGAGGAGCGCGACGGCGGCTTCGTCATCCGCTGCGCCGATCCCGGCGCGTACCGGCGTCCCCTCGCGACCGCGCCCGACGCCGGCGACGGACGCGAGGGACGCGCGGACCTCGTCCTGCTCACGACGCCGACCTTCGTGACGAGACGCCTGGCAGAGCTCCCCTACGCGTTCACCAACGCGCTCGACGCGTGGACGTATCGCGTGGCCGTCGTGCTCCTGCTCGAGCTCCGCCGGCCGTACAGCGCCGTCTACTGGCTGAACGTGGCGGACGACGCGGTCCCGTTCCTGGGCGTCGTCGAGCACACGAACCTCGTTCCGGCCGAGCGCTATCCCGCGCGGTACGCCTACCTTTCGAACTACGTCGCGCCCGACGATCCCCTCACACGGCTCGACACGGAGGGGCTCGTCGCCCACTACGTCGCCGCGCTCCGCGCGATGAACCCGGCGTTCCGCGAGGACGACATCATGCGCCGCTGGTCGTTCCGCGAGGATGCGGCGCAGCCCGTCCCGCGCCTGGGCACGCGGCACCGCATCCTCCCGCGGCGGACGCCGCGACGCGGCGTGTGGCTCGCGAACACGACGCAGATCTATCCCGAGGACCGCGGGACCAACTACAGCGTCCGCCTCGGTCGCGAGGTCGCCGCGGAGATCGCGGCCGACGGCTAGCATCGCGGGCGTTGCGCATCGGCATCATCCTCTCCCCGGCCGCCGGCTTCAGCTACGACGAGATCCGGGAGAGCGCGCTCGCCGCCGAGCGCTCGGGCTTCGGGTCATTTTGGGTGAGCGACCATTTCTTCGGCGGCCAGACGGCCAGCCCCGATCGCGACTGCCTCGAGGCGTGGACGGTCATGGCCGCGCTCGCGCGTGACACGAGCACCATCCGTCTCGGGACTCTCGTTACCGCAGCGCAGTACCGGAACCCCGCTCTCCTCGCGAAGATCGCGGCGGGCGTCGACCACATGTCGGGCGGGCGCGTCGAGTTCGGCGTCGGCGCGGGCTGGAAAGAGGCGGAGTATCGCGCGTACGGGTACGACTTCCTCCCACCGGGCGAGCGCGTCGCCCAGCTCAAGGACGCGCTCGAGATCGTCACACGCCTCTGGAGCGAGGAGCGCGCGACCTATCACGGCCGCCACTACCGGATCGAGGACGCGGTCTGCTCGCCGAAGCCGCTGCAGCGCCCGCGACCGCCGATCTGGGTCGGCGGGGACAAGGAGCGCGTGATGCGGCTGGCGGCGCGGTATGCCGACGGGTTCGACATCGGCCGTCACGGCGCGGATAGTGCAGACCTGACCCCGGGGGAGATGACCGCCGCGATCGGCGAGCTCCGCGCGATCGAGGGCAGAGCGAAACGCCGGACGCCGCTGCGGACCTCCCACTGGGGCACGGTCAAGCCCGAACAACCGGAGCCACTGCTCGAGCGCCTGCGTGGATTCGCGCGCGCGGGCCTCGATCAGTTCCTCTGCGGGATGATCCCGCGGGAGCGTTCGGCCGAGGCCGTCCAGGACCTTGCCTCCGTGCTACGGCCGCTTATGAAGTCGCCTAGCCCCGCAGCCTCCGCCTGAACTCGCGGCCGGCGACGAGGGCGCGCTCGCGCCAGCGCTCGAACGGGACGCTCGCCTCATGGGGAACCTGGATCACGTAGTCGCAGTCCTCCGGGTCGCCCAGGCTCGTCGCACGCAACAGGGCGTACACGCCCTCCAGGGAATCGGCGTGCGCGACGATCTCTCCCTCGCGGACCGCGACCCACTCGCCCGCGTATTCGCGCCAGGTCGACTCGCTGAGCGCCGCCACGACGCGCACTGTACGACGCTGCTGCTCCGCTGAAACGGTCTCTCCGTACACTGGTCAGGACTTGGCAACCCCCCAGACCGTCACCCAGCCCGACTATGAGCGAAGCGCCGAACCGCCCGAGGAGGCCCCCTTCTCATGGCGCGCGGTCCTCGAGATCGTGCAGGCGCTCGCTCTCGCCGTGGTCATCTCGGTCGTCCTCAACCTCTTCGTCGTGCAGGTCACCGAGGTCCGGCAACGGAGCATGGAGACAACGCTCCTGCAGAACGACCGCGTCATCGTCAGCAAGATCGACTACCGCCTCGGCCCGCCGATGCGCGGCGACATCATCGTGTTCAACCCGCCGATCGACTCGTCGATCCCGTACGTGAAGCGCGTCATCGCGACGGCCGGGCAGACCATCGACCTGCGCGACGGCCGCGTCTACGTCGACGGCCAGCTCGTCGAGATCCCGCAGGCCCACGGCCTCACGCAGCCGCAGGCGCCGCGCATCGCGTATCCCTTCCGCGTCCCCGCGGGCGAGATCTTCGTCCTCGGCGACAACCGCCAGGCGTCGTCGGACTCGCGGACCTTCGGCTCCGTGCCGATCCAGAACATCATCGGCAAGGTCGTCCTGCGGTTCTGGCCGGCGGACCGGCTGACGTTCTTCGAGTGGTGACGGTCGCGGCTTAGGCGATCGGGCTCCCAAGCTCCGCGTCGCCGTCCGGCTGGAGCAGCACGACCCTTCCGTCGTCCTGGACGGCCCCGAGCGTGAGCACCTCCGAGTCGAAGGTGGCGATCCGGCGCGGCGGGAAGTTCGTGACGCAGACCACCAGCCGGCCGACGAGCGCCTCCTTCTCGTACCACCGCCGCACCGCCGCGGAGGATCGCCGCGTGCCGTGCGGACCGAGGTCGATCGTCAGCTTGAACGAAGGATTGCGGGCCTCGGGGAAATCGTCGACCGCGACGATCCGGCCGACGCGCAGCTCGATCTTGCGGAAGTCGTCCAGCGTCGCCGTCACGTTCGTATCATCGAGCGAGTGGCGGACGTCTTCCACCGACCCGCGAGCTGGGAGATCGTCCCCGACCGGAAGATCTTCCAGATCACGTGGGACGACGGCGCGGTGGCCGAGTACCCTTGGGAACCCCTTCGGCGCGCCTGCCCGTGCGCGTACTGCTCGGGCGAGGGGACGTTCGCGGGGAACGTCACGGCGACGACGAAATTCAGCGACACCCAGACGACGTTGAAAGAGGTGTATGCGGTCGGGCGCTACGGCGTCACGCCGGAGTGGGCCGACGGCCACGACACCGGCATCTACACCTTCAAGATGCTCCGGAAAGCAGCGGGATTGGACCAAGGATGAAGCTCTTCACGAAGAAAGCGGACCTCCCGGAGGAGAAGGCGGCGCGCGTCCCGCCGGGGCAGTACCTCACGGAGAAGTGGCCCGTCCTCCACTACGGACCGGTGCCGCGCTTCGACCCGCGGACCTGGGAGTTCCGCGTGTTCGGCAAGGTCCTGAACGAGATCAAGCTGAGCTGGGAGGAGTTCCAGAAGCTGCCGCAGGTCACGGTCACGGCGGACATGCACTGCGTGACGACGTGGTCGCGGCTCGATCAGAGGTGGGAGGGCGTGCCGTTCTCCAAGATCGTCGAGCTCGCCACGCCCCTGCCCGAGGCGAAGTTCGTGATCGCGCACAGCGAGCACGGCTTCACCGCGAACACGCCGATCGAGTTCACGCAGCGCGACGACTGCCTCATTGCGCTCCGAGCGAATGGCGAGCCGCTGTCAGCGGAGCACGGCGCGCCCGCACGATTGGTCGTGCCGCGCCTGTATGCGTGGAAGAGCGCGAAGTGGCTGCGCGGCATCGAGTTCAGGACCACGGACGCGCCAGGTTTTTGGGAGAAGAACGGATATCACAATCGAGGCGACCCGTGGAAAGAGGAACGCTATTGGGGCGACGGCTGAGACCCCGTGAGCGCTAGTAAGGAAATCGGGCCGCGGAGGGTGCCGGCCTAGGGGATGTTCGCCTCGGGCGCGTAGTTCGGATCCGCGTAGTGCTTCTGCACGAACTGCGTGAGCTTCGTCTGATCGATGCCCGGCAGCTTGAGGAGCCACCGCCACGAGGTGATCGCGACCTTCGCGTCGGTGAGAGGCGGGAAAGGCTCGAGGATGATCTTGTTGTATTGCCGCCGTAGCTGCGTCACGACCGACTTCAGCTGATCGACCTCCTGCGGCGAGAGACCGTTGTAGACGATGACGATCCCGCCGTGCTCGAGGTTGTGCGTGGTGATCTCGCGCGGAAGCATCGCGTCCTTGACGCCCCACGGCGCCGGCGCGGGCGGCGTCGACGAGGACCAGTGCTCGCCTGAGGTCGGCGGCTCGGTGTTGTAGTGCGCGATCTGCCCGACCGGGATGTGGGCGGTCCCTTCGTCGGCCTGGAGCGTGCCGATGGTCTCGCCCGGCGGCAGCGTGGGCGGCGGTGGCGGCGGCGGCTCGAAGACCCCCGCCTGGCGCAGGCCGAGCACGAGCAGGACGAACGCGACGGCCACGACGCCGCCGACGACGAGCGGGTTCAT
Organism: Chloroflexota bacterium; assembly: GCA_005883625.1. Lineage (GTDB taxonomy): Bacteria > Chloroflexota > Limnocylindria > P2-11E > P2-11E > 3-1-20CM-2-70-9. The sequence continues at coordinate 7,311 of VBDU01000015.1, read as the reverse complement.
CCGCCCGCCGCCACCCCCACCGGAGCGGCGCCTGCCGGGCGCGCGCTTTTGTTTTTCTCGGCGATCGCGCCGCGTCGTCACGGTCACTGCACGTCCAGAATACCGACCTAGACTTGACCTGGAGATGAGCGTTCGCCTGCGATTCGCCCCGTCGCCGACGGGCGCGCTCCACATCGGAAGCGTGCGCACGATCCTCTACAACTACCTCTTCGCCCGGCAGCGCGGTGGCACGCTCGTCCTCCGCATCGAGGACACCGACCGGGAGCGCCTCGTAACGGGCGCGATCGACTCGATCTACGACGGACTGCACTGGCTTGGCATCAGCTGGGACGAAGGCCCGCGGGAAGGCGGCCCGCACGTGCCGTACGTCCAGTCCGAGCGGCTGCCGCTGTACCAGCGGCACGCGGCGGAGCTCGTCGCGAAGGGCGCGGCTTACTACTGCTTCTGCTCGAAGGAGCGCCTCGCGGAGCTGCGCAAGCAGCAGGAGGCGCGACACGAGCTCACGCGCTACGACCGCCACTGCCGGAACATCCCGGCGGCCGAGGCGGCTGAGCGGGCGAAGACAGAGTCGCACACCGTGCGCCTCAAGGTGCCCGATGAGGGGACGCTCGCGATCGACGACCTCGTCCACGGCCGGATCGAGTGGCAGGCGAACACGATCGAAGACCAGGTCCTGCTGAAGTCGGACGGCTTCCCCACCTACCACCTGGCCGTCGTCGTCGACGACCGCGTGATGGGGATCACGCACATCATGCGCGGGGAGGAGTGGATCGCCTCGGTCCCCAAGCACCTCCTTATCTATCGGGCCTTCGGCTGGGAGGTGCCGCCGATGGCGCACGTTCCCGACGTGCAGGGTCCGGATGGGAAGAAGCTGTCCAAGCGTCACGGCTCGACCGCCGTCTCGGAATTCAAGGAGCAGGGCTACCTGCCCGAGGCGCTCGTGAACTTCCTCGCGCTCATCGGCTGGTCGCCAGGGACGGAGGAAGAGGTGTTCTCGATGGACGACCTCATCCGCGTCTGGCGGATCGAGAAGGTCCAGCGCGGCGGCGCGAAGTGGGACAAGGACCGCCTGGACTACTTCAACGGCGTCTGGATCCGCCGGCTCCCCGAGGACGAGCTCGTCCGGCGGCTGCGCGCCTTCGTACCTCCCCAGTGGGATGACGATCTCTTGCGAAAGGTCGTTCCACTCATCCGCGAACGCATGAAGACGCTCGCCGAGGCGAAGGACCAGATCGCGTTCCTGTTCACCGAAACGCCCGAGTACCCGCCGTCGCTCGCGGTGCCCAAGCAGCAGTCGGCGGGCACGACGGTCGAGGCGCTCTCGCGCGCGGCGTCCGCGCTCCGCGACGCGAGACCGTTCGACGCGCGGTCGGTCGAGAGCGCGCTGCGCGGCGTGGCGGACGGCTGGTCCGTCCGGGAGTTCACGCACGCCGTCCGCGTCGCGGTGACCGGGCGCACGATCGGGCCACCGCTGTTCGAGTCCATCGAGCTCCTCGGCCGGGAGCGCACGCTGCAACGGATCGAGCGCGCGCAGAGCGCGCTCCGCGGATGACCGCGAATGCCTGACCTCGCTCGTCGCGTCGGTCTCGGTCTGGCGTCGCGCGGCTCGGTCGACGATTGCGTCGAGTGGGCCGAGCGCGCGCGCGCGTCGGGGATCGAGTCGGTCTGGTTCCACGACAGCTACTTCGAGCGCGACGCGGTCACGTACGCGAGCGCGGTCGCCTCACGCGTCGAAGAGATCGGCGTCGGACTCGGCGCGCTGAACCCGTTCACGCGCCATCCGGTGCTCATCGCCATGACGATCAGCGCGCTCGACGAGATGGCGCCCGGCCGGATCCGCCTCGGGCTCGGGTCCGCGCTGCCGCTGCGCCTCGGCCAGATGGGCATCCCGTACGCGCCGGACGACGCGGCCACGCGCACGCGCTCGACGATCGACACCCTGCGCACGCTCTGGAAGGGCGAGCGCATGCCGCCCGGAAAGCCGGGCCTGCCGCCGCTCCAGCCCATGTTCCCGCCGGTGCACCGCGTACCCATCTATGTCGCGGGCTACCGCTCGCCGATGATGGTCGTCGCCGGACAGGAGGGCGACGGCTACATCGCGCGGCCCGCCGAATCGATCCCCGGCCTGCGCAAGCTCCTGCGCGTCATGGATCGCTCCGCCCGCGAGGCGGGCCGTGACCCCGACACGATCGACGTCGCGGGCTACCTCCTGACCCTCGTCGATGAGACGCGACGCGACGCGCTGAACCGCGCCAAACGCGAGGCCTTCGTCATCTACATGATGTCGATCCTCTCGGACGTCACCCTCAAGCGCGCGGGCTTCGAGCCCGCGCTCCGCGACAGGATCGCCGCCGCGTGGCGCGCCGAGGACTACACGACCGCCGGGCGGCTCATCCCCGACGACCTCCTCGACGCGTTCATCCTCTGCGGCACGCGGCGCGAGGTCGCCGAGCAGGCGCAGCGCTACCACGAGGCCGGCATGGACCTTCCGCTCTTGCAGCCGGTCGTGCAGGACGACGCGCAGACCCACGCCGTGCTGGAAGCGGCGCTCCTCTACGGCACCGTCGAGGTCGGCTCGGCGACCGAGCGCGTCGCCCTCGCCGCGCAGAAGAAGACGCTGGCGCAGAGCGCTCGCGATCGCATCGGTGCGTGGTACGAGATCGCCCGGCCGTTCTCGTTCACGGCGTCCACCGTCCCGGTCGCAGCGGGTGGGGCGGTCGCCGCCTTCACCGGCCTCTTCGACTGGACGCTCTTCCTCGTCGCGCTCGTCGGCGGGGTCTGCCTCCACATCGGCACGAACGTGACGAACGAGATCTACGACGTCCGCAAGGGCGTAGACACGATCGTGTCGCCGCGCGCGAGCCACGCCATCGTCAAGGGCCGGATCGGCGAGCGTGAGGCGCAGGTCTTCTCGATCCTCGCCTTCGCGATCGCCTTCGCGCTCGGCGTGTACCTCGTCTCCGTGCGCGGCTGGCCGATCGTCGCGCTCGGGCTCGCCGGACTCATCGGCGGCTACACCTACACCGCACCGCCCTTCCAGTACAAGTTCGGCTCGTTCGGCATCCCGCTTGTGTTCCTGCTCATGGGGCCGCTCATGGTCGTTGGCTCGTACTACGCGATCACCGGAGAGTTCGACTGGCGCGCGGTCGCGGTGAGCCTGCCGGTCGGCTTCCTCGTCGCCGCGATCCTCCACGGCAACGAGTGGCGCGACATCAGTGAGGACGCGCGCGCCGGCGCGCGAACGTTCTCGGTCCGGATGGGCCGAAGCGCGGCGCATTGGCTCTACGTCGCCCTCGTCGTGGGCGCATACCTCGCGCTCTCGGCGGGCGTCGCGGTCGGGCTCCTGCCGACGTGGACGCTGCTCGCGATGCTCTCGCTCCCGCTCCGCGGGGCTCGTCATCGCCGCGGTCCTCGCGCGCTGAGCCTCCTCGCCCTCGCGGTCGCAGCTGCGTACGCGGCCTTCGGGCTCACGTTCCGGGGCCCGCGCGAGCGGTTCTGGGACCGCATGACCGCGACCGGCATCGTCCTCGGCACGTTCGCGCTCGGAACGGATCGCGAGGTGCGCCGCGAGCTTCGCGTGCGCCCGAGCGACGTCGCGCTCGGCCTCGTCTCGGCCGCGGGGCTCTACGCGATCTTCCGCGTCGGGGACCGGATCGCGCGCGACGTCATGCCGCGCGCTGGCGGCGAGATCGGCGACATCTACGCGCTACGTTCGCTGCGGCCGAAGGAGGAGCTCGCGGCACGGCTCGCGTTCGCGATCGGACCGGCGGAGGAGCTCTTCTGGCGCGGGTTCGTGCAGCGCCGGGCCGGCCTCATCGCGACGACCGCCCTCTACGGTGGGGCGCATCTGGTGACCGAGAACCTCACGCTCGTCGGCGCGGCGACCGTCGCCGGGGCGTACTGGGGACTGCTTCGCGCGTTCAGGCTGCCGCTCGGCGCGCTCATCGCGAGCCACGTCGCCTGGGACGTCTGGATCTTTCTGATCGCGCCGACACAGTCGGGGGGTTCCACCCCCCGGGCCCCGCGAGAGCTCTAGACCCGTCGGTCGCGCGGCGCGTGCGCCCGCTCGCGCTGGGAGCAGCACTTGCAATGCGGGTCCGGCCACACGAGCCAGACCACGAGCGCCAGCCAGCCGGCCAGGAGACCGACGCTGAAGGCGAGGTCGCTCGACATGGCTGCCGCTTGGGCAAGTTGCGCGCCAATGCCGTCGGCTCGGCCGCCCGGCACCCGGACGCCCAAGATGTGGCGGATGGATGCTGGAGCACGCCAGGAGCGGATCCAAACGAACGGGATCGAGCTTTCCTGCGCCGTCGCCGGCGACCGGGGCGACCTCGTCGTCCTGCTCCACGGCTTCCCGGAGAGCGCGTACGAATGGCGTCACCAGATCCCGGCGCTCGCCGAGCGCTTCCGCGTCGTCGCGCCGGACCTGCGCGGCTACGGCGCGAGCAGCAAGCCCGCCGGCATCGCGGCCTATCGTCCCGGCGTGATCGCGGACGACGTCGTGGGTCTCATCCGCGCCGTCGGTGCGGACCGCGCGCACCTCGTGGGGCACGACTGGGGAGGCGCCATCGCCTGGCGGCTGGCGCTCGAGCATCCCGAGGCGCTCCAGCGTCTCGTCGTCATCAACTGCCCGCATCCCGCCGCGATGGCGCGCGCCCTCCGCACGAACCCGCGGCAGATCCTGCGCAGCTGGTACGTGCTCTTCTTCCAGGCGCCCTGGGTCCCCGAGTGGGCGCTACGCCGGCCCGGCGCGCTCCGCGGCGCGCTTCGCACGGTGCGCCCCGGGGCCCTGCGCGACGAGGACGTCGCAGCGCACGAGCGCGCCTTCGCGATCCCGCGTCGCGACAGCCGCGCTCAACTACTACCGCGCGGCGTTCCGCGAGGGGCTGCGCGGCGGCGGCACCGGCGGCGGCCGGGTGATCGCCGCGCCCACGCTCCTCATCTGGGCAGACGAGGATTTCGCGCTCGGTCGCGAGCTCGCGGAGGGGATGGAGCGCTATTTCAGCGGTCCGTTCGAGATCCGGCACATCCCGGACTGCAGCCACTGGGTGCCGGAGGAGCGGCCGGACCTGGTCAACTCCTGGCTGCTGGAGTTCCTCGCCGGCCCAGGCCGTTAGGCCGCGCCCAGGGCGTTCCGCTATCGTCCGGCGTCGCTATTCGGCAGGGGAGGTTGAGGGGTGCGTCTATCCATCTTTGTTGTCGTCGCTGTCATCGCGTCGCTGGTCATGCCCGCAAGCGGCTCGGAGGGTCTTTTCGCGCGGCCCTCCGTCGCGCAGGCCGCGAGCACGCAGACCTACGTCGTGCTCTATACGCAGCAGGCGATCTCGGCGAGCTCTCGCGACGTGATCCGCCAGGCGGGCGGGACGCTCATCTACGCGTACGACCAGATCGGCGTGGCCATCGCGAGCTCTGCCAGCGCGACCTTCCGCGACGACGTTACCCGTCTTGACCGGGCGGTCGAGGGCGCCGCCGCGACGGCCCCGTTCGCGACGAAGCTCAGGGACGTCAGCGACGCGGACGGTCCTCAGTCCGGCGATCTGCCAAACTCGCCCGCGACCGACGCGGACACATTCAGCGCCTTCCAGTGGGACATGCAGCAGATCAAGACTCCGCAGGCCCATGCCATCACGGGCGGCAGCCGGTCGGTGCTGGTGGGCGACATCGACACGGGCCTCGACTACCGCCACCCGGACGTCCGCGCGAACGTCGACGATGCCAACAGCGCGAACTGCCTGACCGGCGCGCCTGTGCCGGGGATGGTCGCGGCGGACGACGACGAAGGCCACGGCACCCACACCGCCGGCACGATCGCCGCGGCCGCGAACGGCATCGGGATCGTCGGCGTTGCCCCGAACGTCCGCATCGCGGGCATCAAGGCGGGCAACTCGGACGGCTACTTCTTCGCGCAAGCGGTGATCTGCGCCTTCTACTGGGCGGGCACGCACCACTTCGACGTGACGAACAACAGCTATTTCGCGGACCCGTGGTACTTCAACTGCAAGAACGACCCGGAACAGCGGGCGATCTGGAAGGCCGAGGCGCGAGCGATCCGCTTCGCGCAGCAGCAGGGCGTCACGGTCGTCGCGGCGCTGGGGAACTTCGAGGACGACCTCGCACACCCGACCCAGGACATCATCAGCCCCGACACCGGGCCCGGCGTCGTCCGAACGGTCCACAACGACTGCGTGGTGATCCCGGTCGAGATCCCCGGCGTCATCGGGGTGAGCGGGACCGGATCGCGCCGGCTCAAGACCTTCTACTCGAGCTACGGCGTCGGCGTCACGCAGGTCGCCGCGCCCGGCGGCGATAGCCTCCTCCAGTCGACGGTCGCGACCGACCCGATCGGCCGCGGGCGCGTGCTCTCCACGTACCCCGCAAGTCGGCCCTGCAACCGCCGGCGGACCGAGCCGACGGGGGACCCGACGTACCCCACGGCGCTGTACTGCTACCTCCAGGGGACATCCATGTCGTCACCGCACGTCGCCGGTCTCGCCGCGCTCGTCATCAGCCGGTTCGGCGACGGCAAGACGCCGCAGAACGGCAAGCTCGCGCCCGGCGAGGTGCAGTCGATCATCAGCCAGACGGCCGACCCGACACCCTGCCCGACCGCGGCGGAGCTCGCGCTGTACGCGCCGTTCCCATCGTTCTCGAACGGCGCGCCGCAGCGCTGCCAGGGCGGGCCGGGCGACAACTCCTGGTTCGGAAAGGGCATCGTCAACGCGCTGAACGCCGTGACGCACACGCCTTAGGCGTCCCGTAACAGACCCGAACGAAGAGGTCCCGCTCCGGCGGGACCTCTTCTTGTGTTTCGCGCATGCCTACCATCCGCGCCGTGCGGATCGGGGTCGTGGTCGGCGACATCGCCCACCAGGCCGACGTCGACGCCGTCGTGAACGCGGCGAACACCGAGCTCTGGATGGGCTCGGGCGTGGCTGGCGCGCTCAAGCGGCGCGGCGGCGACGAGATCGAGCGCGAGGCCGTCGGGAAGGGGCCGATCGCGCTCGGCGATGCGGTCCTGACCGCGGCGGGCCGGCTCCCGAACCGGCACGTGCTGCACGCCGCCGCGATGGGCTACCGCGCCGAGGACGACACGATCCCCAAGCGGCCGGGCTCCCGCTCGAGCGCGGCGATCATTCACGCGGCGACGCTCCGCTGCCTCGCCCTCGCGGACGAGGCCGGCGACGCGAGCGTCGCCTTCCCGGCACTGGCGACCGGCGTGGGCGGCTTCCCGCTCGAGGAGTGCGCCGCCGCGATGGTCGGCGCGGTCCGCGAGTACGCGCGGGCCCATCCCGAGAGCGCGGTGCGAGCGGT
>VBDU01000081.1 GCA_005883625.1 Chloroflexota bacterium | reverse complement strand
GCTTCGGCGAGCGCCTCGCGCACGCGCGCCGGTGCGGTCCCGCCAGGAGACGTCCGTGCCGCGAGGCTCTTCTCGACCGCGATCTCGTCGAGCGCCGTCGCGGCGAAGCGCGCGTCGTGGCGTTGCAGCTCCTCGAGCGTCAGGCCGGCGAGATCCGCGCCCTTCGCGAGCCGCTCGCGCACGATCTTCCCGACCACCTCGTGCGCTTCGCGGAAGGGAACCCCGCTTCGCGCGAGGTGATCGGCGAGGTCCGTCGCGGTGAGCATCCCGCGCTCGGTCGCGCGGTGCATGGCCTCGCGATCGAAGCGCAGGCCGCGCACCACCGTCGCGAGCGCCGCGAGCGCCGGCGCGACGATCGCGCCGTCGTAGAGGGGCACGCGCTGCTCCTGCAGGTCGCCGTCGTACGCGAGCGGGAGACCCTTGAGCGTCGTCAGGACCGCGACGAGGTCGCCGACGATCCGTCCGGCCCGTCCGCGCACGAGCTCGGCGACGTCGGCGTTCTTCTTCTGCGGCATGATGCTCGACCCGGTCGCGTGCTCGTCCGAGAGCTCGGCGAAGCCGAACTCCGCGCTCGTCCAGAGGACGAGCTCCTCCGCGAAGCGCGACGCGTGCACCGCGGTCAGCGCCGCGGCGTAAAGGAAGTCCGCAACGAAGTCCCGGTCCGCGACGGCGTCGATGCTGTTGCGGAACGTGCGCTCGAGACCCAGCTCGCGGGCCACCGACTCGGGGTCGACTGGATGCGGGGTGCCGGCGAGCGCCCCGGCGCCGAGGGGGGATATGGCGGCGCGCTCGCGTGCGTGTGCGACGCGCTGCCGGTCGCGTCGTAGCGCCTCGACGTGCGCAAGGAACACATGCGCCAGCGAGACGGGCTGCGCGCGCTGCAGGTGCGTGTAACCGGGAAGCACTGTGTCGACCTCGCGGTCCGCTCGCTCGACGAGCGCCACGGCCAGCTCGCGCAGCGAGCGGTCGAGCTCGTCGCACAGATCGATCACGAAGAGACGCAGGTCGAGGGCGATCTGGTCGTTGCGGCTGCGCGCCGTATGCAGCTTTCCCGCGACCGGACCGATGCGCTCGCGCAGCACGCGCTCGACCGCTGAGTGCACGTCCTCGGCGTCGGCCGGCCACGGGAAGGAGTCGGCCTCGATGTCGCGCGCGATCTGCTCGAGACCGGCGACGAGCGCTCTCGCCTCCTCGGGCGTCACGATGTTCTGCCGGCCGAGCATGCGCGCGTGCCCGATGCTGCCGCGGACGTCGTGCTTCGCGATCCGTTTGTCGAGCTCGAGCGACGACGTGAACGCGCGGATCTGCGGGTCGAGCTGCCGGCTACCAAACCGGCCTGCCCAAAGGTCCTTCAGCGCCGCCTCCTTTTCCGACCGGCCTTATCTCCGCCGCCTGCGGCGGAGCGCGAACCTCGGGCGGGATTACGGGACTGCGTCGCCCTTCGCGCTTCCAAGTTCTTGCTGGGGATGGCCAGCGTCGCCTCGCTGTCGGGGCCCCAGAGCGCCTGCGTTCGCGCCTGATTGCGCAGCGGCAGCCCGAACACCGTGATGAAGCCCTCCGACGCGCGGTGGTCGAACGCGTCCCCCTTGCCGTACGTCGCGAGCGCCGTCGAGTAGAGCGAGTGCTCCGACCGGCGACCCGCGACGGTCGAGGTCCCACGGTCGAGACGGATACGCACCTCGCCGCTCACGAAGCGCTGCGTGCTGCGGACGTAGGCCGAGAGGTCCTGGTGGTGCGCGGAGAACCAGAGGCCGTTGTACACGAGGTCGGCGTACTCCTGGGCGACGCGCGCCTTGAAGCGGAGCGCGTCCTTGGTCAGCACGAGGTCCTCGAGCGCGCGGTGCGCCTGATGGAGGACCACGGCCGCTGGCGCTTCGTAGATCTCGCGCGACTTGATGCCGACGAGCCGGTTCTCGATCTGATCGATGCGGCCGACGCCGTGCTTGCCGGCGAGCTCGTTGAGCCGCCCGATCAGCGTGACGCCCTCGAGCGCCTCGCCGTCGAGCGCGACCGGCACGCCCTCGGCGAAGACGATCGCCACCTCGCGTGGCCGCGCGGGCGCCTCCCCCGGATCGACCGTCCACTGGTAGACGTCGCGGGGAGGCGCGCCCCACGGATCCTCGAGGACGCCAGCCTCGATCGAGCGGCCCCACAGGTTCTCGTCGACGCTGTAGGGGCTCTTCTTCGTCGCTTCGACCGGGATGCCGTGCCGCCTCGCATAGTCGATCTCTTCGTCGCGCGTCATGTTCATGCCGCCGCGCATCGGCGCGATCACCGTGAGGTCGGGCGCGAGCGCGCCGACGGCGAGATCGAAGCGCACCTGGTCGTTGCCCTTCCCGGTGCAGCCGTGCGCGACGAAGCGCGCGCCCTCCGCGCGGGCGGCATCGACGAGGAGCTTCGCCAGGAGCGGTCGCCCGAGCGCGGTCGCGAGCGGATAGCGGTCCTCGTACAGCGCTCCGGCCTGCAGCGCGGGCCAGACGAAGTAGCGCACGAAGATGTCGCGCGCGTCCTGCACGATCGCCTTCTTCGCGCCGCTCGCGATCGCCTTGCGCTGCACCGCGTCGAGGTCGCCGGTGGCTCCGAGGTCGCCGGTGCAGGTCACGACCTCGAAGCCGAGCGTCTCGCGCAGCCAGGCGACGGCGACGGACGTGTCGAGCCCGCCGCTGTACGCCAGGACGCATGTCTCGTTCGCGTATCGCAGGGGCTTCGCCCCTGCCACCCCAGCTCTCACCTCGAGTCCTTCTTCGCGATGCCGAACGTGGTGAGACGCCCGAGCAGGCTCTTGGCTTCGCGATCGCTCGACGCCGCGACGAAGACGGTGTCGTCTCCGGCGAGCGTGCCAACGACGTCGGCGAGCCCCGACGTGTCGAGCGCCGCGGCGAGGGCGTTCGCGGTGCCCGGAAGTGAGCGCAGGACGACGAGGTTCGAGGCGACCGCGCCCTCGACCGGATAGTCCTCGCAGAAGCGACGCAGCCGTTCGGCGCCACCTCCGGTCGTGGCAGCCGACGGCGGCGCGTACGCGTGCGTGCCGTCGCGCGTGACCTTCACGAGGCCGAGCTCCTCGATGTCTCGCGAGACGGTGGCTTGCGTCGCCGGGAAGCCGGCCGTCCGGAGCGCACGCACGAGGTCCTGCTGTGTCGAGAGCTTCTGCTGCGTGACGACGCGCAGCAGTGCCTGCTGTCGATGGTGCTTGCGTGCCAGCGCTTCGCGCATCAGGCGGCCGCCTCGAAGACCGTACCGATGCTGTCTCCGGCGAGGAGCCGCTCGACCGCGTCGGCCCCTTGCGCCGCCACGATGGCGGCGCGGCAGCCCGCGCGGGCAGCGACCAGGCACGCCTCGACCTTCGGGAGCATCCCACCCTCGATCGTCCCGTCGTCGATGAGCGCCTTGGCCCGGCCGAGATCGAGCGAACCGATGACCTTGCCGTCCTTCGCGCGCACGCCCGGCACGTCGGTGACGAAGACGAGCAGGCGCGCGGAAAGGCTCGCCGCGATCGCGCCGGCCACGCTGTCCGCGTTCACGTTGAACACCTCGTCGAGCGGCTCGCCGTCACCGGGAGCCTCGATGGCGGCCGGTGCGACCACCGGCACCCGACCGGCGTCGACGAGCTCTTCGAGGACCGCGCTGTCCACGCGCGTGATCCGGCCGACGAGGCCGAGCTCATCGCTCTCGCGCTCCGCGCGCAGCATGGCCGCGTCGACTCCCGAGAGCCCGACCGCGGGGACGCCCCGCGCGAGGAGCGCGCTCACGGTGCGCGTATTCGCCAGGCCCACGAGGACGGCGAGTGCGACGTCGCGTGTCGCGGCGTCCGTCACGCGAAGGCCGCGGACGAAACGCGTCTCGAGGCCGAACCGCGAGGACCACTCGCCCACGACTGGCCCGCCGCCGTGCACCACGACGAGTGGATGCCCGCCGTCGTGGAGGGACACGACCGCGTCGAGCGCGGGGTCGGCCTCGGCGCTGACCGACCCGCCGATCTTGATGACGAGGACGTCACGTCGTGTGTCCGTATCGCGCGACGCCTTCGGCGTCGCAGACGCGGCACGACTACGTGGTGTAATCGGCATTGATCCGCACGTACTCCGCCGAGAGGTCCGTCCCCCACGCGCGCGCCTCGCCGGGCCCGAGGCCGAGGTCGACCTCGATGCCGATGCGCTTGCCGCCGAAGATCCGGCGCACCGCGTCCGCATCGAACGCCCGCGGCGACCCAGTGTCGTAGACGACCTGATCGCCGATCCGCACGCTCGCGCGCGCCTGGTCCACGCGAGCCCCCGACCGGCCGGCGGCCGCGAGGATCCGGCCCCAGTTGGGGTCCGCGCCGTGGACCGCGGTCTTCACGAGGTTCGACGTGGTGATCGTCCGGGCCGCGAGCTTGGCCTCGGCGTCGGTGAGCGCGCCGCGGAGATGGATCTCGAAGACGCGCGTGACGCCCTCGCCGTCGGCGATGACCTGCTGCGCGAGATCCGCGCAGAGCGCCGTGAGCGCGTCGGTGAACGTGGGGAGCTCGGGCTCGCCCACCGTGACACCGGACGCGCCGTTCGCGAGGACGAGCAGCGTGTCGTTCGTGCTCGTGTCCCCATCGACGGAGATCGCGTTGAACGTGCGGTCCGCCGCGCTGTCGAGCGTCGCGCGGAGCGTCGCCGAGTCGACGCGGGCGTCGGTCGTCACGAATGCGAGAAGCGTCGCCATGTGCGGGTGGATCATCCCCGCGCCCTTCGCGACGCCGCCGAGGCGGACGGGACCCCGCGCGAGGCCGACCTCGCGCTGCGCGAGCTTGGGCTTCGTGTCGGTCGTCATGATCGCGCGGGCGATCGCCTCGCCGGCGTCGGTCGAGAGCTTCATCCCAGCGACCGCGCTCGCGATCCGGTCGACGGGCAACGGCACGCCGATGACGCCGGTGCTCGCGACCGCCACCTCGTACGGCGACGCGCGCACGAGCGCGGCCGCGGCTTTGGCCATCGCGACGGCATCGTCCTCGCCCTGCTCGCCGGTGCACGCGTTCGCGTTCCCGCTGTTGACCACGATCGCGCGCAACGTACCGCCCGCGAGATGCCGGCGCGTGACGACGCACGGCGCGGCGATGACCTGGTTCGTGGTGAAGATCCCGGCGGCGCTGCACGGACGGTCCGACGCGATCACAGCGACGTCGTCACGCTCGGGAATGCCGTGCTTCACGCCCGCGGCGGCGACCGCGCCGCTGAACCCGCGTGCGAACGTGACCCCTTTGCTCATGGCCAGAGCGGGAGCGCCTCGAGCCCCATCGTCTCCGGGTAACCGCGCATCGCGTTGAAGTTCTGGAGCGCCGAGCCGGCCGCGCCCTTCACGAGGTTGTCGAGGACCGCGAAGGCCACGAGCCGCGCGCTCGGCTCGTCGACCACCGCGTGCACGAGGCACCAATTGCTGCCGAGCGTCGCCTTCGTCGCCGGAAATGACGCCGTCACGCGCACGAAGGGCTCCTCGGCGTACTGGCGCGCGTAGGCGTCGGCGACGTCGCGCGCCGTGACGCCGGCGCGCAGCGGCGCGTAGCACGTAGCGATGAGCCCTCGCGTCATCGGGACCAGATGCGGGGTGAACGTGAGACGCGGCACGAAGCCGCCGATGCGCGCGGCCTCCTGGGCGATCTCCGGCGTATGCCGGTGCTTCGGGACGCCGTACGGCCTCACGCTCTCATCGATCGTCCCGTAGAGGTACGCGTCGTCGACCGTATGCCCCGCCCCGGAGACGCCGGACTTCGCGTCGACGACGATGTCCTCGGTGACGAGCTTCGCCGCGAGCGCCGGCGCGAGCGCGAGCAGCGACGCCGTCGGATAGCACCCCGGGTTCGCGACGAGACGCGCGCCGCGCAGCCGCTCGCGCGCGAGCTCGGTCAGGCCGTAGACGGCCTCGGCAAGGAGCGCCGGCGCGGGATGCGCGTAGCCGTACCAGCGCTCGTAGAGGGCCGCGTCGCGGAGGCGGAAGTCGCTGCCGATGTCCACGACGGCGCGGCCCTCGTCGATCCAGCCCTGCGCCTGCTTCGCGGCCTCGCCGGCGGGCAGGGCCGTGAACACGACCTCGGCGTCGCCGACGTCGGATCCGACGACGAGTGATTCGGGCGCGCTGTGCAGGTGGGGCTGCACCGCGCGGAGCGGCTCGCCCTGCCGCGAGCGCGCGATCGCGGCGACCAGCGTGATCTCCGGGTGGCGCAGCGCGAGCCGCGCGAGCTCTCCTCCCGCGTAGCCCGTCGCGCCCACGATCGCGACCTTCGTCGGCATAGGTGAGAGATTATGCGCAATCTTGGATATTTATGCAAATCACAGCCTCGGCGGCGAAGCCGCCGTTAGAAGGGGGGTTGCAGGGGGCTCTCCCCCTGCGACAAAAGACGGAAAAGGGAGCGCCCACGCCATGAGGGTGAGGGCGGCGTGAGCGCTCCGTGGTCGGGGAGTGGGCTAGTGCAGGCCGACAGCGGCCGCCGCGGTGATCCCGAGCGAAAGGATCAGCGCCGTGATGAGGCTGACGCGGACGGCGGTCACTTCTTTCGTTCCTCCGGCGGTCCCGTGCCGCCGGTAGAGAGATTCGCGTCCGCGCGCAAGGCACGCGTCAAACAAGGCGCGGCGAAGTACTACGGGGCCTCTGTTACTTACCGAGGGCTAAGGGAAGATGCCGCGCTCCTCGCCTGGCATCCGCAGCGCGCTCAAGAGAGCTGCTTCGCCATCATGATCGTGGGCGCATCGGGGACGTAGCCAAGCCGCGCGTTGATGCCACGCATCGCGGCGTTCGCCTCGTCGTTCGTCGTGCCGAAGAGGCGGACGCCGCGCTCTCGCAGGTCGCGAAGCGCGCGAAGCTTCATCGCGAGCGCGAGGCCCTTGCCGCGCTCCGCTCGCACCACGCCGGTGAAGTTGGTGTAGGCGACGCCGTTCTCCTTCACCATGTTCGCGGTCATGCCGACAGGCGTGTCGCCGCGGAGCGCGACGATCGTCGCCGCCGCGTCCATCCCCGGTCCCTCGAAGAACATCCGCCGCGCCTGCTCGAACGGCGGCGGCTCCTTCGGCATCGGCGCGGGCGAGGGGACGTCCCTGCGGACCTCCCAGAACATGGCGATGAGCGTCCGTTGCATGGTCTCGAGATCGCCGGCGCGCGCCCGCGCAAGCTCGCCGTAGCTGAGGAGCCGCACGCCGGCCCGCCGTGCGATCTCGTCGGGATCGTCGAAGCGCGACGGGTCGAACGTCGCCACATCGATGTACGCGTCGAACCGGCGATGGAACTCCGCATAGCCCTGGGCCGTCGCGAACGCGAGCCCCTCCGGCTCGTTGCCGCGGATCGACGTCATGAAGCGCTTGGCGCCGCGACCCCGCGCGTGCTCCTCGAGGAGCGCGAGGAGCGCCTTCGCGATGCCGTGCCCGCGCCACTCGGGCGCCACGCGGATCCCGCCGCGCCAGCTGCCGTCGGGGGATGCCCACATCCCGCCATCGCTCACGGTCCCCTGGCCGACGATCTCGCCGTGGCGCTCCACCACGATGGCGAGACGGTCCGGCTGCGGATTGGTCCGGAAGAACGCCCGCACGCCCGCTGGCGACTCCCAGCGGGCCGCGTTCGCGAACCGGTTCTCGAACTCGACCATGCGCTCGAGGTCCGCGTCGTCCGCCATGCGCGCCACGAGGCCGGCGGGGAGTCGCGACGCGATGTCGCTCGGGACCGGCGCCACGAGGTCGCAGACTATCGGACATGGCCGACGACGTCCGCCACATGCGCCGCGCGCTCCGCCTCGCCGGGCGGGCGGCAGGTCGCACCAGCCCGAACCCGCTCGTCGGCACCGTCGTCGTGCAGGACGACCGCGTCGTGGGCGAGGGCTATCACCATGCCGCGGGCGAGCCGCACGCCGAGGTGAACGCGCTCCGCAGGGCCGGCGCCGCGGCACGGGGCGCGACCCTGTACACGAACCTCGAGCCCTGCGCGCACACCGGGCGGACGCCCCCGTGCGTCGACGCGGTGAAGCAGGCGGGCATCGCGCGCGTCGTCGCGGCGATGAAGGATCCCGATCCGCGGACGAACGGCAGGGGCTTTCGCGCGCTGCGCGACGCCGGGATCGCGATCGAAGAGGGTCTCCTGAGGGAAGAGGCCATGCGGCTGAACGAAGGATTCATCTCGCGCGTGACGCGAGGCCGGCCGTTCGTCCTGCTGAAGCTCGCGACGACCCTCGACGGCCGTGTGGCGGTCCCGGGCCGCCGCTACCTGTCGGGGAAACGCGCGCTCCGCGAGGTCCATCGCCTGCGCGACCGGTCGGACGCGGTCATCGTCGGCATCGGCACGATCCTCGCGGACGATCCCGCGCTCACCGTCCGCGAGGTGAAGGGCCGCGATCCGCTCCGCGTCATCCTCGACACGGAGGCGCGGACGCCGCCGCACGCGAAGATCGTGCGGGCTGCCGATCCGCAACGGACCGTGATCTTCGTCGCGCGGGACGCCGAAGTGCGACGGACGAACCGGCTGCGTGACGCCGGCGTGCTCCTCGCGACCCTTCCCCGGGCGGACGGCGGCCTGGACCTCGGCGCGGCCCTCCGCTGGCTCGGCGAGCACGGCGTCAACACCGTGCTCTCCGAGGGCGGGCCCCGCATCGCCGGCTCGCTCGTGCGGGGCGGCTTCGCCGACCGGCTGCTGCTTCTGGTGTCGCCGCTGGCCGGAGGCGACGGGCCGCCGGCACTCGCCGGCGTCGGCTCGCCGAACGCGCTGCGCGATCTGCGAGTCCGCAAGCTCGGCGACGACATCGCGCTCGAGGGTTCGATCGTCTAGATGTTCACCGGCATCGTCGAGGAGATCGGCACCCTCCGCCACGTCGCGCCGACCGCCTCGGGCGCGCGGCTCGAGATCGCCTGCCGGCGTGTGCTCGAGCGGCTCGCGATCGACGACAGCGTGAACGTCGCCGGGGCCTGCCTCACGGTCGTGCAGCGCGACGATCGCGGCTTCGTCGTCGACGTCGTCCCCGAGACCCTCGCGCGCACGACGCTCGCGGGCGCGACGCGCGGCACGAAGCTGAACCTCGAGCGTGCGGCCACGCCCACGACCGCGCTCGGCGGGCACCTCGTGCAAGGACACGTCGACGGCACGACCAAGCTCGTCGCCCGCAAGGACGAGGGTGAGGGCGCGCGGCTGCGCTTCGCCCTACCGAGCGCGCACGCGCGCTACGTCGTCGTCAAGGGCTTCATCACGCTCGATGGCGTCAGCCTGACCATCGCGGCGCTCGGCAAGACCTATTTCGAGGTCGCGCTGATCCCGCACACGGCGTCACGCACGACGCTCGGCGCGCTCCGTCCGGGTGACGCCGTGAACCTCGAGACGGACGTGATCGCGAAGTACGTGCAGCGAATTTTGGTGAAGCCCTGACATAGACTTTCGGTGATGGCCAGAGCTGCCCGCGTCGTGCCCGCGCGACCCCACGTCGTCGTCCCGAGACCGCCGTTCGCGACCGTCGACGAGGCCATCGCGGACATCCGCGCGGGACGGATGGTCATCGTCGTCGACGACGAGGACCGGGAGAACGAGGGCGACCTCACGCTCGCCGCGGAGCTCACCGACGCCGACGACGTCGCGTTCATCCGCAAGTACGCGAGCGGCGTCATCTGCGTCCCGATGACGGCCGAGCGCCTCGAGCAGCTCGATCTTCCGCAGATGGTCGCGCGCAACGAGGCGCGGCTCGGGACCGCGTTCACGGTGAGCGTCGACGCGCGCGAGGGCGTCACGACCGGCATCAGCGCGGCCGACCGGGCGCGGACGATCAAGCTCCTCGCCGACCCGAAGAGCCGGCCGGCCGATCTCGTCAAGCCCGGCCACATCTTCCCCCTGCGCGCGCGCGAGGGCGGCGTGCTCGTCCGCGCGGGCCAGACCGAGGCGGCGGTGGACCTCTGCCGGCTCGCGGGCCTTCAGCCGGTCGGCGTCATCTGCGAGATCACCAATCCCGACGGCTCCATGGCGCGCCTGCCGGAGCTGAAGCGGTTCGCCAAGCGGCATGGGCTCCGCGTCATCACGGTCAAGGAGCTCATCGCGTACCGCATGGCCCGCGAGAAGCTCGTGGAACGCGTCGCGACCGCGAAGCTGCCGACCGAGTACGGCGAGTTCGTCGTCCACGGCTACCGCGCCCGGTTCGGCAACACCGAGGCCGAGCACGTCGCGCTCACGATGGGTGACGTGGCGAACGGCGAATCCGTGCTCGTGCGCGTCGACTCCGAGTGCCTTACCGGTCACGTGTTCGGTTCGCAACGCTGCGACTGCCGCGAACAGCTGGAGGCCGCCCTCGCCCGGATCGCGAAGGAAGGCCGGGGCGTCTTCCTCTATTTGCGACAGGAGGGCCGCGGCATCGGGCTGATGAACAAGCTGCGAGCCTACGCGCTGCAGGATCAAGGACTGGACACGGTCGAGGCCAATGAGAAGCTCGGCTTCAAGCCTGACCAACGGGAATATGGGATCGGTGTGCAGATCCTCCTGGATCTCGGCGTGCGCAAGGCGCGCATCCTCACGAACAACCCGCACAAGCTCGTGTCCCTGTATCCGGGCCTAGAGGTCGTCGAGCGCGTGCCGATCGAGGTCGAAGCACGCGCGACGAACCGCGGTTATCTCGCCACGAAGCGGACCAAGCTCGGACACCTTCTCTCCGTCGTCTCCGACGACGAGTAGGCGCGCCTCGACCGCGCCGGGATCCGGGCGGCCGCGGGTGACACGGCGAAGGGGATCTCTCGCGACGCGCGGGTTCCCCGGGGACCCGTCCCGGACGGTGGTGCTCTTCGGACCCGTTCAGGGACGGGGACGGTGCGCGGAGCGAGAGATCCCCTGAGCCGGGGCCAGGACCCGCGGCCGGGACAGGACCCGCAGCCGCGCGGCGAGGAGACGGTTAGTGCGCGGCGTCGCGCCACTCGGTGGCGCGCCTTTGCAGCTGCTTGTCGGTGCCGCCCCGGAGGTCGTGGCCGAGCGTCGTGACGGTCGACTTGTTCTCGAAGCGGAAGACGACGGCGAAGCCTTCGGGATGCTGGTTCACGGGAGCGGGCACGGTCGAGATGTCGGTCACTTCGCTCCAGCCGCGCGTCTCGTCGAAGAACGGCAGCTCCTTGTTCAGTCGTATGCCGAACTGGTCGATGATCGTCTCCTCGCGAGCGCTCGGGAGCGACAGCAGGAACGCGGCGAGCAGGAGGCCCGCCGCGACCGCGGGTGAGAGCACGATGCGCGCGAGCCCGGCGCGGGCGAGATGCCCGGTCCTGCCGAATCGATCGGGATGCCAGCCGCGGAGGGTCCCGCGAGCCCAGATCCCGCCCGTCTGGCCCATGGCGATACGGACGACGCCCGCGGCGAGCATCGCGGCCAGTGAGAACGCCGCGACGAGGATGCGCGGGTCGATCGACGCCAGACGCGAGTCGACGAGGAACTGATCCGGCGCGACCGCGGACCGCGTCGACAGCACGAGCGCCTCAGGCAGAAGCGCCGCGACCGCCGCGCCGGAGAGCAGGAACACGAGCGCGACGATCGCGGGAATGATGGGGTCGTCCTCGTCGTGGAAGTGGTTCTCGAGGGCGTCGGTCGACCGCTGTAGGTCGAGGAAGGCGCTGCCCGAGAGATCGAGGTCCCCGGTCTTCGCCTCTTCGATCACGCGCACGAGCGGACCGGCGAGCGTCGGCTCGACGACGCCTTCGACCGGGACGCCAAAGACGATCCACTGGTTCCGCGCGCGGATCGTGACGCGACCGCGCCGCGGCTTGATCTCCTTGACCTCCGTCCACGCGACATCGAGGGGGATCTTGGTGTTGATGCGGAAACCGAGCTGCTCGAGCGTGAGCTCCTGCTTCCTTTCGGTGAGGCCCATCGCGATCGGACCGCGCAAGAGCACGTGGCTCGGCGGGAGCGCCGGCGCGACGGGCACGACGACCCTTGGCTTCGCGCGCACCTGCGGGATCTGCAGCGCGGGCGCTTGTGCCAGGCTCCCGCCCTTCGCCGCGGCCTTCGCCGCCTTCGCGAACTCGGCGGCGGCCTTGGTCTCCGCCTTCGCCGCCTGGGCGGCCGCCCGCGCTTCCGCCTTGGCCGCGGCCTTGTCGGCCTTGGTCGGCGCGGTCTGCGCCGCGGCGATCGCGCCGGCGGACAGCGTGATCGGCGCCTCTCGCGGCATCGCCGCGGCGAGCGGCGGCAGCGGCGGCGGGGCTTCGCGGATCGGCTCGCCCCGGGGCGCCAGCAGCGGCGCGGACGGTGGCGCGGGCGGCGCCGCGGGCGGTGGCACGACCTGCGGCGATACAGACGGCGCCGGTGGTGCCACATCGCGCTGTGGCCACGGCGACGTTGCCGGCGGCGGCGGCGCGACGAAGGGCGGCGGCGCTGCGACGAACGGTGGTGGCACCGGTCGCGCCGGCGGTGCCGGGGGCAGGGGCGCCGCTACCGCCTGCGACCGATTGAGGAAGGCATCGAGCGGTCCGGACTGCCGGGAGGGAGCCGCCACTGTTCGCTCGGGCGGCGGGGCTTCCGCACTGGCTGCGGCTTCCCAGTACGAGGGCGGGAGGAATCGATCGAGCGGACCGGGCACGCGCTTCTGCGTCGCACCTCGCGGCGCCGGCGCGGACCTGGGCGCCGCGGGCGGCGGAGGCGTCGGGTGCTGTTCCCTCGGCCTCTGCTCGGTCGCCGGCGGCGGCACCAGGCCAAGCGCGACGAGACGCGGGTCGACGGGCTCGTTCATCGCGCGGTCATTCCTTGCGCCATCCGTGGGCTAGATTGCGCCAAGTGCCTCGCACGGGGAAGTCCTCTCCACGGGGGATAACGAAGGTAAGTGGCAGTCGCGTTGCAATCGTGCGCGCGAGGTGGAACGACGACATCACCCGGGCCCTCGAAGAAGGCGCTCTGGAGCGCGCGCGGGCCACCGGCGCGAGCGTTGACCGCTTCGAGGTCCCTGGCTCCTTCGAGCTTGCTCCGGCGGTGGCAACGCTCGCCGGGACCGGCCGTTACGACGCGGTCGTTCCTATCGGCTGCCTCCTGCGGGGCGAGACGCCGCATTTCGAGGTCCTCGCCCATGCGGTCGCGCGGGCCCTCGCGGAGCTGGCCGTGAGCAGTGAGGTGGCGATCCCGTTCGGCGTGCTCACCTGCGATACCGCGGAGCAGGCCTGGGAGCGCGCGGGCGGGGCCGCGGGCAACAAGGGCGCCGAGTTCATGGACGCGGCGCTCGAGCTCGTCGCGCTCCGTCAGGCGATCGCGGCGAGCAGCTCGCGATCGGCGCGTAGCGCGGCGAGCGCGCGCTCCCGGTCGACGCGCGCAAAGCGGAGGACTTCGCCGGGAAGACGCTGAGCCACGCGCCCGAGGTCCGCGGCGATCACGGTCGCGATGACCGGATACCCGCCGGTCGTCTGATGGTCGGCGAGCAGGACGATCGGCGCGCCGCCCGAGGGGACCTGCACCGCACCGGCGACGATCCCGCTCGTGAGGATCTCGCCGCCCTTCGCGGTGACCGGGGGACCGGCCAGACGCGTGCCCATCCGATCGCTCGCCGCCTCCACCCGGAACGCGGCATCGAAGAACGCCGCGACCGCGTCCTCGTCGAAGCGATCCAGATGCGGACCGGGGATCGTCCGGACCGAGGCCCCGAGGTCCGGCGGTGCGAGCGACACGCCGGCGCGGTCGGGATCGACCCGCGCCGTTCCGAGCGGCAGCGCGTCGCCGACCCGGAGCGCGCGGCCGATGCCCGCCGGAAGGTAAGCCGCGCGCGAGCCGAGGACGGGCGGCGCGGTGATGCCGCCGGAGATCGCGAGGTACGCGAAGCGCGCGCCCGCGCCCCCGATCACCGTGTACGTCTCGCCCGGGCGCGCGAAGGCGGCGGTCCAGCCGGCGATGTCGTCGCGCCCGCGCAGCGCGACGTCACGGCCGGTCGCCACGACGAGCCGACGGTCTTCGCATACGAAGCTGAACGGGAGGCCGACGATCTCTAGGGCGGCCGCAGCGAGCGCATTCCCGACAAGCGCGTTGGCCGCGCCGAACGCGAACGGGTCCATCGGCCCCGACGTGGGGATCCCATCCCGCAGATGCGCGAAGCGGCCCGGGTCCTGGATCGTCGCGCGGGCGCCGCTCGCGAGGATGCGGATCATCGCGCGAGGAAGCGCACGCGATCGCCGGCGCGGATCAGCACGGGCGGGTCGCGCTCGGGGTCGAAACAGCGCACCTCCGTGCGACCGATGAGCCGCCAGCCGCCGGGCGAGTCGAGCGGATAGATCCCGGTCTGCGCGTCGGCGATAGCGACCGAGCCCGCCGGGACGCGCTCCCGCGGACGCTCGAGACGCGGCGCGACGATGCGCACGTCGAGCGTCCCGCAGTACGCGAAGCCCGGCATGAAGCCGAGGAAGAACGCGCGGTACTCGCGCCCGGCGTGCGCCACGACGAGCTCGGGGACGCTCAAGCCGGACCGCGAGGCGGTGTCCGCGAGGTCGGGGCCGTCGTACGTGGTGGGTATCTCGACGAGCCGTGGGGTCCCGGCTGGCGCCGCGCGGGCGCTCAGCGCGAGCCGCATCGCCTCGCGCTCCGCATCCGCGGGAGCAAGCGCCAGCGGATCGAAACGCAGAAGCACCGACGCGTAGGCCGGGACGGCGACGCCGAGCCGCTCGGCCTCCCACACATCGGCGAGCCCCCGGCACCGCGCGGCGAGGCGCTCGTCGATGGTGTCGCCCAGCTCGACGAGCAGCGCGCGTTCGCCGAATGGACGGACCCGCGGGTGGCTCAGGGTCGGAATGCGACCACCTTGATCTTCGCGTCGTTCAGCGCCTCGCGCACCGCCTTCGCGATGTCGGCGGCGCCGGGGGTGTCGCCGTGCACGCAGAGCGTGTCGACCTCGAGTGCGATCGCGGACCCGTCGCTCGCCGTCACGCGCCCGGTCCGTACGAGCGACAGCGCCTGTGCCGCGGCCAGCTCCGGCTCGGTCACGAGGGCATCGCGCAACGCGCGCGGGCGCAGCGTGCCGTCCGGCTCGTACGCGCGATCGACGAAGCCCTCGCGTGCTACGCGCAGCCCGAACGCCTTCGTCTCGCGCCACAGGGCGGACTTGGGCGGCGCGAACACGACGAGCTCGCGTCCGGCGGCGGAGCGCTGGATCCCCAGCAGGATGCTCCGGGCGATCCCCACATCACGCTCCGCCTGGTTGTACAGGGCGCCATGCGCCTTCACGTGCGAGAGGCGCGCGCCGAGACGGGCGGCGATGCCTCCGAGGGCGTCGACCTGCCGTCGGACCGACTCGATGAGCTCGCTCGCGGGCATCTCGAGGGCGACGCGCCCAAAGCGCGCGCGGTCCGGATAGCCCGGGTGGGCACCGATCGCGACGTGATGCTTGAGCGCGAGCTCGACGGTCGCGCGCATCGTGTTGTCGTTCCCGGCGTGCTCGCCGCAGGCGATGTTCGCGCTGGTGACGAACGGCATGATCGCCAGGTCCGTCCCCGCGCCCTCGCCAAGGTCGCTGTTGAGGTCCACCGCCTTCACGGCGCGACCACCAGGATGCGCGCGACGATCGGCTCGGCGACGCGCGCGATCACGGTCGAGGCGCCGAGGTCGCGCGCGAGCTGCACGAATTCGGTCGACCGGTCCGCGGTCATGCGGGTGTACACGATCCCCGAGCGCGGCCAGACGACTGCCTGCGCACCGGCGGTGCCGGAGATCGCGGTGCGGCCGCCCGGGTCGGCCGGGTCGAAGTACACGAGCCGCCCCGAGCTGTCCGCCGGCGTCGAGCGGTCGTAGAGGGTCGCGACCACCAGCCGCCCATCCGGGCTCCAGTCGGCGCCGCCGATCGCCGCGGGGGGCGCGCTGTCGATCCCGACAAGCGGACGTCTTGAGTTGTCGAGGTCGTCCCACAGGAAGAGCGAGCCACCCGGACGCCCGGCGCAGCAGCCGCCCACGAGGACGAGCGCGCGCGGGCGAGGCGCGCGGAACGAGAGGGCCGTGCTCGCGGTCGTGTCGTCGAAGACCCGGTCGCGTCCGGTCGCGAGGTCCAGGACGGCGGTCGAGCCGCCGGCGCGGACCGCGCTCCACACCAGGGCCGCGCCGTCGGGGGTGAACGCGATGAGCTCGCGGCCATTCCCATCGGGACCGTGGATCGGCCCTTTGCCCGAGCCGTTGATCGAGAAGCGCACGATGCCGAGGTCGGTCGTGCCGGCCTTCGCCGCGGAGTAGAAGATCAGCGATCCGTCGGGCGACCACACCGGCCAGCGATGCCACACGCCGGGCTCGTCGTCCGTGACCCAGCGCGCGGTACCCGCGCGGAGGTCCAGCATCGCGATACGGCCGCTGTCGGCGGCGGTCTGGAGCGCGACCGCCAGGAGGCTGCCGTCGGAGCGGAGCTGCCAGCCGGCGCTGGGACCGAACGTGACGAGCGGCGTGGCGGGGCCGACGGGATCGAGCGCGATCGCGTCGAGCGTCGTGGCACCCGCGCCGGTCGACCGCGCGACGATGAGCGTCTGCCGGTCCGGCCGCCAGGCCGGGACCAGCGGACGTAGCGAGCGCGCGAGATCGCCCGTCACGACGATCGGCGTCGCGGGGCTCGCGGACGAGGGCGAGGCCGCCGACGAAGGCGAGGGCGAGAGGGAAGGGACGGCGGCGGGTGCAGTGCACGCCGCGAGGATGGCGAGCGCCGCCGCGGCCGGGATCCGCATGCCCTGAGGGTAGCGAGGCGCGCTAGATGAAGAGAGGCGCGAGGACGAGCGTGATCGTGGACAGGAGCTTGATGAGGACGTGCAGGCTCGGTCCGGCGGTGTCCTTGAACGGATCGCCGACGGTGTCGCCGACGACGGCCGCGGCGTGCGCCGGCGTGCCTTTGCCTATGACCTGGCCCTTCTCGTCCTTCAGCTCGCCGGACTCGATGTACTTCTTCGCGTTGTCCCAGGCGCCGCCGCCGTTGTTCAGCACGGTGGCCAGGATCACGCCCGCCATCGTGCCGACCATGAGCATCGCGGCCTCCGCCTCAGCCTTCAGCAAGACGCCGACGGCGATCGGCGCGAGCACCGCGAGCAGGCCTGGCGCGATCATGTTCCGGAGGGCCGACGCGGTCGTGATGTCCACGACCCGGGCGTAGTTCGGCCGCTCCGTGCCGGCCATGATCCCGGGATGCTCGCGGAACTGCGTGCGGACCTCCTGGATGATCGCCCCGCCCGCGCGGCCGACGGCGCGGATCGCCAGCGAGCTGAAGAGGTACACGAGCATCGCGCCGAGGAAGCCGCCGAGGAACACGTCGACCTTGGCGAGGTCGACGACGTGGAAGTCGGCGGGGGTGATCCCCGCGGCCCTGCGCAGGTCGGTGACCTTGTCGAGGTACGCGGAGAAGAGCAGGAACGCGGCGAGCGCGGCCGAGCCGACCGCGTAGCCCTTGGTGAGCGCCTTCGTCGTGTTGCCGACGGCGTCCAGGCGGTCGGTGCGCTCGCGCGTCTCCTCGCTGGCGCGGGCCATTGAGGCGACGCCGCCCGCGTTGTCGGTGATCGGGCCGAAGGTGTCCATCGCGAGGATGAAGGCCGCGCTCATGAGCATGCCCATCGTCGCGACCGCCGTCCCGTAGATGCCGCCGTGCGGCAGCCCGGTCGCGGCGCCCCACTGCTCGCCGAGGAAGTGGGAGAGGAACAGCGCGATCGCGATGGCGATCGCGGAGGAGGCCGTCGTCTCGAAGCCGACGGCGACGCCCGAGATGATCGTGGTCGCCGGACCGGTCTTCGCCGCCTCGGCGATCTCCTTGACGGGACGCCACGAGCCGGACGTGTAGTACTGGGTGATGAAGACGAACGCGAGGCTCGTGAGGATCCCGACGACGCCGGCGTAGAAGAACCAATAGCCCCCGCCCCTCTCGTTCAGCATCGCGTTCGTCACGAAGAACATGCCCGCGATCGAGAGCCCAACGGTGATGTAGTAGCCGGTGTTCAGCGAGGTCATCGGGCTCCGGCGGTCGCTGCCGCGGACGGTGAAGATCCCGATGACGCTCGCGATGAGGCCGAAACCACGGACGACGAGCGGGAAGACGATCCACGCCACGTTGTGCGTCACCGTGTAGATGGCGACGCCGAGGATCATGGCGCCGATGTTCTCGGCCGCGGTCGATTCGAAGAGGTCCGCGCCACGGCCGGCGCAGTCGCCGACGTTGTCGCCCACGAGGTCGGCGATGACGGCCGCGTTGCGCGGGTCGTCCTCGGGGATGCCCGCCTCGACCTTGCCGACAAGGTCGGCGCCGAGGTCCGCGGCCTTCGTGTAGATGCCGCCGCCGAGCTGCGCGAACAGCGCGACGAACGACGCGCCGAAGCCGAAGCCGACGATCGTGAAGGGCGCCTGATCCGGATTCGCGAACCCACCGTAGGCGATGAACATGCCGAAGACACCGATGAGCGAGAGCCCGACGACGAGGATGCCCGAGACGGCGCCGCCGCGCAGCGCGATCCGGAGCGCGTCCGCGACGCTGTGCTGCGCCGCCGCGGCGGTGCGGAGGTTCGACTTCACCGCGACGAACATGCCGACGATGCCCGAGGCCATCGAGCAGATCGCGCCCACGAAGAAGGCGATCGCGGTCCTGATCGCGAGCTCCTCTTTCGACACTCCGGGCGCCGATTCGAAGAGATAGATGACGACCGCGATGAGCACCATGCCGCCGATCGCGAGCAGGAAGATCGTGCGGTACTGGCGCTGGATGAAGGCGACGGCCGCCTCGTAGATCGCGCCGGCGACCTCCTGCATCTGCGGTGTGCCCGTGGGCGAATTGAGGACGTCGTACGCGAAATAGGCGGCGACGACGACGGCCACGAGGCCGGAAAAGGGCACGACCCAAAGAAGAGGTGAAGCGTCCAAAAGAAAGAAGACCCCTCTGCCGGATAAGAACTAAGCGCCCGCCCCGACGGAGGGGGCCGCAGCGCTTCGAGGGCAGTCTAGGTCAAGCCCCGCTCGGCTCGCAAATACCTATATCGTCAGCGGCATGCCACCCCAGAAAGCGTCGAAGTCAGCGCCCAAGGCGGAAGCGTCCGAGAAGCAGAAGAGCAAGGACCGCGATTGGCTGACGACCGCGGAGCTCGCGACGAAGATCGGCTGGCGCGAGCACGCGCTCCGCGACGCGCTGCGCGGAAAGGATCTCCCTGGGGTGCGCCGCACCTCGTTCGGCTACCACGTCGAGGCGAGCGCCGTGGACGAGATCGCGAAGGTCCTGGGAGCGCCGCCGCCGAAGCCGAACTCGCCGAAGCGACGACCCGTCCGAGCCTAGCGCTTCCGCAGCCGCGCGGGGAGGATCTGTAGCTCCTCGCGATACTTCGCGACGGTCCGGCGGGCCAGGATGATCCCGTGCTCGCCGCGCAGCTTCTCGACGATCTCCTGATCCGAATACGGCCGCGAGCGATCCTCGGCGTCGATGATGTTCTTGATCACGTCTTTCGTGCCGAGCGACGCGGTGAAGAACATCGAGAAAGGGATCACCTGGCCTCCGGGGAGTAGAACGTACTTCCCGGCCGTGGCGCGGCTGACGGTGGATTCGTGCATCCCGATGCGCTCCCCCACCTCGGCGCGGGTGAGCGGTCGCAACGACTGAACGCCGCGCTCGAGGAAGTCACGCTGACATTCCACGATGACCTCTGTGATCCGAGCGATCGTCTGCCGGCGCTGGTTGATGTTGTCGATGAAGAACTTCGCGCGCGTCACGTACTGGCGGATGTGCGTGCGCTCGTCGTCGCTCATCGCGAGCGCCTGCTGCCCCGCGCTGCGGGCGGCCTGTAACTGGCCGACGAGCTGGCGGTACACCGGGTTCACGCGAAGTGAGAAGCGGCGTGACTCGATGACGTCGACCTCGAAGTCGGCCTGCTCGTTCTTGAAGATGATGACGTCCGGCCTGAGCGCGACCTGGCGTCCGCCGATGCTCGTCCCGTCCGGCCCGGCCGCGAACGCGTGCGCCGGGAAGGGGTTGAGGTTCTCCTTGATGTAGTCCCACGCCGCCTGGACTTCCTCGCGCGTGAGGCGCAGCGCCTGTGCGATGTCCCCGAACTTGTGCTCGCCCAGCTCGCGGAAGTGATCGGCGACGATCGCACGGGCGTGCGGCGGGACCTCCTCGCCGATCTCCGCGAGGTGTTCCATCTGGATCAGGAGGCATTCGCGCGTGTCGCGTGCGCCGATGCCCCACGGCTCGATCCCCTGGATCGTCTTGAGCGCCTCGGACGCATCGGCGAGCGACGTCTTCGTCGCCTTCGCGGCCTCTTCGAGCGAGATGTCGAGGTAGCCATTGTCGTTGAGGTTCCCGATGAGGTACTCGGCCACGGGGTGGAGCCGCGTGGGCAGCAGGACCCGGACGTTCCACGAGAGGTACTCCGCGAGCGTCTGCTCCGCCTCCGCGCGGACGATCGGATCGAGCTCGTCCTCCTCCTCGTCACGCTGTGTGAGGCTCGTCCCCTCGAGCGGCTCGGTCTCGACGTCGTCGGTCTTCTCGTATGGCCGGTTCCCGATGCCGAAACAGTTGAGGCAGACGCGTCCGGCGAGGGGCTGGCCGCACAGCGGGCACACCTGCACCTCGTCGAGGTCGAGCGCGGGATTCTCCTGGAGCTCCTGGTTGATGACGTCCTGAAGCTCGAGCGACGAGAGCTGAAGGATGTAGTTCGCCGCGATCTGTTTTGGTGTGACCTTCAGCTGCTGCTGAGGGAGGAGTTTGAGATCCACCATCGGCTACCTTAACGCGTCGTGTTGCTCAGGGCGGAATTCCCGCTGTTCATCTCCGCGACCGCGCTCGCGCTCGTCGCTTTGCTCGTCGCATCGCGGCGCGCGACAGACGCCTGGCGCGTTCCCGCAGCGACGGCGGCCGCAGCGATCGGCGCGGTGGCCCCACTCCTGTTCTATCCGTTCCTCGACCCGACGCTCGCCGCCGGCCGCGCGCTCTGGGAATGGTCGGCCGCGGGAGGGCCGACCATCCAAGCGTCGTATCGACTGGACGGAATCGGCGCGATCGGCGTCGCGCTCGGCGTCGCGTACACGGCCGCGGGCCTCTTCGCGAGCGCGCGCTCCGCGGCATCGCACCGCGTCCTGCAGCCGCTCGTGCTCGGCATCGGCTTCGTCTTCATCGCGCTCGCGGTCACGGTCGACCTCGTCGCAGCGATCGTCGTCCTCGCTGTGCTCGCCGCGCTCACCGCCTTCGCCACCCTCGTCGTCGCGCCGCCACAGTCGGCGATGCGGCTCGGCGCGTACTTCGCGGTCGGCCTGCAGCTCTTCGTCGTGGCCGCGCTCCTCGTGGCGCGACAGGGCGGGGCGTCGCTCGACCTCGCGCGCGTCGCGCCGAACGCGGTGAGTCCCGGCGCGATCCTCGCCGCGACCGCGGGCGCGGCGCTCGTCGCCGGCCTCTACCCGTTCGTTCCCTGGCGCTACGAGCGCGCACGGACCCGCGCCGCGGAGCGCGAGCCTCTGCGCGGTCTGCTCGCGGCGCCCGTCGGGATCGCCGCCTCGCTCGTGCTGCTGCGGCTCCTCGGCATCACGCGGATCGACCTGCCGTCGCTACCGCTGCCGACGACGACTCCCGAGGCCCGTGCCGGTCTCGTCGTGCTCATCGCCGCGGTCCTCGTCATCCGCATCTGGCGACGACGACGCCCATCGCTACGGGCCATCGTCGTCAGCGCGATCGCCGTCACGCTGCTCCTCGCGTACGCGGAGCTCCGCTGGAGCCACCTCGTGGTCGTCGCGTCCCTGCTCACGGTGCTCTACGCCGCGGCGGTCTCCCTCGCCCTGCCGGAGCAATGGGAGGTCGCGCGTCACGACGTGACGCTCGCCACGCTCTGGGTCGGCTTTGCGATCGGCACGCCGCTCGCGCTCGCGGCGGCGCTCTTCGTGGTGGCGGCGGCGGCCGCCAGCGCGATCGCCGAGAGCGTATGGATGCCGCCGCATCGCTCCTACCTCGCGATCGTGGTCGGCGCGGCACAGACCGTGGCCGGCGTGCTGGTCATGGGGATCGGGACGATCGGCGCGGCGGACGTCGTGGCGTCGGCGGGCGCGATCGTCGTCCTCGCGGTCGTCCTTACGCTCGAGCTCGTTCAGATCGCTCGCCGCCTCAACCTCAGCGAGGCACCGCTCGATCTCGACATCACCGCGGCGCTCGCCGCGTTCGGCGCGACGGCGCTCCTCGCCCTCCTTCTTCTCGTCCCGGTGACCGATGCGCTGGCCGGTCCCCTCGGTCGACCGCTCGGCGTGATCGCTGAAGGCGCGCCCGCGGCGTTCGTCGTGGCGGTCGTCGCGACGCTGCTCGTGGTCGTCGCACGCACCGTACGGCCGCTGCTGCCGGATGTGAGCCCGCTCGCGACGCCGCTCCAGAGATTCGTCTGGGCGGCCGATCCCGTCCCGGCGGGCATCGGCGCGTTCCGCTCGCTGGAGCGGGCGGTCACGGTGACCTCGCGCGGCTTCGCGCTCTTCGAGCGCCACGCCGGCGTCTGGCTCGCGACCGTCCTCATCGTCGCGCTGCTCATCTGGTCCGCACGCCCGTGATCCCGCTCGGGATCGTCGCGCTCGCGACGCTCGCGGCGAACGGCTCGCGACAGCTCCGCTACTCGGCGGTCGCGCTACTCGGCGTCTCCCTCGCGGCGAACGTCCTCGGCGTGGGACAGCTCTCGGCGCCGCAGGTCGCCCTCGAGGGATGCGGTGCCCTCGTCGCGTGTGGGATCCTGTACGTGGCCGCGCGGGACAACGCGTTCGGCGAGGATCCCGGCTGGCGCCTGTGGCTCGCGACGATCTTCGCGGCCGTGGCGACCGCGGCCATCTTCGCCTCGCTGCGGACCGCCACGACCGAGAGCATCGCCGTCTCCCTGGTCGGCGACGATCCGGGCGGCGTGACCGCACAGGTCGCTGCGTTCTGGCTCCTCGCATCGGGGCTCGCGATCCTCGTCACCGCGCGGAGCGCGGTCCGTGGCTCGCTCGGCGCGCTCCTCATGGTGACCGGCGTGGAGCTCCTCGTGCGCTTGGTCGCCGCGCCGCAGCTCGCTCTCAGCGTCCTCCTCGCCTGGCTCGAGGTCGTGATCGCGCTGACCGGCGCATTCCTGATCGTCAACGAGCGCGCGGTGCGCGAAGCGTGATCGTCGCCGCCGGCCCCCTCGTCCTCGCTGCCGCTGCCTGCGTCTCCTTCGCGTTCCGCAAGCGCCTCACGCTCGTCGGGCCCTTCTCGCTCCTCGCGATCGCGATCGCGTTCGTCCTCGTCGGGCTCACCGCCCCCGACAGCACCGGATCCCTGCTCGACCTCGAGCTGCGCCTGGGGGCCCTCGGGCGCCTTGCGGCGCTCGTCATGCTCGCGACGCTCTTCGTCCTCGTGCTCTACGTCGTCGCCGAGGAGCCGGCGTACAACTTCTTTCCGACCGCGCTCGCCGTCGGCGCGACCGCCCTCGGCGTCGTCACGCTCACCGCTGCCCTCGCGATCTGCGGCGTGCTCGTGCTCGGACTCCTGGTGCCGGTCGGCTCATTCACGTTCCAGGTCCAGCGGAACCGGAGCGTCGAGGCCGCGACGCGCCACTTCGCGTTCGTCGCGCTTGGCGGCTGTATGGGCATCGCGGCGCTCGCGCTCGCCGCGAGCCTCCCCAAGGACCAACCCGCGACCACGTTCGTTCTCCTCGCGGTGATCCTCGTGATCGCCTTCGCGCTCCTGCTCGCGGCGATCCCGTTCCACACGCACGCCGCGCTGCTCGCCGGCGAGGTCCCGACCGCCGCGCTGGGCCTCTACTTCGGCGTCCTCGTGCCAGCGACGTTCGTCGCGTTCGCGGAGATCCTCACGCTCTCGGGGCTCCTGCCCGAGATCGCGCAGGTCGTGAAGGTCCAGGACCTCCTGCACGGGATCGGGCTCGTGTCCGCCCTCGGCGGCGCGTTCCTCGCGAGCGGGGCGCCGGATCTTCGGCGGCTGGTGGTGTACTCCGTGATCTCGAACCTCGGGGCGTCGCTCGTGGGGATCGGCACGCTCTCCGGGCCCGGCATCATCGGCGCGCTCGCCGGCGTGCTCGTCACCGGGGCGTGCGCGACGCAGCAGCTCCTCGCGGCGGGGACGCTCGAGCGCCGCGCGGGCGCGGAGCGTCCGAGCGCGGCGCACGCTCCGCTCGCCGCGCTCGCGTTCGTCATCGGCGGATTCGGCATGATCGGCGCGCCGCCGCTCGTCGGCTTTCCCGGGCGGTTCTTCATCGAGCTCATCGCGTACCAGTTCTCACCCACGACGGGTACCGTCCTCGTCCTCGCGACGCTTCTGCTCCTTGTCGGTCAGCTGCGCGCCGTGATCCTCCTTTTCGGGACGACCCCCACCACATGGAAAGCAGAGCCGCGACCCGTCGCGGGGGTCATCGGCGCCGTCATCTTCGCGGCGCTGCTGGCCGGCGGGCTGCAACCGGAAGGCTTCCTCGAGCCGATCGCCTCCTTCGCCGACGAATTCCTGAAGGCGATGCGGCCTCTGTGAGCGACGTCGCGACGTGCGCGGGCGCGCGGGTGGCACGGCGATGAGGGTCCCTCGCGACGCGCGGGCCCCAGGACCCGCCCGGCACGGCGAGCGCCGCCCGCGACGGTGCGGGGCGGGCAGGGTGCGCGGAGCGAGGGACCCTCGGAGCCGGGACAGGACCCGCGCGCCCGCCCGCGCCGCGACGTCGGCCTAGCTCGGCGCCTTGTCCTCGCTCATCCAACGATCGATGTCTCTGATGTACGAGATGATCCCCTCCGGAAACCAGAGCTTGATCTCGGCCTCGGCGGTCTCCGGCGCATCGGAGGCATGGACGAGGTTGCGCAGACCGACGAGCGCGTAGTCGCCGCGGATCGAGCCCTCCGCGGCCTCGTGCGGGCGCGTCCCGCCGACCATCGAGCGCACCACGGCGATCGCGTTCGGTCCCTCGAGGACCGCGGCGATCACGGGCGAGGCGGTGATCGTCTTCACGAGATCGTCGTAGAAGAACTTCCCTTTGTGGACGGCGTAGTGCTTCGCGGCCATCGTGGGGTCCACCGTCAGCATACGGAGGGCGGCGAAGCGCAGGCCGCGCCGTTCGAAGCGAGCCAGGATCTCGGCCGCGATCGCGCGCTGGATCGCATCGGGCTTGAGCACGACGAGCGTGCGCTCGGTGCTCAGGAGGCGATCCCCATCGCGACCGGCTCCGCGGCCGGCGGCGCGACCGCGGCGATCGAGGCGCGCGGGCCGACGGCGGCGACATACGCGAGCTCCGGCCGCAGGTACGTTCGCGCGGCTCGCTGGATGTCGTCGGGTCCGATGCCGTCGATGATGGCGCAGACCTCCTCGACGGTGCGGACGCGCCCGAGGAAGAGCTCCTGACCGGCAAGCCAGCTCGACACACCGCGCGTGTCCTCGAGGCGGAGCTCCATCCGGCCCTTCGCGAAATCGCGGACCCGCTCGAGCTCGGCGTCGGGGACGCCCTCGTCGCGCAGGCGAGCGACCTCGCGCAGCACCGCTGTGGTGACCTCCGCCGTTTTCGCGGGGGCGAAGCCCGCGTAGACGACGAGATGGCCGGCGTCGGCGTAGTTCGAGTCGTAGCTGTGGACGTCATACGCGAGCCCGCGCTTCTCGCGCAGCTCGAGGAAGAGCCGGCTCGACATCCCCTCGCCGAGCACGGCGTTGAGCATGTCCACGGTGAACTTGTCGGGGTGGTCGGTCGGCACCGTACGCCAGCCGATACAGAGATGCGTCTGCTCCGCGCGCTTGCCGACCACCTTCGCGCGGACCTTCCCCGCCTGCGGGGCCGGCACGAACGCGGGCGCCTCGCGGGCGCCCAGGAAGGCGAACTGTTCCTGGACCGCGGCGATCGCCTCGTCCGCGACGAGACGTCCCGCGAGCGCGACCACGCTTCGGCCCGGCGCGTAATTCCGGGTCATGAAGGCGCGCAGGGCGTCCGCGTCCATCGCCAGGACGACCTGCTCGCGACCGGCGACCTCCCAGCCGAGCGGATGCCGCGGATAGAGGAGCTCGTCGATGAGCGTGTGCACGCGGTCCTGCGGCTGGTCGCGGTACATCCGCAGCTCCTCGACGACGACGCGCCGCTCGGACTCTACGTCGTCCGGGCGCAGCATCGGCGCGCGGATCATGTCCGCGATCACGTCGAGGGCGACGAGGTAGTGGCGCGCGGGGACGCGCGACCAGAACACCGTGACCTCTTTGTCAGTCGAGGCGTTCACGAGTCCCCCGCGGCTCTCGATCTCCTGGCTGATGTCCGCGGCCGTCGGACGCTTTGCGGTCCCCTTGAAGACCATGTGCTCGAGGAAGTGGCTCGTCCCGGCGTCGAGCTTGCTCTCGACACGCGAGCCCACCCCGACGTAGACGGCGATCGAGACCGATCGCGTCTCGGGCATCTCCGCCACGAGAACGCGCAGTCCGTTCGCCATTGTGACTCGCCGGTGCTCCACCGCGGCGAACTCTAGGGGCTCAGGAGGAAGCGAGCGCGAAGGCGCCGTACGTGATCACGAGCGCCGCGCCGGCGCGCCGCGCGGCCGCGACGAGCTCGCGCTCGGCGACCGTGGGATCGGTCACCCCCTCGGAGCCGGCGACGAGGAAGGCGTGCTCGTCAGACGTGAAATACGAAATGAGCGGACGGTCCGCGGATGCGGCGAGCAGGGCGACGATGTCGAGCGTGGGCGCGCCCGGCTTCACGATAATCGTGTCGGCGCCCGACGCGACGTCGCGCACCGCCCTCGCACGGGTCGCCTCGGCGTCGTCCGTTGGAAGGAGCGGGACGGCACGCTCGGTGATCGGGATCGCTGAGACGGCATGCCGATGGAGCGCGTACAGATGGCTCTCGAGCTTCGCCATCGCCGCGACCGGCACATCCGCGTGCCCGTCATCCGAGACCGCGGCCCGAACGGCGCGCACGCTTCCCTCGAGCATCCCCGACGGGATGAGCAGGTCGGCACCCGCCTCCGCATGGACGCGCGCGATCGCACCCAGCCGCTCGAGCGTGGCGGGCGCGTCGGCGCCGTCCGCGCCGAAGAGCACGCACTGGCCGTGCGCGGTGTACGCGCACACGCAGACGTCGGTCGCGACGGCGAGGTCCGGCACGGCCTCTTTCACCGCGTGGATCGCGCGTGGAACGACGTGGTCGCGCTCGCTCGCCAGCATCGCCGTCTCGTCCTTCCGATCGGAGACGCCGAAGAGGAGGAACCCGGCGATCCCCGCCGACGCGGCGGCGCGCGCTTCCCGGACGAGCTCGGTGATCGAGAAGCGCTCGAGCCACGTGGCCTCGGGGACCCGCTCGCGGTCCTCGACCGCGCTCGACACGACCACCGGCAGGATGGTCCGGGCGTGCAGGTCGGCCGAGCCGAGAGCACGCGACCACAGGGGGTGCTCGGCGAGGCGTCCGCGGGTGAGGGTGTCCCGCATCCGCCGATGGTACGCAGTCGTCGGGGGGCTCCGCCCGGCGGGCCCCGGCGATACCATGGACTTCAATGAGGGCCCGCGCACTCGTCATCGCGGCGGTCGCGCTCACCGCGGTCCTCGTGGTCGCGGCCCTCGCGGCCGGCGCCGCGCCGGCGCTCGCGACGCGGGCGACCGCGCCCGCCGCCGAGATCTCCGTCTCCACGCCGCCGCAGGCGGATGCGCCCGCCGGCGCGCAGGCACCGGACGCGGCGGTCACCGCGCCCGTCGCGATCCAGACCGTCGAGCCGAAGGCCGCGCCGGCGAGCGCAGCGCTCGACATGCGACACCTCTGGCAATCCCTCAACAACTGCGGACCCGCATCGGTCGTGATGGCGCTCTCCACGTTCGGGATCACCGCCGACCAGGAGACGGCGCGCCTTGCGCTACGCGGCCCCGACGTCCGCCGGGGCATGGGCCCGCAGGGCGTCGACCCATGGGTGAAAGAGCTCTACGGCCTTCGCTCCATGTGGCGGAACAACGGCACGAACGGCCTGCTCAAGCAGCTCGTCGCGAACGGCTTCGCGCCGCTGGTCACGCAGTGGATGCAGGACCCCTCGGTTTCGCGGATCGCGCACTGGCGGGCGATCCGCGGATACGACGACGCGCTCGGCACCTTCTACGTGAACGATCCCATGCTGGGCAACTTCGTCCCGCTGAGCTATCGGTGGATCCAGGACAACTGGCAGCCCTTCAGCTACCGCTACATGGTCATCTACCGTCCTGAGGACGAGGCGCTGCTCAAGGCGATCGTGGGACCGGAGTGGTCCGAATCACGTAACCGCGAGGCCTTCTACCAGCGGACGAAGGCCGAAGCGCTCGCGCAGGACACCGCCGCGGCCTGGCTCACCTACGGCGAGGCCTCGTACCAGAGCGGACGCTTCGACGAGGCCCTCGCCGCGTTCGACAAGGGCCTCGCCATGGGCAACGCACAGGGCGTCTTCACGCTGCGCTCGAGCTACCCACAGACGCTCCGCGCGCTCGGGAAGCAGCGCGAGGCCGACGCGGCCCAGGCGAAGCTCTCGAACCTCAGCGCCGTGCCGAGCAGCACGGTCGCCTCGCCGCCGGACAGCTTCGCGGTGTGGATGGCGTTCCGTCGGACCCTGGCGTTCGACACCGACCTGCCCAGCGAATAGGGGCGCGGCCGCGTGGCCGGCGCGCTGCCTAGGCGCGCTCCGCAGCCGCACGACGCGAGCTCAGCTCATTTGGTCTTCTCGCCTGGGATCCTCCAGCCATAGGTCGACTGCCGTGGCGCACGGAATGTCGCGTCGTCGAATGAGGTCAGGAACTGGGCCTCTGCTTCGCGATAGATGTCGTGAAGACGTACGACACGCAGACCCTCAAAGCGCACGTAGTCGAGAAGGTCCTCGAAGAACGTGGCCACGCCACGGCCAGCGAACCGGAAGGACTGCCACCCATCGCCATGCCAGTCGTACATCGCGCGATTGCGCTCGTAGAAGCCGTCATCAGGGCAGTTGAGCGCGACCATCAGTGGATGGACATTCATAATCTTGAGGCCCGGCATCTCGAGTGCTTCGCGGATCGAGTCGATGGACCAACCCAGGCTGTGCGCCGTGTGGAAGTCGTCCTCCCAGAAGACAGGAAGGCGCAGGAGCGGAGTGCCACTGCGGAACGGCGTCAAGAACGGCTGAAGGAAGAGGCAGAGGTTCGAGTCGTACGTGAACCCACGCTCGGCGAACGCACGATTCATGCGTGTGTGGTCGTAGAAGCAGTGCGCTCGGTAGCTGCGCGCCTCAGGCCAGAGCGCCACGACGTGATCGATGATCGCGTCCATCGTCGCGCCATGGGTGCTCGGCTGCAGGAAGTTCGGGTGGACGCCCACATCGAGACGCTCCTCGGGTGTACGCAAGCGCGACCTGAGGTACTCCGAGTGATGCGTCACGAAGGGCGTCAGCGGGACGTGGAACTTGTCAGTGATCGCGAAGGTCTCCCGGATCGCCCACTCGGGCGCCCACTCCATGTCCATCGTGAACGAGACCACGCGCGTTTTCGCGAGATCGCTGATCAGCTGGCTCGTCACTCCGGTCCGTCCCAGACGTGAGCGGCGGGTTCGGTAGCACTCGGCTCAGTGCGCTTCCTGGGGATCTCGGTCTGCAGATCCAGCGTGACGGTAGTTTCTCAGACCTCGCGCTTCTCAGCCAGGCAACGTCGGATCAATTGGTGTACGCGCGCGATGCGAAGGCGCTGAAGCGCGCTCACGGGCTCGCGCAGCTCTCCGTCATCGCCGCTCCCGCCATCGCCGCGGAGATCGGCTCGGCCGGCCTCGCCCTCGCCGACGATCCCGAGGAGGCGTTCTACCGGGTGCATGAATACCTTGCCCGGTCCTCGGACTTCTATTGGGCCGAGTTCGCGACGGAGATCCACCCCAGCGCGCAGATCGACCCGCACGCCTCCGTCGCGCCGAAGAACGTCCGCATCGACGCCGGGGTTGTGATCGAGCCGCATGTCACCGTCCTCGAGCGTGTGTCCATCGGCGAGGGCGCGATCATCCGCGCGGGCGCGGTCCTTGGCGCCGAGGGCTTCGAGTTCAAAGCACGGGCGTTGCGGCAGCATCGGTCCGGCTCCCAAGGGATCGCGGACTACACCGGCGTCAGGCCGATCGTCCACGCCGGCTCCGTCGTCATCGGGAGGCGCGTCGAGATCCAGTCAAATGCGGTGATCGATCGCGCCCTGTTCCGCCGTCCGACGCGGATCGGCGACGACACGAAGATCGACAACGTCGTTCACATCGCGCACTCCGCCGAGATCGGGCAGCGTTGCCTGATCGTTGCGGGGGCGATCATCGCTGGGAGCGTGTCGATCGGCGACGACGTGTGGATCGGCCCGGGCGCGATCGTCTCGAACGGCGTGCGTGTCGGAGATCGCGCGACCATCGTGCTCGGCACGACCGTCGTCCGAGACGTGGAGAGCGACACGCGCGTGTCCGCCGACCTGCGCATCTTTCGCGTCTAGATACTCTTCGCTCTCTTTTTCGGCGCTTGGCGCGGCTAGACTCACGATCGTGCGGACCGCCGTCATCC
The DNA here is from genome assembly GCA_005883625.1 of Chloroflexota bacterium. Classification (GTDB taxonomy): domain Bacteria; phylum Chloroflexota; class Limnocylindria; order P2-11E; family P2-11E; genus 3-1-20CM-2-70-9. The sequence goes on along the minus strand of VBDU01000081.1, from coordinate 6,303 downwards.
AGGGCATCGATCATTACCTTCCTGAAGAGCGCCTCACGAATGCGGAGCTGTCGGCGCTCTATCCAGGGTGGACAGCCGACAAGATCCTGGAGAAGACCGGCATCCTCGAACGCAGGATCGCCGCAGACACCGAGTGCGCGTCGGACCTCGCGGTGCGGGCCGCGGATCGTCTGCTCGAACGGCTCGACGTGGATCGAAGCAGGATCGACCTGCTCGTCTTCTGCACCCAGAGCCCCGATCACTTCCTGCCGACCACCGCATGCCTGATCCAGGAGCGGCTCGGGCTCGGCACCAACGTCGCGGCGTTCGACTACAACCTGGGCTGCTCCGCCTTCCCATACGGCCTGGCGATCGTGCGCGGCCTCATCGACGCCGGGATCGCGTCAACGGCCCTGCTCCTCATGGCCGATACGTACTCGAAGTTCATCCATCCGCTGGACAAGAGCGTCCGCACGCTATTCGGTGACGCCGCGAGCGCGGTGCTGATCACGGCCGAGGAACGCGCCGCGCCGAGCATCGGCCCCTTCGTCCTTGGGACCGACGGGACGGGCGCCGGCAATCTCATCGTTCCCGCGGGCGCGATGCGTCACCCGCTCGCGACCGCCGACCTGGCCGAAAAGACCGACAAGAGCGACAACACCCGCACCGCGGCCAACCTCTTCATGAATGGCCCGGCGATCTTCGAGTTCACCGTGAAGCGGGTCCCGGCGCTCATCCGCGACGTCGTCGCCGCGGCGGAGATCTCGCTCGACGACGTTGACCTCGTGATCCTGCACCAGGCGAGCGAAATGCTGCTCGCGACGCTCCAAGGGTCGCTCCGCATCCCCGACGAGAAGTTTGTCCGCCACTACAGCCGTTGCGGGAACACCGTTTCGTCGACGATCCCCATCGCGCTCCAGAGCGTCATCGATGCCGGACGCGTTGCGCGCGGGGACGTGCTCCTCGTCGCGGGCTTTGGCGTTGGCTACTCCTGGGGCGCCAACCTCATCCGCTGGGAGCCGAACGCGTGACACGCGCAGAGCTTCTCCGGAAGCTGGCGGCGCAGCTGGACTGGCCGGACCTTCAGGAGTCCACGCGCCTCGACGATGACGCTCGCTGGGATTCGGTCGCCCAGCTGGACATCCTGATGCTTCTCCAGCGCGATCATGCGATGAGTGTGAGCGCGCAGGAGCTGCAGGAGTCGGCGACGATGGCGGATGTGCTCGATCTCGTTCTCGCGAACGAGAGCTGACTACCGGTCCAGTCCGGCGACGCCCGCGCGCCCGCCCTCGCGCCGGGCGTGACGGAGCTCATCGAGCCGCACCAGCGGCGCGAGTCGCAGGAGCTCGAGGAGCGTGACCAGCGCGATCGACGGACGTGCGCCCTTTGCTTTTCCCCCGAGACGGGGGCGCGCCGCGAAACGGAGCTGCGCGAAACGTGCGCCGCGCGCGCTCGCGCGAAACAGGACCTCGGGAAGGACCGCTGCTGTCCGCGGTCGCGAGCGGATGGCCATGGCCTCGATGAGGGCGCGCCGGAACAGGAACACCGAGCTGAACTCCTCCAGCGGGACCGGGAAGAGCGTCTTGGCGATGGCGTGAAATGCCCGCGACAGGAGCATGCGCCCGCGTTCGGGCCGGTACGATCGAATGCCGACGACGACGTCCGCGCCGGCGCTGGCCGAAAGGAACCGTTCGAGATCGAGTAGCGGCACCTGGCCATCGGCCGGTACGAGAAAGATCCAATCGCCGCGTGCTTGTCGCAGTGCCGTCGTCATGGCACCCGAGAAACCGCGGTTCCTTCCATGGTGGACGACACGAAAGCGTGGCTCGCTCGACGCGATCGCGTCCGCGATGTCGGAGGTCCCGTCCGTGCTTCCATCATCGACGAGCAGGATCTCGCCGTCACCGCCGGCGGCATCCAAAGCCGCGAGCGCTTCGGCCACGACCGGTCTCAAGTTCGGCGCCTCGTCGTACGCGATCATCGCGATGGTGACGAGCATCCGCGCGAGTCTAAGCGCGGCGCCTCGAGACAAGCCCGCGGGCTCGCGACAAACGCGCGGCAGCCTCCGACAGGACATCTTCCGTCTTGCAGAACGTAAAGCGGATGAGATGGCGTCCGAGCTCGCGGCGCGAGAAGAAGGACGAGCCGGGCACGCCGGCGACGCCGACCTCGCGGACGAGCCAGTGCGCGAACTCGGTGTCGTCGTCGAAGCCGAAGGGCGTGATATCGCAGAGCACGTAGTACGCGCCGCCGGCGTGTTCGGCGCGAACCCCGCGGCCGCGAGCGCGGAGACGAGCAGGTCGCGACGCGCGCGGTAATCCCGCGCGAGCCGCTCGTAGTACGCGCGACCGAGCCCGAGCCCGACCGCGACCGCCTCCTGCAGGGGCGCGGGCGCGCCCACCGTGACGAAGTCGTGCACCTTGCGGATCCCGGAGGTGAGCCCGGGTGGCGCCACGATCCAGCCGACGCGCCAGCCCGTCACCGAGAACGTCTTGCTGGCGCCGGAGATCGTGACCGTCCGTTCGGCCATGCCCTCGAGCGTGGCGATCGGGATGTGCTCGCCGGCGTAGAGGATGTGCTCGTAGATCTCGTCCGTCACGGCGATGGCGTCGTGCTCGCGGCAGAGCGAGGCGATGAGCTCGAGCTCGGCGCGCGCGAACACCCGACCCGTGGGGTTGTTCGGGGTGTTCACGATGATCGCCTTCGTCCGCGCCGAGAACGCACGGCGCAGCTCGTCGGGGTCGAACGTGTAGTCCGGCGGGCGCATGGGCACGAAGACCGGCGTCGCGCCGCAGATCGCGGCGTCGGGTCCGTAGTTCTCGTAGAAGGGCTCGAGGACCACGACCTCGTCGCCCGGATCGACGATCGCGAGCAGCGTCGAGATCATCGCCTCGGTCGATCCGCAGGTCACGGTGAGCATCGTCTCCGGGTCGATCCCCGTGGCGTAGAGCTCGCGGTACGTGCGCGCGAGCGCATCGCGCAGCGATTTCGCGCCCCAGGTGATGGCGTACTGGTTCACGTCGGCGTCGATCGCGCGCTTGGCGGCCTCCTTCAGCTCCGCGGGCGCGGCGAAGTTCGGAAAGCCCTGCGCCAGGTTGATGCCGCCGTGGACCGCGTTGAGCCGTGTCATCTCGCGGATGACGGATTCGGTGAAGCCGACCGTGCGGGACGCCAGGCGCTCGCGGGCGACCCTCACTAATACCCCGCCCCGAAGTCGACCCGATTGAGCAGAGGCTCCCCGCTCTTGTAGCGGCGCAGGTTCTCCGCGAACAGGTCGAGCGTCCGATCCTGCACGCGCGGCGAATCGCCCGACGTGTGGGGGGTCAGGATGACGTTCTCCATCGACCAGAGCGGGCTGTCGGTCGGCAGCGGCTCGGTCGCGAAGACGTCGAGCGCCGCGCCGGCGATCTTCCTCGCGCGGAGCGCCTCGATCAGGGCGACCTCGTCGACGATCGCGCCACGCGCGATATTCACGATCCAGGCCGTCGGTTTCAGACGCGCGATGACCTCGCGCGAGACCGCGCCGCGGGTCGCAGGCGTGAGCGGTGCGGTGATCGCGAGGTAGTCCGCTTCCGCGGCGACGTCGGCGAGCCCCTCGGGCGCGACGACCCGACTCGCCCCCTCCTGCGGAGCGGCGCGCCGGCGGACGCCGATGACGCGCATACCCACCGCGCTCGCGAGCCGCGCCACTTCCGTACCGATGCTGCCCATGCCGTAGACGACGATCGTCGCGTCGCGCAGCTCCTGGTGGTCGTGGTCCTTCCACTCGTGGCGCACCTGGCGGTCGCGATAGAGCTGCAGCCGGCGTGACGCGGCGAAGACGAACATCAGCACGTGCTCGGCGATCTGCACGTCGTACGAGCCACTGTTGTTGGTGAGCACGATCCCGCGCCGGCTCATCTCGGACAGCGGCATGTTCTCGACGCCCGCGCTGACGGTGTGGTACCAGCGCAGCTTCGGCGTCGCCTCGAGGAGCATCTGCACGCGACGCGGGTTGTTCCCGCTCAGCGCGACCTCCGCGGCGGCCGCGGCCGCGAGCGCGCTCTCGTCGGCGATGGGGATGATCCGATCGTCGGGGAAGCGCTCGGATACGGTCTCCGGGCGCGTGCGGAACGCGCCGAACACCACGATCTCGGTCACTGGAAGACCGCGAGCGGGGCGTTCGCGACCGCGCCGACGACCATCGCGCGCTGCAGCGCCGACATGTCCTCCGGGAGGTCGTCGGGGTCGACCAGGCGGACCTCGGTCGTCTCGGCCGAGGGCCGCGGCGCGCCGCCGGTGATCCGCGCGCGGAAAAGGCAGATATAGAACTGGTACGCCGCCACGCTGCCGAACTCGCGGTTGTCGTACACGCCGACGAGGCGCTCGATCGCCGCGTCGAGACCCGTCTCCTCGTGTAGCTCACGGAGCGCGTTCATCGCGGGAGGCGAGCCCACCTCGGCGTAGCCGCCGGGGAGCGCCCAACGTCCGTTGTCGGCGCGTTTGATGAGCGCGACCCGCCCGTCGCCGTCGAACGCCGCGATGGAACAGCCTGTCTTCGGCGAGACGATGCCGAGATCGGGCAGGTACGGGCGGTCGGGCGTGAACCGCGCGTCGCTCGCGAGCCCGGCGAGACCCTCGGCGATCCCGCGGACACGAACGAAGCGGTCGCGGTCGTATTCGTTCGTCGCGAACTCGAGACCGGTCGTCGCCATCGCGGCGAGCTCGTGCGCCCAAAAGCGAAGCTGCTCGGATGGACCCATCGGCCCCGCGATACTAGCCATCTTCGTGTTCTGGACCGGCACCGTCCTCAACGCGGCCACCGTCCTCGCGGGCGCGCTCATCGGCACCGGGCTCGGCGACCACCTGCCGGAGCGGCTGCGCGAGAACGTCGTGCGCGGGGTCGGCCTGTTCACACTCGCCATGGGCGCGAAGTTCGCGATCGATACCGCGAACCTCCTCTACATCCTCGGCGCGATCCTCGTCGGCGGGGTCGTCGGTTCGCTGCTCCGTCTCGACGAGCGGCTCGTCGCCCTCGGCGATTCGCTGCAGCGGCGCTTCGGCGGCGGCAGCAGCACCGTGTCCGAGGCGTTCGTGACGTCGACGATCGTGTTCTGCGTCGGACCGCTCACGTTCCTCGGCGCGATCCAGAACGGCCTGACCGGCGACGCCAGCCTGCTCGCGATCAAGAGCGTGCTCGACGGTTTCACGTCGATCGCGTTCGCCGCGACGCTCGGCTGGGGCGTGCTCCTCTCCATCGTCGTGATCCTCGTGTACCAGGGCGGGCTCGCCGCGGGCGCCTCGCTCTTCAGCGGCCTCCTCACGGATCCGCAGCTGAGGGAGATGAGCGCGGTCGGCGGCCTCCTCATCCTCGGGGTAGGCTTGAAATTGCTGAAGATCCGCGACGTGCAGGTCGCCGATTTCCTGCCCGCGATCGCGATCGCGCCGATCATCGTGGGCGTCGTCGACGTCATGAAGGAGGCCATCGGAGCGTGAGCGCGAAGACGCTCGAGCTGCGGAGCGATACCTTCACGCTCCCGACCCCCGCGATGCGCCGCGCGATGGCGGAGGCCGAGGTCGGCGACGACCAGTACGGCGAGGATCCGACCGTGAACCGGCTCGAAAAGCGGTCCGCCGAGATCCTCGGCAAGGAGGCCGCGGTCTACGTCGCGAGCGGCATGCTCGGGAACCTGTGTGGCGTCCTGTCGCAGACCGAGCGCGGCGACGAGGTCATCCTCGGCGACCTCGCGCACATCTATCAGAACGAGATGGGCGCCTCCTTCGTCCTCGGCTCGATCCAGCCACGGCTCGTGCCGAACCGCGACGGCTGCCCCTCGCTCGCCGACATCGAGGCCGCGATACGGCCGGCGGGCATGTTCCCGCGAACGTCGCTCGTGTGTCTCGAGAACTCGCACAACAACTGCGGCGGCAGCGTCCTGACGGCCGACCAGACCGCCGCGGTCGCCGACCTCGCGCACCGCAGGGGGCTGCGCATCCACCTGGACGGCGCGCGTATCTTCAACGCGGCGGTCGCGCTCGGCGTCGATCCGCGCGAGCTCGCGGCGCCCGCGGACACGGTGCAGTTCTGCTTCTCGAAGGGTCTCTCGGCGCCGGTCGGCTCGATCCTCTGCGGCAGCGCCGAGACCGTGGCGAAGGCCCGACGCGTTCGCAAGCTCCTTGGCGGAGCGATGCGGCAGGCCGGGGTCATCGCCGCGGCGGCGCTCGTCGGGCTCGAGGAGATGCGCGACCGCCTCGTCGACGACCACCGCAACGCGCGCTCCCTCGCCGACGGCCTCGCCGGCATCCGCGGGATCCGCATCGACGCGGGGAAGGTGGTCACGAACA
>VBDU01000014.1 GCA_005883625.1 Chloroflexota bacterium | reverse complement strand
CGCCGCTTGGACCTGCTGGCGCGCGGCCGCGAGCGCGTCGCGGATCTGACCGGACGTCTTGTCGACCTGCGCGCGAAGCGCGGCGTCGTCGATGACCTTGTTCTGCTCGTCGGCCTGCATGCGCGCGCGCCCACTGAGACGGCGGAGCTGTCCGTTGGCGTCGGCGGCGAGGGCGTCGAGCTCGAGCAGCGTCTCCGTCTGAGCGATGAGCGCGTCGACGCACTTCATGCTCTCGAGCGGCGTGAGGACGAAGGTCACCCGCCGGCGATCGTCACCGTCCTCGTCGCCCTTGATCGTCCCGGTCACCACGAACCCCGTCGTGCCGAGCACGAGCAGAGCGGCGATCACCGGGATGTTCGCGCCACCGATGAAGACAAGCTTCGCTTTGAGCAGATGGAAGAAGAATCCGAGCACCCCGCCTCCTAGCGTCCGTATGAACGCATGTGCGGGCGAGCCCGTTAAGGCCCCGGTCGGGGGAGGTACCCGGGTACGGGCCGCTAGTACGAGCTACGCGGTCTGTTCGCGCGCGAGCGTGTTCAGCTCGACGACCCGGCGGCGCGCCCGCTCGGCCCAGTGCGGCGGTCCGAGCTGCTCGAACGTCGCGAGCGCCGCCTCCGCCTCGGCGCGAGCCGCGACGAGATCGCCGCGGGCGACCTGCAGGCGCGCCGCGGCGTAGCGGATCTCCGCGGCGGCGACCGGCAGGTTCAGACGGAACGCGTCCTCGAGACCTTCGGCGCGGCGCGCCTCGGCCGTGGTGAGCTCGCCCGCCGCGCTCGCGACCTCGACGAGCGTCGCGGCGATGCCCGCGCCGCAACGGCGGCACTCGTGCGCGTGCTGCGCGGTGTACGCCGCGGCCGCGTGCTGACGCGCGTCCTCGACGGCGCCCTTCTCGAGCGCGAGGCGCGCGAGCTCGGTCGCGACGCGAGGGATGAGGTGCTTGCGCCCCGGCGAGCGCTCCGCGAGTGCGCGCGCCTCGGCGAGCGTCGTGCCGGCGGTCGCGAGGTCGCCGCGCTCCAGGGCGAGTGTGCCGAGCGTGAGGAGCGTCGCGGAGGGGTCCGCCAGCTGGGGCCCCTGCGTGAGCGGGTCCGCGAGCCCGAGCGCGCGGCCGAGGGCGCCGTCGGCCTCCGACCAGCGGCCCTGCCCGAAGAACGCGCGCCCGAGCGCGCGAAGGGCCGCCGCCTCGCCGGCGACGTCGCCGAGCCGCACCGCCGCGGCGAGCAGATCGTTCCCCAGCCGCTCCGCCGCGGCGTTGTCACCGCGGTCGAGCGCGTAGTAGGTGAGCGTCGAGAGCGCGCGCGCCAGGCTCGACAGATCGCCGATCGCGTTCGCATGCTCGACGCAGCGTTCGAGCGCGCGCGTCGCCTCCTCGCGCGAGCCCGCCGCACTCGCGAACTCGACGATCGCCTCCTCCGCGCGGAGCGCGATCGGTCGCGCCTCGGCCGCGAGCGCTTCCTTCTCGGCGGCCCGCGCGATCATGAGCGCTTCGTTCGTGCGATCGTCCGAGCGCGCGAGGTACGCCTTCGCCAGCGTGAGCTCCGCCCGTTCGGGCCCGGTCTCCGGTGTGAGGCGCTCGGCCTCGGCCAGGTGCTCCGCGGAGCGCTCGACCGCCCGCGCCCTCGCCGCGAGCTCGCCCGCGCGGCGCCGGAGCGCGCCGCGGACCTCGCCCTCGGCGGGTGCGCCGGCGAGCCCTTCTTCGGCGAGCGTGAGCGCGTCGCCTTCGCGGCCGAGGCCGCGCGCCGCGTCGCTCGCGCGCAGGAGCGCGACCGCCCGCGCCTCGTTCCCGTCGGGCAGGCCCTGCGCCACCTCGGCGACGTTGCGGTAGTGGTGCAGCGCGTCCGCGAGATCGTGCAGCGCCTCCGCGCGGCCGCCCGCGCGCATTCCGTAGTCGATGGCGCGCGCCGGGTGGGCGGAGTTCGCGTAGTGGTCGGCGAGCAGCTCGGGCTGCTGGATCGCGACCTCGGGCAGGACGTTCTCGATGACCTGCCCGAGACGGCCGTGCAGCTCCTGACGGTGCCGCACGAGCATCGACCCGTACACGAGCTCGCGGAGGAACGCCTGCCGGAAGCGATACTCGCCGCGCCCGCTCACCTCGAGCAGGCCCTTCGCGACGAGCCCGGCGAGGCACGCGTCGACGTCGAGGTCGCCGCCGAAGAGCGCGCGCAGGAGCGCGGGATCGCAGCTGCGCGCCGCGACCGCGGTCGCGTGGAGCACGCGCCGCTCCTCCGCAGACGCGGACTCGGCGCGCCGGAGCAGGAGCATCGGCAGGGTCCCCGGCAGCTCCGACACCCGGCCGACGTCGGCGAGCGGAGTCGAGTCGTCGCGCTGGACGACCACGCCCGTGGCCACGAGCCAGTGCGCCGCTTCGACGAGGTATGTCGGGCCGCCCTCGGTGCGTGTCGCCACCTCGGCGATCGCCTCGGGCGGGAGCGCGCCTTGCGGCAGCAGCGCCTGGAGCAGCGTCTGCGCGCCCGTCTGGTCGAGCGGGCCGAGCCGCAGCTGGAGATGCGTCCGCGCCGTCGTCCACGCCGGCGTGAGCTCGGGGCGATACGTCGTGACGACGAACGCGGCGACCTCGAGGAGACTCGGCGCGAGCGCGGCCAGCACGTCCTGCGACGCCGCGTCGCACCACTGGACGTCGGTGAGCGCGAGGATCACGCCCTGCGTCTTGGCGACCCGGAGGATGAGCTCGTGGATGCCGTGGTCGAGCATCCGGCGGCGCGTCTCGCTCGACAGCGCGGGGAGCGGGACGGCGTAGCCGAGCGCGGTCAGCAGGAGGCTCCGCGTGTCGGGCTCGAGGCCGGGCAGCGTCTCGGTCAGGACGCGATGCGCGTGATCGACCGACGACGTCGTCGAGATCGCGAGCGCACGGCGCAGGAGGTCCGAGATCGCGCCGTAGGCCCGATGCGCGTCGTACGGCGAGCAGCGCGCTCTCGCGACGCGTGCGCCGCGCGCTCGCGGATCGGCGATGACCTCGTCGACGAGGCGCGACTTGCCGAGCCCGGCCTCGGCGACGATCGACACGATGCGCCCCTTGCCCGCGAGCGCCTCGTCGAGCGCGCCTACGAGGAGCGCGACCTCGGCGTCGCGGCCCACGAGCGGCGCGCGCCGACCCTCTCGCGCCCCGGCCGCCTCCGTCCGCAGGAGACGCCATGCGACGAGAGGCGCGGTCTTGCCCTTCGCGGCGACGGGCGGATGAGGCTCGTACGCGAAGACCCCCGGCGTGCGGCGGTAGGTCGCGTCCCCGATGAGGATCTCGCCTGGCTCGGCGGCCTGCTCGAGCCGCGCGGCCACGTTCACGGCGTCGCCGAGAACGCCGAACTCGCTCTCCTTGTCGCCGATCGCGCCGGCGACGGCGATCCCCGTATTCACGCCGACCCGAAGCGCGAGGCGCCGGCCGGTCCGCCCCTCGATCCGCGCGTTCGTGCGCTCGAGCGCGCCGAGGATCGCGAGCGCCGCGTGCTGCGCCTGCTCGGGATGCCCCTCATCCTCGTCGACCGCGCCGAACACCGCGACTACGGCGTCGCCGATGTATTTCTCGATGAGCCCGCCGTTGGCGCGGATCTCCGCGGCGATCGCGTCCCAGGCCGTGCGCATGTTCTCGTGCAGCTCCTCGGGGCCGAGCCGCTCCGCGAGGGCGGTGAAGCCCGAGATGTCGGCGAAGAGGACCGTGACCTGCCGGGTCTCGCCTTCGACCTCGCCCGGCGATTCGAGACGCGTCCCGCATCTTCCGCAGTACACGTAGTCCGCGGGCATGCCCGCGCCGCATTTCGGGCAGGACACGTTGGCTCCCCAGACCATGTGCCCAGCCAGCGTATTGGCCGCCGGTCGCTGCCTGAGTGTCGAGTCGGGGTCTAGGTGGGCTCTGGACGGACCGGTCGACGCCTCGAGCGGACGCTGCGCCATGCTTGGCCGGTGAGATCCGAGGCTGCGTTGGACCCGCGCCGTCTGCGATGCCGATGAGCGAAAGCACCGGGCAGAGCCTCAAGCGTGAGCTCGATGCCCGGACCGGGACGCTGTTCACCGCGGCGATGATCGTGGGCACTGGGATCTTCGCCGCGCTCGGGGCGGCGACGGATGCCGCCGGCACCGGCGTGCTCGTCGCGATGCTCCTCGGCGGCACGGTGGCGCTCGCGACCGGGATCAGCGCCGCTCAGCTCGGCGTGAACAACCCCGAAGAGGGCGGCGCGTTCACCTGGGCGCGCGCCTTCGGCCACGACACGATCGGGTTCATCGCCGGCTGCGGCTACCTCGGCAAGGCGATCGTCTCGACGAGCGTCGTCGCGCTCATGTTCGCGACCTATCTCGGGCAGGTCGTCCCGGACCTCCCGGTCCGCGTCGTCGCGCCTGTCGCGGTCCTCGCCGTGACCGGATTCAACATCCTCGGCATCGAGCTGACGTCACGGGTGCTCATCGGGTTGCTCGCGGTCCTCGTCGGCTTGCTCGCCATCTACTGCGCCACCGCGTTCCACGCGGTCGATCCGGCCCGGCTCATGCCGATCTTTGGCGACAAGGGCCTGGCGGGCGTGCTCACCGGGGCGGCGCTCTTTTTCTGGTCGTGGGATGGCTTCATGCGCACCGCGATCATGGCGAGCGAGATGAAGGACCCGCGCCGCTCCATCCCGATCAGCATCGTGGGAGGGGTCGCGGTCGCGGCGGTCGTGTTCCTGACGGTCGGTGCGATCACGCTGGGCGTGGAGGGCGCTCAACAGGTCGGCGCACAGGACACGCCGCTGCTTTCGGCCGCCGCGACAGCCGCCGGCTCGGCCGTCTGGGCGGTGTTCGCCGCGGCGCTCGTCGCGACGTTCTACGACATCATCGGCATCCTCCTCACCGCGTCGCGAGTTGGGCTCGCGATGGCTCGGGCGCGGGAGCTCCCCGGCTGGCTCGCCGGAGTTCACGCGCGCTTTCGCACGCCGTACCGCTCGGTGATCGCTCTCGGTCTCGTGAGCGCCCTGCTGGCGCTCGCCTTCGATCTCCGCTCGCTCCTCGCGGTCGCGAGCGCGTTCATGGTCGTCTGGTATCTCGTCACGCACCAGGCGGCGCTCGAGCTGTCGAAAGACAAACGCATCGCCTCGCCGCTCTTCTCGTGGTACGGCGTCGTGGGCTGCGTCGCGCTCGTGCTCTCGCTGCCGCCGCTCGCGACGGCCGCCGCGGCGGGCGTGCTGACGGCGCTCGTCGGCGTCCGCTGGGTGTTGCGGCGCGGACCTCGTCGCGCGACGCCCGCCTGACGGCGGGACGCTGCGCGCCGGTTATCCCCCGACCGGGCCGAGCACGACGTCGTCGAAGCACGTCACGGAGTCGGCCTTGGTCCAGAGTCCGGCGCCGCCCTCGCCGAATGTGCTGTCCTCCCCCTCGACGACGAGCGTGCCACCCAGATAGCCGCGGATCCGCGTGCCGATCGCTTCCGCACGGAGCAGCTGCCACGTGCCGCTCGGCACGGTCGCGGCTCCGCTTTTGATCTCGCTGCGCCGGCCGTCGACGTACTTGAAGATCACGACGTCCCCTCGAGCGCGTTCGCGCGGACGATGTAGTAGTTCTTCGCGTCGCGGACCCGCAGCAGCACGCCGCCGGCCTGGTCCTCGCGGCCGGAGATCGGCTTGAACCGCGCGCTTACCGCCATGTCGCGGTGGAGCTCGGAGGAGAGCTGGAGCGCCGGGAACTCGGCCGTGGCCGTCTGACACAACGCGTTCGGCGCGGAGGGCGTGCCGGCTTCGGCGCGGACCGCCCAACGTCCGGCGAACACGCTCATGCCGCTCGGCACCGATCCCGCGGGATCCTGGTCGAAGCTCCAGCGCGACGCGGCGAACGTTTCCGCGGGCGCCGGAGGAGGCGCGCTCTCGAGCGGCGAGCCGCCGCATGCGCCGAGCACGATGCTCGTCGCGAGCATGCCGGCGGTCCCGAGATCGAGCCAGCGGCGTCTCACTCGACGATGACCTCGCCGATCATGCCGTCACCCGCGTGCGGGGTGCAGTAGTAGGGATACCGGCCTGGCCGCGCGAACGTGTAGCTGAACGTGTTGCCGGGGCCCATCGTGGACGAGCGGAACGAGCCGTCGTACGACGTGACATCGTGCACCGTGATCCCCACGTTCTTCCAGACCACGGTCGTCCCGCGCGCGACCACCAGCCGGGCCGGGTCGTAGAAGTGGTCGCCCATCTGCACGGTGACCGTGCCGGTGGTGAGCGCGGACGTGGCGGGCGTGGCCGGCGCCGTCGCGCTTGCGACCGCCGGCGCCGACGGAGCGATCGGCCGCGTGCCGGTGGGCGGGCCCGCGCTTGGCGTGACCCCTGACGCGCATGCGCTCGCGAGCGCGCCGATGACGCAGAGGCTGACGAGCGCGCGCACCGGCGGACTCTAGTCGCCCGCGGTCTGAAGGCGCGGGTCGAGGGCGTCGCGGACCGCGTCGCCGATGACGTTGACCGTGAGGACGGCGAGCATGATCGCCAGCCCCGGGAAGACCGCGAGCCACCAGGCGATCCGGATGAACCGGCGGGCCTCGGACAGCATGAGGCCCCACTCCGCCGTTGGCGGCTGCGCCCCGAGCCCCAGAAAGGACAGAGAAGCGGTCGACAGGATCGCGGTCGCCAGGCCGAAGGTCCCGATCGTGATGACCGGCCCGAGGACCTGCGGCACGAGGTGCACGAACATGATCCGGCGGTCGCTCGCGCCGATGCTCCGGGCGGCCTCGACGTAGAGCTCGCCCTTCGTGTTGAGGACCGAGCCCCGGACCACCCGCGCGAAGCGGGGGATCCCGCCGATACCGACCGCGATCATGACCTTCTCGAGGCCGGATCCAAGGACGGTGACGATGACGAGCGCCAGCAGGATGCCGGGGAAGGCGAGCTTCACGTCGATGATCCGCATGAGGATCCGGTCGGTCCAGCCGCCGAAGTAGCCCGCGAAAAGGCCGATGAGCCCGCCGATCGCGAGCGACACGCTCACGGCGGCGAGACCGACGGTCATCGAGACGCGACCGCCATCGACGAGCCGGAGGAGCACGTCCCGGCCGAAGTTGTCCGTGCCGAGGAGGTGGCCGGCGTCTCCCGGCGCCAGCAGCGAGCCCCGCAGGTCCTGCTGGTAGGGGTCGATCGCGATGACGAGCGGCCCGAGGAAGGAAACGACGGCGAGGAGCGCGAAGAGCGCGAGCGCGCCCATCGCGAGCCGATCGCGCCGGAAGCGCCACCAGGCGCGCCGGTACGGGCCCGCCGGCCGCGGCAGCGCCGGGAGCGGTCGCCGGTCGGCGACCACGGCCGACACGAGCGGCACCCGTGCGAGGTCAGGCCGATCGGATCTTGGGGTTGAGGTAGCCATAGGAGACGTCCACCAGCAGATTCGCCACGAGGTAGGAGACGGCGGTGAGGAGGATGACGCCCTGCACGACGGGATAGTCCTTGGCGAGGATCGCGTTGATCGCGAGCTGCCCGATGCCCTGCCGCGCGAAGACCGTCTCGACGATGACGCTGCCCGCGAGCAGTCGTCCGACCTGCAGGCCCACGATCGTGACGATCGGGACCAGCGCGTTCCGTAGCGCGTGCCGGCGGAGGATCGTCCGTGGGTGGAGGCCTTTGCCGCGCGCCGTGCGGATGTACTCGAGGCCCATGACCTCGAGGAGCGAGGCGCGCGTGAGCCGCGCGATGAGGCCGGTGCCTTCGTAGCCGAGCACGAGGGCGGGAAGGATGAGCCGGTCGAAGCTGCCCGAGCCGGTGGCCGGCACCAGCCCGAGCGTCACCGAGAAGATGAGGATCATGAGGATCGCGAAGGCGAAGCTCGGGATGGACACGCCGCCGAGCGAGAAGAGCATCACCGCCGCGTCGATCGGCGAGCTGCGCTTGACCGCCGCGATCACGCCGAGCGACATGCCGAGGACGATGGAGAGGAGCATCGCCGCGCCCGCGAGCTCGAGCGTGCTCGGCAGGCGATCGAGGATGAGCTTCGTCACCGCCTGGTGCTGGATGTACGACTGTCCGAGGTCTCCGCGGACCGCGTTCCCGAGCCAGCGCACGTACTGGATCGCGAGCGGATCGTTCAACCCGAGGTCGTCGCGGATCTGCTCGGCGAGGGCGATCCGCTGCTCAGGCGTTCCGACGCCGAAGGCGGCCGCGCCCATCATCGCGTCGACCGGATCGCCGGGGATGAGATGCAGGATCGCGAAGACCAGGAGCGACGCGAGCAGCACGACCGGGATCGCCTCGACGAACCGCTGTGCGATGAACTTCGCCACGGGGCTAACCCTTGGGGGCCGGGGGGCTCGGCCCCCCGACTGGATCGTCGCGGACGTCGAACCCTTTGTCCCGCAGCAGAGTGACCGTGCTCTCGATGAGCGCCGCGACCTTTGCCAGCGGCGCGTCCATGCGCTTGATCTCCGACAGAGGCCGGACCGGCCCGTGGGCGGCCTTCGCGTTCACCGGTGTCTCGCCAAAGAGGCGCGCGAGCAGCGTCTGGATCTCCGGCGACAGGAGGAAGTCGACGAACGCGCGCGCCTCGGCGGGATGCTTCGCCCCGGCGAGGAGCGCGACCGTGTGGGCCTCGACGTGCGTCCCCATCCCGCCGTCCTGGTCGAGCCACGCCTCGCCCACGGGGTTGCCCTCCAAATAGAAGACGTGGATGTTCGACGAATTCGCGATGGCGACCGCTTTGCGCTCGCGGGCGAGCGCCTCGCGCGTCCGTAGGTTCGATGCGTAGACGCGCATGCCGTTCGCGAGGAGTCGGTCGATGAGCCCGGTCGTCCAGGCGTCGCCCTTCACGACGCGGAGCGCGGCGAACTGCGCCACCGTGGTCATCTCGACGAGCGCGGCGCACGCGACGGCGCCGCGAAAGCGCGCGTCCGTGAGGTCCTCGAGCCGCGCGGGCCAGGCGGAGGAGTCCGCCAGCACCGTGCGGTTCACCATGGCGGCGCGCGGCCAGGCGGTGAACGAGAGCCACGAATGGTCCGGCGCGCGCAGCCACTCGGGGTACGCCTTCGCGACCGGCGCCGCGTACGGCTCGAACACGCCGGTCTCGCGAACGAGCTCGAGTGCGAGCTGGCTGTTCGTGAGCAGCAGGTCGGCTTGCGGATCCGCGCGCTCGGCGAGCACGCGCTTCTCGGCATCGTGGTGGTAGACCTTTTCCACCGTCGTCCGCACGCCGGTGAGACGCTCGAAGAGCAGGTAGACCGGCGTCAGGTCGGGCCGGTTGCGTCCCGAGTAGATCCGGAGGGCCTTACCCATCAGCGCGCGCCCGTCGCGACGACCCGCTCGGCGCGCCGCTGCCGGCGCTCGAGCTCCTCGGGCGGATGCACGTCGCGGAACGTGAAGTAGATCGCGACGTCGTAGAGGAGCTTGAGCGCGCCCGCGATGAAGAACGGCAGCCCCAGCGCTGCCGCGCTGAAGGCCATGCCGGCGAAGGTCGGCGAGATCGCGGTGGCGGTCGTGCGCGCGACGTTGGTGATGCCGGCCGTCGCGGTGCGCTCGTCGGGATCGACCACCGCCATCGTGTACGACTGCCGCGTCGGAACGTCCATCTGCGAGACGCTCATGCGTGCGAGGAACAGCGCGACGGCGAGCCACGGGACCGGCGCGAGCGGCACCAGGATGAGGAGCACCTGCGACGGCAGGTGCGTGAACACCATGGTGTTGAGCAGGCCGATCCGCTCGGCGAGCCAGCCCGCCGCGAGCAGCGAGAGGCCGGAGAGGACGCCGACCCAGAAGAAGATCACCGCGAGCGTCCCAGGGTCGAAGCCCCAGCGCAGGAAGAACCAGTACGCGACGACGGACTGGACGACGAACCCGCCGGCGAATGCGTCGAGCCCGAAGAGCACCGACAGCTTCGCGACCGTCCCCCGCGAACGGTGGATGCCGAGGAAGCGGCGCTCGCCTTCGACCTTCGCGAGCTCGACGCGATCGCTGAGGGTGACGAAGACCGCGAAGTTCACGAGGCCGATGAGCGCATACACCACGAAGAGCGGCCGGTACGCGTCCGCGCCGTGCAGGCCCTGGGCGGCGAAGAAGCCGACCGACGCGGCGGCGAGCGAGCCGAGCGCGCCCGCGAAGTTCGCGAGCGTGTTGTAGATGGCGAAGAGCCAGGTGCGGCGCTCGTCCGGCGCGGTCTGCGGAAGGACGGCCTGCTCGACGGTCTGGAAGATGCCGACCTCCGAGCTCGTCGCGCTGATAGTGCCCGTGAACGCGCCGATGACGAGCCACCAGAAGTCGCTCGTGATCGCGAAGAGGAGCCCGCCGACCGCCATGAGGAGCGCCATCGTCGCGACCGTCTTTCGCCGGCCGTAGCGATCGGCGACGAGCGACCAGAAGATGGTCATGAGGGCGGAGCCGCCGATCGCGGCGCTGAAGATGAGGCCGACCTGGACGGGCGTCATGCCGAGCTGGTCGAGGTAGACGCCGAGCACGACCGCGAGGTAGCCGTACGCGAACGTGCGGAGCACGCGCGTCACGAGGAGCTTGCGCCCGTCGAGCGAGAGCCAGGCGAGCACGACCTAGCGCGCTGCGGTCACTGCGGGGGTTTGAGGGGGCGAGGCCCCCTCAACATGAGCCCCTTCAACTGGGTACAGGTTCCAGGGCACCAGCCGGTAGTCGTTCTCGCACGGCGGACCCGCGCTGATCCAGTACTCGCCGGCCGTCAGATCCACGATGCTCGACGCGACCGTGTGATAGCGGTCGCCGGTGCCCAGCCGCTGGTCGTCGTGCTTGCAGAGCGAGTTCGGGAACCCGAAGTGGTCGCGCAGCGCGTCGCCGATCGCCGCGCGTGCGGCGGAGGGCGCGTTCGCGGTGCGCACCGCCTGCAGCCCGCGCTCGAGGCGGGGCAGACGCCAGAGCGAGTTCACGGAGAAGGGGCGGTACGTCGCGGCGATCTGCTCGGGGACGAACGCGAGGAAATGGTTGGTATGCGCGAGGATGCCGTCGGTCGGGTACATCCAGCCGTGTCGCGCCGGCGTCGTCTCGAGGTCGATCGCGAACCCGTCGCGGTGGGTGATCAGGAGGTTCGTGCAGACCGACTGCTTCGAGTCGAAGACCGCCTTCAGCGCGCCCTGCATCTCGGTCGATTCGAGGACGCGGCGGCGGATGAATGGCTGCGGGATACCTACGCCCTTGCCGAAGCGCGCACCGAGGCCGTTCGCGTTGAGCGCGATGCCCGCGGAGTTCGCGCCGTGGCGTCCGATCTGCCCGGCTTCCGTCTGCATGACGATCGTCGGTTTGCCGGGCTGCGTGATGCGCAGGAGGACGACGGTCTCGCCGGTCTGCGCGAGCCAGTCCCAGTTCTGTCCCGCGTAGGTGTGTCCGTCGCCCGACGCCTCGGGGAGGATCGCGAACGACGAGCAGCCCTCCGGCTGTTCCTCCTCGCTGTCGGAAAAGGGGTTGCCGTGCGACAGCTCGCCACGCGCGTTGAGGGCGAGGACCTCTTCGTAGCGGATGCCCGCACCTTCGGCGATGCCGTGCAGCTCCTCGCCGATACCCGGGAGGTAGGCCTCGATGAGCGGATCCCAGCGTGGGACCTGGCGCAGGACCTCGGCCCATTTGAGCCCGGCCGTCCGCTCGAACGACTCCTGGTAGAAGGCGACCGAGCCGCGGATCTGCTCGCGCGCCGCCTCGCCGTGCTGACGGCCGAGCTCGCGGCGCGTCCCGCTGATCTCATAGGTCGGAAGGCCGGCGGTCCCCATGGCGGTTCCCCCTTGAAGGCTGTCGCAGCGTACACTACGATTCCGCAGCGCAGCACGCAATGTCCACTACAGTCACGTCCGCCCTGCTGGACGAGCGCGTCGCCGCGGCGCGGGGAGCCCTCTCCGCGGCGGAGGAGCGCGTCGTCGACTTCATCGCGCGCCACCGCGAGGAGGTCGCCTTCCTCTCGGCCGCCGAGATCGCGCGCGAGCTCGCGACGAGCGACGCCACGGTGATCCGCGCGGCGCAGTCGCTCGGCTACAGCGGTCTCCCCGAGCTCAAGAGCGAGCTGCAGAACGCCCTGCGCTCACGCGCCACGCCGGCGCTCCGCCTCGGGCGGAGCCTCGAAGAGCTCGGTGACGATCCCGCGGCGATCCTCGAGCACGTGCTCGCCAACGAGCGCCAGCTGGTCGAGGACGCGAAGGTCTCGCTGCGGCCGGCCGACTTCGTACGCGCGCTCGACGTGATCGACGACGCCCAGCGCGTGCTCGTGTTCGGCATCGGTCCGAACAGCGCGCACGCGGAATACCTCGCCATGCGTCTCGTGCGGCTGCGCCGCAACGCCATCGCGGTGACCGCGCGCGGCGTCGGCCTGGCGGACGCGCTCCTCGACATGCGTAAGGGCGACGCGCTCGTGGCGATCGCCTACGAACAGGCCGCGCCGGAGGTCCGCATCACGCTCGACCGCGCTCGCGAGCTGCGGCTGCGCTCGGTCCTCGTGACCGATTCGCTCGGTCTCGCGCTTGCCGGCAGGTTCACGGTCGCGCTGTCCGCGCGCCGAGCCGGCAGCGGCATGTATCACCAGTCCGGGATCACGATCGTCATCCTCGACGCGCTCCTGATGGCGCTGGCGGCGCGCCATCGGGCGAGCGCGCTCGAGGCTGCGGAAGAGCTGCAGCGGCTGCGCGACGGGATCGCGCGGGCCGGCTAGGGGAGGAACGGCCATGGCGACGCTCACCACCACCCGGGGTCTCACGAGCGAGGAGGTCCTCGCGCTGCGCGACCGCTACGTCCCAAAGGGTCTGCACGCCGCGACGCCGGTCGTCGTCGACACGGCGGACGGCTCCGTCGTGACCGATCCGGAGGGGCGCGAGTACATCGACTTCGTCTCCGGCATTGGCGCGCTCAACCTCGGCCACCAGCACCCCGACCTCGTCGCCGCGGCGCGGGCGCAGCTCGAGCGCTACACGCACGTCGCGGCACAGGTGGTGACGTACGAGCCGTACGTGCGCCTCGCGCAGGCGCTCGACCGCATCTACCCCTCGTCGCCCGTCTCTGCCCTCCGGCCCCCGACCAAGTCCGTGTTCTTCAACAGCGGGGCTGAGGCCGTGGAGAACGCGCTGAAGATCGCGCGCGTCGCCACCGGCCGCGAGTGGATCATCGCGTTCCAGAACTCGTTCCACGGCCGCACCAACGCCGCGATGACCGCGACGGGCAAGACGAAGAACTCGCGCTTCCCATTCATGCGCTCGACCAGCCCGAACGTCGCGCACGTGCCGTACCCATATCCGTACCGGCCGCTCGCCGACGGCGGGCCCGAGGCGCTCGTCGAGCTGCACGCGCGGCTGCTCGAGCAGGTGCTGGATACCAATCTCGCGCCCGAGCACGTCGCCGCGGTGATCGTCGAGCCGGTGCAGGGCGAGGGCGGGTTCATCGTCCCGCCCGCCCCCTTCCTCGCGCGAGTCGCCGACATCTGCCGGCGGCACGGGATCCTCTTCGTCGCGGATGAGGTGCAGACCGGCTTCGGCCGCACCGGGCGCATGTTCGCGGTCGAGCACTCGCGCGTGACGCCGGACCTCCTCGTGACGTCGAAGTCGCTCGGCGGCGGGTTCCCGCTCGGCGCGGTCACGGGCCGCGCGGAGCTCCTCGACGCCCTCAAGCCCGGCGAGCTGGGCGCGACGTTCGGCGGCCATCCCGTCGCGTGCGCGACGGCGCTTGCCACGATCGAGGTCATCGAGCGCGACGGCCTGCTCGCGAGGGCGACGGCGATCGGCGAGACGCTGCGCCGCCTCTTCACCGCGATGGCGGAGCGGCACGAGTGCATCGGCGAGGTCCGCGGCATCGGCGCGATGTACGCGATCGAGCTCGTCTCGGACCGGCTCGCGAAGACGCCGGCGCCAAAGCTCGTCGACGCGGTCATCGCGACCGCGCGCGAGCGCAGCTTGCTGCTGCTCCGCGCGGGGCTCTACGGCAACGTGATCCGCACGCTCGTGCCGCTCGTCATCACCGACGAGCAGCTCGCCCGGGGCCTCGACATCCTGGACGAGGCCATCGCCGCGAACACAGGGGGTGGGGGATGAGCGGTCTTCTCGAGATGCGACGCCGCGAGCTGCTGAGGCGCTCGGCGCTCGCCGCGGCGAGCGCCGCGGTCCTCGCGTGCGCACCGGGCGCGGTGACGGGCTCCCGTCCGAGCGCGTCGCCGCGCAAGGGCGGCACCGTCACCTGGGGCCAGTGGGACAAGATCGACGTCATCGACCCCGCGCTCACGACGGGCGCGGCCTCGGGCGAGATCGCGCAGAACGTCTTGGACACGCTCATCACGATGGACGCCGATCAGAAGTTCTACCCCGGCCTCGCGACAAAGTGGACGATCGAGGATTCGTCGAAGAAGTTCACGTTCACGCTCCGCGACGGCGTCAAGTTCCACGACGGCAGCATGCTCACCTCCGCCGCGGTGAAGGGCTCGTTCGATCGGATCCTCGACCCCAAGACGAAGGCGGGCGCCGTCGTCTCGCTCGTCGGTCCGATCGACAAGATCACCACGCCGGACGAGCGGACCGTGGTCTTCACCTTCAAGCAGCCGTATCCCGCCTTCATGCTCCAGATCTGGCGCTACTTCTTCGGTGTCCTCTCGTCCAAGTACCTCGCAACGCTCAAGTCCGGGGACGTGGCCGCCGAGCCGGTCGGGTCGGGCCCGTTCAAGCTCGCGGGCCGCTCGCCCGACGGCGTGGTCACGCTCGAGGCGTTCCCCGATTACGCGTGGGGCGCGGACATCTTCAAGAACCGCGCGGCGCCGTACCTCGAGCGTCTCAAGTTCCGAGCCATCACCGAGCCGTCGACCCGGGTCGCGACGCTCGAGAGCGGCGAGAACCTCCTGATCGACGAGATACCCGAGGCCGACTACGCGCGCCTGCGGGGAGACGATCGCTTCCGCTTCGTGCTCTCGCCGCGCGCGAGCCACACGCTCGGCTTCAGCATGAACGTCACGAAGCCGCCGACGGACGACCACGCGGTCCGCGAGGCGGTGAGCTGGGCGGTCGACCGCAAGACCATCGTCGAGAAGGTCTTCTTCGGCGTGCACCACGCCACCGTCGGGCCGCTCTCGGAGGGCGTGTGGGCCCGCGACGAGGGCATCGAGAAGATGTTCGCGTTCGATCCGACGCGCGCGAAGAAGATCCTCGACGACGCCGGTTGGAAGCTCGGCAGCGGCCCGATCCGCCAGAAGAGCGGACAGAACCTCGAGATCCTGCTGGTCACGTTCCGAAGCCCCTGGACCGAGATCGCACAGGCGCTTCAGTCGCAGCTCCGCGACGTCGGCATCGACCTCAAGATCCAGCCGCTGGAGCGCGGGCCGTACCTCGACCTCGTGCGCTCGTACAAGCACAACATGGCGGCGACGTCGTCGACGAGCATCGACCCCGACGGCATCCTCCGCGTCTGCTACCACTCCTCGAACCGCGGCTCGGGCAGCAACTTCTCCAACCTCGCGGACCCGGCACTCGACGCGCTCCTCGTCAAGGGCCAGTCGCAGGAGCTCAACACGCAGGAGCGCCGGCAGACCTACCTCGACGCGCAGAAGCGCGTGATGGAGATCCTGCCGTTCGTCGGCGTCATGAGCCAGGTCCGCGTCGAGGCGATGTCCAACAAGGTCCACGACTTCAAGCCGGGGCCCGACGGCCTCACCGGAACGCCGATGAACGACGCCTGGCTCGAGGGCTAGAAAGAGACGGACATGGACGTGCTGAACCTGGCGGTGGCGGCGGCGCCGAGCTTCATCGCATCGAGCGTGGAGTTCGTCGAGGCGCTCACGATCGTCCTCGCCGTGGGGACCACCCGCGGCTGGCGCGGCTCGCTCGCCGGCACCGCGCTCGCGGCGCTCACCCTCGCGGTCATCGTGACCGTCCTCGGGGTCGCGCTCGTGACGTACGTCGACCGTCACGTGCTCCAGCTCGTCGTCGGCGTGCTCCTCCTCCTCTTCGGCCTCCGCTGGCTGCGGAAGGCGATCCTCCGGTACGCCGGCGTCGTCGCGCTCCACGACGAGGAGCTCATCTACCGGCGCGAGGTCGCCGAGCTACGGGCCCAGGGTCTCCGCAAGAAGGAGTGGGACTGGGTCGGGACGGTCATCGCGTACAAGGCCGTGCTCCTCGAGGGTCTCGAGGTCGCGTTCATCGTCATCGCCTTCGGCGCGGCCGGGGTCGCGGCGATGAACGCGGCGATCTGGGGCGCGATCGCGGCCGGCGTGCTGGTGACCGGGATCGGCGTCGCCCTCAAGCACCCGCTCACGAGGGTCCCGGAGAACACGATGAAGTTCGGCGTCGGCGCGATGCTCACGAGCTTCGGCGTCTTCTGGACCGCCGAGGGCCTCGGCATCGAGTGGCCCGGCGACGCGCTCTCGCTCTTCGCGATCCTCGGTGTGATCCTCGTGGTCAGCTGGGTCTCCGTCCGCATGCTCGCCGCGATGCTGCCGAGCGGCGCCCGCGTCGAGGCGCGCAATGTCTGACCTTCTGCGTGCGATCTGGGAGAACGCCTACGGGCTGCTCGTCGACGACGGATCGCTCGCGATCGGCGCGCTTGCGGCGGTCGCGATCACCTGGCTGTTCGCGTCGATCGCCGCCGAAAGCGCCGAGCGGCTCGGCGGCGCGCTCCTGCTCGTGCTCGTCTGCGCGCTCGTGATCGCGAACCTCTACGCGGCCGGCCGCAACGCCCGTCGACGCATCAGCTAACGCCGACCTGATCCTGCGCGGCGGTCGGATCTGGACGGTCGATAGCGCTCGCCCCGAGGCCGAGGCGGTCGCCGTACGGCGCGAGCGCATCGTCAAGGTCGGATCCGACCGCGACGTGCTCGCCCTGCGCGGACCCGACACGACGGTCGTCGAGCTCGCCGGGCGACTGCTGCTCCCCGGCTTCATCGACGCGCACACGCATTTCGGGAACGCCGCCGCGTGGGCCTTCCGGGTCGGGCTGTACGAGGTGCGCGAGCCGCGGGAGGCGCTCGCGAGGGTCGCGGCGGCCGCGCGCCGCGTCCCGCCGGGCCTGTGGCTCACCGGCGGCGATCTCGGGGCGGCCGCGGCCTGGGAGGCCGACGCGGCCGGGCGCGCGCGGCCCGCCGCCATGGCGCTCGACCGGCGCGCGCTCGACGCCGTTACCCCGGACCACCCCGTGCTCCTGCGACGGGTCGACGGCGCGTACGTGGCGAGCTCGCTCGCGCTCGCGCGCGCCCGACTCACCTCCGAGTCACCCGATCCTCGCGGCGGGCGGATGGAGCGCGACCCGCGGACCGGCGAGCTCACCGGCATCCTCCATGGGCGCGCCGGCGAGCGGATGCTGGAGCTCGTGCCGCCCGCGAACGGCGAGCTCCAGCTCGTGGGCGCGCGCGCCGCGCTCGAGGACCTCCGCCGCGCGGGCATCACCTCGATCCACGACGTCGCGCGGCTCGACGACCTCTCGCGGCGAAGGCTCTTTCACACGGACGTCGAGCGCAGCGCGACCGACCTCGAGATCTTCCGCGAGCTCCAACGCCGCGGCGAGCTCACCGTGCGCGTCTACGCGTTCCTCACCCTCGCCCTCTGGCGCGAGGTCGTCGCCGCGGGCATCCGCCCGCGCAGCGACGAGGGGCTCATCCGCTTCGGCGCCCTCAAGGCGTTCATCGACGGGTTCCTCATGGAGGCCCCCTACGCCGACGTGCCCCGCTTCGCCGGAAGCTTCACCTTCCGCTTCGTCGACGAGGCGACCATGGCCGCGGATATCGCCGGCGCGGATGCCGCCGGGTTCGACCCCGTCGTCCACACAATCGGCGACAAGGCGCACCGCCTCCTCCTCGACTGGTACGAGGCGGCGATCCGCGCGAATGCGCCGCGCGACCGGCGCTTCCGGGTCATCCACGCGTGGTATCCGAGCGCGCGCGAGATCGCGCGCATCGGCAAGCTCGGCCTGTTCGCCGACGTCACGCCGCAGCACCTCGTGAACGACGCCGCCTCGGTGGAGCGCCGCCTCGGGCCGGAGCGCGCGCGGACCGCGCACGCCTGGCGCTCTTTGAAGGACGCCGGAGCGCGGCTCGATCTCGTCTCCGATTGGCCTGGCAGCTTCAACGAGCAGCGGGCGACCCCGCTCGCGCCACTCGAGAACATCGCGCTCGCCGTGACGCGCGAGTGGCATCCGGAGCAGCGCCTCACCGTCGCCGAAGCGATCGCCGCTTATACGATCGACCCGGCCTTCGCCTCGTACGAGGAGGACCGCAAAGGCAGCATCACCGAGGGCAAGCTCGCGGACCTCGTGGTCCTCTCGCGGGACATCCTCTCGATCGCGCCGCCCGCGATCCGCGAGACGGCCGTCGACCTCACGATCCTTGGCGGCCGGATCATCCACCGCCGCAGCGACTGAACCGGGCGTTTCGTCACGGGGAGCCGGGCTGGCTCGCCAGCGCCAGCAGGCGCTTCGCCTCCGCGTTCGTGGGGTCCAGCAGGACCGCGTGCGAGGCCGCCGCGCGGGCACCCGCGAAGTCGCCGACGTCGAGGCGCACCTGCGCCAGCCCCGCCCACAGCGGAGCGCTGTCCTTCAGGGCGACCGCGGCCTCGAGGACACGCTCGGCCGCGTCCTTGTCCGCCAGCTTCGTCGCGGCGCCAGCGAGGACGACGTCGGTGCGCGGATCGGAGGCCCAGAGCCGCAGGGAGTGCAGCGCCTCCTGCGCGGCGAGGTCGTACCGGCCGAGCGCGAGCGCGGTCTCGGCGTAGGCACGATGAGGCGCGGAGACGTTCGGATCGGCGGCGGTCGCCCGCCGGGCCACCTCGAGCGCGGCGGCCGCCGCGGGGCCGTTGGTGTCGCCCGCGGCCACGGCCAGCGTGGTGCGCGCGCGGGCCAGGTTGATCCAGTAGTTCGACTGGAAGGGCGCGCGCGCCGTCGCTTCCGTGAAGTCCGCCGTGGCGGCCGCGAGCTGCTGCTTCTGCTCCCGACCGAGCCCGCGATAGTTCCAATAGTCGGCACGGCCCCCGTCCAGCGCGACCGCCGCCGACGAGCGCGCGACGACCTCGTCGGCACGGCCCGCCGGATACGCGGAGGTCGCGTACCAGATCTCGCCGTTCGCCCGGTACGCGTTGAGGCCGGTCAGGGCGACGAGCAGCGCGCCGGCGAGGGCGAGCGCCTCGGCGGCGGCCGGTAACCGTCGCACCGCCGGCGCGGTCGCCGCGACACGCGTCCCCGTCAGCGCCACGGCCGCGCCCGTCACCGCCCAGGGGATCCAGCTCACGCTCACGGACTCAACGCTCGTGAGCGCGCCGAGCCAGTACGTGATGTAAGACGCGAGGAGAACCGCGGAGGCGGGGCCGCCCGGCGTGGCGCGCGAGCGCCACAGCGTCCAGCTGACGGCCGCGATCGTGGCGCTGAGCGCGAGGAAACCGACGGCACCGGTCGTGACGGCGGTCTGGAGAAGCCAGTTATGCGCCTGGTCGATCGCGAGGAAGGGCTGCTGCCAGACGGACTCGTCGTGCATGCCACGGAACTGTGGCCACGCGACGCCGAGCCCGTCAGGGCCCCAGCCGAAAAGAGGCCGCGCCGCGAACGCGCGCAGCGTCGTCTCATAGAGCAGGACGCGGTCGCTGACCCGAGCGCTCAGCAGACGCTGGCCGGGCGGCGAGGCCAGCGCGCCGAGCGCGGCGACGAGCAGCGCGCCCGCGATGCCGAGGACGAGGCGCGGCGAGAGGCGAAGACCGTGAGCGCGTACCCAGAGCGCCGCGAGCACGAGCAGTGCGCCGCCGTCGGCGAGCAGCGCGCCCCGCGTACCGCTCACGAGGACCATCGCGAGCGCGGCGGCGGCGACGACAGCCGCGACGACGCGGGCTCGCCGTCCCGTGAACAGCGCGGCCGCCGCGGCTCCCGCGGCGAGCACGGCGAAGAAGTGACCGAACATGTCGGGGTTCCCGACCGTGCCGAAGGGCCGCTCCTGGGGATCGCGGCCCCAGCGCACGGGGTCGAGGCCGAGGTATTGGACGGTCGCGTACGCCAGCGAGACGGCGGCTCCGATGAGGACGGCGGCCGTCACGACGAGCCAGTCGCTCCGACGACGGAGGGCCACGGCGAGCCCGAGATAGAGCACCGCCATGTCCGCGACGTAGGTCAGGCCGAGGTAGCGGTTCGGCAGTCCGAAGAGCGCGACGTACGTATCGGGCGCGAAAACGGTCGCGACCACGTTCGCGGCGACGAACGCGGCGACGAGCACATGCAGCCGGGTGCGCGGCACGATCGCGGTCCCGTAGCGGAGGAGGCCGATGGCCAGGATCGCCGCCATCGGCCACTCGAGCGCCTTGCTCCAGAGCGACTTCGGCAGGTCGAAGCCGAACTGGACGACCGTCGAGAAGACGACGATGAGCCCGAGCAGCTTCAGGGCGACAAGCCAGAGCAGCGCCTGCTGCGCGAACGATCCGCTGAAGTCGCCCGTGCGCGGCGCGACGTCGCGCGCGCGGCGCGAGGCCGAGCGGCGACTGCGGCTCGCGCGGGACAAAATGCCCTCCTGATCCTCGAGACCGGGGATCGGCGGCCATTGTCGGGCACCGGCTCCCACCCTCCGACTCATCCGGGGATCGGTCGCAGGGTGGGGCGGGAGCCCGGGTCGCGGCCTTGACAGGCCCGGGCCCGAGGCTGTATTAAACCAGCTAGTTATTTAACCGAAAGGTGCAGTAAGGATGGCGACCGACCCGCTGAGCGCGACGTTCGCCGCGATCGCCGACCCCACGAGGCGGGCGATCCTCGCCCGTCTGGCCGCCGGCCAGGCGTCCGTCACCGAGCTCGCGGAGCCTTTTGCCATGAGCCTTCCCGCGGTCTCGAAGCACCTCAAGGTGCTCGAGCACGCCGGCCTGATCTCCCGGGGCCGCGACGCGCAGTGGCGGCCCTGCCGGCTCGAGGCCGAGCGCTTGCGGGAGGTCGCCGACTGGGTCGAGCGCTATCGGCGCTTCTGGGAGCAGAGCTTCGACCGCCTCGACGGCTACCTCCGCCAGCTTCAAGAGAAGCCCAGCGCCCACGCGCGACAGACCAAACACGCGAAGGAGAAGAGACGTGGCCACAACCCCTGATGCCAAGATGTCCGAGCCCGCGAGCGAGCGAGAGCTCGTCACGACCCGCGTGTTCGACGCGCCGCGCGACCTCGTGTTCAAGGCGTGGACCGATCCGAAGCAGATGGCGCAGTGGTTCCCCCCGAAGGACTTCACCGCCCCGGTCTGCGAGCTGGACGTGCGACCGGGGGGCGCCATACGGATCCACATGCGGGGTCCGGACGGCAGCGTCTTCCCCGGCAAGGGCGTCTTCCGCGAAGTGGTCCCGAGTGAGCGGCTCGTGTTCACGTTCGAAGGCGAGGGCCCGCAGCGCATCCCACCGCTCGTGCTCATGACCGTCGTGTTCGAGGCGCAGGGCGCCAGGACGAAGCTCACCATCACGCACCGTTTCGAGACGGTCGAGGATCTCGAGGCGATGAGGGGGCCGACCAACGAGGGACTCGGCCAGAGCCTCGACAAGCTCGCCGCCCTGCTGGGCCGCGGCGGCGCCGCCACCACGACCGAGATCCGCGGCCGGACGCTCACGCTCACGCGGGTCTTCGAGGCGCCGCGGGAGCTCGTGTTCCAGGCGTACACGGAGCCAAAGCACATCGTGAAGTGGGCGTTCGCGAACGACTGGGAGTCGCCCTACGCCGAGACCGACGTGCGCCCTGGCGGGAAGTTCCGCATCGGCATGCGTCCCGCCGACCACAGCCAGGAGGGCTTCGCCTTCGAGGGCACGTACCGGGAGGTCGCCGTGCCCGAACGGATCGTCCAGGTCCTCGGCGACGGCCGCGTCATAACGACGACCTTCGCGAACGTGCAGGGCAAGACGAAGCTCACGCTCACCGTCGAGATGGAGATGAGCGAGGAGCAGGAGCGGCAGGGCTGGAGCCAGATCCTCGAGCACTTCGCGCAGCACCTGGCGACCCTTCGCTAAGGCGCGCTGAGCTCGGCGAAGTAGGCTTGCCGTCATGCCGGCAGCCAGGTCCACGAAGAAGACCGCCGCGAAAAAGCCCGCGGCGCGAAAGCCCGCGACGGCGGGTGGCGCCGACGGGCGCGGGGATGCCGCCGCGGTGCGGGCCTACTTCGCCCAGCAGCCCGCGGACAAGCGCGCCTTGCTCGAGAAGCTGCGCGGCCTCGTCCTGAAGGGCGTGCCCGACGCGACGGCATCAACTTCTTCGCGTCGCCCGACGTACTCGTCGATCCGCAAAAGACGCTCGAGGGCGGCGGCACCGGCAGTCGCATGCTGAAGGTGCGTCGCGCCGAGGATATCGACGCGCCCAGCGTCCTGCGCTGGCTGAAGGCCGCGGTCGCCGCCAACGATTGAGCGTCCGAGCCGATCGCGATCAGTCCGCGAAGAGATGGGTGCGCGATCAGTCCGCGAACAGATGGCGCAAGAACTGATCGCGGTCGTCGAGGAACGAGCGCGTCAGCTCGACGACCTCGGTGTCCTCATAACGGGTCTCGACGATGCCGGCGTCCGAGAGGACGTAGATGGTCGCCCCCGGATAGCCGAGCAGGATCGGCGAGTGCGTGGAGATGATGAACTGCGAGCCGTCGGCGACGAGGTCGTGCATGCGTCGTATGAGCGCGAGGTTCCCACGCAGCGATAGGGCCGCCTCCGGCTCGTCGAGGATGTAGAGGCCGTTCGGGCCGAACCGATTGGTGACGAGCGAGATGAACGACTCGCCGTGGGATTTCTCATGCAGCCGGCCGCCGTACCAGGCCACCGACTCGGGGATGTCCTCGAGGTATGTCGCGACGTTGAAGAAGCTCTCGGCCCGGAGGAAGTAGCCGGTCCGCGGACGGCGCGTGCCGCGCACCAGGCGCAGGTGCTGATGCAGGACGGAGTGGGATGGCCGGGTCGAGACCGTCACGTTCCGGCTGCCGCCTTCGGCGTTGAATCCGGCCGCGACCGCGATCGCCTCGACCAGGGTCGACTTGCCGCTGCCGTTCTCGCCCGCGAAGAGCGTCACGTGCGGGTCGAGGCGCAGCTCGTCGAGCTGCCGGATCGCGGGGATCGAGAAGGGGTAGGCCTCGAGGTCGTCGATCCCGTCGCGCTTCAGGACGACCGAGCGGACGAGGGCGTCCTCCACGCCGCGAGTCTGCTCTTCTCCGGGGAGCGGTCTCGCGCTAGGTGCGATCGAGAGCGAGCAAGATCCTGCACACGCGCTCGACGCGGCGGCGCGACCAGCCGGGCTCTCGCTCGTGCGTGTCGAGTCCCGGTGCGGAATTCACCTCCAGCACGGTGCACCTCTTTGGCAGCGCATCGGACGGTTGACTGAGCACGAGGTCTACGCTGGCGAGGCGCAGGCCCATGTCGCCAACCACCCGGATCGCGAGCGCTCGTAGCTTGGGGTGCAACACGTCGGTCACCACACGAACGTCACCACCAACGCCGAGATTGCCGCATGGCAGTAGCTCGACGCGTTGACCCACGGCGGGCACCGTCTCGAGCGTCTGGCGACTGTGGGCCAGGTGCCTGCCCACCCGCACATCGTCTGCGCGCAGTTCGGCCGGGTGCCCCGCCGCGCGGCTGCGTCGCCGGCTCGTCGCGATGAGCTTGCGAATGCTGGACTGGCCGTCACCGAGCACGTACGGCCGCGTCTTCTCGCTCGCCATGAGGACCTCGTCGTCGAGGACGACGATCGAGCAATCGCTGCCGCGTGCGATGCGCTGCACCAGCAGCTTCTTGGAGGCGGCGAAGACCTCACGAGCGGCCGCGTAGAACTGTGCGCGGGTGTAGACGACGGACACGTGCTGGTCGCTGGAGCTGTCGTTTGGTTTGAGCAGGACCGGCAACCCGAGCTTCTGCGCGTATGCGTAGGCGCCCCCGATGTCACGCGCCTCGCGCAATCGCCCGACG
Source organism: Chloroflexota bacterium (assembly GCA_005883625.1). GTDB lineage: Bacteria > Chloroflexota > Limnocylindria > P2-11E > P2-11E > 3-1-20CM-2-70-9. The sequence continues at coordinate 10,871 of VBDU01000014.1, read as the reverse complement.
TACCAGAAACTGCGTCCGGTCGGGACGGTATAGCCGCAACGCTTGAGCACGTGCGCGGTGGCATCCTTGTCGAGAGCTATCGCCGCCGCACCCATGGTGTTGAGGTCCCAGTGCAGTCGGTGGAAGTAGCGCACGCGACCTGACGGGAGGGTGATCCTGCCCGAGTTGTCCGCGTCTGGTATGACCTCGACCTTGGCGCCGACGATGTCGCAGGCCTGCTGCAGGCGCGAGAGGAACGGTGTCTTCACCCTCGCGATCTATGGCCGCCTGAGGCGATCGAGCTCGCGGCGATCGCGCTTGGTCGGGCGTCCAGTCCCGCGCTCGCGGATGAACATCGGTCGCACCCGCTTGTCGATGGGGACCACCACCTCGAGGATGCGCTCGCGCTCCACGAACGCCTCTACGCGGTCGCCGGCCTTGACCTGCGTAGAGGCCTTCGCTGTTCCACGATTTACGCGGACGTGGCCGCCCCGGCATGCGGCCGTCGCCGCCGACCGGGTCTTATAGAGCCGGACCGCCCACAGCCAGACGTCTACCCGAGTCGTGTCGATCTGGCCATCGTGCCAGCATGAACGGAAGGAGGTCGCGCGCCTTCGACGAGCCACCAATGGGGAAACGTGATTGTGATCCAGTGGCCTCCCGTCAGAAGCTCACGAGAGGCCTATCGTTGTTGCTCCGGAGGGGTGGCCGAGCGGTTGAAGGCGGCGGTCTTGAAAACCGCTGAAGTCGTAAGGCTTCCGTGGGTTCGAATCCCACCCCCTCCGCAGAAACGCTTGACATTTCGCTTCCCTCGCGGCCGCGGCGCGGCCCGCGCGCGATCGCTAACCGCCACGTTGACCCGATCTGACCCCCAATCCTCGGGCGAGGTCCTACCTTGGGCTGATGACACGCGTATTCGCCCTGGGCCTTGGCCTTGGCATCGTCATCGGGTTTGTCGCTGCTCTTGGGTTCGGTGCGCTCCGCACGGGTGGCAGTTCGTTCGCGCCCATCCAGAGTTACGACGTGCTCGATGATGGTCAGACGCTCGTTCTGGCGATCGGCGTCGGGCGGCTTGATTCGATCGGCTACATCGCTGCCGAAGACGATGCCTCGTCGGTGCGCGTACGCGTCCTGGTTCTACACCACCCCGGGACCGCCACGGCCGACCTCCTGCGGATCGACGTGCGCACCTACCTCGCTAGTCCGCTGAGCTCGCGCAACGTGTTGGATCAAGAGGGCCGCACGATCCCCCGACACGCCCGGTGAGAGCGGGCTTCGGGGATGGCGGAGAGCATCGTGCTCGTCAGTCAGGGTTCGCCCGAGCGGCAAGCCGCCCAGCTCGATCTTGAATGGCACCTTCGTTCGCTACGCGATTCGGCCGCTCGCGACCGCGTCGACGGGGGTGCGCATCCCGGCGATCAGTCCTCAGCTCACCGCTTTCTTCACTAGCGCACCGATGCGTGCCTCTTCGGTGGCAGTCAACTCCTTCAGCGCGAAGGCGACCGGCCACATTCCGCCTTCGTCGAGGTTCGCCGCGTCGCTGAAGCCGAGCGTGGCGTACCGCGACTTGAACTTCTGTGCGTCTTGGAAGAAGCAGACGACCTTGCCGTCCTTGTAATACGCGGGCATCCCATACCAGAGCTTCGGCGAGAGGGCCGGCGCGCTGGCTTTGACGATCGCGTGGAGCCGCTTGGCCACTCTGCGATCGTCTCTCTCAGCGCGGCGCGTTCCTCGGCCGTCAGTCCCCTGGACGTCTTGCCGCTCGCGGTCGTGCTCTTGGCGGACTTCCGCGTGGCCTTCTTTGGGCTCATAGAAAACCTCCTTACCTCGCTTCGCGCGCTACTCCGCGTATGGCTGATCCCTGCCTTGCGCGCTGTAACCGACCCTCCAGACGTAGCCGTCGGGGTCCGCGAACGAACCGCCGTACCCGCCCCACTGCAGCTTCGCCGCGGGCTTGAGGATCTTGGCGCCGGCCTTCTTTGCTTCGTCCATCCCCGCGTCAACTCGCTTCTCGCTGCGAACGACGTAGTTCAAGGCCAAGCCCGAGAAGCCACTGCCCTGCGGGTTCACGCCGACGTCCGCCGCGAGGCCCTCGCGCCCGTAGAAGCCCACGAGCGACCCTCCGTGCGGGACGAAGAACACTGAGATCTTGTAGTCGTTCTGGATCTTCCAGCCGAGCCCTTCCGTGTAGAAGCGCTTCGACTTCTCCATGTCATTGACGCCCAGAAGGATCGCGCTGACGTGCGCATTCATTTTCCGCGCCTCCCCTAGATATTTAGCGGTTAAGCCAGCCTATGTGTGAGACGCTCGCGCGCTTGTCACGTACGCGGCGAGCGACTCGAGTGTCTGCTGCGCGCCCTGCGCGGCGTAGAACTTCGCGACCTTCTCATCGCGCTCTTCCTTACTGCCGAAGAGCAATCGCAGTGTCGCCTCGGTCGTGTTGCCACGCTCCGTCAGCGTGAGGGTCGTCTTCACCGCGTTCGGGTCGTCCTTCTTCAGCGAATACATCCAGACGATGCGCTCCGGCGGCACGATCTCCGTCCACACCCAGTGGTTCGGATAGGCCCTGCCATCGGGGCCCTGGATCGTGGCGTCCCATACGCCGCCCGGCTTGAAGTCGAACGCATGCGTGGTGATCTTGCTGCCCGCCCACGGGGCACACCACTCGGCGAGGTGGGTGGCGCTGGTGAATGCGTCGAAGACGAGTCGCCGCGGGCCCTCGATGATGCGCGAGACGACGATCTCCCGGTCCGCCTCGCTGTTAGCTTCGCTTGCCATCTGCATGCTCCTTTTGCTGAAGTTTCTTCACGTACTCGTTGAGCCGGTCGAAGTTCTCGTTCCAGTACTGCTCGAAGCCAATGACCCACTCGTGCACCGGCTGGAGGCCGCGCGCCTCGAGGCCGTAGAGCCGCTGCTGCCCGGCCTCGCGGACCCGCACGAGTCCCACTTCGCGAAGGACGCGCAGGTGCTTCGACGTCCGCGGCTGCGTGATCCGCAGGGCGCGGGCAAGCTCATTGACCGGACGCTCGCGCCCCTTAAGAAGGACGAGAATCCGCCGCCGCTGCGGCTCGGCAACTGCGTTGAACGCATCAGACGTCGTGGCGGCTCGTGCCATGAGCCCAAATATATGTCCATATCGGCATATGTCAAGACCGAAAGCGCCGGTCTGGGAAGGACTTGGATGCGCCCGCGACGGACGGTCAGTCCTCGGCGATCCAGCTTGGGCTCGTCGTGGCGGTCACTCTTGTGAGCATCTTCGGCGTCTGTCGGACGCGAAGATGACCGCACCCTTGCAGGCCATGCCGAGCACGATCGTCATCGGACCCAGCGCAGGCCGATGCTTGCGCTTCGCGCCAAGTGGAAGTCGCCCGCGGAAGCCTGGCGTCTTTGTGAGTTCGAATCGACCCCTTCGGCGGCCGTCTTGACGCGAGTCCGCGAGTGATGAGGATGAGCTCGATGCGGCAGCCAGCGCCCAGCCCGGCGCCCTCGGTCGGTCCGGCCGATCTGAGCGGCCTCTGGCTCGATGGCGAGTTCCCGACCATGCTGGAGCACACCGGATCGCTCCTGCGTGCCCGGTGGATCAAGCCGCCATATCAGTGCGACCCCGGAGGCGGCGGCGGGCTGCTCTCGACCGACCTCAACTTCGAAGCCACGGTCCAGGGCAACTATGTTTCAGGTCAAACGACGACATGTTCCACGTCGGGGCTCGAAATGGCGGAGATGGAGCTGACCATAAGCGACGATCGCAACACCATGACCGGCGCATGGACCGCGATGCACCCGCCGCGCCGAGAAGCGATGACCTTGCGGCGCTGCCTGTCCTACGAGGACGACCAGGAGCTCGAGGACGAGGACAACCTGCGCTGGCGGGACCTGCAGCTGACAAACGTGTCGTGGTACTGGCCGGCGTCTCATTACATCCAGGTCACACCGGGAGGCCAGGGTGTCTTCCACGGCAAGACGTGGAATCTGTCGAGCGAGGACTGGATCACAAAGTCTGGAGGCTTCAGGAAGATCGACCCCAAGGACATGAGCGCGGGAGACGTGGTCGTCTTCCGCGGAAGAGAAGGAGAGGGCGACGTAGTGGGCGATTCGTTCCGCTTCAGTGGCACTAAGAGCGGGACTCCTCTCCATGTCTCCCACTCGGGCATCGCAACAGGCCGAGCGGACCAGGTCTCGCAGCTCTGGTGGAAACGCGAGATCTGGCCGAAGGTCAGGGACGGTGGGTTCATCACGAAGTTCCACGATGTCGACAACGAGAGGGACTACGGCGTGACCCGTAGCTCGCTCCAGGAATTGGCGGCAGCCTTTACCGATGACGCGGGCGACGTGTATTACGCCTCGCCCTTCGACGTATACCGGCCGACCGCGCAGCAGGACTTCTCCTACCTCTACGGCTCCGGCGACTGCAGCCACTGGCCGCCCCAGCATCTCGTCCGAGCTCCCCGGTCGGGCGGTTTCGTCCCGATGTAGCGTCCGGGAACCGATCGGTGACGGCGGCTGTAGGGAGAGCCGAGACCAGGAGGTGCTTCGATGGGTCGCCTGCTCGGCTACACGTTCTGCGCGGTCCTCTCGCTGATGCTCCTCGCAGCCCCGATCGTCGTGGCCGGCGGCGGGTGCATAAACCGCAACGCGGCGAACGACGGCGCGATCGCCACGGTCCAGATCAAGGACTGCTCCTTCGCGCCAACGATCACGCGCGTCCCGGTCGACGCGGCGGTCACGTGGAAGAACGTCGACTACCTGCCGCACGTCATCTCGGGCGTCGGCTGGGGCTCGGCCGAGGGCTACGCGAGCTACGGGCAGCCCGGGATGCTGAACCCCGGCGGGACGTTCACCTTCACCTTCGCGAAATCCGGCCTCTACCCGTACACCTGCTACTTGCACCCGGGCATGTCCGGCCTCGTGATCGTCGGCGACGTCGACACGACGACCGTGCCGGTGATCACCGCCGCGAATGCGGCGACGCCTTCGGCGGCTGTCGCGCCGGCGACGACGCGCGTCGCCGCGGCGAACGACGGCGGCTCGTGGATGGCGCTCGCGGCGCTCGGTGCCGTCGCGGCGCTCGCGCTCACCGGCTTCGGTCTCTCGCGCATCCGCCGGTAGAAACGAAGGACCGGGGCCTCGCGGCCCCGGTCCAGGCTCAAGCTCGCTCGCGACGCTACTGCCCCTGCGGCCCGAACACGCGATCGGGCGACGCGGGTATGTTCCACGCCGCGTTGCTCGTATTCGTGATGCCTGAGGAATCGGTTACGACGACCGGGAATTGCGCTCCGCTGACCGACCCGGGCGCGACGATCGAAGGGTTGCCGAACATGACGATCGCCAGCTCCGTGCTCGGTCCGTTGGGCCCGGTCTGTACGGTGCAGGTCGCGTTGGTGCCGCAGATGATGTCGGCGACCGTGTTGCTGTTCCCGCCGCTGCAGATTGCGGGCCCGGCGTTGGTTGCGGGGCCGCAATCGCTGTCCGTCAGGCGGATGAGGGCGTTCACCAGCACCGCGATCGCCTGGTTGAAGTCGATGATCACGTTGTCGCCGAAGTCGAGAGTGTTCGCGAAGCCGGCGGACGCGGTGAGCACCGCCGACGTCGAGAGCGGGCCCGCGACGCCACCGGGAGCATCGATGAGCCGGTCCGGCGAGCCGGGCAGGTTCCACTGGTTACCGCTGAGGTCCGTGATACCGGAGCTGTCCGTGACCACGACCGGGAGCTGAACACCGCTCACCGAGCCCGGAACGACGATCGTCGGGGCCGCGGTGAGGATGACCAACAGCCGCGTGTTCGCTCCGGCGTTGCCGAACTGCAGGCTGCAGAAGGCGTTCGTGCCGCAGACGATGTCGGCGACCGTGTTCGTGTTAGCGCCGCTGCAGATCGCCGGTCCGATGTTCGTCGCAGGTCCGCAGTCGCTGTCGGTGACCCGGATGACCGCGTTCGCCGCCACGATCATGGCGCAGGCGGTGCCGCATCCCGTGTCGACGAATTCGAAAACGAGGCGGTCGCCTTGGTCGAGCGCGTTCGCGAAGCCGGTGCTCCCGCTCATCGTCGCCGACGACGAAACGGGACTGATCGTATCGGGCGCCGCGCCGGTGACGGTCACAGGCACGTAGTTCGAGTAGCTCGCCACACCCGTGTTCGGGTTGGTGGCCAGCAAGCGGTAGCAGTAGCCGCCGTTAGCGAGATTCCGATCGACGAACGCTCCGTCCTCGCCGCTCCCCGGCGTCGACGTAGTGCCGACCGAGGAGAACGCGCCGCTCACGGGTGTGCCCATGGTGCCGTCGTTCGGCGGCGTCGTGCCGCTGCCGTTCGGATTCGGCGACGCGCCCGCGCTGCAGTTTGCCGATGTCGCCAGGCCACCTACCGACGCCCGCTGTACGTCGAACGTGGTCGTCGTGAAGTTCCCGATGGGAGTCGTGTAGGCAAGGCGGACGTCGTCGGCGACTGTCCCGCCGTCGAAGTTCCCGACGGCCGCGCTCAGGTTGATCGGTGCGTCGGCGCCCCGATCGATGCAGATGTTGAACTCCGAGATGCCGCCGGGTGAGTAGTTGATCGTGACGTAGTCGCCGGCGTTGGCTATTGGCGTGGCGGTGAGGTCCGTCTTGAACTCCCCGAGCGTCCTGATCGCGCCGAGGATCCTGAAGCTGTCGCCGGAGTCGTAACTGAAGCGAAGACTTGTTGAGCCCGAGGTGCCCGCCGAGAACATCTGATTCGCCCCATCGTGACGGAAGACCTGGACGCAGGCGCCTCCGAACTGCGTACCGAGTGAGGCCTCCGGGCCGAAGTAGAACTTGCGGCCGGAGATCGCCATCGCGCCGTCGGTCGCCGCGTCGTACGGCGAGTAGGCGTCGCAATTGACGTCGCCGAACGCGCCCAACGCGATCTGTCCGTCCTGGTTCAGGTCCTGCCACGCGATGAGGCGGACACGCTGGTTGCGCGTCGCCGAGTCGATCTTGACCGTGATGCTGCCGCCGGCCGGGATCGGCCGGTTCAGGACGATGGTCGCTGGCGGCGAGACGGGTACGTTGTTGATGGAAGTGATGAAGGTGCTGACCTGACCCACGAAATCGGCCTGCTTGTTCTGGTCCGTGTCGCAGAAACCGAACGTCCCGTCAGGGTTGCGCGTGGTGTTGCCCGAGCTGATGAGCGCGAAGCTGAGGTTCCCGGTGAGAGTCGTCGTGAACGTGTACGGGTGCTCTCCGGAACCGGGGACGGTCGTGCTCACGGTGTTGTCCTCGTTCGCGGGGAAGTCAGCGCTGACCGTGAGCGGTGAGGCGGCGACGGTCGCCGCCGCGTAATTGGAGTAGCTGTGTGCGCTCGTCCCGGGGTCTTGCGTCACGATCCGATAGCAGTACCCACCTGACGCCAGATCCGAGTCGGTGAACGTCAGCGGCACACCGTTGGTGCCGTTCGCTACGCCCACGGTCGCAAAGGTCGAGCCGGCCGGTGTACCGCTCGCGTCGCTGGCGGCTGGCGCGGCGGTTCCCAGGCTGCAGTTCGCCGATGTCGCGGTGACGCTCGCTCCGAGGAACGAGCGCTCGACGCCATACGCGGTGATGAGCGTGTTCGTCGCGGGCGTGGTGAACGTCAGGCGAACGTCATCGGCAAGGGTCCCCGAATCGAAGTTGCCGACGGCCGCGGCGAGGTTGTTCGGGGCGATCGCTGTGCCTGGTGTGCCGACGGCTGTGACGTCGGCGCAGAGGACGTACGTGGTGAGCCCCGCAGTCCCGCCGGAGCTCTGTGCGGTCGTCCAGCCGATGGATCGACCACTTGAATCGAGCACGGGCGCGCTGGATGTCAGATAGGAGGTCGCGCTGGCTGTCGAGCCGCCGCCGCCCAGTGCGAACTTGCCCGTCGGGCACATCGCGGTGGCGCCACTCGCCACGATCGTGGTGACGTTCGCGATCCCAGCCGGCCCGGTCGGTCCGGTCGGTCCCGTTTGTCCCGGCACCCCCTGTGGCCCTGTCGGTCCCGCCGGCCCCATCGGTCCCACGGAGCCCGTGGGCCCCTGAGCGCCCGTCGCGCCGGTCGGTCCCGTCGGCCCGCTGTCACCGGTCGCGCCCGTCGCTCCGGTCGGCCCCGTCGGACCTGTCGCTCCGGTCGGGCCCATAGGGCCGGTCGGCCCCGCCGGACCCGTAGCTCCGGTCGGGCCCGTCGGACCAGTCGGTCCAACTTTCGTGCTGGCGGCGGGAGCAGCGTTCGGACTTACGACCTGGACCGCGGTCTCATTCGAGCGACAGGCGCTCGGATCGCGGACGGCGCGAAGGCTGCCGTCGGAAAGGCTCTGACAGGCCCAGCCCGGGTCATCGGCGGGCGGCAGCGCGAACGCGATCGTCCCACCGGCCAGGCTAATGGCGACAAGAGTGACCACGAGAGCGCGGAGAACCTGCGCGCGCGGACGTACGACGTGAGCTCCGAACACCCTTCCCCCTCCGCCTACCCGCCCACTCACCGAACGAGCGACTGAGCGAGATTGCGCGTCGTAATCTCGCCCGTCAAGGTGCGCTTGATCACCTTCTCAACCGCCCGTCTGCGTGCTTAGGCACCTCGTGGGGTCGGCGTTGTGGCCGTCACTAGAATCCCGAGCGGTCGTCCGCCCGCTTCCAGCACGATGGCGGCGGCCTCCGCCGGCGTGAGCGCGAGGGAGGAAGGGAATGGCAGCACGCACCACGGCCCGGAGGATGGAACCGGCGGGCATCCTCGAGAGCCAGTTCAAGCTTCGCGAGAACGCGACCACCGTCGGCACTGAGGTCATCGGCGGCCTCACGACCTTCTTCGTGATGGCCTACATCATCTTTCTCAACCCGCAGATCCTGAACTTCGACTCGATCCCCGACCTCAAGAAGGCCAATCTCGGTCCCGGCTTCGAGGCGACCGTCGCGATGACCGCGCTGACCGCAGGCCTCCTCACCATCGCGATGGGTCTCTGGGCCAATCGGCCGTTCGCCCTCGCCGCCGGCCTCGGCCTGAACGCGGTCGTCGCGTTCCAGCTCATCCTCGGCAGCAAGCTGCCGTGGCAGGCCGCGATGGGGATCATCTTCATGGAGGGCGTGGTCATCACGATCCTCGTCCTCACCGGGCTCCGCGAGATGGTCCTCAACGCGATCCCGCTCACGCTCAAACGCGCGATCGGCGTGGGCATCGGTTTGTTCATCCTGCTGATCGGGCTCGTGAACGCCGGCGTCGTGATCAAGGGCGGCGGCTTCATCACGCTCAGTCAGCTCAACACCGGCCCGATCCTCACGTTCGTGATCGGGCTCGTGATCACGCTCTGGCTCTTCGCGCGCGGCGTCAAAGCCGCGCTCCTTCTGGGGATCCTCGGTACGACGATCATCGCCGGGGTCCTCCACGCGATCGTTCCCGGCTACACCGTGTCGGCGATCGAGGGCAAGGCGGTCTGGCCGGGTGCCCTGTTCGCCGCGCCGAACTTCTCGACCGCGTTCCAGGGGCTGAACTTCGACGCCTTCGCCAAGATCGGCGTCGTCGCCACGGTCCTCGCCGTCTTCACGATCATGCTCTCCGACTTCTTCGACACCATGGGGACCGTCGTCGGCATCGGCGGCCAGGCGGGCTGGCTCGACGCGAAGGGGCGGCTCCCCGGGATCAACCGCGTCCTGCTCGTCGACTCGGTCGGCGCCGCGTTCGGCGGCCTCATGAGCGCGTCGAGCAACACCACATACATCGAGTCCGCCGCCGGCGTGTCGTCGGGTGCCCGCACGGGCCTCGCGAGCGTCGTCACCGGCGTGCTGTTCCTGCTGGCGATGTTCATCTCGCCGATCGTTGGGGTCGTCCCGAGCGAGGCGACCGCGCCAGCCCTCGTGCTCGTCGGCTTCCTCATGGCCGGCATTGCCTCGCGGATCGATTTCGGCGAGCTCGAGGAAGGACTTCCCGCGCTGCTCACCGTCGTCGTCATGCCGTTCACCTATTCGATCACGAACGGCGTCGGCGCCGGCTTCGTCACCTACGCGTTCCTCAAGCTCGTCCGCGGCAAGGCGCGCGAGGTCCACTGGCTCATGTGGGTGGTCGTCGCCGCGTTCATCCTGTACTTCGCGCAGAGCGTCTACGCGCCGCTCCTCGGCGGGTACTTCCGCGAGTGAGCTAACCGCCTCGTCGTCCGGCACCTGCAAAGGGACCCCGCCGAACCGGCGGGGTCCTTCTCTTACGATCGTCTCATGGATCCGACGCTCGCGGTGCGCGACGCGCTGGCCGCGGGCGCGCGGGCGGCGCTCGTCAGCGTCACGAGGATCGAGGGCGAGCCGCCGTCTCGTGAAGGGATGAGGTTCGCGTTCGTCGAGGGCGGGAGGACGCACGGGACGCTCGGGTGCGATGGCTTCGACCGCTCGGCAGCGGCGGACGCGAGCCGCGCGATCGCGAGCGGGACGCGCCTCGAGCGCACGTATGACTGGGACGAGGCCTCGCGCATCCATGTCGAGGTGCGGCCGTTCGCGCGCGGCGACGCCGTCCCTGACACGGTCGCGCCGGCGGAGCTGCTCATCGTCGGCGGCGGTCCCGTGACGCGCGCGCTCGTCGCGCTGGCGAAGACGCTCGGCTTCCGCGTGCGCGTGGCCGGCCGCGAGCGCGGCGAAGACGCCCGCGACGCCGACGAGAGCCTCCACGTCGCGGACGCGCCCGCGCTCGGCGCCATCCCGGTCGGCCCGGAGACGTACGTGGTCATCGCGGGTCATGACGAGGAGTTCTCGCAGCCGGCGCTGCGCGCGCTGCTCGCCTCCCACGCGCCCTACCTCGGGATGATGGGCAGCCGCCGGCACACCGGCCACCTGCTCGAGGAGCTGCACGCCGCCGGTCATCCGGCGGAGTCGCTCGCGCGCGTCCACACGCCGATCGGGCTCGACATCGGCGCGCAGACCCCGGAGGAGGTCGCGCTCGCCGCGCTCGCGCAG
>VBDU01000109.1 GCA_005883625.1 Chloroflexota bacterium | reverse complement strand
GCCGATCGTCGCGAGCGCGAGACCGCCGATCGCGAGCGGGTAGCGCAGCGGGACGCCGAGAAGCGGGTGGAAGTATGGCGGCGGCTTCGCGCCGCGCGTGTAGAGGTGCGGATTCCGCGTCACGGCCCAGAACGCGCTCGCGGTGAATCCGAGGTAGAGCAGCCCGTGCCAGAAGGTCCAGAACTCGCCGAGCGCGCCGTTCTGAAGGTTGATGTGATTCCAGCCGTCGAGGAAGAGGCCTGCGACGAGGGCTGTCGCGAGGAGGCTCGTGATCATGTCCTCGCGCCAGATCGCCTTCGGTCCCATGCCGCTTCCTTCCCCCACCACGCGCGTTTTGGGTTCGCAGCCTATACCCGCCGGGAAGCGACCTCCGAGCGCCGTCTTGACGGCGCGGATGTCTCGTGCATCACGGTAGCTCCCCGTGGGCACGCTGCCGAGCGCTCGAGGAGCAGCTCGCGCTCGCGGGCGTTCCGCGTCGAGGGATGCGGCCGCGTACTAGGTCGTGCGGTCGAGAAGGGCGTCGAAGCCGCGGGCGATGAGCAGGGTGACCGCGCCGCCCAGGACGACGAGGACGGCGAGGGCAAAGGACAGGACGTTGCCGGCGACGCTCGTCATACCGCGCTCGGCGCGAGGGCCGGCTGGCGGCGGCGCGAGTCGCTGAGCCGCTGGAGGATGAAGCGCATGATCCGCTCGTGCTTCTCGCTGTCGCGCGCCATCGTCTCGAGGAGCAGGCTGAACACGCCGCCGTAGAGGCCTGATGCGTGCTTCGCGAGGTCGCGCAGGATGCCGGCACCCTTGTGCTCGTCCTCCGCATATTCGCGCGTGAGCGCGAGGATGGTCGCCGACGTGTCGGTCGGCGGAGCGGTCGACGGGAGCGCCGACGTGGAGCGAGTCATCTCGATGTCGTCGCCCAGGCGCGCCGCCATACGGCGGAGGAGCGCGTGGTGCCGTTCCTCGTCCTCGAGGACGAGGTCGACGAGCATGGCGCTGACCAGATCTCCGGACAGTTTCCCGAGGCGGCGGTATCCCGCCATGTGCTCTTCCTCGCCGGTCGCGTGGCTCTCGATGATCGCCTGCAGGCGCTCGACCGAGGACACGCCGCCATCGTCCCAGAGTGTCGTCATCCCCACGGACGCTAGGCGCCCCGCCGGGCACCGGACAGGGTCGTTCGGCCCTCGCTCCCCGGGCCCTTCGGGTCAGTACCTCGGCCGGCGCTTCGCCATGTACGCGGCCGCCTCGGCGCGACGGGTCAGGCCGAGCTTGTCGAGGATGCGGCTGACGTAGTTCTTCACGGTCTTCTCCGAGAGGAAGAGCGCGGTCCCGATCTCGCGGTTCGTCTTGCCCTCGGCGAGATGCGCGAGGACCTTGCGCTCCTGGTCGGTGAGGGACGCGAGCGCGGGATCCTCGTCCTTCCCCCTGCGCACGCGCTCGAGCACCTTGCCGGTGACGTCGGGATCGAGGAGCGAGCGGCCTTCGGACACGGCTTTGACGGCGTCGACGAGCGCCTGCCCGCGGGTCTGTTTGAGGAGGTAGCCCGCCGCGCCGGCCACGATCGACGCGAAGACCGCCTCGTCGTCCGCGTAGGAGGTGAGCATGATCACCCTCGTCTCCGGACGCGCCTCGCGGATGGTCCGGCACGCCTCCACGCCGTTCCCGTCCGGTAGGCGAACGTCCATGATCACGACGTCGGGCTTGACGCGGGACGCCGTCTCGATCGCCTCGGCGGCGGTCGCGGCCTCACCCGCGACGGACATGCCCGGCTGCCGCGAGATGAGCGTACGGAGACCTTCGCGCACCACTTCGTGATCGTCGACGAGCATCACGCGGATCACGTCAGCCACGGGCGACCTGCTCGATGGTGGGGAGCTCCAATCGGATGCGCGATCCCTGACCGGGCGCGCTCTCGACGCGGAGCGTCCCTCCGACCGCGAACGCGCGGTCCCTCATGTTCCGTAGCCCGTGTCCGGTCCACATGGCGCCGTCGTCGAAGCCTACGCCGTCGTCGCGGACTTCGAGGACGACTCGACCGTCCTCGCGACCGAGGCGCAGCGACGCGTGCTTCGCGCGCGCGTGACGCGCGATGTTCCCGAGAGCGTCGGCCGCGATGTAGAAAGCTGCCTCGCGCCGCGTCTGATCGAGCGCGGCGGCAGCCTCCTCCGCGACGGAGACGCTCACGTCGATGAGGGCGTTCTCACCGGTCCGCTCGGCGAGCCGCGGGAGCGACTCCGTGAGCGGGAGGTCCGGAGTCACGGCCTTCTGCCGTAAGCCGAGCATGAAGCCGCGCAGATCGGCGATCGCGGCGTTGAGCCGGTCGACGACCCGCGCGAGCGCCGCCTTCGCTTCCTCGGGCTCGGTCTCGAGCCGCACTGCCGCGTCCTCGAGGAGCAGCCCCACGCCGTAGAGCGACTGGATCGCGCCGTCGTGCAGCTCCATACCGATGCGCTGGCGCTCCTCGAGCACGGCCATTCGCTCGATCTGCTCGTAGAGTCGTGCGTTCTCGATCGCGATCGCGGCCTGCGCCGCCAGCGTCTGCACCGCCTCCTCATCGTCGGCCGTGAACTCCGCGCCGCCGTGCTTCTCGGTGAGGTACAGGTTGCCGATCGCGCGGCCGCGCCAGAGGATCGGCGTGCCGAGAAAGCTGTGCATCGGCGGGTGACCCTTCGGGAAGCCGACGGATGCCGGGTGCTTTGAGATCTCCGCGACCCGGAGGGGATGCGGCTCGCGCTGCAGGAGTCCCAGCAGGCCCCGTCCCTTCGGCAGCGGGCCGATCCGCGCGCGCTCCTCGGGCGTGAGGCCCGACGTGACGAAGAGCTGCACGACACCCTCGTCGTCGAACACACCGAGCGCGGCGTAACGCGCGCTCGCGACGCGGCGCGCCTCGTCGGCCACCTTCTGTAGCACGGCCGAGCTGTCGAGCTCGGAGGTGAGCGCCATCCCGGCGACGTTCAGCGCCTGCAGCTGACGGCGTCGCGCCTCGAGGTCGCTCGCGAGCACCGCGAGCTGCTCCGTCTGGGCGGCGTCGCGCAGGTGGAGAGTCGTGAGACGGCCGAAGATCCCGGCGGAGAACGCGAGGACCCCTGCGACGCCGATGACGAGCGAGACGAGATGCGAAAGGCCGGGGCCCAGGAGACGGTCGAGCACGAAGTGCACCGATCGATTATCGCCCGGGACAGAAAGAGGAAGGGGCGGATCTCTCCGCCCCTCCCTCCCCACTGAAGTGGTCGGCAGACGGTCAGGCCGTCGCGGGAGTGGGTGCGAATCTGGGCGCGCTCTTCGGCGCCTTGGCCTTCCACGGCGTCCCGAGGAGCGGGAGCAGCACACGGTCGAAGCCGATGTAGCCCGCGGTCTTCCAGGCGAGGATCAGGAGGATCGCCAGGAGCAGGAGCACCGGGTTCGTGCTGGCCGAGCCCGCGAGCATGAAGTTGAGGTTCATGAAGGATCCCGCAACCGCGGCGATCCCGACGAACGCTCCGAGGATGAGCCCGAGCCCGACGGCGGTCTCGCCGAACGCGATGACCTTGCCCATGACACCCTGGGCGTTGGTGTCGATGAGTAGCTGGATGAAACCGCGGTACCAGTCGTACGTGATGAGCGGCTTGGCCGGAGCGGCGGGAATCGCGGCGATCCGCTGCCAGAAGGCGAGGATCCCCGAGCCGTCGTAGATGTAGTTCGTCTTCGCGCCGACGTCGATGATCTTGTGCCAGCCCGCGTCCAGCCACGAGTAGCCGACGTACAGCCTGACGATGAACCAGACCACTGCCATGCGTGTGTCGCTGAACAGGAACTTCGCGATCGGGGGGTCCGCGATGACTGTGTTCCGCTTCAGTGGGATTGCCATCTCTTTGCCTCCTTGGGGCGATGGACTTCGTTTCGTCTGGTGAGCACTCTGCGCCCCGGCCCGAGGCGTCAACAGGGCCGGAGGGACCGAAGAAACGGGGACTTCTGGTGCGCCGAGGAGCCCTCCCTAGGGTCCGCGCGACCCGCCGCAGAAGGTCCTTTGGCCCTACCTGTGCCCCCGCCCGCGGGCGACCATGCCGGTATGTTCGAGTCGACCTGGATCCTTTGGATCGCGGTGGCCTGCCTCGCCCTCGTGGCGCTCGCGGTCCTCGCGGGTCGCTACACGGCCGGCCTCTTCCTGGACGCGACGCGCCCTCCGTTAGCGGTCGATCCGCGACCGTCCGACCAAGGCAAGTAGCGTCGTCGCGCGCGGCCTACGCCGCGGTCCAACCGTCCCGGGCGGGCGAGGCCGAACGGCGCGCAGATCGGGCCGGACGGCACACGTTCGCGTCAGGCGACGGCCATAAGGTTTCCCGAAACGCCGTCACCGCCCGGAAGGTGCTCCGGCATGAGGTAAGGAAAGATGAAGACTCTCCTAGCGTTCGCGACCTTCTCGATCCTGCTCCTCGCCGCATGCGGCGCAGGCGCGACCAACGGTACGACGGTCAATGCCAAGCTCACCGACAGCACGATCCTCATCGACCGGGCCACGGTGCCCAGCGGCAAGATCACCTTCCAGGTGAAGAACAGCGGCACGATGGTCCACGAGGTGGTCGTGCTCAAGACCGATCTTCCCGCCGACAAGATTTCGCCCGACCCCTCCGAGCCGGGGAAGATGCTCGAGGACGGCAGCAAAGGCGAGAGCGGCGATCTCAACGTGGGCGAGGCCAAAACCTTCACGCTCGACCTCGAGCCAGGTAACTACGTGCTCCTGTGCAACCAGACCGGGCACTACCTGCTCGGCATGCACATCCCCTTCGTCGTCAAGTAGCTCGGCGTTCTAAGCACGGAGCCCCGTCGGGCGAAGGCCCGGCGGGCTCCGTATCCGCCGCCACCTTCTGGCTGGTCGCCGTGGCCTGCGTCGTCTTGTTCGGCGTAGCGATCACGGTCGTGGCCGCGCAATTCGTCCGCTCGGATCCCGGCGAGACCACGAAGTAACGGCCCGTCCCGCGCGGACGGGACCAATGGCCCGTAGGAACGGGACCATGCGCCGTAGGTAGGGCGGTGGCGCGCACCTAGCGTGCCCGGCATGCCTGAGGTGACCGCGACGCCGGCCCGCGAACCGGATGGCCGGACGGACCGCATCGCGCGGCGGACGCTGCTCGGCGTCGTCGGCGCGTGGACCGCCGGCGGCCTCGGGGTGGCTCTCCTCGGCCTCACCGGCCGTGGCGCGACCGCGGCCGCGATCCCGGTCCCGACGCACGATCCGAGGCTGCACGCCATCCTCACCGGCGCGGCGTCGCCGGCCGCGACCGGGACGCCCCGGCCCGCTACCGGCGCCGGCCACGATCAGGTCCACGAGGCCGTCACGAAGGCCTTCCCGGCGAAGACGCAGGGCCAGGGGCTGCAGGCGCTGCCTTCGAGCATCGTGAACGGCGCGCGGCAGTTCGATCTCGTGTGCGAACAGATCAAGTGGGAGGTGACGCCCGGCAACGTCGTCGATGCGTACGCCTACAACGGCCAGGTCCCGGGGCCGATCATGCGGGTCACCGAGGGCGAGCGCGTCCGCGTCCGGGTGACGAACAAGCTCGACGACAGCACCGCGGTCCACTGGCACGGCCAGCGCGTGAAGAACGAGGTCGACGGTGTCCCCTTCATCACGCAGCCGCCCATCAAGCCCGGCGAGACCTACACGTATGAGTTCACGGCGAGGCCGTTCGGCTCGCACATGTACCACTCGCACCACAACGCGACCGCGCAGGTCGGCGGGGGGATGCTCGGTCCGCTCCTCGTCGCGCCGAAGGACCCCGGCGTCGACCCCCGGTATGACAAGGACGAGCTCTTCATCTTCAACGATTCGCTCGGCGGGCTCACCATCAACGGAAAGGGCTTCCCGGCCACCGCCCCGTACACCGCGAAGCTGGGCCAGCGGATCCGCTTCCGGTTCATGAACGAGGGCCAGCTGATCCACCCGGCGCACCTCCACGGGCTCACGCTCGAGGTCTTCGCGCGCGACGGCTACCCGCTTCCGCAGCCCTTCAGGTGCGACACGCTGAACGTCGCGCCGGGTGAGCGCTGGGACGCGATCGTCGTCGCGGACGAGCCCGGCGTCTGGGCGTTCCACTGCCACATCCTCGGCCACGCCGAAGGTTCGGCCGGCATGTTCGGGATGGTCACCGCGCTCATCGTCAGCGCGTAGCGGGTCGTTCGGCGATCAGATCGGAACGGTCACCCGCCGCGCGGCGTCGCGCGCGGCGGCGACGCTCGTCGTCGCCACGAGGACGGACCAGCGCGCGTCGGCGAGGACCCGTTCCGCGAGGCTCGGGGCGGGCGGGACGCTCTCAGACTGACCTCGCACGCCGAGGACGACGAGGTCCGCGCCGAGCGCCCGCGCCTGGTTTCCGATCTGCTCCGTGACGTCGGCGGCGTCGGCGAACAGATGGCGGTGCGGCCGGGAGAGGAACATCCGGGCCTGCTCGATCGGGCGCTCGAGCCTCTCGGCGGCCGGTCCGCGGCCCAGATGCAGGATGACGATCTCGGAGCGCACCGGCAGCGGGAGCCGTGCGAGCAGCTGGATCGCCGGGAGCGATCCCGCGGAGTCGTCGACGACGGCGAGGACGTGCTCCGGTGCGGCACGGCGCCCGCGCACGACGAGGACCGGGACCGGCGAGCACCGCGCGAGCCGTCGCGCGGTGCTGCCGAGCAGCGTCCCGCGCCAGAGCCCGCGGCCGCGCGATCCGATGACGATGAGCTGCGGCGCCTCGTGCAGCGAGCGCGCGACGATCGCCTCGACCGTCGCACCGGTCTCGATCACCTCGCTCGTGGGGACTCCAAGGAGCCCGAGACGCCAGCCGGCGGCGGCGACCGCTTCGCGCGCCGAGGCCGACGCGAGCCTGAGGGCGCGCGGGTCCGCGACGAGGTCGCGCGAGATGCCCGACAGCTCGCGGGGCGGAGCGTGTGCGGCGGGGAGAGGAGGGCGGCCCATCAGGGTGGTGACGAGCGGCCCATCCGCAACGGGACCTTGGGCTGTATCGGAGCCACCCGGCCGAGGCGAGGCTGCGGCCATGACGAGCTACCTGGTCGAGTACCTCATCGTCCGGCCGGTCTCCGGCGTGTCGGCGTTCCGCGTCTGGATCACGAAGACCCTGCCCTGGACCAGCGAACTCGTGGTCGCGGGCGACGAGGAGCTCATCCGCGTGCACCTGCGCACGGATCGGCCCGACCTCGCGCTCCGCGCGGGGCTCGAATGCGGAACGGTCGAGAACGTGGTCGTCGAGATGGGCCCGACTCTCTCGGCGGTGCCACGCCGGCAGGTCGCCGAGGTCGGACGGTAAGACGATGTCAAAGCAGCTCCACCTCGTCGACGAAGGGTTCGTCTACTGCCCGCTCCGCCGGAAGGACGTTGACATTGACGAGTGCTTCGGCTGCGAGAGGCTCGACCGGATGGACCTCGACTCCCGGCACCCCTACATCGTCTGCGAAGTGCCGCCGCTGCTCGATCTATCCCCGGCGGCCGGGGCCTAAGCCGTGACGTCGACCCCGCACGCGATCTCTCCGGTCGAGCAGCTCGAGCACGTCATCGAGTCGCACGTGACGAACGAGGCCGACCACGTCGCGGGCTACCGGGCGTTCGCCGGAGAGGTCAAGGATCCGCTCGTCGCGACGCTCGTCTCCCTCGTGGTCGAGGACGAGGAGCGTCATCACGCACTCATGCGCCGGATGGCCGCGCGACTGCGCGACGACATCGAGATGACGCGCACGGCCGACGCGCTCGAGGTCTTCCCCGTCGGTGGCGGTGCCACCGCGAACCTCGCTGAGCGGACGCGCGCCTACGCCGACGACGAGCGCCGAGGGGCCAAGATCCTCCGCGATCTCGCCAAGGATTCCGGCCGCATGTACGGCGGCGCGTTCGCGCTGCTGCTCGAGACGATGGCCCGCGACAGCGAGAAGCACGAGCTCGTCATGCGCTTCATCCTCCGCCGCCTCGAGGACTGACCGCCCGACAGATCCGCGGGCCGGTCGGACCAGTCGTTTGGGCCGATCGGTCCTAGCGGCAGGGTCAGGCCGGACGCGACCCTACGGCAGAGCGATGACAGGCCGGCTCTCACGCCGCGAGATGCTTGGGGTCCTCGGTGGGATCGGGACCGGCGCGCTCGCTGCGGGATTCGCCCCGATCGCCTTTCCGGAAGCGGACGCTGCGGAGCCGGGGCCGAAGCGCCAATGGGCGCAGGGCAACGAATACAACATGCCCCGCCCCTGCTTCCAGTGCGAGAACGCGCCGTGCCTCCGGGTCTGCCCGGTCGCCGCGACGTTCCAGACGGGCGAGGGCGTCGTCCTCGTGGACCAGGATCGCTGCATCGGCTGCCGCATGTGCATGGCGGCGTGCCCCTACGGTGCGCGCTACTTCAACTACAACGAGCCCCCCGGACACCAGCATCCGTTCCAGCACCCCACGCCGGAGCACCCCGTGCCCCAGCAGAAGGGGACGGTCGGCAAGTGCATGTTCTGCGTGCACCGGACCGAAGACGGAAAGCTTCCCGCGTGCGTCGACGCGTGCGGGATGGGGGCGCTCTACATCGGCGACCTCGTCGAGGACGTCGCCACGAACGGCCAGCAGACCGTCCGCCTTTCCCAGTTCATCCGTGAGAACGACGCCTTCCGCTACAAGGAAGAGCTCGGGACCGGGCCGCGCGTGTACTACATCGCCGGGCACGGCCAGCTCTGGGAATCGTGACGATGGACTCCCGGACACACACCCGCTACGTGGAGCGAGCGATGTGGCCTATCGGCCGCGGCGACCGGAAGTTCTGGATCGTGGTCGTCGTGCTCTCAGCGATGGTCGCCGCGGGGTTCTACGCGTACATCTATCAGCTGCAGCGCGGCCTCTGGGTCACCGGCCTCAACCAGAAGGTCTCGTGGGGCTTCTACATCATCAACTGCGTCTTCTTCATCGGGATCAGCTACGGCGGGGCGATGACGAGCGCGATCCTCCGCCTGACGAACGCGAAGTGGCGCGCGCCGCTGACCCGTCTCGCCGAGGCGACCGCGGTCGCGGCGCTCCTCGTCGGCGCGGTCTACCCGATCATCGACCTCGGCCGGCCGGATCGAGCGCTCCACCTGCTCCTCTATCCGCAGGTCGGCTCTCCCATCGTCTGGGACCTCGTCGCGGTGAGCACGTACCTCGTCGCGAGCTTCGTGTTCCTGTACCTGCCCCTCATCCCCGACCTCGCGATGTGCCGGGACACGCTCGGCCCGAGCGCGGGCCGGGTGCGCCGGACGATCTACCGCGTCCTCGCGCTGGGGTGGCGGGGCGAGCCCCGCCAGGAGCGCTCGCTCGCTCGAGGCATCGGGATCATGGCCGTGCTTATCATCCCGCTCGCGGTCTCGGTCCACTCGGTCCTCGCGTGGCTCTTCGCGGTGACGGCACGCGGCGGCTGGCACAGCACGATCTTCGCGCCGCTCTTCGTGCTCGCGGCGATGCTCTCGGGCGTCGCCGCGGTCATCCTCGTCGTCGCCGCGCTCCGCAAGGTGTACGGCCTCCAGGAGTTCATCACCGCGAAGCATTTCCGGTACCTCTCGTACCTGCTCATCGCGCTCGGCGTCGGCTACCTGTACTTCATGGTGAGCGAGTACCTCACCGAGGCCTACGTGCTCGAGCGGAGCACGACGCCGGTCCTGGAGGCGATCTTCGAGGGCGTCTACGCGCCGGCGTTCTGGGTGTTCACGGTCGGAGGCCTCGTGCTGCCACTCGTCGTCGCCGCGCTCCCCGGCCGCTTCGCGATCGCGCGCGCCTGCACCGGCTCGGCGCTGATCATCGGCGGCATGTGGCTGAAGCGCTTCCTCATCGTGGTGCCGGGCATGGCCGAGCCCGTCATGCCGTGGGACTGGGGCCGCTACGCGCCGACGTGGGTCGAGGTCACGATCACGATCGGCTCCGCGGCGGCGATCCCGCTGCTGCTCATCGTCTTCTTCCGCTTCTTCCCGGCGATGTCGGTCCACGAGATGGAAGAGGTCGAGGGCGCCGAGCTCCGGCGAACGAGAATGGTGCCCGCGTTCGCGGGGGGCGGCGATGAGTAAGGTCCGCCGGCTCGCCGCGGTGTGTGGCCTGTCGCTCATCGTCAGCCTGCTGCTGGCGGGCGTAGCGGTCGCCGCGGACCAGCGGGCTGTCCTGTTCCTCGAGACGCGTCCGAGCGCCAAGCCGGAACAGGGCTACGTCCTCGCGGCGCGCCTCGTCGCGACCGACGGGAGACCGGTGAACGAGGCGACGGTGCGCTTCTACGACCTGGTCGAGTTCTTCGGCGCGCGCGAGATGCTCATCGGCTCGGCGACGACCGACGGGCAGGGCATCGCCACGCTCACGTACCTCCCGGCGCAGCTCGGTCCGCGGGCCATCGTGGCGAAGTTCGCCGGCCGGGCGGGCGTCGCAGCCACGGAAGGCCGCGCGAGCCTCGCCGCAACCGTCGCGGCCCAGCCCTACACGGTCGAGCCCGCGCCTCTCAGCGCGTTCAGCTCGAAGGTCCCGTACGCCGTCGGGGCGATCGTCCTCGCGGTCTGGGCGCTCATCGGCTTCGCGCTCATTGGCACCGCGCGCGGCGTCATGACCGGCGCGCGAAAAGAAGGAAAGTGGCAGACCGCATGAACCTCCGCGTCCGCGTCCTCGCATCCAGCGCCGCCGCCCTCATGCTCGCCGCAGCCTGCGGCAGTGGCACCGGCGAAAGCGCGGCCCCCGCCGCCTCGACCGCGGCGAAGGCCACGACCCAGGTCGCCGCTCCCGCCGCGGCGAAGCTCCTCATCGTCACGGGCGACACCATCCGCGGGCAGCTCGGCCTGAACGACGTCGAGAAGCTGCTCACCGCGCCTGGCATCCACTGCACGCAGCAGAGCCGGTTCCCGCAAGGCGGGCGGATCGTCTGGCGGATGAAGGTCATCGACCCGAACACCGGGAAGTACCTCGACGACAAGGCCATCCAGTCCTTCACGATCACGTACCCCGACGGGAAGAACGACACGCTCAAGTACGGCGGGCACGGTGGCACGAAGGACGCCCCGCAGGACTACCTCTGGGCCGTCGGCTACACCGTGCCGCTCGACTATCCGACGGGCGCCTTCAACTACAAGATCGAGGCGAAGAGCCTCGAGGGTGCGACCGGCACCTTCGAGCCGTTCAAGGTGACAGCCGCCCAGCTGACCATCGTTCCCGCGGGTAAGGACTACCCGCCGCGCTGATCAAGCAGGAAAGGAAGATCGAGATGTCACGCCACGAGCGCCTGACGCGTCTGGCGATCGCGCTCGCCGCCACGGCGCTCGTGGCGGTGGCCTGCACCACGCAACCGAGGACGAGCACCGCGACCGAACAGCCACAGGCGACGGCCGCGGCCAGGCCCGCGACGACCGCGGCGGCCGCCGCGCCGACGCCCACCTTCCACGCGAACACCTCGTACGACCTCGTCTGGACGACCGCGAGCGGCACATGGAAGCTCTCCGACGACCGGAGCAAGTACGCCGGCCGCGAGTACAAGCCGGCGCAGAAGGTCCTGCGAAGCGTCATCTCCGACGCGAGCGGCGCGTTCACCGCGACCTTCGCCGTGCCACAGGGCTTCGGCTACGCGCACGACGTCATGGTCGCCGACGCACAGAAGGTCATCCGCAACAAGTCGCTCTTCGACGTCGACATGGAGACCACGATCACCCCGACGAGCGGCCCGGTCGGCACTCCGATCACGGTCGAGGTGCGTGGGATCGGGTGGCAGTCGTACCAGAACAGCTTCCAGCTCGCGTACGACAACGCCTACACGGGCTGGGTCTCCTCGATCACGACCGACGGCTACGGCAAGGTCGTCATTCCGGCGACCGGAGCGCCCGGCACGCACTACATCACCCTCGGCCACAGCGAATTCGGCGCACCCTATTTGAACCCGCAGCAGCAGCCGGTCGTGGCCTCGCGGCCGTTCCCGCACATCGCGTTCACCGTGACCGACGGCCTCGCGGTCAGGCCCGCGCCGGCCTCACAGCAGGGTTTTCCGACGATCGCCGCGAAGCCGGTCGACAAGGGCATCTGGACCGCGCCCGCCGGCGCCACCGTCGGCACGCCCGCGACGCTCAACGCGAAGGCGCTACCCGCGAACAGCGACGTCGAGGTCGTGTGGACCACGATGGTCGGCAACCGCTCCGTGACTGGGTTCGAGGAGCGAACGAAGACGCTCGGGAAGACCAAGACGGACGCCGCAGGGACGTTCACCTGGGCGTTCAACGTCCCGGATGACCTCGGCGGCAATCATGTGATGAGCGCGAAGATCGGCGAGGCGATCGTCGCGAAGACGACTCTCTACATCCTCGCGAACGCGTTTCCGCTCTCGGTCACGCAGGGACCTTCCGGTACGAAGACGTCGGTGCACCTCAAGGGTGTCGGCTGGACGGAGACAGAGCAGATCTACCACCTCGTGTACGACAACGCGTTCGCCGGTTACGCCTGCGCCTTCCAGAGCGCGGGAGACATCGAGATCTTCCTCACCGTCTCGGGCGAGCCGGGCTGGCACTACATCGACATGTACCCGGGGATCTACCAGGGCACATGGTCACCGCGCTCATCGTCAGCGCGTAGTGCGGGAGTGACGAGTTACTTGGCCGAATCGGCGAGCCGGCGGAACGCCGACGGCGCCGGTCCGCCCTCGAGCCGCCGTCGTATCGCCACGGCGCATTCCTCCGGGCTCAGCAGCGAGGTGTCGACCTCGAGGTCGTAGATCCCGGGGACGTGGACCGCGTCTTGCCAGCGGCGGACCGGGGCGGGGATCGGGTCGGCCTCCGATCCGGTGGCGTACTCGCTCTCGCGTCCGGCCTGGCCGGCGTTGCGTCGCTCCATGACGACCTCGATCGGGCAGCGGACTCCGACGAAGAGGACCGGCAGCGCCGCGAGACGGCGAGCGCTCTCCGCGAGGATCGTCCGGTCGTAGTGGCCCACGTCGACGACGACATTCAGGCCCGCTCTGCTGTGAGCGGCGATGGAGTCGTACAGCGCCGCGTAGAGCGCCGGAAGGAGCGGCGCGATCGCGTGGCCCTCCTCTCCGGGACGGAGGCCCATGCCCGGCCGGTAGCGCCTGGGCGTGACGTGTCTCACGAACACATCGACACCGAGATTCATCCACGGGCCGTCGAAGCTGTCCTGTATCGCCGTGACGATGCTCGACTTCCCCGATCGCGGGGCGCCGTTGAGAATGACGATCTGCCCTGCTGTCGCCGGTCGCTCGGGCACGTCTGCGATGCTACCGATGGGCAAGCGTCGCTGGAGGACCGCAATGAAGTGGATCACGCGTGAGCATCCCCGGGTCGACCGGGTCGCCTGTCCCTGGCTCATCGAGCGGTTCGTCGACAAGCAGGCGGAGTTCATCTACGTCCCGTCGGATCAGGTCGCGGCCGAAGCGAAGAAGCGCGGCGCTACCCCCTACGACATCAAGGACGTCGAGCTCGGCCATCACGGTCCCGAGTGCAGCTTCGACGCGTTCGTGCACAAGTACGCGCTCGACAAGGATCCCGCGATGGCCTACATGGCCAAGGTCATCCGCGGCGCCGACACCGCGGACAAGACCGTAGCTCCGGAGTCGCAGGGGGTGGAGGCGATCCTCGACGGGATCCGGCACCTCCACTACCCGAACGATCAGGAGCAGCGCGAGGCCTCACGGCCGCTCCTCGACGCGCTCTACGCGTACTGCGAGAGCAAGGTCAAGGACATCGCCTGAGCGCAGACAGCAGACCGCCGCTCTCGCTGGCGCAGATCGCCGGGTACTTCCTGCGCCTGGGGACGCTCGGCTTCGGCGGACCGATCGCCCTCGCCGGCTACATGCAGCGCGACCTCGTCGAGCGCCTCGGCTGGATCACCCAGGAGGAGTACCTCGAGGGCCTCGCGGTCTCGCAGACCCTCCCGGGCCCGCTCGCCGCGCAGCTCGCGATGTGGCTCGGCTACGTCCGCCGCGGCTTTCCCGGCGCGGTCGCGGCGGCGGTGCCGTTCATCCTCCCGCCGTTCGTCATCGTGAGCGTGGTGGCGGCGCTGTACGTCGCGTTCGCCGGGAGCACCGTCATCCAGGCGCTCTTCTACGGCGTCGGACCAACGGTGATCGCGCTGATCCTGCGCGGCGCGTGGAAGCTCGTCCGCGTCACCGTGAAGAACGACCGCCGGCTCTGGGCGATCTTCGGTGCGATCGCGGCGATCACCTTCATGGCGCGCAGCGAGGTCGCCATCCTCTTCGTCGTTTCGGGCCTTGTGGGCGTCCTGCTGTATGCGCCGCCTGCGTGGCTGCGGCGCGCGCTCGCCGCGCGCGCGCTCGTCCCGCTCGGGCTCGGGAGCGTCATCGGCGCGGTGCAGACCGCGGATCCCAACGTGCTCCTCGCGCTCGGCATCTTCTTCTTCAAGGCCGGCGCGTTCACCTTCGGCTCGGGCCTCGCCATCGTGCCGTTCCTCCAGCAGGGTGTCGTGCGCGACTACGGCTGGCTCAGCGAGCGCGAGTTCCTGGACGCGGTCGCGATGGGCATGATCACGCCGGGACCGGTCGTCATCACGGCGGTCTTCGTCGGCTACCTGGTGGCGGGCCTCGCCGGCGCCACCATCGCCGGGATCGGTGTGTTCCTCCCGCCGTTCCTCATGGTCGTGCTGTTCGCGCCCTGGATCATGCGCTGGCGGAAGCATCCGGCGGTGCAGGGCTTCACCAAGGGGGCGACCTCGGCCGCGGCAGGCGCGATCGTCGGAGCCGCCGCCGTGATCGCGACGCAGGTGCTCGTCGACATTCCGACGCTCACGATCTTCGCGCTGGCTCTGCTGATCCTCTGGCGCTTCAAGGTGCCCGAGCCGGCGTTGGTCGGTGCTTCGGCGATCGCTGGAGTGCTGCTCTTCGGTCTCCGGTAGACGCTGACCACCGGACGAGGACCTATCTCAGCGGCGCGGTGCGGCTTTCTTCGGGCGCGAGCTCTTCCGTTTGGCCTTGCTCGAGCCCGCTTTTGTCTTCGGTCGGACCTTCTTCTTCGGATGCACGCGTTCAGGAAGGTCCTTGCGCCCGGTGGAGCGATTCCACTCCTCGTACGTCTTGTCCTTGATCTTTCCCTCGACGAGGAGATGAGCGAACTTGCGGCGCTGCGCTTTGCTCTTGAATGGCATCGTCTTACCTCTCTTCGTTTGCCCGAAGGCGCGTTAGTTCGGATCGAGGTCCGTCAGCTGGTCGAACCAAGCCGGCCAAGCGGGCATCGTTCCGAACACGCCTACCTGGTCCGGAGGCCGTGCGGGAAGGACGCTGAAGGACACGTGGCACTCGCGGGTCGAGGCCCCGAGCGGTCCTCCCATGCCGCAGTACAGACCACGGCCTGCGCGCACGACGACCCAGACGAGCATGTCGGGGTCGGTGGCGAAGCTCCGACCCGAGGCGCTCGCTCGCTCCCACTCCTTGTAGAGGACGAGCTTCGCCTCGACTCGCGTGATGGTCGCGCCGAGGTTGTGGTCGATCGCGGTGGCCTGCTCGATGGCCTCCTGGCGTGACACGAGCGGCTTGAGCACGACCGGCGTCGGCGGCGAGAAGCGAAGGCTCGCGACGATGCGTTCGACCTCGGCACGCAGCGGCGATGCCGCGGGCACCGCATGGATGACGACCATCCGGTCGTCGAAGTAGGGCGAGCGCACGTACCAGTAGAGCGTCGGCTCGAGCTTTCCCCAGTCGGCGGGCTGGCTCTGCCAGATCGACCACATCTCGGCGGGCTGGCCCGCGATCGTCACCTGTTGGTGATCGCGGATCTGATAGCCCGGCGTCTGGGGCGGCTGGAAGAAGCCGGACGGATCGAGCTTGTTCGGGTTCTGCTCCATCTGCATCCGCACGAAGACGCCCCCCGGCGGCGGAAAGTTCCCGCCGTAGTCCATGCCCGTCGGGTCGTAGCTGCGGACCTCGAAGCCGTGCTGCGGCGCGGGCACCTGGTACCAGTGCTCCGGGATCTCGACGGACCAGCCGCCCGCATCGTCCTGGACTCGCACGTAGCCGGGCGAGGCTCGGGACACGGGGAGCGGCGACGGCGTCGGCGGGACTTGCCGCCACCAGGCTGCCGAGTCGAACAGGTCGACCTCGCCTCCGCGACCGATGACGAATCGGCCACCCGCGAGCGGCTGCGCCCGTTCAGGCGGCGGGTTCAGACCGAGGGTCGTGTCGCGATCGCGGGCGACGTCGGTGAGATGGGGCCGCTTCGCGTCATCGTCCATCCAGATCGTGAAGCCGTCCGACGAGGCGAGGATCCGCGGCGTGGGCGTGAGCATCTTCGCGCGAAGCTGCCGGCGCGCACCGGTGAGCACGTCGACGGTCCCGAGCAGTCCGTCGGAGCCGCGCGCGAGGAGCTCGTGCGGCCCGGCCCACGTGTCCAACGCCCCTGCGGGGAGATCGGTGAGGACGTCGGTGAGCACGCGGGTCCGCTCGCCGCGGTCGTCGCTGGCGGTGATCAGCGCGGCCCGGTGGTCGGGAGACCAGCGCGCGTTCGCGAGGCCGCGAATG
>VBDU01000080.1:7468-116610 GCA_005883625.1 Chloroflexota bacterium | reverse complement strand
CGCGTCGCCCGCGCGCCAGCGACGGGCGGCCTCGTCGTAGGCGTCGAGCACGTACCACGAGCCCTGCGGTTGCGGGATCAACCGGACGCGCAGCACGCGCACCTGGTCCTTCACTCGCGGGATGTGCGCGATGAGCGTCATCCGAGCTTCGACCATCGCCAGGCGGCCCCAGGGCTTGCCCAGGATCCGGTCGATCACGAGACCGCCGGCCTCGAACGTCCGCTGCCCTTCGGGCCCGTGGAGCCACGGTCGCAGCCGGTCCCCGTACGCCGTCCCGACATGCCATTGCGCGAATTGCGATCGCATCTCGGGCGTGTCGCCGCTGGCGACCCGGTTCAGGAGCTTCACGTACTCGGGCCACCACCACTGGTCCAGCTGTTTCAGCTGCGCGGTCTGCTCGGTACGGGTTCCGATCGCGCCCGAGAGCGTTGCGAGGGAGATCTCGACGAGCGGCTGGGGCTTGCTCAGCGGGAACGCCGCAGGGATCAGCCGGATGCTCGGCGGCCGGAGCGCCGCGACCGTCTGCGGAACAGGCTGAGGGACCGGCGTCGCCGACTCGATGCTCGGCGCCGGCTCCGCCGCCGCGCTCGCGGGCGGCGTCGGGAGCGGGCTTTGCGGCGCGGAGGGGGTCGGCGCAGGCTCGACGGCGGACGCCGATCGTTCGGCTGGCGCGCACGCGGTCACCAGCAGGGCGACGAGCAACGCCCAGGCGAGCTTCTCCACGGTGTGAGCCTGTCTCGCGCCCGGACCGCGGTCATCCGCCATCGGGCCGTCTAACGCGTACGGCGCGAATAGGAGTTACACGGCGGGCGGCATCATGCGCCGGGTGAGCACGCCCGCCACGAACGCCGACATCTTCCCCGACACCGCGCGCATCGGGTCCGACGGTCACCTCGCGGTCGGCGGATGCGACCTCGTCGCGCTCGCCGCGCAGCACGGCACGCCGCTCTACGTCTACGACGAAGCGAGCATTCGCGCGCGCGCAGGTCAGTACCGCGAGGCGCTCGCGCGGGTCTATCCCGGCCGGGCGACCGTCTGCTACGCGGCGAAGGCGTACTGCGCGCCGTGGATCCTCCGCGTCGTCGCGGACGAGGGTCTCGGCCTCGACGTCGTCTCCGGCGGCGAGCTGCACGCGGCGCGGGTCGTGGGCTTCCCGATGGATCGCGTCTACTTCCACGGGAACAACAAGTCCGCCGACGAGCTCGCGCTCGCTTTCGCGGCGAGTGTCGGCCGCGTCGTGGTCGACAACCGCGAGGAGATCGACCGGCTCGCGACGCTCGCCCGTGACCGCGGCGTACGCCAGGCGGTGCTCCTTCGCGTCGGTCCCGGTGTCGCCGCGCACACGCACGCGCACCTGCAGACCGGCGCCGCGGACACGGGTCTCGGCCTCGACGTCGTCTCCGGCGGCGAGCTGCACGCGGCGCGGGTCGTGGGCTTCCCGATGGATCGCGTCTACTTCCACGGGAACAACAAGTCCGCCGACGAGCTCGCGCTCGCTTTCGCGGCGAGTGTCGGCCGCGTCGTGGTCGACAACCGCGAGGAGATCGACCGGCTCGCGACGCTCGCCCGTGACCGCGGCGTACGCCAGGCGGTGCTCCTTCGCGTCGGTCCCGGTGTCGCCGCGCACACGCACGCGCACCTGCAGACCGGCGCCGCGGACACGAAATTCGGCCTCGACATCGCCTCGGGCGCCGCGGCGGACGGCGTGCGAGACATCCTCGCGCGCCGGGAGCTCGAGCTGCGCGGGCTCCACATGCACCTCGGCTCGCAGATCGCGGACACGGAGGCGTATCGCGAAGGCGTCGAGCGTCTCTTCCGCTTCGCCGCCGAGATGCGCGCGGATTCCCGCCTCGTGCTCCGCGAGGTGAGTCCGGGCGGCGGCTTCGCGGTGCGCTACGCGCCGGACGAGACGCCCGTCGATACCCCGCGCATGATCGGCGACGTCGGGCGCGTCGTCCTCGCCGCCGCGCGCTCGCACGGCTTCGCCGATCCGCTTCCCGACCTCACCATCGAGCCCGGTCGCGCCCTCGTCGCGACGGCGGCCCTGGCGCTCTACCGCGTCGGCTCCGTGAAGCGCACCGGCGCGCGGACGTACGCGGCGGTCGACGGCGGCATGGCCGACAACATCCGGCCGACCGCGTACGACGCGCGGTACACCGCGGTGCTCGCGGCCCGCGCGAACGACGCCGCCGACGCCAGGGTCACGGTCGCGGGCCGCTACTGCGAGTCGGGTGACATCCTCATCCGCGAGGCGCGCCTGCCGCTTCCGCGCGCGGGCGAGCTCATCGCGATCCCGGTCTCGGGCGCGTACCACCTCTCGATGGCGAGCAATTACAACCAGGTGCCGCGGCCGGCCGTTGTCGTCGTCGCGGAGGGCCGCGCGCGTCTCGTACGCCGGCGCGAGACGTACGACGACCTGCTCAGTCTCGAGCTCGACGAGCGCCAAGAGCGCGAAGCAGCTCGGGACTGAAGCGGCCGGCGGCGATCTCCTCGACCGGACCGCGGATGCGCATCTCGCCGTCGTCCCGAAGGGAGACCGCGAGCTCGCCGCCGGGCATCGCCACCCTCACCTCGCGGTACACCAGCCCGGCGCGATGGCACGCCGCGACGACCGCACAGCTCGACGATCCGGAGGCGAGCGTCTCGCCGACGCCGCGCTCCCAGATCCGGATCCGCACGGCGTGGGGCGAGAGCACCTGCGCGAACTGGACGTTGGTGCGATGAGGGAACGCGGGATGGCGCTCGATCCTCGGCCCGAGCGCCGGGACGTCGACCGCGGCGAGATCGGGCACGATCACGACGCAGTGCGGATTTCCCATCGATACGGCATGAACGGAGACCTGGCGGCCATCGAGCTCGATCGCGTCGATCGAGCCGAAGCTCGCCGTTCCCATGTCCGCCGCCACGATCGTCACTCGCCCGGCGACCCGCTCGAGCGAGACGCCGACGATCCCGCCGAGCGTCCGCACGCTGAAGCGATCCCGGATGGTGTAACCGTGGTCGCGCAGGAACTTCGCGAAGATGCGGATCCCGTTTCCGCTCTTCTCCGCCTCCGAGCCGTCCGGATTGAGGATGCGCACGCCAAAGTCGGCGACGCCGTCCGCCGGGACGAGGGCGACGATCCCGTCGGAGCCCACGCCACGGTGGCGGTCGCAGATGAGGCGCGCGGCTTGAGGCGTGAGCGCGAACGGGAGCCTGGCCGGGTCGACGACGATGTAATCGTTGCCGAGCGCGTCGGACCGTACCCAGTGATCGGTGAGCTCCATCACGCCACGCGCGCGCTCTCGACGACCTCGGCGGCGCGCGCCCCTCGCGTGGCGAGCCGCACGCCCGCGAGGATCACGAGCGCCCCGACCAGCTGCAGCGGCGCCGGCCGCTCGCCGAGCAGCGTGACCGCGAGCACAAGAGTGATGACCGGGACGAAGTACGACGACATCGCGGCGAGGCTCGCCCCCACGCGCCGGACGACCCAGTAAAAGACCGTGAAGCTCATCGCGTTCACGACGATCGCGAGGTAGAGGACGCCGAGCCATACGCGGGGGTCCCACGTCGGGACGTCCGCGTAGCCCTTCTCGAAGAGCCCGAGGGGCAAAAGGAGCAGGGCGCCGATGGGCGACGCGAGCGTGATGACCTCGAGCGGCGAGCGGCCGCGCAGCGTGACCGTGCCGAGCATCGTGTACACGGACCAGGAGAGCGCGCCCGCGAGCATCAAGAGGTCGCCGACGATCCGTCCGGCCGAGAACGCCGCGCTCGCCGCGCCCGCGGTGATGACGACCGCCGCCCCGACCGAGGCGAGCGCGAAGCCCGCGATCTTCCCGGATGTCAGCCGCTCGCCGGCGAACGCCGCGATCACCGCGGTCGCGACCGGCGTGATCGTGGGGACGATGAGCGCGCCGTCCGAGGCCGGCGCGAGCGTGAGCCCCACGAAGACCAGCGCGTTGTAAAGGACGTACCCGAACACGGCTGAAAGCGCGATGAGCGGCAGACCGCGGATACGGAGCGGCGTTCGCGTCGCCCGCGCGATGAGGAAGAGCGCGAGCGACGCGATGATGAACCGCACGGCGGAGAGCTCGAGCGGCGGGACCGCGGTGACCGCGAGCTTGCCCACGATCCACGTGCCGGCCCACGCGAGCGCGACGCAGAGCGCGGCGACCGCGGTGCCGAGTGAACGTGGCACGCGCGAACTCTAGGTGAGTACGATTCGGCGATGGCGCGCCGCGTGTTCATCACGGGCCTCACCGGCTTCGCGGGCAGCCATCTCGCCGAGCACCTGGTCGCGCGCGGTGACGAGGTGCACGGCCTCGCGCACGAGGATCCGCCGTATCCGTACCTCGCGGCCGTCGCGCGCGACGTGACCGTCCATCGCGGCGACATCACTCGGTACGACGATCTGCGCGCCGCGCTCGGCGGCGCTCGTCCGGACGTCGTCGTCCATCTCGCGGGGCTGGCGGTGCCGGCGCTGGCGCAGCGGGATCCGCGGAGCGCGGTGAGCGTGAACGTCCTCGGAGCGGCGACGTTGATCGCGGTCCTTGCGGAGCATCCGCGCACCCCCGTCGTCGCCGCGTCGAGCGCGCACGTCTACGGGACACCCGACGGCGCGCCGCTGACCGAGGATGCCCCCCTTCGCCCGCAGGGCGTGTATGCGGCGACGAAAGTGGCCGCCGAGGCGCTCTTCCGCGAGCTCGGCGCGCGCGGGACGCACCCGGTGACGATCCTGCGGCCCGCGAACCAGCTGGGGCCGCGCCAGCATCGCGCGCTCGCCGCCTCGCAGTTCGCGAGGCAGATCGCCGAAGCGGAGGCCGGGCAGGCCGAGGCGGTGGTCCGTCACGGCCCGCTCGACGCGGAGCGCGACTTCATCGACGTGCGCGACATGGCGAAGGCGTACGCCGCGGCAGCGGAGCTCGGCGAGGCTGCCACGTACAACGTGGGCTCGGGCCGCCCCGTCGCGATCCGCGTGATCCTCGAGACGCTCGTCGGCTTTGCCCGCGTCCCGATCCGCACCGAGCTCGACCCCGCGCGGGGCGCCGCCGGCCGCAGCCGCGTGGCCCTCGACGCCACGCGCTTTCGTCAGAAGACCGGTTGGTCGCCCCGGATCGGGCTCGAGGAGTCGCTGCGCGATACGCTCGACTTCTGGAGGGCGGCCATCCACGAGCTTGCGGGGGCCGGGGGGCGGCGCCCCCCGACGATCGCGTGAAGATCGTCTTCGGGACCGACGGTTGGCGGGCGGGGATCGCGGACGAGTACACGTTCGACGCGGTCCGCGTGTGCGCGCAGTCCGTCGCCGAGTGGGTCGTACGCAGCGGCGGCGCCGACCGCGGCGTCGTCGTCGGCTTCGACCGCCGCTTCCGGTCGGAGCATTTCGCGAATGCCGCCGCCGAGGTCGTCGCCGCCCACGACGTGCGCGTGCACCTCGCGACCGCCGCCGCACCGACGCAGTCGTTCTCCTGGGCGACGATGCGCCGCAAGGCGAAGGCCGGGATCGTGATCACCGCCAGTCACAACCCCTGGACGGACAACGGCTTCAAGGTGAAGGCGGAGACCGGCGCCGCGGCCGCGCCGGACATGCTCAAGGAGCTCGAGGCGGTGATCCATCCGCTCGAGGCGCATCCGGAGCGCGTGCGTCGGATCCCGCTCGACGAGGCGACGAAGAAGGGTCGCCTCGAGCTGTTCGACCCCGCCCCGGACTACCTCTCGCACGTCGCCGAGCTGTTCGACCTCGAGGCGTTCCGTGGGGCGGGCTACACGGTGGTCTGCGAGCCGCTCTTCGGGAGCGCGAGCGGGTACTTCCCCAGGCTCATCGGCGGCGGCAGGACGAAGGTCGTGGAGCTCCATGCGGAGCGCAACCCCTTCTTCGGTGGTGTCAACCCGGAGCCGATCCCGCCGAACATCGACGAGTTCCTCCGCCGTATCCCCGTCGAGCACGCGGACGTCGGCCTCGCGGTCGACGGCGACGCCGACCGCGCGGGTCTCGGCGACGAGAAGGGGACCTTCGTCACGACGCTCACGCTCTACGCACTCCTCATGTGGTACCTGCTCGAGGTGCGCAAGCTGCGCAAGCCCGTCGTGAAGACCGTGAACATGACGAGCATGGCCGACCGCCTCGGCGCGAAGTACGGCGTGACGGTCTACGAGGTGCCGGTCGGGTTCAAGTACATCGGGCCGAAGATGCAGGAGACCGGCGCGATGATGGGCGGCGAGGAGTCCGGCGGGTTCGGTTTCGCGATGCACCTGCCCGAGCGCGACGGGATCGTCGCCGACCTCTTCTTCCTCGACTTCATGCTGAAGACGAAGAAGAAGCCCTCGCAGCTCATCGCGGAGCTCATGGACATGGTCGGCCCGTCCTATTACCTGCGACGCGATCTGCATTTCAGCGCCGATGCGTACGCGAGCGCCAAGGGGCGCATCATGGCCGCGCTGCAGGAGGCCGCTCCCGAGCAGCTCGGCGGCCACGCGGTGGCGAAGATCGTGCAGCTCGACACGAAGGACGGCACGAAGTTCTTCCTCGACGACGGCTCGTGGCTGCTCATCCGGCTCTCGGGGACGGAGCCGCTCGTTCGGGTGTACGCCGAGACGAAAGCGCAGGACGAGCTCGCCCCGCTCCTCGACGCGGGCGAGAAGATGGTCAGGGGGGCGTAACGATGGCAACGATGACGATGGACGCGTCGGCGATCGAATCGGTGGAGCGCATCCGGGCGGGCGACCCGGAGGACATGCTCGGCCGGATCAAGGAGCTGGGGCAGCAGATCCGCGACGCCTGGGCGATCGCGAGCAAGGCGAACCTGCCGCCGGCGTACGGCGACGTGCGGAACATCACCGTCGCCGGCATGGGCGGCTCCGCCATCGGCGGCGACCTCGCGGCCGCGCTCCTCGCGGACGAGCTCAAGGTACCGATGACCGTGCATCGCGACTACGGCCTGCCCGCGTACGTCGGTCGGGACTCGCTCGTCGTCACGTCGAGCTACTCGGGGAACACCGAGGAGACGCTCTCGAGCTTCGAGGAGGCCCGCAAGCGCGGCGCGAAGGTCCTGGTCCTCACGACCGGCGGGAAGCTCGCGGAGCTTGGCCGGGCCTCGAGCTATCCGGTGGTCACCTTCAGCTACAAGGCGCGGCCGCGCGCCACGCTCGGGTACTCGCTTGGCCTCGTCCTCGGCACGCTCGCGAAGCTCAACTTCGTGCGCGACCTGTCCGGCGACATCGAGGCCGCGACACGGGACCTCGCGAAGATCCAGGAGCGCGTCCACGAGGGCGCGCGCACGAACGAGGCGAAGAAGCTCGCCATCGAGCTCTTCGGCCGCGTCGTCTTCGCCTATGGGGCGGGCGTCATGGGGGTCATGGCCCGGCGGGTGAAGGGGCAGTGGAACGAGAACGCGAAGAACTGGTCGGCCTTCGACGTAATGAGCGAGCTGAACCACAACGCCGTCGTCGGCTTCCCGCATCCGCCGATCGCGAAGGAAGCGCTGACCGTGCTCCTCCTGCGGAGCGACCGCGACAACCCGCGACACAAGCTCCGGTTCGAGGTCACGCGCGAGCTCCTCGACCGCGCGAGCATCCCGCACAAGACGCTGCAGTTCGCGGGGCAGAACGTCCTCTCGGAGGTCCTGCAGATGGTCTACTTCACCGACTACGTGAGCTTCTACGTCGCGCTGCTGAACGGCGCGGACCCGTCGCCGAACACGTCGATCGACTACCTGAAGGACCGCCTCGCGAAGGGGAGTTGAGCGTCTTCGACGCTCGGGTGCCGTTCCGGCATTGCCCACGCGACGGGACGCTCCTCGTGCCCACGCGCATCGACGGCCGCGACCGTCCAGCGTGCCCGGTCTGCGGCTTCGCCGACTTCATGCACGTCCAGATCGGCGCGAATGCGGTCGTCGAACGCGACGGCGGCGTGCTCCTCGTGCGGCTGAACTACGGTCCACGCAACGGACGCTGGGCGCTGCCGGGCGGGCTCGTCGAGAACGACGAGACGGCGGAAGAGGCCGCACGGCGCGAGACAAAGGAAGAGACGGGCTTCGACATCTCGCTCGACGGACTGCTCGCGGCGTGGATGCGACCGGGCTTTCCGATCTTCGTCGTCGTGTACCGCGCCCACGTGATCGGCGGGTCCCTCGACGTGGCGCCCGACGAGGCCTCCGAAGCCGCGTTCTTCCCGCGCGATCAGGTGCCGCCCCTCGACGAGCTGGCGTGGCCCTCGACCGTGCACGGCCTCGACGCGTGGCGCGCATACGAGCCGCCTCGCCCGTAGCGGAGCGAACTGACACCCCGCCGAGACCGGGCTCACCAATTTGCATGACGCGAACGGCGGTGCTCCGGCGGATGCTCCCGCGGAGGCATCTGGGGGAGCGTGGGATGCGTACTGCCGATGGAATGAGGGACCTGGGCCGCTCCGGGCTCAGCCCGGTCGCGCGGTTCTCTCTCGCTCTCGGCGTCGTGCTCGTGGCGACCGCGATCGCGCTGAGCGCGGGCGCGGCCTACCTCGTGATGAGCTACGTCCGCGACGAGACCGCGGACTTCACCGCCGACGCGGTGGGCAGCCATTTCGGTCCGATCTTCAGCGACGACGTCTTCGCGCGCGCGCTGACCAACGCCGAGCGCGCCAAGCTCACGGGGACGGTCGCGTTCCACTTCTCGATCTACAACGTCGTGCGGACCCAGTTCCTCGATCGGAGCGGGGCCGTCGTGTTCAGCTACGACCCGAGCGAGCTCGGACGGCGGGTCGATCCCGCCGGCGAGCCCGGCCTGACCGCCGCGCTCGCCGGGAACACGTTCTCGCGGCGCGCGCGGGTCGTCGGCGACACGCGCTACCTCTCGACGTCGGCTTACGTACGAGGCGCGGGAGCCGGTGCTGAGGACGATCACGGGCACGCGGCGGCGAGCGGCGGCGCGAAGCCCGCGGAGGTCGATGCACTCGAGGCGTGGGTCCCCGTCCGCGAGGGCGGGAAGATCATCGGGGCCGCGGTCGTGTGGCGCGACGTGAGCGAGATCGACGCCGCGATGCGGCAGATCCAGCTCTCGCTCGCGGGGGTCATCGCCGCCGCCGCCGCGCTCCTCTGGCTCGTGCTTCGTGACGTCTACGTTCGGTCGGCGCGCCGGATCGTGGCGCAGGCGACGGCGCTCGAGGGAGCGCTGGCCGAGACCGAGCGGACGTACGACACGACGCTGCAGGCGCTCTCGAACGCGCTCGACGTTCGCGATAGCGAGACCGAGGGGCACAGCCAGCGCGTTCTGCGGTACATGGAGCTCATCGCCGATCGGCTGTCGCTGGGGCTCGACGATCTGCCGACGCTCCGGCGCGGTGCGTTGCTGCACGACATCGGCAAGATCGGCGTCCCCGACAACGTCCTGCGCAAGCCGGCCGCGCTCAGCGAAGCGGAGTGGGCGGTGATGCGGCGTCACCCCGAGCACGGGGCCGGCATCATCTCAAGCATTCCGTTCCTCGCCGACGTCGCACGCATCGTCCGCCACCATCACGAGCGCTGGGACGGCGAGGGCTATCCGGACGGCCTCGCCGGCGACGCGATCCCGCTGGGCGCGCGCATCTTCGCCGTGGCCGACTCGTTCGACGCGATGACGAGCGACCGTCCCTACCGGCGCGCGATGGATGTCGCCGAGGCATGCCGCGAGATCGCGCGATGCCGTGGCGGTCAGTTCGACCCCCTCGTCGCGGACGCGTTCCTGCGCATCCCGGTAGGCGACCTCGAGGCGATCGCGGACGAGGCGCCGCACCTGCATTCACGCGCCGTCGCGGGCTGAGGTCAGCTTGACCGCGCCGCGATAGTCCTCGCGTGCGCTACCCGGTGAACGCACCAGGCTTCGCGTCCCATCCGGTCGAGCTCGAGACCGCCGGCATGTTCAGCGGCGCGCGCCTGCTGCAAGGCGGAGAGCCCGCGCCGAACGGGTCCCGGCGGGGCACGTTCAGCCTGCGGCAGGACGATGGTCGTGCCGTGATCGCGCGATTCCGGCCGAGCCCGTTCGTGATCGATCCGGTGCCGGCGCTGGAGATCGACGGCCGGCGCATCGAGGTCGTCCGCTCCTTCCGCTGGTACGAGCTCACCTGGATCGCGCTGCCGGTCGTCCTCGTGTTCGTCGGCGGGGTGCTTGGCGCGATCGTCGGGTTCGTCGCGGCCGCGATCAACGCGCAGATCATGCGCACCGGCCAGCCTCTCGCGGCGCGGTACCTCGTCACCGCGGGCGTGACGGCATTCGCGGTCGCGGCCTACGGGGTGATCGCCATCCTCTTCCTCGGCCTCGTCGGCCGCTAGGCCGGCACGGGCTCGCGCATCGCGGCCGCGAACACGGGGATCGCCTTGTCGATCATCGCGTCGCTCGCGGTCAGCGAGATGCGGAAATATCCCGGCATCTCGATGAGATAGCCCGGGAGCACGAGCACGTCACGCTCGCGCAGATGGCGCGTGAACGCGGCGTCGTCCGGCCACGGCGAACGCGGCATGAGATAGAACGTGCCCTCGGGCCGGTGCACCCGGTAGCCGGCGTCGGAGAGCGCGGCGACCATGAGGTCGCGGCGGCGCTGGAGCGCAGCGAGATCGATGCACGCGCGATCCAGCTCGGCGACGGCGTACTGCAGCGTGGCGTTCGGGAACGCCCAGCCCATCACGAACTGGGTCATCGTGATCGCTCCGCGCATGGCCTCGCGCTCGGGCATGTCCGGCGGCAGACAGATGTAGCCGATGCGCTCGCCGGGTGTGAGGAGCTGCTTGCCGAACGTATACACGAGGAACGAGCTCGGGTACGACTCCGTCGGGCTCTCGTAGCGGCGCCTGTCGAACAGGATCCGGCTGTAGGCCTCGTCGGAGATGAGGTAGACGCGCCGTCCGTTCCGGACCGACGCCCGCTCGAGGATCGCCGCGAGGCGGTCGAGCGTCGCGCGCGGGTAGAGGCGCCCGGTCGGGTTATTCGGCGAGTTCACGATGACCGCGCGCGTGCGAGGCGTGATCGCGCCCTCGATGGCCGCGACGTCGAGGTCGAACGTCCTCGGGTCGACCTTCACCGACACGGCCTTCGCGCCGACCGCCCGGATGAGCGCGTCATAGAAGAACCACGGCGGGCTGAGATAAATGACCTCGTCGCCGGCGTCGCAGACGGCGCGGATGACGACCGCGAGGCCGGCGAACGCGCCGTTCGTCATGAAGACGTCTTCGAGCGCGTAGGTGACGCCGCGGCGCTCGCGCAGACCCGCGATCACGGCCCGCTGGGCGGCCGGCACGTTCATCTTGTACGCGAAGTGGTCCTTCGCCCTGGGCTCGATCCACGTGCGGAGCGCGGCGACGAACTGGGCGAGCGGCATTTCCTGCGGATTCCCGACGGTGAGGTCGGCGACGCCCGGCTTCTGCGCCGCCCGGTCGTACTCACCCATGAACGAGACCAGCGGCTGGTACGAGTCGAGGAGGCCGGCGATCTCGCGGGAAATAGGGGAGCTTTCCACGGTCGGGCCAAGGATATGCGAGCGGCATATAGTGGCCTCGTCCGGCGCGGAGCCGGAACACGAATCGGTGCGGAGGATGCTCATGTACTCGAGCCTCATCTCCAAGATCGAGAAGGCGAAGCGGTATGCCGAGGAGCCCGAGCGGATCAGCCTCAAGAGCTTCGATATCGCCTTTCGCGGCGACAACGGCACGCACGCCGTCTCACTGCACGGGGATGAGTGGTCCTGCGAGTGCGATCACTTCAGGACCTCCGGTCTCTGCGCGCACGTCATGACGCTCCAGCGCGTGTTCGGGGCGCATCTCGCCGATAGCGTCCGGTACACCACGGAGCACGTCCCCGCGTAAGGCGGGGGGTCCGAGGGGGGCAGAGCCCCCTTCGACCTGGGGGCGGAGCCCCCGACCGACAATTGAATACGCGGGGTCCCAGCGAAGCCGGTGCAACTCCGGCAGGGTCGCGCCACCGTGACGGACGCTGGTCCGAACTCGGGTCGCCTGGCTCTCCCGCTCGCGGCCGACACACCTTCGCGAGAAAGGGGTGCGCCAGATGTCACGTCGGATCTTCGCGTTGCTCGCGGTCCTCCTCTTCGTCCTCGGTGCCTGTGCCGCGCCTGCCGCCGCGCC
This sequence comes from Chloroflexota bacterium, assembly GCA_005883625.1. GTDB lineage: Bacteria > Chloroflexota > Limnocylindria > P2-11E > P2-11E > 3-1-20CM-2-70-9. The sequence goes on along the minus strand of VBDU01000080.1, from coordinate 104,548 downwards.
CGCGAGCCCGACCGCGAGCGCCGCCCATTACCCCCTCTCGGTCACCGACGACCGCGGGAAGACCCTCACGCTCGCGGCCGCGCCCGCCCGCGTGGTCTCGTTCGCGCCGAGCGCCACGGAGATCGTGTTCGCCCTTGGCGCCGGCGACCGGATCGTCGCCACCGATGACTTCTCCGATTTCCCCGCAGAAGCGAAGTCCCTACCGAAGCTCGGCGGCGTCCGCACGAGCCCGGAGAAGATCGTCGCCCTCAAGCCCGACCTCATCCTGGCGATCACGTCGGGGAATCTGCCGGCGCAGCTCGACCAGCTCGGGCAGCCGCTCTTCATCTTCGATCCGACCGACGTCGAGGGCGTGTACAAGAACATCCGCGCGGTCGGCCAGATGTTCGATCGCGAGCAGAAGGCGATGCAGGTCGTCGCCGACATGCGCGCTCGGATCGACGCGATCGGCACGAAGGCGAAGCAGGCGACCTCGCAGCCGCGCGTCCTGCACGAGGTCGACTCGACGGACCCGGCGCGGATCTTCGTCGCGGGACCGCGCAACTTCATCGATTCGATCATCACCACGTGCGGAGGCGTGAACGTCGCGGCCGACGCGCCCACGAAGTTCCCGCAGCTCTCGGCGGAGCAGGTCGTCGCTCGCGGCCCGGAGATCGTGGTGCTCGCGGACTTCCGCTTCGGCGCGACGCCCGAGCAGGTGGTCGCGCGGCCGGGCTGGTCGGGGATCCCCGCGGTCCGCAACCGGGCGATCTATCCGATCGACGACGACCTCGTGAGCCGGCCCGGGCCGCGCCTCGTGCTCGGGTTCGAGGCCTACGCGAAGATCATCCACCCCGAGCTGTTCGGCACGCCGTGACGGAGGCGCCGCGCGAGAAAAAGCGGAAGGGCCTCGTGATCGTCTTCACGGGCAACGGTAAGGGGAAGACGACGGCGGCGATGGGCCTGGCCCTGCGCGCGGCCGGGAACCGGATGCGCGTCCGGGTGATCCAGTTCATCAAGGGCAGCTGGAAGACGGGCGAGCTCGAGGCGGTGAAGCCGCTGGCCCCCTTCTTCGAGATCGTGCGCGCTGGGCGCGGCTTCACGATCGAGCGCCTCCGCGATCCTCGGATCCCGATGGAGGAGCACGTGGCCGCGGCGCAGGCCGGGCTCGTCGAGGCCGAACAGGCGATCACCTCCGGTGAGTTCGATGTCGTCGTCCTCGACGAGATCCTGGGCGCGATCAAGGCGGACCTCGTGACGCTCGACCAGGTCCTGGCCCTCGTCGCGGCCAAGCCGGAGAAGGAGCACCTCATCCTCACCGGCCGGGACGCCCCCGCGGAGATCGTCGACCGCGCCGATCTCGTGACCGAGATGCGTCTGGTGAAGCATCCGTTCCAGCAGGGGATCGTCGCCCAACGCGGCGTCGAGTTCTGAGTGCGGGTCGTCGCCCCCTTCGCCGCGCTCGGTCTGCTCACGGTCATTCCGTCGCCGCTCAACACCGCGAGAGCGTCGACGCTGGGTCGCTCCGTCGCGTACTTCCCGCTCGTCGGAGCGCTCCTCGGGGCGATCGTCGCCGCGTTCGATGCGGTCGCGACCGTGCCCCTCCCGCCGACCGTCGCGTCGGTGCTCGACGTCGGTCTCCTCGCGCTCCTCTCGGGCGGTCTGCATCTGGACGGGCTCGCGGACTCGGCCGACGGGCTGTTCGCGAGCGGTGGCCGAGCGCGGCGGCTCGAGGTCATGCGCGATAGCCATACGGGGGCGTTCGCGGTCGCGGCGGTGACGCTCGTGCTGCTGCTCGAGGTCGCCTCGCTCGCCGCCATTCCGCGGTCGATCCGCGCGCCCGCTCTGATCGCCGGTTGCGCGAGCTCCCGCTGGGCCATGGCGGTCGCGCTCGTCGCGTTCCCGGCCGCCCGCAGCGAGGGACTTGCGGCGACGTTCCGTGCCGCCGCCGGCCCCGTCGACCTCGTCATTGCGACCGCCCTGGTCGCGCTGGTCGTCCTGCCGCTTCTGCTCGGATCCGGTCTCGCCCTGATCGGGGCCGCCGCGGCCGTCGCGCTGGCCGTCGGCCTCTTCGCGCGCTCGCGTCTGGGGGGCGTGACCGGCGATGTCTGCGGGGCGGCCGGCGAGCTGTCGTTCGCGGCGCAGCTCGTGTTCCTCGCCGCGCGGTGAGCGCCGCGGCCGCGTGGTCCATCGCTCTCGGCGTCGACCTTGCCTTCGGCGAGCCACCCGCGCGGCTCCATCCGGTCGTTGGCATGGGACGGCTCGTCAGCGGCCTCGAGCGTCTCGCGCCCGCGGACCCGGCGCGCGCGACGTCGTTCGGTGTGCTCCTCGCGCTCGCGCCGGCGACGTTCGCGGCGCTCGCCGGCGTCGCGATCGGCAGGCTGCGACCGGGGCCGCTCCGCGCGCTCGCGACCGCGTGGACGCTCAAGAGCTCGTTCGCGCTGCGCGCGCTCCTCGCGGCGGGACGGCGCGTCGAACGCGCCCTGCTCGCCGACGATCTCGCGACCGCGCGGCGCGAATGCGTGGCGCTCGTGAGTCGGCCGACGAGCGACCTCTCCGCCCAGGAGATCGCGTCCGCGGCCATCGAGTCGCTGGCGGAGAACCTCTGCGACTCGTACGTCGCGCCGCTCGTCTTCTATCGCGTCGCCGGTCTTCCCGGGGCGCTCGCGTATCGCGCGGTGAACACCGCGGACGCCATGGTCGGCTACCACGGTCGGTACGAGCACGTCGGGAAGGCGGCCGCGCGGCTCGACGATCTTCTCAACCTCCTCCCCGCACGGCTCAGCGCCGCCGCGCTCGTCGCCGGCGCGGCGATCACGCGCGACGCCGCCACGCGGGCGGGGCGAGTCGCGGTGCGGGAGCACGCGCGGGCAGCGAGCCCGAACGCGGGCTGGCCGATGGCCGCGGCGGCCGGCGCGCTCGGCGTGCGCCTCGCGAAGGGCGATCACTACGCCTTCGGCGGCGATCGCGACCCACGACCCGCCGACATCGCGCGCGCCCGGCGCCTCGTGGCGGTGGCCGCGGCGCTCGTGACCGTCGGCGTTCTCGCGAGCTACCGCTGGGTGCGATCGTGACCGTCCCGGCGGCGCACGGTGGCGCGCCGCGCGGCTGGCTCGAGCTCAGCGCGAGCCCGAACCCGTGCGGGACCCCCCAGGCGGTACGGGACGCCGTTGCGGGCGCCGGTTACGGCGCCTACGCCGACCTCGATCCGCGCGAAGCCGAACGGCACCTCGCGGCGGACGCCGGCGTCGAGGAAGGGTGCGTCCTCCTCACCGCGGGGGCGACCGAGGCCCTCCGGCTCATCGTCGCTGGGGCCGCCGGCGGAGCGCTCGTGCTCGGGCCGACCTATGGGGAGTACGCGCGCCTCGTCGCGCTGCGCGGCGGCGCGACGGCCGAGATCCGCGCCGAGGCGCCGGCCTTCGTGCCGCCGGTGGAGCGGTTCGCCGCGGCGCTCTCGTCGCGGTCGTGGGCCCTCGCGTTCGTCTGCGATCCGAACAACCCGACGGGACGGCGGCTCGCGCCCGAGGAGATGCGTGCGATCCTCGCCGCGCTGCCGCCACGGACGCGCCTTGTGATCGACCAGTCGTTCGCGCCGTTCGCGGGGGAGTCGGTCCCGGCGGCCGACCTCATCGCGGGTGGCGACGCCATGCTCGTCCGTTCGCTCACGAAGATCCTTGCCGCGCCCGGTCTGCGGGTGGGCTACGTGGTCGCGCGGCGCGACCGCATCGCCTCGCTGCGCGCGCATCGCGATCCCTGGAGCCCAGGCGCGCACGCGTGCGCCGCGGCCGCGGTCTCCTCATGGGATCTCGGAGCGGACGCGCGGCTGACGATCGCCGCGTGGCGCGAGCGCCTCGTGCGCGCGCTCGCGGCGCACGGTCTCGAGGCGGTCCCGAGCGAGGCGCCGTTCGTCCTCGCGCATGCGGGGTCTCGTGCCGAGGGCATCGTTCGCGCTCTGGCCCACCGGCGCATCGCGGTGCGCTGGTGCGCGAGCTTCGGTCTGCCGGAGCATCTACGCGTCGCGGTCCGGCCCCCCGGGGAGCAGGAGGTCCTCGTCGCGGCGCTCGCCGGCCTGCGCGCGGAGGCGCGCTCGTGAGGGCGCTCGCCGCCTGCGTGATGGTGCAGGGGACGGCATCGTCGGTCGGCAAGAGCGTCATCGCGACCGCGCTCTGTCGCGTGCTCCACGACGAGGGCTGGCGCGTCGCGCCCTTCAAGGCGCAGAACATGTCGCTGAACGCCGCGGTCACGCCCGCCGGGGAGGAGATCGGGCGGGCGCAGGCGGCGCAGGCCGAGGCGGCGGGCGTGACCCCGCGTGCCGCGATGAACCCGATCCTGCTCAAGCCGGAGGGCGACGAGCGGAGCCAGCTCGTCGTGCTCGGCCGCGCGCGCGGAACGGTCCACGCGCGCGATCACTGGACGCGGCGGAACGAGCTCTGGCCGGTGATCGCTGCGGCGCTGCGCGAGCTGCGGGCCGAGTTCGAGGTGATCGTCATCGAGGGCGCGGGCAGCCCGGCGGAGATCAATCTGCGGGCCAGCGATCTCGCGAACATGCGCGTGGCGAAAGCAGCCGATGCGGCGGTGTTGCTCGTCGCCGACATCGAGCGTGGCGGCGTCTTCGCGCAGGTCCTCGGCACCCTCGCGCTGCTCCGTCCCTCCGACCGCGCGCTCGTCAGAGGGCTCCTCGTGAACAAGTTCCGCGGCGATCGGGCGCTCTTCGCCTCCGGCGTGCGCGCGCTTCGGCGGCGGAGCGGCCTGCCGGTGCTTGGCGTCCTGCCCTATCGCGAGGACCTGCCGGTGCCGCCCGAGGACTCGCTCTCGCTGGACGCGCCGGCGCACGGTGGGCCGCTCGACGTCGCCGTCGTCCGCTACCCGCGGATCAGCAACTTCGACGACCTCTCCGCGCTCGCCGCCGCCGGCGCTGGCGTTCGCTACGTCCGCGAACCCGCGGCGCTCGGAGCTCCGGACCTCGTCGTCCTTCCGGGAAGCAAATCGACGCTCGCCGATCTCGAGTGGCTTCGCGCGAGCGGCCTCGGCCCGCGCGTCGTCGCGCTCGCCGATGCCGGCGTGCCGCTGATCGGGATCTGTGGAGGCTTCCAGATGCTCGGCCGGACCCTCGCGGACCCCTCCGGCGTCGATGGCAGCCCAGGCGAGGCGCGCGGGCTCGGGCTCCTGCCGGTACGGACGACGTTCGCTGGACCGAAGCGGACCGTTCCGGTCACCGGACGCGTCCGGAGCGGCGGCGCCTTCGCGGGGCTCGCGGAGACGGACCTCGCCGGGTACGAGCTTCATGTCGGCGAGACCGAGCGCGACGGTGCCGCGCCGTTCGCCGAGCTCGTGCGGCCGGACGGCGAACGTGTGACCGACGGCGCGGTGAGCGCCGACGGACGAATCCTCGGCACCTACGTGCATGGGTTGTTCGGCGTCGAGCGCGTGCGCGAATCGATCCTCGGCACGCTCGCGAGGCGTCGCGGCCTCACGTTCCAGCCCCGCGCGCTCCCGCCCGATCCGTACGGCGAGGTCGCGCGCTGGTTCCGCGGAGCGGTCGACCTCGCGGCGCTGCTGCGCGCGACCGGCCTGACCACACCTGGCTGAGCTTCATCTCGTCCTTGGCGGCACGGCGAGCGGGAAGAGCGCGTTCGCGCTCGAGCGCGCGCGCACGCTGGGTGGTGACCGCGTGACGTTCGTCGCGACCGCGTGGCCGGGCGACCCGGAGCTCGACATGCGCATCGCGGCGCACCGCCGCCGGCGGCCGCAGGCCTGGCAGACGCTCGATGCCGAGCGCGAGATCGCGGTCACGCTCGCCGCCGCCGTGGGCGATCACGTCCTCCTTCTCGACTCGCTCACGCTCTGGGTCGCCGCATCGCTCGAGGACGGCGCCGATCCCGGGGCCGCGTGGGAACGGGCCGCGGCGGCGCTCCGGCGGCGAGATGCGCCGGTGATCGTCGTGAGCGACGAGGTCGGCCACGGCCTCGTGCCGGCGAGCGCCGGGGGCCGCCGATTCCGCGACGAGCTCGGGCGGATCAATCAGGCCGTCGCAAAGGAGGCCGAGACGGTGACGCTCATCGTCGCCGGGGTCGCGCTGGCACTGAAGGCGCGCGCGTGACCCGGCTCTACGTCGTGCGGCACGCGCGCACCGCCTGGACGGGCCGGCGATACTGCGGCCGCACCGACGTGCCGCTCACGAGCGCCGGCCGGAGGGATGCGACGGCGCTCGGGTCTCGGCTCGCGTCCATCGCCGGCGGCGCGTTGGTGCGTACCAGCCCGCTGCGCCGCGCGGTCGAGACGGCCGCGCTGATCGCTCGCGGCGGCCCCTTCTGGGTCGACGAGCGCCTTCGGGAGATCGATTTCGGCGCGGCCGAGGGGCTGTCGTTCGCGGAGCTGGCGCGCCGCTGGCCCGACCTCGGCGCGACCCTCGCGTCCGGCGGAGTCCCGGCGGGCTGGCCCGAGGGAGAGAGCTGGAGCGACTGCCGCGCTCGCGCGACCGCGCTGCGGGAGGAGCTGCGCGATCGCGAAGGCGACACGATCCTCGTGACCCACGCGTTCGTGGCGCGTGCGCTGCTCGAAGGCACGTGCCTCCCGATCGACCTCGCGCCCGCGCAGCTGAGCGTCGTCGAGCTCGACGTCGCGCCGGCGCCGCGATGAGGACAGCGTTCGTCCTCGTGGCGCTCGCGGTCGCCCTCGTGGCGAGCGTGCTCGCGGGCATCCTCGTCGGCGCGGTGCCCATCGCGCCCGGCGACGTGTGGAACGCCCTCTGGGGCAACGGCGATGCCGCGAACGCGACGATCGTGCGCGACCTTCGGCTCCCGCGCGTTCTCGGAGCAGCGATCGTCGGCGGCGCACTCGCGGTGGCGGGCGCGCTCCTTCAGGGGCTCTTGCGGAACCCGCTCGCCGATCCGTACGTGACCGGGACATCGGCAGGGGGCTCCCTGTGCGCCGTCGCCGCGATCGCGCTTGGAGCGTCGTCGGAGCCCGCGCTTCTTCCGGTCGCCGCGTTCTTCGGCGCACTCGCATCGGCGGCGATCGTCTGGCGACTCTCGTCACTCGGTGGCCGTACGAGCGTCCTCACGGTGCTCCTCGCCGGCGTCATCCTCTCGTCGTTCGCCGCGGCGATCGTCACGCTCCTCCTCGTCGCGAGCGATCGCATCGTCCTACGCCTTCGCGCGGTCCTCGGGTGGCTGCTCGGCGGCGTCGCGATACTCGATGGCACCGAGCTCGCCGTGGCCGCGGCGATCGTCATCGCCGCCACCGCCGCGGCCATCGCGCTCGCGCGACGTCTCGACGCGTTCGCCCTGGGCGAGGAGACCGCCGCGACCCTCGGCGTGGATCTCGAGCGCTCGACCGCGGCGATCCTCGCGGTCACCGCGCTGCTCACGGGCGCCGCGGTCGCGCTCGCCGGGGTGATCGGTTTCGTCGGCCTCGTCGTGCCCCACGCGATCCGGCCGGTCCTCGGCGCCGCGCACGCGCGACTCGTCCCCGCGAGCTTTCTCCTTGGCGCGGTGACGCTCGTCCTCGCCGACATCGGGGCGCGGACGGTCCTCTCGCCTGCCGAGCTGCCCGTCGGTGTCGTCACCGGGCTTGTCGGTGGGCCGTTCTTCCTCGGTCTCCTGCTCCGCCAGCGACGGCGGATGCTGGTATGACCGCGCTCGCGGCACGCGCGGTCGTCGCCGGATACCGCGACCGCGAAGTGCTCCACGACTGCGACGTCTGCGTCGGCGCGGGCGAGGTCGTGTGCCTGGTCGGCCCGAACGGAGCCGGGAAGTCGACGCTGCTGCGCGCGCTGGCGGGACTCCTCGTCCCGCGGTCCGGTGATGTCCGCCTCGACGGCCGCGACCTCCGGTCGCTCGCGCGGCGCGAGATCGCACGACGGATCGCGGTCGTCCCGCAGGTATTCGAGACCCTCTTCCCGTTCACCGTGCGGGAGGTCGTCGCCCTGGGCCGTACCGCCCGGCTGTCGCTGTTCGGTCGCCCCTCCGCCGTCGACCGCGCGGCAGTCGATCGCGCGCTCGACGAGCTCGCGCTCCTGGCGCTCGCGGACCGGACGATCACGGAGATCTCGGGCGGCGAGCGTCAGCGGGCCGTCCTCGCCATGGCGCTCGCCCAGGAGGGAGACGTCCTGCTCCTCGACGAGCCGACCGCGCACCTGGACCCCGCCCACCAGCTGGCGACGCTCGCGCTCGTCCGCCGGCTCGCACGCACGCGGGGCCTCGCGGTCGTCGCCGTCCTGCACGATCTGAACCTCGCGGCGAGCGCCGCGACGCGGATCGTCGTCATCGAACACGGTCGCGTCGTCGTCGATGCGCCGCCGCTCGACGCGCTCACGCCGGAGGTCGTCGGACGGGTGTTCGGCGCGGGCCTCGAGGTCGAACGCCGCGGCGGCCGCCCGGTCGTCGTCCCGGGAGCGCTGCCCTGAGCGCGCTCCGCTGCGGCGCCTGCGGCGGCGCGCTCGACCCGGCACGCCATGCGCGGTGCGTCGCCTGCACCGACTTCGATCGGCCGGCGGCCTTCTGCCTCGCCTGCGCGCGCCGGCACCTGTGCACCGAGCGCTGCCGCACGAACGGCTGCGTGCCGGGGCTGTGCACGAAGCTCGTCCGCGACGGCGTCGCCGCCGAGCGCTTCGGCGTCGACGCCGAGCCCTAGTCCGCCGCGACCTCCACCGGACCCGACCAGCCCCAGTCCCACTTCGCGAGCCCCGCGATGAGCGAGTGATTCGTGAGGTCGAGGTAGATCGGCGTCACGCTGATCTTGCCCGCGCGGAGGGCCGCGACGTCGGTCCCCTCCTCGGCCTCGGCGCTCACCGCGGGCCCGCCGACCCAGTAATACGGATTGCCGTAGGGGTCGAGACGCTCCACGAGCTGGTCGCGATAGGTGCGCTTACCGAGGCGCGTCACCTCGACGCCCGCGATCGCGTCGCGCGGCAGGGCCGGAACGTTCACGTTCAGCAGCGCGTCCGGCGCGAACCCCTTGTCGAAGATGTTCCGCGCCAGCAGCGCGGCGAACGCCGCCGACGGAGCGAAGTCGATGTTCGCGCCGAACGCGGCGATCGAGATCGCGATCGAGGGGAGCCCGGAGAGCAGCCCCTCCATCGCCGCGGCGACCGTGCCGGAATAGGTGATGTCGTCGCCCAGGTTCGAGCCGCGGTTGACGCCGCTCACGACGAGGTCGGGTTTGCGCTTGAGGAAGCCGAGCACGCCAAGACGGACGCAGTCCGTCGGCGACCCGTCGGTCATGTACGCGTTCTGCCCGGTACGGAGCTGGGTCGAACGCACTCGGAGCGGGCGGTACAGCGTGATGCTGTGGCTCGCGCCGCTCCAGTTCCGCTCGGGGGCGATGATGTCCACGTCGCCGACCGCGGCGAGCGCGTCGGTGAGGGGGCCGAGCGCGTCCGATTCGATCCCGTCGTCGTTGGTGATGAGTATTTGCCGGCCCCCTGCAACCCCCCTGTTCAGGCGACCTTCGGCCGCCAGTTTGTCGGCGTCAGTGGTCATTTGCCTCGCGCGGTGAGCTTCGCCTCCCGCGCCACGCGCGCGGCCTCGCGCGCCTCCGCTTCGGCGTCGCGGGCGTCCGCCGCCGCGGCCGCGGCGGCCGCCCTGCGCTCGTCCATGAGCGAGGCCGCCTGCGTCCGCACGCGACGTCCCTTCGCGAGCTCGTAGGCGTATCGCACGAAGGTGTTGATGACCCCGGCGACGGGGACCGCGAGGAAGACTCCCCAGAACCCGGCGATGCGAGAGCCGAGGAGGAGGGCGAGGAACACGAAGATCGGATGGATGCCGATCGCGTTCGACATGAGGCGCGGCCCGATGATGTTCAGGACGATCTGCTGGAGCACGAGCGTGAGGACGAGCACCCAGAGGAACTGATCCGGCGCGCCGAGCAGCGTCACGAGCAGCACCGGGATCTCGGCGATGATCGGCCCGAAGAACGGGATGATCATCGCGAGCCCCGAGAGTGTCGCCAGGACTCCCGCGAACGGCACGCCGAACACGACGAGGAGGGCGAGCGTCGCGACGCCGTAGATGAGTCCCAAGAGCAGCGAGCCCCGGATGAACCCGCCGAACGAGCGGTCCGCGCTCTGGCGCAGCAGCTCGGCTTCGCTGCGCAGCTCAGGTGTGAGCGCGCGGGTGAAACGCTGCCAGATCGCGTCCCCGTCGATGAGCATGATGAACGCGATGATGAGGACGAGGGTCGCGTCGAACAGCACGGCGGCGGTCGCCGAGACGACGCCCAGCGCGTCGTGCGCGATCGCCCCGGCGACCTCGCTCAGACGGCTCGGCACGGCGCCGTAGAGCTCGGTCACCTTCACGGGTACGCCCGCGCGCTCCAGCTGGACTTGGAGACCGGCGGCCTCGCGCGCCGCGCGGTCGCCGTACTCGGGGGCGCGCGTGACGAGGTCGTTGAGCTGCGCGACCAGGCCCGGGACGACGAGCGCGAGCACGCCGGCGAGGACGATCGCGATCCCCAGGTAGACGAGCACCACGCTGAGCGCGCGATTCAGCGGCGTGCGCTCGTCGATCCGGTTCACGAGCGGCGAAAGCAGGTACGAGAGCGCCCAGGCCGCGATGAAGATGAGGACGACGTCGGCGACCTGCAGCACGGCGAGCCAGAGCGTCGCGACGATCTGGAAGGCCGCGACGATGATGAGCAGGATGACGAGCGTGGAGAGGAGCTGCCGCTCGCGGGAGGAGAAGTTCACGCCGGAATGGTATCGGCGGATACCATGACGCCCCGTGCCGGGCGCGCCTTGCCTCATCGACCGTTACGCGGCATATCTCCCGGTCAGCGAACGCACACCGCGTCTCACGCTGGGCGAAGGAGGCACTCCGCTCGTCCGCGCTCGCTCGCTCGAGCGCGAGACCGGCGTCCCGGAGATCTGGCTCAAGGTCGAAGGCGCGAACCCGACCGGCTCGTTCAAGGACCGCGGGATGGTCGTAGCGGTCGCGAAGGCGCTCGAGGGCGGCGCCCGCGCGGTGCTCTGCGCGTCGACCGGCAACACCGCCGCTTCCGCCGCGGCCTACGCGGCGCGGGCCCAGATCCCCTGTACCGTCGTCCTGCCCGCGGGTCAGGTCGCGCTCGGGAAGCTCGTGCAGGCGGTCGCCTTCGGGGCGCGGATCGTATCGGTGCGAGGCCCCTTCGACGCGGCGCTCGCCGTCGTGAAGGAGCTCGCCGCGGCGGGCGAGGCGACGCTCGTCAACAGCGTGAACCCCCTGCGGCTCGAAGGACAGAAGACGGCGGCGTTCGAGGTGTGCGAGGCGCTCGGCGACGCTCCCGACGCGCTCTTCATCCCTGTCGGCAACGCGGGGAACATCACCGCGTACTGGAAAGGGTTCGTCGAGGCGACGGGCGCCGGCATGGCGCGGCGCCGCCCCCGGATGTTCGGCTACCAGGCGGAAGGCGCCGCGCCGCTGGTGTCCGGGCGGCCGATCGCCGAGCCCGAGACGCTCGCGACGGCGATCCGGATCGGCAACCCCGCGTCGTGGAAGGGAGCCGTCGCGGCTCGGGACGAGTCCGGCGGAGCGATCGAGGCGGTCAGCGACGACGAGATCCTCGCTGCATATCGCTTCGCCGCACGTTGTGAAGGCGTGTTCGTGGAGCCGGCCTCCGCGGCCGCGATCGCGGGGCTCCGGAAGCGCGCGAAGGCGGGCGGCCTCGAGGGCGTCCGCCAGGTGGTGTGCGTGCTCACCGGGAACGGGCTCAAGGATCCCGACCGCGCGCGCACCCTCGCGGGCGAGATCGACGAGGTCGACGCGAGCGCCGACGCGGTACGCAGAGCGATCGGGGGGATGGGGGGGCATCGCCCCCCCAACGCGTGACCGAGCTTCGGGTCCGCGTTCCCGCGTCGAGCGCGAATCTCGGCCCCGGATTCGACTCGTTCGCGATCGCCCTCCCGCTTCTCGCGGAGTACGACGTGCGGCCGGCGCGCGCATGGGCCGTCTCGATCGACGGCGATGGCGAGGGCGTACCGACCGGCGACGACAACCTGTTCGTCGTCGGCGCGCGTGCCGCCGCGAAGGCCGCGGGGGCGACGCTCCCGCCGCAGCACGTCACGCAGCGCTCCGCGATACCGGTCGGGCGAGGCCTGGGCTCGAGCGCCGCGGCGATCGTCGGCGGGGTCGTCGCGGCGAACGCCCTCCTCGGCGAGCCGCTGGATCGGCGCTCGCTGCTGCGTGTCGCGAGCGAGGTCGAAGGCCACGCCGACAACGTCGCGGCGGCGCTCTACGGTGCGTTCACGGTCGCGGTCCCCGACGACGCCGGCCCGGTCGCGACCCGCATCGCGTTCCCGCGGGCGTGGCGCATCTGCCTGCTCATCCCCAAGGAGGCGCTCGAGACGGAGACGGCCCGCGCGGTCCTCTCGCCGAACGTCTCGCGCGCCGACGCGGTCTTCAACCTCGCGCACGCCGCGGCGCTCCTCGCCGCGGTGCTGCGCTCCGACGGTGCGCTCCTTTCGATCGCGATGGCGGACCGGCTGCATCAACCCGCGCGCGCGAAGCTCGTGCCTGACCTCGACGACGTCGTCGGGGCTGCGCGCGGCGCAGGCGCGTTCGGCGCCGCGCTCTCCGGCGCGGGACCGGCGATCGTCGCGTTCGCTCCGGCGCGGCTCGCCGCGCGCGTGGTCGCGGCCATGGAAGAGGCCGCGCACGATCGCGGGACGAGCGCGCGGGGACGCGTCGTGCGCGTGCGCGCGGCGGGGGCGCAGGTCCGGCGCGCATGAGGCGTGCGCTCCTGCTTATCGCGTTCATCCTCCTGTTCATCGTCCTCGTGAACGTGTTCCTTCTCTCCTCTCGTTCGCAGGCGCCCGGCCCGTCGCCGACCCTGACGTCCTCGGCGGTCGCACGCACGGCGTCGCCGACGGTGAGCGTCACGCCCGGAGCGCCCTCGCCCACGGCGCTCGTCTCGGCGCGCGGCTTCATCGTCGTGCGCCGGCCGCTCGCGAACAGCCGGGTCAGCAGCCCCCTCACGATCAGCGGCGACGCGAGCGTGTTCGAGGCGAACCTCAACTGGCGCATCGTCGACACCACCGGACGGCCGCTCGCCGAGGGGATCACGACCGCGAGCGCCGGCGCGCCCGAGCGCGGCACGTTCACGATCGCCGCGACGTACGCCGATCCCCTGGTGGACACGCTCGGGAGCGTCGAGGTCTTCGAGCGGAGCCCGCGCGACGGATCGATCGACGAGATCGTGCGCGTGCCGGTGGTCCTGGTCCACAGATAGCCGACCGCCTGCCGCTGCTCGCGATACCCGCGGTCCGGAGCGCGCTCTCGAGGGAGCTGGGCCGCGAGATCGAGTTCCACACCTCACTCGCTTCGACGCAGGACCGCGCGCGCGCGCTCGTGGACGCGGGAGCGATCGCGGGCATCGTCGTCGCCGACGAGCAGACCGCGGGGCGCGGGACGCAGGGCCGCGCCTGGCACGCGCCGCGTGGCATGAGCCTTCTCGCCTCCTGGATCTTCCGGCCCGCGCCGGCCGCGCCGGGGCTGTTCGTGCTGCTCGCGGGAGTCGCGGTCGCGCGCGCGCTCGCGCGCCTCGGGGCCGCGAACGCACGCCTAAAATGGCCGAACGACGTCGAGGTCGAGGGGGGCAAGATCGCCGGCGCGCTCGCGCACGCCGCGACGGACCAGCAGGGGGGCTCGCTCGTGCTCGGTATCGGCGTCAACGTCCACCAGCTGCGCGACGACCACCTCCCGGAGATCCGCGAGCACGCGACCTCGCTCGCGATCGCGGGACACGACGTCGACCGGCTCGCGCTCCTCGCGGCGCTCAGTGCCGAGCTCGATCGCGTCGCCGCCGGCGGCGCCCGCGCCGACGCGCTCGAGGAGTGGCGCGCCCGCGCGACGCTCCTCGGCCGGCCGGTCGAGGTCGCGCGCGGCGGCCGGCCGCCGCTCGTCGGGACCGCCGTCGACGTCGACGCGACGGGCGCGCTGATCGTACAGGGACCGGCCGGACGCGAACGCATCGTCACGGGCGAGGTCCGGCCGCTCTGATGGCCGAGCGGTTCGCGATCGTCGTCGACGGCACCGCCTCGTTCCCTCCGGGCATGGGTGCCGAGCTCGACATCCGGCATCTGCCGCTGCACGTCGACATCGGGAACGAGTCATACACCGCGGGCGTCGACCTGACCGCCGAGGAGTTCTACGCAAAGATCGCCGCCCCCGACGTGAAGCCGGGGACGTCGCAACCGTCGATGGGCGAATGCCGCGACATATACGACCGGATCGTCCGCGAGGGCATCCGCAAGATGATCGTCATCACGATCGCGAGCGAGCTTTCGGGCACGTACTCGGTCGCGAGCACCACGGGTCAGCAGCTCTCCGACGCTCGGATCGAGGTCGTCGATTCGCGCTCCGTGGCGGGCGCGATCTCGCTCATCGCGACCGCCTGTGCCCGGGCGCGACGCGACGGTCACTCGTTCGACGAGGCCACCGCGCTCGCGCGCCGCCTGGCCGGCAAGGTGCACATCCTCGCCGCGGCGGACGTGCTCGAGTACCTCAAGCGGTCGGGCAGGATCTCCGGCGGCGCGGCGCTCTTCGGGTCGCTCCTCGCGGTGAAGCCGATCCTCGAGATCGATGACGGGAAAGTGCAGGCCGTCGACCGCATCCGCACGCGCGAGAAGGCCACGGCGCGCCTGAAGGAGCTCATCGAGGGGCGGGTCCCGCCCGGGTCGCGCATCAACGCCTGCACGGTGCACACGAACGATCCGGAGCGCGCGCTCGCGCTCGCGGACTGGGTCCAGCAGCGCTTCCACTGCGTGGAGCACTGGGTGGCCGAGGCCGGTCCGGTCATCGGCGCGCGCGGAGGTCCGGGACTCATTGGACTCTGCTGGTACCGTTCGGAAGAGGTATGACCTTTGGGGGGTCGGGGGGGCTTTGCCCCCCCGACGCATGAGGCTTCGCAACCCGTTCGGCAGAAGGCCGAAGGAATTCCCCTCGCACCTCTGGACGCAGTGCCCGAGCTGCGGCGAGATGCTGTTCAACAAGCAGCTCGCGCGGAACCTCAACGTGTGCACGAAGTGCGGGCACCACTTCAAGCTCGGGGCGAAGGAGCGCGTCGAGATCCTGGCGGACCCGCGCTCGTTCAGGGAGACCGACGCCGATCTCTCCTCGACCGATCCGCTCGGCTTCGTCGACAGCAAGCCGTATCCCGAGCGGATCGCGGCCGCGCAGGCGAAGACCGGGCGCCGCGACGCGGTCATCACCGGAGACGCGGCGCTCGCGGGGATCCCCGTCGTGCTCGCGGTGATGGACTTCGAGTTCATGGGCGGCTCGATGGGCGGCGTCGTGGGCGAGAAGGTCACCCGCGCCGCCGAGCGGGCGCTCGCGGAGCGCAAGCCGCTCGTCATCGTCGCGGCCTCCGGCGGCGCGCGGATGCAGGAGGGCACGATCGCGCTCATGCAGATGGCCAAGACGATCGGCGCGATCGCGCGCCTCGACGCCGCCGGCATCCCGTTCGTCACTGTGCTCACCGACCCCACGACGGGCGGCGTGCTCGCCTCGTTCGCGTCGCTCGGCGACATCGTCCTCGCGGAGCCGGGAGCGCTCATCGGCTTCTCCGGCGCGCGCGTGACCAGCGAGACGATCGGCGAGAAGCTGCCGACCGGGTTCCAGCGCGCGGAGTTCCTCCTCGAGCACGGGTTCGTCGATCAGGTCGTCCCGCGGGACCAGCTCAAGGAGCGGATCGGATTCTTCCTGAACGCCTTCCGGGTCGCCGGCCAGGACCTCCGCTGGAGCCTGTGACATGTCGATGATCGATCGCATCGTTGGCGGGCTTCGCCCCCCTGCGCCCGGGTCCACGGCCGGTAACGGGCATCTCGCGGCGGACGCGGGCCTCATCGTCGATGCCTCCGAGATGACCGCGCGGCGCACGACCCCGTGGATGGCGGTCCAGACCGCGCGGAACATCACGCGGCCGCACGCGCTCGAGGTCATCGCCGGCGCCTTCGAGCGATTCCAGGAGCTGCACGGCGACCGCTCGTTCCGCGACGATCCCGCGATCGTCGGGGGCATCGCGGAGCTCGACGGCCGGCCGGTCGTGGTGGTCGGTCAGCAGAAGGGTGCCTCGACCGAGGAGAACATCCAGCGGAACTTCGGCATGCCGCATCCCGAGGGGTACCGCAAGGCGATCCGGCTCTACCGCGTCGCCGAGAAGTTCCATCTGCCGCTTGTCACGCTGGTGGATACACCGGGCGCGTACCCGGGACCGGAGGGCGAGGAGCGCGGGCAGGCCGAGTCGATCGCGTCCGCCATCCGCGCGCTGACGACCCTGGCGACGCCGATCGTCGTCGTCGTGCTCGGCGAAGGCGGCTCAGGCGGCGCCCTCGCGCTCGGCGTCGGCGACATCGTCCTCGCGCTCGAGAACTCGATCTACTCGGTCATCTCGCCGGAGGGTGCCGCGGCCATCCTGTTCCGGAGCGCCACCGAGGCAGAGCGCGCGGCGCAGGCGATGCGGCTCGCCGCACCTGATCTTCTGGAGCTCGGCGTCGTGGACGCGCTCATCCCCGAGCCGGCGGGTGGTGCCCACACGGACCACGACGCGACGACGCGAGCGATCAAGACCGCGCTCGTCGCGCAGCTCGATCGTCTCGCGCGCGTCCCGGTCGCGGACCTCCTTTCGACTCGGTACGAGCGCTTCCGCGCGTTCGGCACGATCCTGGAGCCGCCGAACGAGGCGCCCGCGCCGCGGCGCCCGTGGTGGGCGCGAGGGTCTGTTCGCGATCTGTTCCTGCGGATGCGGATATGAGCGAGCCGGACCACGTCCTCGGCCTCGTGGACGACCTGCTTCGCCTGGTCGAGGGGTCCGCCGCGACGACGATCGAGGTCGAGTCCGACGGTCTGTCGGTGAAGGTGACGCGCAGAGCCCCCCTTGGTCGCGATAGCGGCGGCGGCAGCCGCGAAGGGGGCGGTGTGGGGGGTTCCGCCCCCACGAAGAAGGAGGTCCGCACGCAACGGGTCCACGCCACGACGGTGGGCGTGTTCAGCGCGGCGCGCGAGTGGGCGGCCGGCGATGCCGTCGCGCGTGGCGACGTGCTGGGCGGCATCCAATCGCTCGGCCACGTCGCCGAGATCAGCGCGCCCGCCGACGGCGAGATCAAGGACGTCCTCATCGCGGGCGGGTCGCCCGTCGAGTACGGACAGCCGCTCTTCGTCATTGCCCTCCGCTGAGCGGCTCGCGGTCGCGATCCTCGAGGATCCCGCCGGCTGGTCCGCGGACGTGACGATCAACGAACCGACCGTGACGCGCCATCGCGTCCGGATCTCGCGAGCCGAGCACGCGCGCTACGGCGGCGGCGACGTCGGGGTCCTGGTGCGCCGCTCGTTCGCGTTCCTGCTGGCGCGCGAGCCGAACACGTCGATCCTCCGTGAGTTCGACCTTTCGACGATCGAGCGCTACTTCCCTGAGTACGCGCGCGAGATCACGCGCCGCTAGTACGCCGCGGCGACGCTCAGGCGCGGGCGGGCTGTGTCATCTTCAGCGCCGGGCTCATCGTCACGAAGTACGCGTCGCCGGCAGCGAAGACAGCGAACAGCGCGACCCAGAACCACATCGCGACGCTGCCGATACCCGTCGCGATGCCGAAGAGCGTGACGAGAACGCCCAGGCCCGTCGGAATGAGATTCGCCGCGAGCGCGATCCGCCGCGTCTCCGCCCCGGCCGCCCGCGCCTGCCAGTTGAGGAGGCCATAGCCGAGCCAGGCGATCCCGACATAACGCGCCATCAGCGCGCCGTTCGGATCGAGCGACACCCCAAAGAGCGATGCGATCTGGACCGGCAGGACCGCGATGACGGCACCGAGGACCGCCGCGACCGCCGCGCTGAGCGTGAGGAACGAGCTTGCCTTCATGTTCTTCCCTTCCGTCGCGCCTCTGCGGCGCATGCTGATGGTCCTGCCGCCGTCAAGCAGGCGAGCGCGTCACCTAGACTCCCCGCTCCGTGGCCGTCGCCTGGCTCTTCCCGGGACAGGGCTCGCAGGCCGTCGGCATGGGAAAGGAGCTCGCCGCCGCGTACGCGAGCGCAGCGCGCGTGTTCGCCGAGGCGAACGAGGCGCTTGGCGTCGACCTGCGGCGGCTCTGCTTCGAAGGACCGCAGGCCGAGCTCGACCGGACCGCGAACACGCAGCCCGCGCTTCTCGCAGCGTCGATCGCCGCCCTCCGCGCCGCCGAAGAAGAGTCGGGCGAGCTCGCCGAGCCCGTCGTCGTGCTCGGACACTCGCTCGGCGAGTTCAGCGCGATCGTCGCGGCGGGCGCGCTCCCGCTTCGCGACGCGCTCCGTCTCGTGCGCAGACGCGGCGAGCTGATGCAAGCGGCGGATCCCGCGGGCGGGATGGCGGCGGTCCTTGGGCTCGACGCCGACGCGGTCGCGCGCGCGATCGCCGGCTCGCCGCTCGTGGTCGCGAACGACAACGCGCCAGGCCAGGTCGTGATCTCGGGGCCGAGGGACGCGCTCGACCGCGCCGGCGACGCGTTACGAGCGGCCGGAGCGAAACGTGTCGTCGGGCTGCGCGCGTCGGCCGCGTTCCACTCGCCGGCGATGCGCGCAGTCGCGTCGGAGCTGCGGCGTGCGATCGACGCCGCGACGTGGTCCGCGCTGCGCTACCCGATCGTGACGAACGTCGACGGGAGTGTCCACGAGCACGCGCGGGAGCTGCCCGAGCTGCTGGAGCGCCAGGTATGGTCTCCGGTACAGTGGGTCCTCGCGATGCGGCGCGCCGCGGGGGAGGGTGCGTCTGCGTTCGTCGAGTTCGGCCCCGGTACCGTGCTCACCGGTCTGGCCAAGCGGATCCTCCCCGACGTCGTGACCGCGAACGTCGCGGACGCGGGCACGCTGCGTGCGGCGGTCCCGCTCGTGTCGACCGGAGGAGGATCGCGATGAAGATCACGAAGACGTACTTCATGGTCATGGCCGCCGACGTCGCGCGCGGCGCGAACTTCTACCGCAAGGCCTTCGGTCTCACCACGAAGTACGAATCCCCGTTCTGGACGGAGCTCAGCGCCGATGGCGCGACGATCGCGCTTCACCACGGCGGGGGCGACGAGGCGCGCGATACCGGGCTCGGCTTCTACGTCGACGATCTCGAGGCGGCGTGCGACGCGGTGAAGGCCGCAGGAGGGAAGATCGCGAAGGAGCCCGAGGACCGCACGGGCGAGGGCATACGTCTGGCGACCGCGGTCGACAGCGAGGGCAATCGCTTCTCGCTCGCGCAACCCGTCGGTCAGGCCTCTAGCCGGTGACGACGGCCGTGGCGCGGTTCGAGAAGATCCTCGTCGCGAATCGCGGCGAGATCGCCGTGCGCATCATCCGCGCCTGCCGCGAGCTCGGTATCCAGTCGGTCGCCGTGTACAGCGAGGCCGACGCGCACAGCCTGCCGGTCCACCTCGCCGATGAAGCGATCTGCATCGGTCCGGCCCCGGCGCGCGCGTCCTATCTGAACATCCCCGCGATCATGTCGGCCGCGCTCATCTCGGGCGCGCAGGCGATCCACCCGGGCTACGGCTTTCTCTCCGAGAGCGCGGACTTCGCTGAGGTCTGCAGCGGCCACGGCCTCGTCTTCATCGGCCCGCCCGCGGAGGTCCTCGCGCGGTTCCACGACAAGGCGGCGACGCGCCTCGCGATGAAGAAGAGCGGCATGCCGGTCATCCCCGGGTCGGACGGGCCCGTGCGCAGCGTGGCCGAGGCGCTGCGCATCGCCGAGGCGATCGGCTACCCGGTCATGCTCAAGGCCAAGGCCGGCGGCGGCGGCCGGGGGATGCGCAAGGCGACTTCGCCCTCGGAGCTGCAGCGCCTGTGGCCCCAGGCCTCGGCGGAGGCGAAGGCCTCGTTCGGAGACGACGGCATCTACATCGAACGCTGCCTCGAGGGCGTCCGCCACGTCGAGGCGCAGATCGCGGTCGACGAGTCGGGGCAGGGCATCTGTCTCGGCGAGCGCGAGTGCTCGATCCAGCGGCGCAACCAGAAGATGATCGAGGAGGCGCCCTCGGCATCGATCGGTGAGACGCTCCGCCAGGAGATCGCGCGGCTCGCGGTCGACGCGGCCGTGCGCTCCGGCTACCGCAACGTCGGCACGTTCGAGTTCCTCGTCGACGCGCAGAACAAGGCGTACTTCATCGAGGTGAACTCGCGCATCCAGGTCGAGCACACCGTGACCGAGATGACGACGGGCATGGACCTCGTGAAGGAGCAGATCGCCCTCGCCTCGGGCGAGCTGCTCTCGTTCAGCGAGGAGCAGATCTGGGTGAAGGGTCACGCGATCGAGTGCCGGATCAACGCCGAGGACGCCGCCGCCAACTTCGCGCCCTCGACGGGCGTGCTCACGACATGGCTCCCGCCGGCCGGGCCCGGCATCCGCCTGGACACCCACTGCTTCCAGGGCTACGAGGTGCCTCCGTACTACGACTCGCTCCTCGCGAAGGTCATCGCCTGGGGTCGCGACCGCGCCGAGGCGGTGGCGCGGATGCAGCGCGCGCTCGACGAGTTCACGATCGTCGGCGTCACGACGAACATCGGGGCGCACAAGAAAATCCTCGGCAGCGATCTCTTCCGCGCCGGCCAGGTGACGACGCACCTCATCGACACCGTCGGGGTGGACGCGCTCGCGGGCTAGTGCATCCGCTTCCGCGGCGAGAGATCGCGCTTGCTCGTGTTCGTCGGACGACGTATGGCTACTCACGCGGGCTTCTGTTCGCGGCCGTGATGCCCTCGGTGGTTGGCACGGTTCCGTCTCCCAGGTGCGGATCGACGATGACGGCCTCGCCATCCAGAAGGCCGACGGCGGTCGGCAGCGGTATGCGTGGAGCGAGGTGCGCGCGGTGCGCGTCGAAAGGACCCACGGCGGCCAGACGATCCTCGTGCGCGAGCTTCTGGGACGCGAACAGCCCCTACGGATACGAATCAGCCAGTGGCTCACCGGGTATCCGGCAGTGATCGACGAGCTCGAACGTCGCCGCAAGATCCTCGATTCGGTCAGAGCCTACGATTCGACCCCGTAGACTCGCCCGCGCATGACCACGCTCGACAAGGCCGGCATCGAGGCGCTCATCCCGCATCGCGAGCCCTTTCTGCTCATCGATCGCGTCACCGAGCTCGAGCCGGGCGTGCGCGCGGTCGCGGAGCACACCTTCACCGGCCGGGAGTGGTACCAGCCGGGCCACTTCCCGGGGAATCCGATCGTGCCCGGCGTGATCCTCGTGGAGTCCTTGGCGCAGACCGCGACCGTTATGGCGATGAGCCTGCCCGAATACCGCGACGGCATCGGCCTTTTTGCCGCCATCGAGGAGATGAAGTTCAAGCGCGTCGTCCGCCCGGGCGAAACGGGGCGTTTCGAGGTGACCGTCGACAAGATGCGTCGCGGCTTCGCCCGCGTGAACGTTCGCGCCTACGTCGGCGACGAGGTCGCCGCCGAGGGCGTGATCGTCGCGATCTTCCAGCCGGCGGCCAAGCCCGTCGCGTGAGCAAGACCATCGCGATCGTCGGCGTGCCGATGGATCTCGGCGGCAACCGCCGCGGCGTCGACATGGGGCCGTCGGCCATCCGTTATGCCGGCCTCGCCGAGCGCCTCGCCGGACTCGGCTTCGCCGTGGAGGACGCGGGTAACGTCCGCGTCGCCGATCCCGATCAGGGGCGTGCCGCGCACGGGTATCGGAGGATGGACGAGCGCGATCTCGGCCCGCGTGGCCGCGCGTACCACGTGGACGAGATCGTCCGCGTCGCGCAGGAGCTCGCGGGCCTCGTCGAGCAGATCGAACGGCGCGGCGCGATGCCGCTCGTCCTCGGCGGCGACCATTCCATGTCCATGGGCACGCTCGCCGGGCTCGCGCGCGCGGGGCGCCGTCCGGGCGTCATCTGGATGGACGCGCACGGCGACATCAACACCCCGGCGACGACGCCGTCCGGGAACGTCCACGGGATGCCGTTCGCGGTCGCGCTCGGTCTCGCCCGGGACCCGTTTCCCGAGGCGCTGCGCGGCTCGGTCGAGGGCGGCGCGAGCGCGCTCGTGGCGATCCGCGATCTCGATCCCGGCGAGAAGGCGAACATCCGCGAGGCGGGCGTGAGCGCGATCACGATGGCGGACATCGACCGCATGGGTATGGGCGCGGCGATGGAGAAGGCGATCGCGGTCGCCTCGCGCGGCGAAGGGATCCACCTTTCGCTCGATATGGACTCGATCGATCCCGACGAGGCCCCCGGTGTGGGGACGCCGGTCCGCGGCGGCCTGACCTATCGCGAGGTGCAGCTCGCGATGGAGATGCTCGCGGCGTCCGGAAAGCTCCGGTCGCTCGAGGTCGCGGAGGTCAACCCGATCCTCGACGAGGAGAACCGGACCGCGAAGCTCGCCGTCGAGCTCGTCGCGTCGGCGCTGGGCCAGACCATCCTGTGAACGCCCGCGGCTAGGGCCGCCGAAGGAGCAGCGCCACCTCGGCGTTCCCGCGATCGTTCGCGATGTCGACCGGCGTCTTGCCCTGGCCATCGGCGATCGCGCCGTCACCCCCCGCCCCCAGCAGCAGCTCGCACATCGCGCGGTCGCCCGTGAAGGCCACGGTGTGGAGCGACGTCCGGCCCGCGCGGTTCCGCGCGTTCGGATCGGCACCGGCGTCGAGGAGCGCGCGGACGATCGCGAGGTCGCCCGCGCCGGCGTCGGTCGCGACCGCCGAGTGCAGCGGGGTGAAGCCCTGGTCGCGCGAGGGGGCGCGCGGATCCGCGCCGGCCTCGAGCAGATAGCGCACGGCCTCCCGGCGCTTGAAGAACGCCGCCAGACCGAGCGGCGAGAAACCGTCCGGCGCGACCGCGCTCGCGAGGGAGCGGTCCTGCTCGACCGTCGCGCGGAGTGCCGCGACGTCGCCGGCCGCCGCCGCCTCGAAGACCGAGAGGCTCGGTCCGCGGTGGAGGATCGCCGACGCGATCTCGTCCTTCCCCCGATAGAGCGCGGCGAGCACGGGCGAGAGACCGGTCTCGTCGCGCGCGTCGACGAGGCTCCTGTCGGCGGTGAGCGCCCGCTCGACGGCGGCGAGGTCGCCGGCCTTGATCGCGGCGAAGAGCTCTGTGGCGCGCATCCTGTGCCCCCCGGCTTGCAGTTACTTAGCAATGCTAACTAATATCACGCCGTGCGAACGCCCGCAACCCCGCGCCCTTCCCGCGAGCTGGCGGACCGGCTCCACTCGGCGGCGATCCATCTGCTCCGTCGTGCCCGCCGGACGGATCCGCTGACCGGCGTCTCGCCCGCACAGCTGTCCGCGCTCTCCGTCCTCATGAGCGGGACGAAGACGCTCGGGGAGCTCGCGGCGGCGGAACAGGTCCGCCCGCCCACGATGAGCCGCCTCGTCAAGGAGATGGAGCGCGCGGGCGTCGCCCGGCGTTCGAGCGACCCGCGCGATGGCCGCGTCGTCCGGGTCCGGGCGACCGCCAAGGGCCTTCGCGCGCTCTCGCGCGGGCGGGCGATGCGCGTCGAGACGCTCGATCGTCTCGTGCGTGCTCTTGCTCCCGCCGAACGCGCCACCCTTACGGAGGCGGTCGGGATCGTCGAGCGGATCCTCGGCCAGCGCGCCGCGCCGCCGCCTTGAACACAGCCGTACCCAGGGGGTGCGGGGGCCCGCCCCTGCGATGAGAAGGAGCAGGGGCCCCTGCGAGCGAAGCGTGCCTGCGATGAGAAGGAATAAGGACGCATCCGTCCGCCGTTGAGCCGACGTACCCTGTCGCACAAGGGGAGTTGGTGCAGCTCCGCATCTACGACACGCTGCAACGCCAGATCGTCCCGCTCAGCACGGAGCGCCCGGGCGAGGTCCGCATGTACACCTGCGGGCCGACGGTGTACCGCCCCGTCCACCTCGGGAACCTCCGCTCGTACCTCCTCGCCGACTGGCTCCGCCGCACGCTCACCAGCTTCGGCTACGAGGTCGCCGCTGTGAAGAACGTGACCGACGTCGGCCACATGCGTCAGGACGCGGTCGACCGCGGGGAAGACAAGGTGATCGCCGCGGCGCTCGCCGAAGGGAAGACGCCGCAAGAGATCGCGCGGAGCTACGAGCGGGCGTTCCGTGAGGACGAGCGGCGTATCGGGATCCTGCCGGCGGCGCACTTCCCGCGCGCCACCGAGCACGTGCCCGAGATGATCGCGCTGATCGAGCGGCTGCTCGCGCACGGCCTCGCATACACGGTCGACGGCACCGTCTATTTCGCCGTCAGGCGGTTCCCCGGCTACGGGAAGCTGTCGGGCAACATCGGCGAAGCGCTCAAACGAGGCGTGCGCGTCGAGGTCGACCCGCAGAAGCGCAACACCGCCGACTTCGCGCTCTGGAAGAAGGGCGAGGCCGGGCGCGCCCTCGTGTGGGACTCGCCATGGGGCCCGGGCTTCCCGGGCTGGCACATCGAGTGTTCGGCGATGAGCACGAAGTACCTCGGCGAGCGCTTCGATCTTCACACGGGCGGTGTCGACAACATCTTCCCGCACCACGAGGACGAGATCGCGCAATCCGAGGGGGCGCTCGGCCATCCGGTCGTCCGCCACTGGGTGCACGGGCAGCATCTCCTTGCCGACGGCGTGAAGATGGCGAAGTCGGCGAAGAACACCCTCACCGTCGACGAGATGATCGAGCTCGGCATCGATCCGCTCGCCTTCCGCTATCAGTGCCTGCTCACGCATTACCGGACGCGGATGCACTTCTCGCTCGGCGCGCTGCGACAGGCCGCCGAGGCGCTCGACCACCTCCGCCAGCGCGTACGGCACTGGTCGCAGCTCGCGGACGGCGAGCTTGCGGATCGGCGCCACGAGCGCTGGCTCGAGCGGTTCCGCGAGGCGCTCGCCGACGACCTCAACCTGCCCAAGGCGCTCGCCTGGCTGCACCAGTGCGCCGCCGATCCGGAGATCTCCGAGCGCGCGAAGCTCGAGGTCGTGCTCGAGGCCGACCGGATCCTCGGCCTGGACCTCGCGAGCGTCGCGAGCGAGCACGCGAAGGCGCCGCGAGAGGTCCTCGCGGGCGTCGAGGAGCACGTCGCGGCGCGCGTGGCCGGTGACTACGGCCGCGCGGACGGGCTTCGCGCGACCTTCGACGGCTACCGGGTCGATGACCAGACCGAGGACCGCGCGGTCGTGTCGCGCGCCGATCGTCGCGTGGCGGCGCGCACGCGCCGCACGATCTCGTCCGCCAAGGAGCTCCCCGATCGCGCATCCCGGGCCGCGTCCCGCTCCTGGAGCGTCGCGATCGTCACGCGGGACTGGGCGGACGACCTCGCCCGCTGCCTGCGGTCCGTCCTCGCGTACCTTCCGCGCGACGGCGAGGTCATCGTGCTCGACTCGGGCTCGCGCGCCGATGCGCAGGACCGCCTCATCGAGCTCGCCTCTGGGGATCCGCGCGTCACCGCGATCCTCGCGGACCGCGATCTGGGCGAGGGCGCCGCCCGGAACGCACTCCTCCGCCTCGCGCGCGGCCGCTTCGTCCTGCAGCTCGACCCGTCGGTGGAGCTCGCCGGCGATCTCTTCGCCGTCCTCGCGACGGCGCTCGCGGACGGCCGCGTCGGCCTCGCCGGCCCCTGGGGACTCCGCACGTCGGACCTCAAGCATTACGACGAGGCGACCGCGGGCGACGTCGACGCGATGCAGGGCTACTGCGCGGCCGCGCGCCGCGACGTGTTCCAGCAGATCGGCTTCGACGAGCGCTACCGCTTCTACCGCAACCTCGACATCGCTACGTCGCTCGCGGCGCGCGAGAGGGGCTATCGCATCGTCGCGACCGGCGTCGATCGCGCGCGCCGGCACGCCCATCGCGCCTGGGAAGCGCTCTCAGAGGACGAGCGGCTCAAGCGGAGCCGGAAGAACTTCGACCGGATGTGGAAGCGCTTCCACGGCCGGCCCGATCTGCTCGTCGGAAAGAGCGCGTGAGGCGAGGTCGCCTCGTGCTTCTCGGCTCGGGCGAGTTCACGCCGGTCATGGACGACCTCGATCGGCGGATCCTCGCCACGATTCCGAAGGCACGCCCGTTCGTGGCGATCGTGCCGACCGCGTCCGGCGAGGAGGAGACGCCGTCGGCCTGGGCCGACAACGGGATCGCGCACTTCACCGCCCTCGGCGCGGACGCCGTCGGTGTGATGGTCGTTCGCCGCGAGGACGCCCACGATCCGCGCTGGGAGCGCGAGGTCCGCCGGGCCGACTGGATCTACTTCTCCGGCGGCCGCCCCCAGTACGCGATCGGCGTGCTCGAGAACACGCCGTTCTGGCGATCGGTCCTGGCGCGCAATCGCGAGGGCGCGATCCTGGCCGGCTCGAGCGCCGGCGCGATGATGCTCGGCGAGAAGAGCTATGCGCCCGACCAGTTCGACGACAAGGGGTTCCCGCGGTCCGTTTCGATCCGGGACGGGCTCGGGATGCTCCCCGGGCTGTTCGTGATCCCGCACTTCGATCTCCTGACCGGTTTCCCACCCGAGCGGGTCAACGACTGGATCGAGCACTGGCCGGTCGGGCTGCGCGGCCTGGGGATCGACGAGGACACCGCAGTCGTCGAGGAGGCCGGCGCCTGGCGCGTCGAAGGCCGTGGCCGAGCGATCACTATGCGCACGTTCGCCGAGCGCGAGGTCCACGCCGCTGGTACGACGCTCGACGGGATCGCGGTCTCAAACTAGCGACAAGCTCGGCGCTCGCGTCTCTGTCACTACGAAGGAGCGGTTCCGTTTGCTATTGGCCGACGTTAGCGTTTGCGCTAGGTGGGTTGGTCGGTCATGGCTCGAGCGCTCACGCACCGCAGTCCATTCATTCGCGTCCTCTCCGCGATCGCCATCGGTTCCGTCTTCTTCGCGGGCGCCTGGAACTCGCTCCTCGGGTTCGGCGTGATCAGCATCGCGAGCGCATACAGCGTTGGCCCGATCTCGCTCGGCTACTTCGCGCCGTGGACATGGCTCGTCCGCTTCGGCCTGGCGCTCGGCACGAATTCGTTCGTCCTGGTCATCCCAGGTGCTCGCGCGATGCCGCTCGACCCCGCGGTCCTGCTGACGCACGCCGGGGTCCGCGAGATGCTCGCGTACTTCATCGTCGCCGCCGTGCTCGCGAACGCCACCCTCTGGCGCCAGCGCCGGCTGACCGACCGGCGGCTCGTGCGTGTCCGGCATCTCCGCGACCTGCGCTTCACCCTGCCCGAGGTCGCGCTCCTGGCTTCGGGCTTCGTCATCCTCGCGTGGAGCGCGGCCCTCGAGGCGGGACAGATCGCCCGGCTCCAGTCGCTCTAGCTCGCCCCGAAATCTAGACTCATCAGCATGCGCAACGGAGAGCGGCGTCGCGTCGTCATCACCGGCATCGGCATGATCACCCCCCTCGGCTCGTCCGTTGAGAAGAGCTGGGAGGGCCTCCTCGCCGGCAGGAGCGGGATCGGGCAGATCACACGGTTCGATCCGACCGGGCTCGAGACCACGATCGCCGGAGAGGTCGGCGACTTCGACCCCCTCGAGTACATGGACCGCAAGGAGATGCGCCGCGCCGACCGGTTCGTGCAGTTCGCGGTCGCCGTCGCGACGCAGGCGCTCGGGGACGCCAAGCTCCAGATCACGCCGGAGCTCGCCCCCCGCGTGGGCGTCGCCTTCGGCTCCGGGATCGGCGGGGTCGAGACGCTCGTCGACAACATCCTGTCGCACGCGGCCGACCCGCGACGGGTCTCCGCATTCATGATCCCGATGATGATCATCGACATGGCGGCGGGCGAGATCGCGATGAAGTTCGGCGCGAAGGGTCCGAACATGGGCCACGTCTCCGCGTGCGCGTCGAGCGGGCACTCCGTGGGCGAGGCGACAGAGACGATCCGGCGCGGTCAGGCCGACGTGATGCTGGCGGGCGGCGCCGAGGCCGGGCTCATACCGGTCGCCATCGCCGCGTTCAACCAGGCGCACGCCATCTCGCGCCGGAACGACGCACCCGAGAAGGCGTCGCGGCCGTTCGACAAGGAGCGCGACGGCTTCGTGTTCAGCGAAGGCGCGGCGTGCCTCGTCCTCGAAGGGCTCGACCACGCCCGCTCGCGCGGCGCGCGGATCCTCGCCGAGGTCGTTGGCTACGGCGTCTCGTCGGACGCATTCCACGTCACCGCGCCCCCGCCGGGTGGCGAGGGCGCGGTCCGCGCGATGCAGATGGCGATCGCGGACGCGGGCGCCGATCCCGCGAAGATCGGCTACGTGAACGCGCACGGCACGTCGACGCCGGCGAACGACGGTGCTGAGACCGCGGCGCTCAAAACGGTCTTCGGCGATCACGCGCGGCGGCTGCCGATCTCGTCGACGAAATCGATGACGGGCCACACCCTCGGTGCGGCTGGTGCGATCGAGGCGGGGATCTGTGTGCTCGCGATGCGTGACGGCATGCTGCCGCCGACGATCAACCAGGAAGTGCCCGATCCCGAGTGCGATCTCGACTACGTCCCGAACGCGTCGCGTAAGGCGTCCGTGGATCTCTCGCTCTCGAATTCGATGGGGTTCGGGGGACACAACGTCGCGCTCGTCATGCGGCGCTGGGACGAGGCGGCGTAATGCCAGACCCCAAAAAGGTCCGCGCGGATGCGAACGCGCTCGCTGCGGAGCTGCTCGAACGGCTCGCGAACGAGGACGTCCGCGAGATCGAGGTGCGCCGCGGCGGCGTCCGCGTGCGGGTCTCCAAGGACGGCGCCGGGTCAGTCGTCTCGCCCGCGCCGCAGCCGTCGGGATCGGTCCCCGTCGCGGCCACGGTCGCGCAGGCGCCCGCGAGCGAGCTGCCGACGGTGAACGCGCCGCTCACGGGCCTCTTTTACCGCTCGCCCTCGCCGCAGACGCAGCCGTACGTGCAGATCGGCTCGCAGGTGACGCAGGGCGACGTCATCGGTCTCATCGAGGCGATGAAGCTCTTCAACGAGATCCGTGCGACCGCCACCGGCCGGGTACGGCGCATCTTCGCCGAGAACGGCCAGCTCGTGCGCGCCCACCAGCCGCTGCTCGAGCTGGAGCCGGCATGAGTGCGACGACACCCGAGCCGCGCTGCGTGATCTGCGGCGCGACGCTCGGCCCGGAGGCGATCCGGATCCGCTACGAGGCGCTCATCTACGCGTTCGACCGCGAGCGCTGTAAGCGGATCTTCCAGGAGAACCCGGACCGCTACCTCGACGCGTTCGGCGGAGTCCTGCCCGAGCCCCGGTGAGCCGCGCCGCGAGCGTCTTCGCGGCCGTGATCGGTGTGGTCGTCATCGTGGCCGGTGCGCTCTCCCTGATGCGCGCCGAGGTCCCACCGGGCCAGCCGATCGCGGCGACCGCCGCGCCGACCGGGTCGGCCACGGCCGGCGGCTCAGCGACCGCCGCGGCGTCGCGCGCGGTCGGCGAGGTGAGCGTCCGGATGGGGAAGGTGACGGCGGCGAGCGAGTTCCGTTACGTCGTCTCGGGTGGCGCCGACACTTTCCGCGTGATCCTCCTCGATCTCGGCGCGGGTGCCGCGACCGAGGTGGCCACGGTGAGCGTCGGCGCGGGCGGCAACCCCGCCGACGGGCCGTACCTTTTCACCAGCGCGTCCCGCGACGGCCGTGCCGTGCTCCTGACGGTGAACGTCCCCGGCGCGCGGTCGACCGTCCTCCTGCTCCGGCCCGAAGCCGGCGACGCGCGAGAGCTCTATCGCGGCTCGCCCTTCGATCGCGCGGTCATTTCGGCGGACGGGACGCGCTACGCGCTGTCCCGCGCGGCCGATGATCCCGCTGTGAACGGTGTCTGGGTCGGGACGCTGGGCGCCGGCGCGCCGCGGCGCCTCGTCGCGGACGATCCCTCGGCATCGGGGGCGCCGCCGGTCCCCGTCGCGTTCGCTCCCGACGGCCAGACCCTCGCGGTCCGTGTGAACGCCGGCGACGGGGTCAGTGAGGTGTACCTCATCCCGGTCGCGGCGGCGGAGGGCAGGGTCGCCCGGGATCTCGATCCCGTCCGTATCGTCGGCGGTGACGCGCTGGCCGTCGGCGGAGCGAACGTCGACTTCGGCGATGGCCGCGAGATCCTGGTCTGGACCGGACAGAACCCGTTCGGCGGGGCCAACCTCGTGTCGCTGTTCGACCGCGAGACTCGCCGCCGCACCGAGCTGTATCGGCCGCCGCGCCCGACGTCCCAGGCGACCGAGGTCACGATCGCCGACGCCGCGTGGCATCCGCGGCGCGACCGCTTCGTGACGGTGGAACGGCAGTTCTGCTGCGGCGCGAACCTTCCGAGCGGCGTATTCGTCCGCGGCCGCGATGGCACGGCCAGGGAGGTGGCGCGAGGCGCGTTCTTCCTCGAGGTCTGGTGGTCGCGGGATGGATCACGCCTTTTCGCGACCACGGGGGGCGATGACTCGACGGGAAGCGTGAGCGATCTGCTCACCGGGACGGTCGTGGCGCGCTACTGCCTGCGCGGTCCCGGACCGCCGCCCTGCCCTTAGCGCCGCTCCAGCGCGTTCAACAGGACGGCGCGCGCGGCGGTCGGCGCCATGCCATCGCTCACCACGTCGATCGCCCCCAGTGCGATCGCGTCGTCGTACGACGGCCGCGCCATGACCGAATAGAGGACGGTCGGCACTCGTCGCGCGACCGCCGCGATGGCCGCCGGATCGGGCTTCCCGTAGACGCCGAGGATCGCGAACGGAGCGTTGGCCGCCTCCGCCGCGTCGTCGACGCGCCACATCCCGAAGGGCAGTCCCAGGGTGCGGAGCAGCCGGAACACGCTGCCGTACGGGTCGATGACCGGGATGCCGATCTCGAGCGCCATGCGGGCAGGCTCGCGCTACGGCCGGCGGACGGGAACCCCCGAACGGGGGAAGGCGCTACGGCTTACGCAGCTTCGCGACCGCGTCGTCGGTCACGAGGAAGGACGGCCCGCGCGGTATCGCGTTCTGACCCGTCGCCAGCTGAAGGCCCGCGCCGCTTTCGAGGTCGACGGTCTGCCAGGTCCCGACCCCGGTGCCGGACTCGTCGGTCCGCACGTACGCGACCTTCCCGTCGAACCGGACGAGGAGCTCGCCGCTGGCCGCGGTCGCCGTGGTCCCGGTCCACACGCGGCGCGGCGCGATGCCGACGCCGGTGGGCCAGAGCTCGATGACGTAGCGCGAGGGATCGCCCGCCCGAAGGAGCGCGACGACATCGCTCGTCGCCGCGCGGAACCGCGCGCGGACGAGGAAGGCGCCCGCCGGCGGCTCGCGCTCGGCGAGCGGCCGCGGGTCGTCGGCCGCGACGACCCGGATCCCGCTGAAGGTCTTGCCGCCTTCTCCGTACGCGAACTGGCCGAGGATGGCGGTCCCGTCGCGCGTCGTGTCGACGACCTCGTTGAAGCGGCGGTCCGCGGGCGAGTCGCCCGCGGTCGTGCCGTCCTCCTTGAAGCGATAGATCGTGCGCACGCCGCCCTCGCCCGCGTTCACGCCGGAGAGGACGTGCGTCGTCACGCGCCACGTAAGCGGGACGAAGCGTGCCGCGTCGAGCCGCTTCACCTCACTGACCTGGTTCGTCGCGAAGTTCACGATCCGGACCGCCGTGTAGACCGGTGGCGGATCGACGCCGCCACCCGCGATGTTCGGCGACGCCGCGGCGTACAGCAGCCCCCCCGCGTCGTCGCGCCACGCGACGCCCGCGGCGCGCTCGTTCTGCAAACGGACGATCTGCGACTGCGTTCCGGTGAAGAGATCGAGGATCCGCAGGTCGTCCTGCGTCCCGTTCGTCCCGGCGTCGCGGTGCCAGTACGCGAGCCGTCGGCCATCGGGCGAGACGGTGGCGAGCGATCCGTCGAGCGAGGCGAAGGGCTCGGCCTCGCTCTCGAGCCGCAGTCGGAACGTGAGCGAGCTCGCGTCCGCGACGACGAGGCCGAACTTGATGCTCGAGGGCGGCACGGTCGGCGACGGCGAGGCCGTCGGCGCGGGGCTGCCGGTCGCGACGGCGACGGTCGGTGTTGGCGACGAAGACGGTGGTGCCGGGGTCGGCGCGGGTCTCGCGGCGCACGCGGCGGTCACGAAGACGAGCGCGAGGACCCCGAGCCGTCGCACGGCGCTAGCGTCGCACGTCTCGTACGGTCCGCGCCACCTAGAGCCAAGGACTGTCACCGCGACGAGACCAGCCGGAACTGGTATTCGCTCTGCATGGTGACCATCGCCGACGTGGGGATGTCTGGTCAACCTGACCGCGACGCGAACGAACGCAAAACGGCTCGCAGAAGCGCCGACGTCTTCCTGTGTGCCGCGGTGGTCCAGACGCGGAAAGGAGCCTAGGCGAGGTTGCCCGCGAGCGAGAGACCTCGCCGTCGCGTCATCCCGCACTCGCCTCCGTCCGGTGCGACGGCAGGCACTGCCGCCGAGATCGGATCCGAGACCAATCCGGCCAAGAAGATCGGCAAGATCCTTGGACCTGGCTTCATCACCGGCGCGTCTGATGACGATCCGAGCGGCATCGGCACATATGCGGTCGCCGGCGCGACGCTCGGGTTGCAGACGCTTTGGACGGCGCTGCTCACCTTCCCGCTCATGGCCGCGGTCCAGAACATCTGCGCCCGCGTCGGGATGGTCTCGGGGGCCGGCCTCGCGGGCGTGCTCCGCGAGCACTACCCTCGCCCGCTGCTCTACGGCTCGGTGCTCCTGCTCTTCATCGCGAACACCATCAACGTCGGGGCCGACCTCGGCGCGATCGCCGACTCCGTGGACTCGTTGACCGGCGTTCGGGCGGTCTGGCTCGTCGTTCCGGTCGCCCTCGGTATCTTGGCGCTCCAGATCTTCGGCAGCTACCGGCTCATCGCCAACACGTTCAAGTGGCTGACGCTGGCCCTGTTCGCCTACGTGATCGATGCGTTCATCGTGCGTCCCGACCTCTTCGAGACGCTACGGGCGACGGTCATTCCGACGTTCAGCCTCGGCCCGACGTACCTGGCCGCCCTCCTCGCGATCCTCGGCACGACCATCTCGCCGTATCTCTTCTTCTGGCAGTCCAGCGAGGAGGTCGAGGAGGAGATCGAGATGGGCCGCACGACGCGCGAATCTCGCCAGGGTGCTACTCCGGCCGAGATCCGCTATTCGACGATCGACGTGAATGTCGGGATGGCCTTCTCGAATCTCGTGATGTACTTCATCATCCTCGCCACCGCGCTCACGCTCTTTCGCGCCGGCAAGACCGACATCAAGAGCGCGGCGGACGCCGCCGAGGCCTTGCGGCCGCTGGCCGGCGACTTCGCCGGCATCCTTTTCGCTGCGGGCATGATCGGCGCCGGTATCCTCGCGGTCCCGATCCTCTCCGGCTCAGCTGCGTACGCCATCGCCGAGGCCTTCGGCTGGCGTTATGGCCTGGAGACCCATTGGAGCCGGGCAAAGCCCTTCTACGGTGTGATCGCCCTCGCGACGGGGATCGGGATCGCGATGAACTTTATCGGCATCAACCCGGTCGACGCGCTCTTCGATACCGCGATCGTCAACGGGATCGTCGCGCCGCCGCTGCTGGTCTTGATCATGCTCGCGGCCCGAAACCCAAAAGTCATGGGCGAGCAGCGCATCGGGCCGGTACTCGCGGTCCTCGGCTGGCTCGCGACGATCGGTCTGTGGCTCGCGGCGGTGGGACTCGCTTACACCGCGATCGCAGGCGGCCGCGGGGGCTGAGCCGGAATCACTCCTCTCGGCCGGCTCTGACGTGCCTACGCAGCGGCACGCTCCGCACTCAGCCGCCCAGACCGAGGAAAGTGACGCCGAGCAGGATCAGTGACAGCGCCCCGATGAACACGGTCGTACCCCACGCCAGCACGTTATAGACGGGACCATTGACGTGCTCGCCCATGAGCGAGCGGTCGTTCACGAGCCGCAAGATGAAGATGAGGATCACCGGAAGCAGGAATCCGTTCAGGACCTGCGCGCCGACGATGAGCGGGATGAGCGGGACGGGCAGCAGGGTGATCGCGGCCCCCATCACCACCAGGAACGCGATGATCGAGTAGAACTGGTGAGCGTCGGAGAACCGCGTGCCCAGCCGACGCTCCCAACCGAGCGCCCCGCAGATCGTGTACGAAGTCGCAAGCGGCAAGACCGCGGCCGCGAGCACGGACGCGCCGAAAAGGCCGATCGCGAACAGCAGACCGGCGCGCTCCCCGGCGAGGGGGGTGAGGGCGCGCGCGGCGTCGGCGGCGGTCTGGACGGTGATGCCTTGGGGGTAGAGGGTCGTCGCGGTCACGACGATGATGAAATACGCCACGAGGTTCGAGAAGACCGCGCCGATGTAGGCGTCCGCGCGGGCCGCCCCGAGCTCCTGGACGGTGACGCCCTTGTCCACGGTCGCCGATTGCGCGAACAGCTGCATGTACGGCGTGATCGTCGTTCCGACCGTCGCCACGAACAGGAAGAGGTAGGGTCCCTCGAGACGGAACGACGGGAGCGCCGTCTCTCTGAGCACCTCGCCCCACGGGGGACCGGCGAGGAACGCGGTGACGGGGTACGCCAGGAAGACCAGAGAGATGGCGAGGAAAGCGCGCTCGGCGACGCGGTAGCTTCCGCGAGCGACGAGCCACAGGACGAAGCCCGCCACGGCGATGACCGTCACGATGCGCTGCACTCCGAGGAGCTCGAGCGCGGCTGCCGCGCCCGCGAACTCGCTGACGACGACCCCGCCGTTCGCGACAAGGACGGTCAACATCGCGACGAGCGTCCAGCGGATGCCAAAGCGCTCGCGAATGAGCTCAGCGAGCCCCTTCCCGGTCACCGCGCCCATCCGGGCGCACATCTCTTGGACGATCCCGAGCGACAGTGTGATCACGACCATCATCCAGAGGAGCGAATACCCGTACGCCGCCCCGACGCTCGAGTACGTCGCGATGCCACCAGCATCGTTTCCCGCCTGCGCGGTGACGATGCCGGGGCCGACGATCACGAGGAACCGAAGGAGGCGGCGCTTGATGGTCCCTGTTCTGAGGCGATCGACCGTGGCGATCACCTAGCGATCGACCGAAGCGACCTCTTCTTCCAGCCGCGCGGGAGCATGAGCTCGACGACGTCGTCGACGGTCACCGTGCCGAGGAGCTTGCGCCGCGCGTCCACGACGGGGAGCGCCAGCAGGTCGTACTTCGCGATGAGCGACGCGACCTCCTCCTTTGGGGTCTCGGCCTCGACCTTGAGCACGTGGGGATCCATCGCGGCGGTCAGCTTCGTCTCCGGGGGCGCTACCACGAGGTCGCGCAGCGAGATCACGCCCTCGAGCCGGCCCTCGTCGTCCACGACGTAGAGGTAATAGGTGAGCTGCGGATCGGGCTTGCGCACGCGGAGCTCGTCGATCGCCTGCGCCGCGGTGAGCCCGCCGGCGAGCGCGACGTAGTCGGTCGTCATGATCCCGCCGGCTGAGTCCTCGGCGTAGGTGAGGAGCTCCTCGACGTCCTGCTTCTCCTCCTTCTCCATGAGCTCGACGAGCTCCTCGCGACGCTCCTCGGGGAGGTCCTGGAGGAGGTCGGCGGCCTCGTCGGGGTCCATCTCCTCGAGGATGTCGGCGGCGCGCTCCTCGTCGAGGTCGCTGACGATCGCCGCCTGCATCTCCGGCTCGACCTCGGCGAGCGCCTCGGCCGCGGTCTCGGCGTCGAGCTGCTCGAAGACGGCCACCCGCTCGTCCGCGGTCATCTCCTCGACGATGTCGGCGATGTCGGCGGGGTGCAGGAGCGCGAGCTTCGCGTGCGGCACCGTGAGACGGACCGCTGCGTCGGCCGATTGCAGGGGTTCGACGAGGTGCCACGGGATGATCCCGCGCGGCAGTTTCCGGCCGACGATCCCGGCGGCGCGCTCGGCCAGACGCTCCGCGCCGATCCGCCGGAAGATCCCGCGCATCCCGACGTCCGCGCCGACCAGCCGCAGCTGGCCTTCGACCTCCGAGAGCTGGAGGTCGTTCACCCGCACGACCTTCGCGCCGTGCGTATCGACGATCTGCTTGTCGAGAAGGTCGCGCGCGAGGCGGAGGGCCTCGGCCGGCAGCTGCTGGTCGGGCGTGTTCGCGAGGCGCGAGCGCAGCCGGAAGTGCCCGATCTCGGGGGCGAGGTCGGCCCAGCGCAGCACCTTCTCGCCGTTCCGCGTCGCGAGGATCGCCCACTGGGCCGCGGGGAACTGGCCCTGCGGGACCACCGCGACGTCCGCGAGCTTCCCCACCTCGTCGCCGTTCGGTTCGATCACCGTCCGGTGCTGGATCTCGGACAGATACGGCATTGCGCGCGCAAGGTTAAACGCTGACTA
Source organism: Chloroflexota bacterium (assembly GCA_005883625.1). Lineage (GTDB taxonomy): Bacteria > Chloroflexota > Limnocylindria > P2-11E > P2-11E > 3-1-20CM-2-70-9. The sequence goes on along the minus strand of VBDU01000080.1, from coordinate 68,425 downwards.
GGGGGTGCGGGGGCCCAGGGGCAGGGGCCCCTGTCAGCGAAGCGTGCCCGCGATGAGCAAGTACAATCGACATATCCCAGGCGCCCATTCCCGCGGGCGTACCCTCATGCGTTGGAGGCACCAGTGACACGGGTCCCTGATCAAGGTCTTCGCGTTCGCGCCCTGGCCGACCAGGCCACCGCCGCAGCCCTCGAGGCCGATTGGCCCCGCGCCGTCGAGCTGAACGCCAAGATCATCGAGGCGGCGCCCGACGACCTCGAGGCCCGGAACCGCCTCGGCCGCGCCCTCGTCGAGCAGGGCAAGCTCGAGGATGCGAAGGTGTCCTTCGCCGAGGTCCTGAAGACCGAGCCCTACAACTCGATCGCTCTGCGCGGCCAGGCCCGCGTCATCGCCCTCCTCGAGCACAAAGGCAAGCCGAACACGACGACGACCAGGACGCAGCCCCGGCTCTTCATCGAGGACATGGGGAAGACCGGGATCCTCAGGCTCATGAACCCCGCCCCGGCGCACGTCCTCGCGAAGTACAGCCCGGGCGCCGAGTGCGAGCTCCGCGAGCAGGAAGGCCTCCTCGCCGTCCACGCGCGCGACGGCGAGCTCCTCGGCTTCCTCGAGCCGAAGGTCGGGCGGCGCCTCATCGACCTCCTCCGCACGGGGAATCAGTACGTCGCCGCGATCGTGAGCACCGATCCGCAGAGCGCGCGCATCGCGATTCGCGAAGTGCTCCAGAGCACCGAGAACGCGAGCCGGATCTCGTTCCCAGGCCACCACCGTCCCGCGGAGACAAAGGAGCGGGCGTACGTGCGCGGGACGTTCTTCCGCTACGGCCGGGACACCGACGAAGAGGTCGAGTCCGAAGAGGCCGAAGAGGCGGAGGAAGAGACGCCCGCCGCCGACGAGGTGCTCGACGAGTCCGACTCCCACGACGAGCCGATCGCCATCGAGGCCGAGGAGGACGAGGAGACGGAGGACGAAGCCGAAGAGTGATCGGTCGATGGGGGCTCCGCCCCCCTCGGACCCCCCGCACGCCCCCGGCCATCGCAATCCTCACGATCGCTGCGATCTTCCTCTTCGGCGCGTGCACTGAAGCTCCGCTGAAGGTCGCGCCGTCGCGCGACGCCGAGGCCGGCACGAAGCTCGCGCGCGACGCCGGCGCGATCCTCCTGCAGTTCGCCGCGTACGACTACGGGCTCGCCGGCGCGCTCTCGAGCGCGAAGGCGCGGACCGTCACCCCCGCGCGCTACGGCGTCGTCGCGCGCGGCGCGGCGAACACGATCTCCGCGTATAGCGCCGGCGTCGTCGGGGCGGCGGTGGACCGCGCCGGCCCGATCCGCGACAAGCTCGTCACCCTCGCCGACGGCCTCACCGACCTCGGCCGAGACGCGCAGTCGTACGCCGACGCCGTCGACCCCGCCGCGTTCGCGCGGGTCATCAGCCACGTCACCGCCGGCTGGCAGCGATTGCGCGATCTGTCGACCGCGCTTCCTCGTGACGACGTCCTCGAGAGCGCGATCGCTCGGGGCACGTCGTTCGTGGTCACCGCGAGCGCGGCGACGAAGCACACCGTCACCGTCGGTCCGTACACGACCGTCGCGGACGCGGAACAGGCGCTCAAGGCCATTGGCTCCCCTCAGAACGCCGCCCTCACGCGGACCGCGCCGTTCGTCGTGCGTCTCGGCCCGTACCCCGACGCAGACGCCGCGGCCCAAGTCGTCGCGAAGCTCGCGAGCCAGGGGATCGTGAGCCTTGTGAGCCAGGACCAGTCGTACACGTTCGCGCGGAGCGGACCCGTCCCGGACGCCGAGCTGTGGCGAGAGCCCTCCCGGGTCCTTGAAAGCGCCCCGGCGGCGCGCCGGATCGCCCTGTCGGACGACGGTACGTGGATCCTCACCGGCTCGGACGGCGGGCAGGCCGCGCTGTTCGATCCCGCCGACACGCTGCGCGCGCTGCCGCAGTCCTTTGCCGGGATGAGCGCGCTCGCCTTCTCGGACGACGCTCGGTTCTTCGCGCTCGGCGGCCAGACGCTCACGTTCCTGACGGCGCCCGCCGGGCAGGTCGTCGGCACGCCGATGCGCTTCAACAACGTGGCGACGCAGCTCCTGTTCGTGCCGACCACGCGGCTCTTCGTCGCGACCTCAAAAGGACCGACGGGCGAGCCCTCCGGCGGCGCCGGGGTGATCGGCGGCCGCGCCCCGGACGGCGTGCCGCTCGGCGACCCCTTCCCGATCGTCACGCCCGCGGCGGGCGCGCAGGTCGCGGTGACCGACGCCGGCGACGTCCTTGTCGGCACGACGAGCGGCGGCGGCTACGACGTCGAGATCTTCCGGCCCGGCCGCGACGGCGCGCTGCGCGCGCTGGCGCGGATCCCCGGGGCCGGGAGAGCGCTCACGGTCGATCGCGCCGGGAAGACGGTCGCCGCGATCACCGACCAGGGCACCTATCGCGTCTCGCTCGCCGACGCGAAGACGGTGACGCGGCTCGCGTCGCCGGTCCGCGAGATCGCGTTCGGCACCGACGCGACGCTGTACCTCCTCGATCAGACCTCGCTCACGTCGTTCGCGCCCGACGGCTCGCGCCGCTGGACGACGACGTTCACGGACGGCCGGCGGCTCGCGGTCGGTCGCCGGGCGGTCGTGGTCGACGGGGTCGACCGGCTCATCGCGATCGCGCCTTCGGACGGAGCGATAGAGGAGCTCGGCGCGGGCGGCACCGTGCAGGACGTCGTCGTCTCGCGCGACGGGAAGACCGTCGGCGTGGTCGTGGACGCGAGGAGGGCCGTACTCTTCACGTTGCCTTGAGCCAGGGTGAGCGCGTCCGGTCCATCGTCCCGCTGGACACGCTCCCGCTCCCGCGGCCTCTCGACCGCTTCGGCACCGCCTTCCCCTCGGCGCTCGCAGCGCTCTACGCGTCCGCGTACTCGCCGCGTCGGGGGATCGTCCTCGACCCGCTCGGGCATCCGTGGTCGGCGGCCGACGCCGCGGAGGCCGCCGACCGGCGCGGCATCGCGCGCTCGCGGGAGCGTCTCGGCGAATGGGCGCGCCTGGTCGTCGCGACGGCTCCGCGCGGCGACGAGATCCTCGCTGCGCTCGACCGCGTCGGCGAGAGCGCGCTCGTCGGCACGCCGCATCGCGTCGGGATGCGTGAGCTCTACGGTTCGACCTGCGCCACGTGCCGCGGCCCGGTCATCGTCGAGGCGTTCCTGTGGGACCGCGACGCCCAAGCGCCGACGAAGAAGGCGTTCCGCTGCGGGATCTGCGCGCGCGACGGCCGCGCCCTGCTGATCGAGGCCACGACCGATGCCGACGCGGAGTCGGCGCGCCGATGCGAGGCCCGCGGGATGGCGTACTGGCAGCTCGTCGAGCGCTTCGGCCCCGACCCCGCGGCGCAGGCCCTCGGCGAGAGCGTCGCCGCGCTCTACACGCCGCGCAACCTCACCGCCCTCATGGCGACGCTGCGCGCGATCGAGACAACAGTTGAGGGGGGCAGCGCCCCCCTCAGACCCCCCGGAGTGTCGGACTTCCTCAAGCTCTGCTTCATCGAGGTGCTCCTGGGCGGCAGCCGGCTGAACGCGCTCGCCGGGCACGGCTCTCCGCTCCGCCTCGAGAAGGGGCGCGCGCGCCGATCGCACGCCGCCCAGTCGCGCGAGATCAACGTGTGGCTCGAGTTCGAGCGCACGGTCCGCGAGCTCGTCGCATGGCTCGCGCACCACACGCCGCCCGCGCGCGCTCGCGCCGGCACCATCGCGCTCGACGCGGGCGACGCCGACCTCGTCCTCTGCCAGGCGCCCGTCGAAGACGTGCTCGGCGGATGGGCCGCCGTCGCCAGCATCGTCCTTCTCGGGGGCCGGGGGGTGAAGCCCCCCGACTCTGGCGAGGGACGCGTCGTTGCGCGCGAGCGCCTGCTCCGCACGATGCGCGCCGCGCTCATCGACGGGCACCGCGGCTCGCGTCCCGAGGCGCCCGCGGTCGTGTACGTCCCGCATGCCGATCTGGCGAGCGTCGCCGCGGTCGTCCTCGCCGCGGCCGGCGCGGGTTACCGCCTCCGCGGCATCGTCTACCAGCGCGACGCACTCGCGACGGTGGGCGGGGGAAGCGGCGCCGCGGCGCTCTGCGACTTCGACCGCGACGTCCCGCTCTTGCGCGATCAGCCCGCGGCGGACGCGGCCGCGATCGAGGACGCGATCCGCGCCGGGGTGCGCGACGCGATCGTGACGCGCGGCGAGCCCGCGGGCACCGACATCGCCGGGGTCGCGGCGCTCGAGTCCCTTGGCGCCCGGCGCCTGCTCGCGCCGCTCGCGCTCGCGCGGGCGAGCGGCGTCTCGGAGCTCGAGCAGTTCCTCGATCACTTCCGTTCGGCGCTCGCCGACGGCCGTCGTTCCGGCATCACACGCCTGACGCTCGACGGCGCGAACGCGGAGCACCGTGCCGAGACGACGCTCTACGCGCTCACGGAGCCGGTCGACACGACGCCGCTCGACGATCGCGTCGAGTGGGCGGTCTGGGGGCTTCTCTCGTCGGCGCGCGACGTCGAGACGCGCGCGCTCCTCCGCCGGAGCTACGGGCTGTTTCGCGGCATCGAGACGCCCGACCGCGAGCTCGTCGAGCGGTGCATCGCCGCCTACGGTCGCCAGGGCGACGACGGACGGTGGCGCCTGCGCGACGAGGACGGCCTGGTGCGCCGGCAGGCCGACCAGACGCTCCTCGCCGCGCAGCTCGTCGACGTCGGCCGGCGCCTCGGCTTCAAGGTCCACGTCGGGCGCGACCTCGAGCGGCGCGCGCTGCCCGCAGGCCTCGCCGATCGCGGCGCGGTCCTCGCCGATCTCCTCACCGAGGCCGAGCGTGCCGCCCGCGTCGCGCAGCTCACGCGCCAGACCGCCGACGCCCTGGAGTACGTGGACGTGCTGTGGCACGACCGCGGCCGCATGGTCTTCTGCTGGCAGCTCGAGTGGACGGCGCGGCTGCACCGCAGCGTGGCGGGTATCGGCGAATCCATCCCGGACGAGGACCGCGTCTTCCGCTTCCTCGCGATCGCGGACGAGCGCCGGCCCCTGGCCGAGGTCAAGCTGCGCCGTTCCCCGGCCCTCGCGGACCTCGTTCGACGGCGAGCCTGGCGCTTCGTAAAGTGGGGCCCGCTGCGGTCCTGGGCCACTCGCCCGGAGGCCGGCCTGGACGGCTTGGAAGCCGTTCTGGGCCTCGAACCTGCAGTGGAACAAATGGGCCAGCAGCTGGCGTTCAGGTGGTAGAGGAGGCGTGACCGAGATGGCAAAGCCGCAGGTGGTGAACGACCAGAGCTTCGAGCAGGACGTGCTCAAGTCGGATACGCCCGTGCTCGTGGACTTCTGGGCGACCTGGTGCGGCCCTTGCCGCATGGTCGGGCCGGTCCTCGAGGAGATCGCGAGCGAGCAGGGCGAGAAGATCAAGATCGCCAAGCTCGACGTCGATGCGAACCCCGTGACCGCGGGTCGCTTCGGCGTCCGCGCGATCCCGACGATGATCCTGTTCAAGAACGGTCGCGAGGCGCAGCGTCTCGTGGGCTACATGCCCAAGGAGCGTCTGCTGCAGCAGCTCCAGCCGCATCTCGGCCAGGCCGCCTAAGGCTTGGGGGCCCGCGTCGGCGGGCCACGAACGCGATGACCATCCAGGCGCGACCGCGGGGGTCGTTGTTCCACGCCGAAGGCGGCTGGTTCAGCGCGTACTGGCACTTCAGCTTCGACCAGTACTGGGACGAAGCGAACATGGGCTTCGGCGACCTTCGCGTGTTCAACGACGACACGCTCGTGCCGGGCGCCGCGTGGCCCATGCATCCCCACCGCGACATCGAGGGCATCACCTACGTCGCGGAGGGCACCTTCGAGCACGCCGACTCGCGCGGGAACGGCGGCATCCTGCCGCCCGGCTCGGTCCAGCGCGCGACGCTCGGCTCGGGGATGCAGCACTCCGAGCGCAACGGGTCGAAGATCGAGCCCATGCGGTTCATCCAGATGTGGATCATCCCGTCACGCCGCGGGCTCGAGCCGAGCATCGAGCAGCGCTCCTTCAGCGAGGAGTCGCGGCGCAACGTCTTGAAGGCGGTCCTCGTCCCGGCCGACGGCTACGGCGCCCCGGACGCGCCGCGCGCCACCGACGCCGTGACGGTCCACCAGGACGCCGCGGTGTACGCGGGCCTCCTCGACGCGGGCCGCACGGCGCGTCACCGCTTGCGGCGCGGCTTCGGCGCTTATCTCTTCGTCGTGCACGGCTCGCTCGCTGGTCCCGAGCTCGACGAGGGGGGCGCGGCGAAGATCCGCGACGAGGACGAGATCGCGATCGCGGCGGGGCCGGACGGCGCGGAGATCCTGCTCGTCGAGACGCGTCTGTAGCGCGACTCGCGACCGCGACCTACAGGAGTCCGAGCGCGCTCCAGTACGGAAGGCAGACCGCGAGACCGGCGAGCGCGATCGCGTCGTAGGCGAACGCCATCCGGCGTGCGTCGCCGTGCGTGTAGAGGCGGCCGTGGGTCGCGCCGTAGGCGACCAGGTACTCGGGTGACTGCGCGGGCACGTGCCAGCTGAGGCCGAGCGCGAGGATGGCGACGACGGCGAGCCACGGGTGCACGCCGACGGCGGTCGCGACCGGGATGAGCGCCAGGGACAGCAGGAGGATCGCCTGGTCGGCGGCGAGGAGCGACCGGGCGGCGATCGTGAGGACGCCCGCCAGGAGCACGAACGCCGGCCCGCCGATGCCCGCCTGAGCGAGTGCGAGGGCGGCGTTCTCGCCGACGATGCGGTCGAGCCGTAGCCCCTCCGCGATGTTCGCGACCGTGAGCGCGACCCCGTAGAAGACGAGGTAGTCCCAGTCGATCGTGCCGAGGTTCGACGCGCCGGTCACGACCATCATCGCGATGAACGCGGCGAGCGCGACGAGTCCGGGATGGATGAGGAGCCGCGGCGCGAGGATCCAGCCGACGATCATGAGCGCGACGATCGCGCAGAGCGCGAGCTCGCGCCGCGAGAGAGGCCCGAGGACCGCCTGCTGGAGCCGGAGCGGGCCACGCGAAGGACCCACGATCGCCTCCGAGCGGTGGAAGACGCGAAGCGCCCCGAAACACCCTGCGGCGAGGATCACGCCGAGCGGTGCGGCCGCCACGAACCACTGGAGCCAGGTGAAGCGATCCTGCGCCGCGAGCGGCATGAGGCTCCAGCCCAGCAGACAGACCGGGGAGCCGTTCAGGAACAGGAAGATGAACGGACCGGAGCCGATCCAGGCGGAGAGGCCGATGACGGCCGACGCCGGGCTTCGCTCGCGCAGCCGCAGCGCGTCGGCGACGCCTTCGGCGAGCGGGCCGGTGATCGCCGCGCGCGCGAGCGCGAGCGGCAGCAGCGGCGTGAGGATGATGCCGGTGCCGATGAACGCCGCCGACTGCCAGCCGACCCGCGCGGGCACCCGCTCGATGAGCAGGAGGCCGACGCGCAGGAGGAGACCCGATCGCGCGACCGCGCTCGCGATCCCGAGCACCGAGACGACGAAGACCCAGCTCATCGACGCGAAGCCCGTGAGGGTGGCGTACGGCGGCACGATGCCCGAGAGGATCCACGTGATGACGAGGCCCAGCGAGACGACGACGTTCGGCACCGGCTCGGTGACCCACAGGGTCACGGCGGCGAGGAGGAGGAGGGCGAATTTCCATTGCGCGAGGTCGACGAACGGCACGAACGCCGCGACGATCAGCGCGCCCGCGAGGACGAGTCCGGCGACCTTCGCCGCGGGGCGGCGCCCCGGTCGCGCCGCCTGCGCGGGAATGCGCAGCGGGACCGGTTCGCCTTCGTCGCGCCCGACGCCCGCATCGCGCCGCTGCAGCCGCCGCGCGAGCGTCGCCGCGACCGCTTTCGCGGCGGGTGCGTCTCGATCGAGCAGCTCGAGGAACTGCTGGCGCTCGAGGCGGAGCACCTCGGCCGCGGTCTCGGCGCGGATCGTCGCGGTGCGCGGCTCGTCGACGAGGAGCGCGAGCTCGCCGACGTAGTGCCCGGGCCCGATCGTGTTCACGCGACGCTCGTCGCCGTCGCGGCCCACGTGCACGGAAAAGCGGCCGCGGACGACGATGAAGAGCGCGTCGGCGGCGTCGCCCTCGGCGCAGAGCAGCTCTCCCGCCGCGAAGGCGAGCGGCGTCATGTAAGCCGCGAGCCGGGCGAGCGCGACGCGGTCCAGACCGGACGCGAGATCGACGCTCCGAAGCCGTTCGCTCCGTTCGGTGTCTTCGCTGCGCATAGCGGCGGGATGGTAGAACCGAACCACGACGCGATACTTCGTCACGGGCGCGACCGGATTCCTTGGCGGACGGCTCGTTCGCCGTCTCCGCGACGCCGGCGATACGGTCGTCGCGCTCGTGCGCGACCCCGACGGCGCCACCGAGCTGCGCGTGCTCGGCGTGCGCTGCGAGCTGGGCGACGTCACGGACCGCGAGAGCGTCCGCCGCGCGATGGCCGGCGCCGAGCGCCTCTTCCACTGCGCCGCGTGGTACCGGATCGGCGCGCGCGGCCGCGATCAGGCCTACCGCATCAACGTTGAGGGCACGCGGAACGTCCTCGAGGCCATGCGCGAGCTCGGCGTCGCGAAGGGCGTGTACACGAGCACGGTCGCGGTCTTCGGCGACACGCGCGGCCGCCTCGTCGACGAGACCTCTCGCGCGAGCGGCCCGTTCGCGAGCGAGTACGACCGGACGAAGCACGTCGCGCACTACGAGGTCGCGGAGCCGCTCATGCGGAGCGGCCTGCCGCTCGTGATCGTCCAGCCCGGCGTCATCTACGGCGAGGGCGACCACAGCCCGATGCGTCCCGTCCTCGACGCCTACGTGCGTCGCCGCTTGCCCGCGGTCCCGGGCGGGAGCGCGTACTGCTGGGGTTATGTCGACGACACGGTCGACGGCCACGTCCGCGCGATGGAGCGCGGTCGCGCCGGCGAGAGCTACGTCATCGCCGGTCCGCCGCACACGCTCGTTGAGGCGCTACGGATCGCCGAGCGGGTCTGCGGCATCCCCGCGCCGCGCCTGGCGGTGCCGCCGCCGCTGCTGCGCCTCGCCGCCAGCATGACGGCGGTGCTCGGTCAAGACGCGGAGAGCCTGCGCGTCCTCGCCGGCGTGACCTACCTCGCCTCGAGCGCGAAGGCGGAGCGGGAGCTGGGCTGGCGCGCGCGTCCGCTCGCGGATGGCTTCGCGCGGGTGCTGCCGACGCTGCTTCCCTGAGGCGCGGGCCGCCCTCGCGCTCGGTGGCTAACCGACCGCGAGCAGCTGCCTGGGGCCTTCGATCCCCTTCAGCTCGTGGGCGCCGCGATCGAGGAACACGAGGCCGGATCCGGCGACGAGGTCGCGTACCGTGCTCGAGACCAGGATCTCGTTCGCGCCCGCCTGGGCGGCGATGCGCGCCGCGGTGTGCACCGCGATGCCGCGCAGCGCGCCCTGGTCCCGCTCCACTTCGCCCGTGTGCACGCCCGCGCGCGCCTCGAGACCGAGCCCGCGGACGGCCCGCTCGATCGCGCCCGCGCACTTGACTGCGCGTCCCGGTCCGTCGAAGTGCGCGAGCAGCCCGTCGCCGGCCGTGTCGACCTCCACCCCGCCGTAGATCGCCAGCTCGCGGCGCGCCTCGGCGTAGTAGCGCGCGAGGAGGTCTCGCCAGGCGCCGTCGCCCAGCTGGGCCACGCGCTCAGTCGAGCGCACCAGATCGACGAACAGGATGGTCGCGAGGAAACGCTTGCTCGGGATCGTCTCGGTGACCTCGGTCACCCATTCCCTCAGGATCCTCATGATCTCGGGACCGCTCTCGCCCACGAGGTGACCCTCCCCCGGGACCTCGACGACCCGGGCGTCGGGTATGCGCGACGCGAGATCTTCGACATCCGCCGCAGGCGCTCGAAGTGCTCGATGAATTCCGCATCGTCGCGCAGCCCCGGCCCGAGCCACTTCCGCATGAAGTCGCTGGTGTAGTCCGTCTTGAAGCCGTCCGCGATCGTCCCCTGGAGGCTCGCCTCGGCCTCCTCGGCGGTGGGCCCCCACGGATAGTCGGGCGCGCGGGTCCAGCGCGGGCGCGTGCCGTAGAGGATCAGCGAGCGCGTTCGCTCTGGATACGTCGCCGCGAAGAGGCACGCCATGGAGCCGCCCTCCGAGACGCCGAAGATGTGGGCGCGCCCGCTCTGTGCGGCATCCATGACCGCGCGGATGTCGTCGATGCGCTCCTCGAGGGTCGGGATGCCCGCCGGCCGGTCTGACATGCCGGTGCCGCGCTTGTCGAAGAAGAGCACCCGCGCGAATTGCGCGGGCCCGTCGACGAGCCTGGCGAATTCCGGTATCTGCGGCCAGAGCTCCTGGTGCGAGAGGCTGCCGGGGCACCAGACCAGATCCGGCCCGCTGCCGCGGACCGTGTACGCGACGTGGACATCGCCGCTCTTCGCGTAGAGGACCGGGGGAGCCATGCGCCGAACAGACTAGACCCGCCCGTAGACTGCCCATCCAGGATCCTTTCCGAGAGTGCGGGGGCTCCGGTGAGCTCCTCGGTCTTCAAAACCGTTGACGGGGCGCTTGCGTTCCGTGGTGGGTTCGACTCCCATGCACTCTCGCAGAACGAGGAGTGACCCGGCTGCAACGCGCCTCATCGCGCGACCCCGCACACTGATTCCACCGCATGGCGACACAGAAGGAGCGCCTCGCTCCGGCCCTCGAGACGGAAGGCCTCGATGAGGCCGCCGCAGCCGAACCAGGACGCACCTCGGCGCTCGCGGCGCTCGAATACCGCGACTTCCGTCTCTTCTGGATCGGGCTCGTCGTCTCGAACATCGGGACGTGGATGCAGCAGTTCGGTCTCGGCTGGCTCGTCGTGCAGCTCGCGATCAAGGATGGCGTCCCGCACCTGGCTCCTTTCTATCTCGGACTCGTCGGCCTTTCGCGGGCGGTTCCAGGGCTCGCGTTCGGGCTCTTCGGCGGCGCCGTGGCCGACCGCGCGGACCGGCGGCGGCTGCTCCTCGTGACGCAGACGAGTGCCGCGATCGTCGCCGCGATCCTCGCCGCGCTCACGATCTCCGAGCACATCAACATCGTGGAGATCGTCCTGTTGAGCGCGATGAACTCGATCATCTTCTCGTTCGACGCGCCGAGCCGTCAGGCGATGGTCCCGCGCCTCGTCTCCGACCGCGAGCTCATGAGCGCCATCGGCCTCAACTCGGCCGCGTTCAACGGCGCCACGCTCGTCGGCCCGCTGCTCGGCGGCGTCCTCATCATCCCGTTCGGTGTCGGCGGGCTCATGCTCCTCAACGCCGTCTCGTATCTCGCGATCGTGGTCGCCCTCTTCCTGATGCGGCCGCAGCCCGTCGACGCAAGCGTTCGCCGTCCGCTGCTCGAATCGATCCGCGAGGGCCTCTCGTTCATCCGCGGCGATCCGGTCCTCCGCTGGGTCGTCGTGCTCAGCGTCGCGACCGCGCTCTTCACTCGGCCCTACATCCAGCTCCTGCCCGCGGAGGCGCAGTTCCTCGGCGTCGGCGCGCTCGAGCTCTCATTGCTGCTCGCGGCCTCGGGGGGCGGGGCGCTCGTCGGTGCCCTCATCACCGCGTCGCTCGGCGCCTGGCGGCGTCGCGGGGCGCTCCTCGTGGGCGCCGCCCTCGCGCACGGGGTACTTCTTATGTTCTTCGGCGCCCAGCATTCGGTCGTCGGCGCGATGGTCTTCGTGGGACTCACGAGCCTCGCGGTGATGGTCTACCTCGGGATGGCGAACACCCTTATGCAGACCCGGACGCCCGACGCGATCCGCGGGCGGGTCATGAGCGTGAACACGATGGTCTTCATGGGCTTCATGCCGCTCGGCCAGATGCTGCTCGGATCGGTGGGGACGTTCGCCGGCATCAACAACGCATTCCTCGCGGGCGGTGTCCTCGTGACGCTGCTCGCCGGGTACGCCGCGCTTCGCGTAACCGCGCTCAGGGAGGCCATGGCCGCGACGCGCCCGCACGCGGTCGCGCGCGGGGCGAGCTCCTAGAGCGAAGACCTCCGGCTGAGGCGTCGCAGCGCCGGCGAAGCCGCTTCCCTCGCGGTGGTCGGCTTGGGGGCAGCCTCGCCGCCCTTGCGCCCGGGCGACGGAGCGATGCCCATGCGCTTGCCGTAGCAGTGGGCGCAGAGCATCTCTGCCTCACCCGCCAGCTGGATGTACGCATCGTTCCCGCAATCGCTACAGCGACCGGGAGCCGTTCCGCCCATTTGGACGGGAGGGCTGCATGAATGCGGCCACGCTTTGTAACGCCTCCCTGCCCACGACGACTTGACAGTCCCTGTCGTGCCTCCATATTGTAGAACATCCGTTCTAACAGTCTGGATGGGGCCAGCCGCCCAGGCCACAGAACGGAGCGAAGCACAGGGGAGCGCCGTGGGATCGACCGGGCTGGCCAGGGCCATCGCGCGCATCGAAGGGCGGTACGGCACGCATGCACTCGCCCGCGGCGGCGCCAGCGAGCGTCACCGCGACGAGCTTGCGCTTCCGACCGGGACTTCGCTCGATCTCGTGACCGGCGGCGGCCTTGCCGCGGGTGAGCCGCTGGCGTTCGTCGGTCCGACGAGCGTGGGAAAGCTCTCGCTCGCGTTCCGGGTCGTCGCCACCGCGCAACGCACGGGCGGCATGGTCGCCTGGATCGACCCTTCTGCCTCGCTCGACCCGCTCGCCGCCGTTCGCTCCGGCGTCGATCTCGAGCGGCTCGTCGTCGTCCGCGCGCGATCCGCCGGCGCCGCGGCGCTTGCCGCGTCGGCGAGCCTGCGCAGCGAAGGCTTTCGCCTCGTCGTCGTCGACACCGGCCCTGCGTTCGCCGGGATCGGCAGCGACGAGCTCGCGCCGGTCCTTCCGAGCGTTCGCGGCTCGCCTGCGGCGCTCCTCGTGGTGAGCGAGGACCGCGGGCGTCGCGTGGCCATACCGACCTGCACGTTCGAGCGTGTGTCCTGGGAGCGACGGTTCGAGCGGACCGTGGGCTGGACGTTCGAAGTGGGGGGTCCGAGGGGGCACAGCCCCCTCGACAAGCGTGCGCTCTTCGCGGTGCCAGCGCTGGGTGCCGCGGCCACCGACCTCGGCAGGCGCGCCGGGCTCGCCGAAGCGGCTGCCTCGTGACGGGTCCGGTCACGCTCGCCGTCGTCGCGCGCGACGCGAGCGCGTCGCTCCACGAACGGCTCCTCGCCACGTTGCGCGGCGCATTGCCGCGGGTCGGAGTGCTCGCGCCCGGCGCGTTCGCCTGCGACCTCGCGGGGACGGATCGACTCCTCGGCGCACCGCCGGTGGTCGCGCGGCGGATCCTCGCGCGGTGCGAACGCGCGGATGCGTTCGTCTCGATCGGGATCGCGCCAGCGCCGTTCGTCGCGCGCGTCCTCGCGGAGCGGACCCCGCCGGGCGAGCTCCGCGCGGTGAGCGACGGCCAGAGCTATCTCGCGCCGCTCTCGCTCGACATCGTGCCGCTCGAGGAGAAGGTCCGGGACGAGCTCGCGCTCCTCGGCCTGCGCACGATCGGCGATTTCGCGGCCCTGCCGCGCGCCGCGGTGTTCGACCGGTTCGGCAGCGCGGTCGCGCGGGCGCACGCCCTCGCGCGCGGCGAGTACGGCGACCTCGTCCGGGCCGATGCGCCGCCGCGGCGCATCCTCGTCCGTCGCGTGTGGGACGACGCCATCGTCTCGCGCGAGCAGCTCGTCTTCGCGCTCCGCGGCGCCGTCGACGAGGTCGAGGCGCGGCTCGCGACCGACGGCCTCGCCGCGCTGCGGCTCGACCTCCGTCTCGTACGCGAGGGCGCGGCGCCCCTGCGCATCGACCGCACGATCCTTCCGCCGGCGCGGGAGAGCGCGGCGCTCCTCCGCTCGCTGCGCTGGGCGCTCGAGGAGCGCGACGACCTCGGCCACGTGACGGGCTGCGCGCTCGGCGTCGTCGAAGCGGAGCCCGCGCGCGGCCGGCAGATCGGGCTCTTCGCCCCCGACGGCGCTCGCTGGGAGGAGGCGATCGCGACCGCGCGCTACCTGCGCGCGAAGCTCGGGGAGGGTGTGGTGCTCAGACCGCGGGTCGTCGACGCCGAGGCGAGGCTCCCCGAACGCGCGACCGAATGGGTGGAGGTGACGAGATGAGGCTCTTCGCGGAACCCCTTCCGGCGCGTCTGGTGTGGGACGAGGGCGATCTCGTGGGGCTGCTCGTCGCCGGCCAGCGGCACACGGTCGTGGAGACGATGCGGCGCTGGCGCGTCGAGGCCGACTGGTGGAAGGACGGCGTCGCGCGCGACTACCTCACGCTCCGCACGGCCGACGGCCTCGTGTGCGACGTGTACGGCGATCGGCGGACCGGCGCCTGGTGGCTGCAGCGGGTCATGGACTAACGCTCGCGGATCCGCTCGAAGCGGAACACGAACGCGGGACGCTGCGGGCCGATCCCGAGCCGTTTCGCCCAGCTCGATCTCGTCCTCGTGACCTCCGCGGCCGTCGCCGGGCGTCGTTCGCAGAGCACGAGGCAGTGCCGCTCGAACGCGTCCACGGCGACGTCGCTCGCCTGCAGGACGAGCTCGAGCCGGCCGCCGGTGCGCAGCAGGTGCGCCAGCGGTGCGAGCACCGCCTCGTCGCCGCAGGTCACACCCCGCAGCAGCGACCCCCAGGGGAAGTGGATCGTCGCCTCATCGGCGATCCCGCCGAGCAGTTCCGGGAGCCGCTCGACGGAGGAGACCACGAAGAGGACGTTCGGCACGCCGTGTCGCCGGGCCAGGCGTGCACCATCGATGAGCCTGTCGGTGCTCGCGTCGAGCGCGATGGCGAGCGTGTTCGGGTCGGTGCCACCTCGACGAGCCTTCGTCCGTACAGCGTTCGCATGGCCGGGATAGTACGCGGCCGACGGCGACAGCCGAACAGGCGCACCGTGGCCATGAGGGTCATCGATTGGGACTTCCTTCCCACTCGCGTTGTCGCACGCGCTCGGGCAGCGTTCCGCAGACATGCGCCGCCTCACGGTCCCCGTCTGTATCACCCTCGTGCTCGCGCTCGCCGTCGCGATACCCGGGCCCGCGCGCGCCGCGACGATCAGGGCGAAGTGGCCTGTGCTGCGGGCGCCCCTCGGCCTGGCTACGGATCCCGCGACCGGGAAGGTCTACGTGTCGAACAGCGAGACCGTCGCGCCGGACGGCACGGGACGTGTTTCGGTCGTGGATCCGGCGACCGGCCTGGTTGCGAGCATCACGACAACCCTCAGCGCCAACTTCGTGCTCGCTGATCAGAGCACGCGGCGACTGTATACGTCGAACTCGACCCATAGCGGTGACAAGGTCTCGCTTGACGTCTTCGATCTGGATACGGGCGCGATGCTCGCGAGCCTCGCTGTGGGAGGGATCGGTCTCGCGCTTGACTCCGCCGCCGGCCGCCTCTACGTCGGAGGGCGGTCGCTCGCGGTCGTCGACACGAGCACGCTCACGGTCGTCGCGACGAAGCCCGGCCCCCTCAACGGGGCCTGGTTCGATGTCGCCGTGGATCCCGGACGGCACCATCTCTATCTGACGACGGCGGACGAAACCCGACCGGTGCTGGTCGTTGCCGACGACCGTGACCTGTCGACGCTCGCGGAGGTGCCTTTCGCGACCGCACTCCGCTTCGCTCTGGCGGTCGATCCGACGGATCAGCGCATCTACATCGCCGGATCGGACCCGAAAGGTCCGCCTTTCCCGGGATCCGCCTTCTACGTCCTCGATCCCGACACGTTCGCCACGCTGCACGCCACGTCGGTGCCGGGCTTCCCCATGGGGCTCGCGCTGGCGCCGGCGAGGCATCGCATCTACGTCACGGACGGATCCGGGTGGCGCGTCTACGCGCTCGACGACACGACGTTCGACGTCGCCGAGACGATCGGGGGACTGAACTTCGAGCCGGGCCCGCCCTTGTTCCATGCCGACGGCCGGCTGTATATGGGCAACTACAACACGCTGGCGACGTTCGACAGCACGCTGGTGGCGCTCGATCTGGCGAACCACGCGCCGGTAATCGCGAGCGTCGCCTTCAGCCCGTCGACGCCGCGGACGAATGACATCGTCCAGGCGATCGTGGCCGCGTACGACCCCGACCTCCTCGCTCGATCTATCGGTCGCCGGTAACGGCGACCGCGGCGACACGATCAGCGTGACCGTCACCGCGAGCGATGGACAGCTGAGCTCGACCGCGAGTGCCTCTGTCGTCGTTGCGGACAGCGCGCCGACGGTGAGCGTGACCCTGGAGATGAACGCACCCGCCACGAACCTGGTCGTGACCGCGACCGCGGTCGGCGCGGACGCGGACGGCGATGTCCTCACGTACTCGTTCACTTGGAAGATCAACGGCCTCGTCCGCAAGACGGCGTCGGGACCAAATACGTCGGACAGCTTCGACCTCGGTGTCGCCGGGAACGGCGATCACGGCGACACCCTGGTCGTGGAGGTCACCGCGTCGGACGGGACGCTGGTGAGCGGGGCGGCCTCGGCGAGCGCGACGATCGTGAACTCGGCCCCGACCGTGGGCGTCTCGCTCAACACGACGAAGCCGACGACGCGCACGGTGCTCGTCGCCACGGCCGCCGGCCAGGACCTCGACCGTGATCCGCTCACTTTCACGTACACCTGGCGGCTGAACGGTGTCGTGAGGCGCACGACGACCACCTCGGCGACGACCGACAGCTACGACCTGTCGGTGAAGGGGAACGGGAGCAACGAGGATGTCATCACGGTCAGCGTGATCGCCAGCGACGGCACCCTCGCCTCGGGTCCTGCCTCGGCAAGCGCCACGGTCACGCCGGGCAAGTCCTGATCGCGCCCATTCCCGGGCTCAGATAGTCTAGAACAAACGTTCTAAGACGCTCCGGGCCGGGGGAGCGGTGGGGAGCGCGGATGCCTGGCTGGGTCGAGCTGCACTGCCACAGCAACTCCAGCTTCCTCGACGGCGCGTCAGACGTGGGCGACCTCGTCGACGCGGCGGCCGACGCGGGCATGGACGCGCTCGCCCTCACCGACACGAACGGCCTCTACGGCGCGGTGCGGTTCGCGAACGCGGCCAGAGAGCGCGGCCTCAAGCCGCTCTACGGCGCCGAGCTGCACCTGCTGGACGCCGGGCACCTCGTCGTCATCGCCCGCGATCGTCAGGGCTGGACGAGCCTCTGCCGGATCATCTCGGCGGCGCAGCTCGCGGGCGAGAAGACCAAGCCGCGCGCGACGTTCGCGCTCGTCCGCGAGAACGCCGCGGGGCTCTTCGCGCTTACTGGCTGCGCCCACGGGGCGGTGCCGCGCGCGGTCCGCTCGGGCGACCTCGACGCGGCGCGCGAGACGCTCGCCCGGCTGGCCTCGGTCTTCGGCGAGCGCTGCTACGTCGAGCTCTCCGATCACCTCGATCCCGACGATCCCGTGATCTGCGACACGCTCGCCTCGCTCGCTGGGGAGCAGGGGCTCGGGTGCGTCGTCACGAACAACGTCCACTACGCGCGCCCGGAGGGGCGGCGGCTCCATGACGTCCTGCGCTGCATCGATCTCGGGCTCACGCTCGACGAGGCGGGGAAGGCGCTCAAGCCGAACGGCGAGTACTGGCTGAAGGACGAGGTCTCGCTCCGTCAGCGCCTGGACCGCTTCGATGAGGCGTTCCGGAACGCGCGCGTCATCGCGGACGCGTGCGCCGACGATCTCCTCGGCCTGGGACCGGGGGTTCGAGGGGGCGACGCCCCCTCGACGTTCGTGGGGAAGGACCGCCTCCCGGGCTTCCCGGTCCCCGAAGGCCACACGGCGTTCTCCTTCCTCTATGCCCTCTGCCAGGAGGGCGCGCGCGAGCGCTACCCGCGCATCACGCCGGCCGTCTCGCGGCAGCTCGCGCACGAGCTCGACGTGATCGACCGTACGGGGCTTGCGGAGTTCTTCCTCATCAACTGGGACATCGTCCGCTTCTGCAAGGAGCGCCGGATCCCGGCGCAGGGCAGGGGCTCGGCGGCGGACTCGATCGTCGCGTACGTCCTCGACATCACGAAGGTCGACCCGATCAAGCACGACCTCCTCTTCGAGCGCTTCCTCACCGAGGACTCGCGGACCATGCCCGACATCGACCTCGACATCGCGACGAACGACCGCGAGGAGGTCATCCAGTACGTCTACGCGAAGTACGGCGAGCGCTACGCGGCGATGGTCTGCAACGTGGTGACGTACCGGGCGCGCTCCGCCTCGCGCGAGGTCGCCAAGGCGCTCGGCTTCCGCGCGGAGACGATCGACCGGATGGCGAAGTCGATCGACCAGTACCACGTCGATCCGACCATCTACCCGAGCGCGGCCATGCATCCGGCCTACCGGCATCCCGGACGGGAGGCGGAGCACGGCTGGGAGGGACCGCGCGCGCTTCCGGACACGCTCGAAGGGCTCCTCGAGATCTTCGACGCGAAGGAGCGGGAGCGCTTTCCGCTCTTCCGCGAGCTGACGCTCGCCATCGCGGACTTCCCGCGCCATCTCTCGATCCACAACGGCGGCATGCTCATCACCGCGCAGCCGCTCGTGGACACCGTGCCGATCGAGCGCGCCACGATGCCCGGGCGCAACGTCGCGCAGTTCGACAAGCGCGACGTGGAGGACCTCGGACTCGTGAAGATGGACCTCCTCGGCCTGCGGACGCTGTCGCTCGTGAAGGACGCGGTCGCGGACATCGAGGCGCGGCACGGCGAGCGCCTTGAGCTCGGCACGATCCCGATGGACGACCCGGCGGTCTACGACCTCATCTGCGAGGTCGACACGATCGGCCTGTTCCAGGTGGAGAGCCGCGCGCAGGCCCAGGCGCTCCCGCGCGTGCGGCCGCGCTGCTTCGCGGACATCGTCGTGGAGGTCGCGATCATCCGCCCCGGTCCGCTGCAGGGGAACGCGGTGAATCCATACATCCGCCGGCGTCAGGGCAAGGAGCCGGTGCGATACGCGCATCCCCTCCTCGAGCCGGTGCTGAAGGAGACGCTCGGAGTCATCCTCTTCCAGGAGCAGATCCTCCGCGTCGCGATGACCGTCGCGGGGTTCTCCCCGGCAGCGGCCGACCTGTTGCGGCGCGCGATGAGCCGCGCGCGCTCGAGCGCGGACATGGAGCGGCTGCGCGGTCCGTTCGTCGACGGCGCGCGCCGCAACGGCGTCGACGAGAAGACCGCGAACGAGATCTTCCACCAGATCGCGGGGTTCGCGGAGTTCGGGTTCTGCAAGAGCCACGCGGCCGCGTTCGCGCTCACCGCGTATCACACCGCGCACCTCAAGCTCTACTACCCCGCCGAGTTCTATGTCGCGCTCCTAAACAATCAACCCATGGGCTTCTACAGCCCTGCTGTTATCGCGGGGGATGCGAAGAGACACGGCGTCGCGATCCTGCCGGTCGAAGTGAACGAGTCTTCTGCGAAAGCGATTGTCGAGCTGTGGGACTGAGCCGGTGCCGACGGGGCTGACGAGGCGCGAGGGGTGTCTCGCGGCGGAGCGGGACTCTCCCCCAGCGAGCCGGCCGTCAGGGGCTCCGAGCCATCCGACAGGACGGGGAGAAGGGACCCGCGAGCACGCGAGACATCCCGAGAAGCCTCGGCGGCCTCGTCGGCGCATCCAGTCGACACATCGCGGACGATCGCGGCCCATCGGACATGTCGCGTTCACGACGTGAGGCTCGGGCTCGAGAGCGTGAAGGGACTCGGCGATGCGGAGGCGAAGGCGATCGTCGAGGAGCGCGGGCGCGGCGGACCGTTCAGGGGTTTCGACGATTTCGCAGCACGCGCCGGCCTCAAGGAGGAAGCGCTGCGGAATCTCGCGCTCGTCGGCGCGTTCGATCGCTTCGGCGAGCCGCGCCGCGCGCTCCTCTGGCGCGCGCGCGATGCGCATCGGACCTCGCCCTCGTACGCCAGGCGCGCGCTCGCGCTCCCCACGACCGAGGCGCCGGCGCTGCCCGCGCTCGGCGAGCAAGAGCGGACCGCGCTCGATTACCGCATCACCGGCATCCCGACCGGCCCGCAGGTGATGCACTTCTACCGCGACGACCTTCAAAGGCGCGGGGTCCTTCGCGCCTGCGATCTGGCAGACCATCGTCACGGCGAGCTCGTCCACATCGCCGGGGCCGTGGTGGTGAAACAGCACCCCGAGACCGCGAAAGGCCACGTGTTCCTCTCACTCGAGGACGAGACAGGGATGGCGAACGTGATCATCCGTCCGGCGACGTACCAGCGGTACAAGCGCGTCCTGGACAGCGAATCGGCGATCGTCGTCGCGGGCGCGCTGCAGACGGTGGACGGCGTCATCTCCGTCCTGGCCAAACGGCTCGACGGGCTTCGCCTCTTCGTGAAGATCGCCGCCCGCGAGTGGCAATAATGTGCCGGTCGACAGGTCCCGGTCATCCGAGAATGCCGCCGATGTCGTAAGGGCCGACAAAGGGTCGGATGACATGCGGCTCATCGAGCGGATCGCCGCGGGAGACGCCGAGGCGCTCGGCGAGCTCTACGACCGGTACGGTCGCGTCGCCTTCGGCGTCCTGTTCCGCATGGTCGCAAGTCCCGAGGCCGCGGAAGAGGTCACCCAGGATGCATTCCACTCCGTCTGGCGCCAGGCGCGAAGCTATCGCGCGGAGCGCGGATCGGTGCGCACGTGGCTGCTCGCGATCTGTCGCAATGCCGCCATCGACTGGCGCCGGACGAAGGGCAAGCGACTGGAGCGCGAGACGATGATCGACGCCGCATTCGATCTCACCGCCGAGGGACGTGTGGACGAGCGCGTGTTGGCGCGCCTGCGCGCCGAGCGCGTGCGCGAGGCGATCGCGGGCCTGCCCGCGGAGCAGCGCGACGTGCTCGGCCTCGCCTTCTGGGGCGGCTACTCGCAGCGCGAGATCGCCGCCCGGACCGGAACGCCGCTCGGCACCGTGAAGAGCCGGGTGCGGCTCGCGATGGCGAAGCTCCGCGAGCGCCTCGCGGAGCTTGACGAGGACGGGGGGACGCGGGGGCGGAGTCCCCGCGACACATGAGCGACGAGACGGTCCGCATGCAGCGGCATCCGACCGACGACCTCCCGGCGTTCGCGCTCGGCGCGCTCGATGCCGCGGAAGCGCGCGAGGTGGAGACGCATGTCGCGCGATGCGACACGTGCGCGCGCGAGGTCGCGGCGCATCGCGAGGCGCTCTTCGACGTCGCCGCGCTCGCCGCGACGCGCGAGCCGCCGGCGGGGCTGCGGACGAAGATCGTGTTGCGCGAGCGCGGCGCGCGGGGTGTGGGGACTGCGACGTGGACCACCGCGCTGCGCTCGCTCCTGGCCCGCCCCGTGCCGCTCGTGGTGCCGGTCGCGCTGGTCGCCCTTCTCGTCATTGCCTTCGCGGTGGTGGGCCAGACGCGACGCGATGCGGACGCCTACGCGCGCGCCCTCGCCGGCGTCGCCGAGGGCCGAGTCGTGGCGCTCGCGGCGACGCCCGATGCGCCGGACGCGCGCGGCGCGCTCGTCATCCCACCGCAGGGTTCGCCGTATCTCGTCCTGCGGCTTCCCGCTCCGCCCTCCGGAAAGACGTGGGAAGCGTGGGTGCTACGCGGCCAGGCCGCGATCCCGGCGGGTACCGCGGATGCCAACGGGGTGTTCACCGTGGTGTTGAGCGCGCCGTTCGCGCCCGGAGATGGCGCCGCGGTTTCGCTCGAGAACGCACCTGGCGTGGACAAACCGACAAAGGTCGTGCTCGCGGTGCAAAAGACTTAACAGACAACGCGGGAGCGGAGTCACCTGATCCTGCTCTGACCGCGGTCCGATACAAGGCCCGCTTGTTCCGACGGTAGGAGCGGCCGACACTCCCGGCGACCGGATCGCGAAGCAGCGTGGGCCCGAAATAGCCTGCCTGCCCCGCCGGTCGGGTTGGACGCAGGAGAGGGGAAACGTGGAGAGCGCGACGGAGCGTCGAGCTCAGGATCTGCTCGACTCCATTTTTAGGGTCGCCACGGACCTCGTTCGTGGAGAGCGGGCCTCGCTGGTCTTGCGCGAGGGCGGCTCGAGCGAGTTCGTGATCGCGCGCGCGCGCGGTCTGGCGGACGAGGTCATGCGCGAGGTACGGATCCGCCCCGGCGAGGGCGTCGTTGGACACGTCGTCGCGTCGCGCCGGCCCTTGCTCGTCCGCGCCGCTGCCGATGCCCCGATGCGGGCGGCGGGCGACAGTCGCTACCGCTCCGAGTCGTTCATCAGCGTACCGATCGTCATCGACGACGAGCCGCGCGGCGTCCTGAACGTCACCGAGCGCGAGGACGGGCAGCCCTTCGAGATGCAAGACCTCGCGACGCTCGAGCTGCTCGCGTCGCACATCGGCGCGGTCCTCGTACAGCAGGAGCAGGGCGAGGCCCTGCAGCGCCTCGCCGAGACCGACCCGCTCACGTGGCTCTTCAACCGCCGCCACTTCGATCGCCGGCTCGAGGCGGAGGCGAACCGGGCGCTGCGCGCGGAGCATCTGCTCGCGCTCCTCATGATCGACGTGGACCGGTTCAAGCAATACAACGACCGGTACGGACATCGTGTCGGCGACCTCGTCCTCAAGGCCGTCGCGTCAGCGATCAAGCAGGCCGTCCGCCTGTACGACGTGCCGACGCGCTACGGCGGCGACGAGTTCGCCGTGATCCTGCCCGACGCCGACACCGAAGCCGCATCACGCGTCGCGCGCCGGATCCTCGAAAAGGCCGAGAGCGTCTCGCTGCCGGAGGAGCTCATCGCCGCGGGCGAGCGTCTCGGCCTCTCGATCGGCGTCGCCACGTTCCCGCGCCCGGCGGGCGACGCCGCGACGCTGGTCGAGACCGCGGACACGGCGATGTACCGCGCGAAGCAGTCGGGTGGCGGGATCCGCGTGTGGGAGCACAGCTTCGCGGATGGGCCCAACGGTGCGATGCGCTCGCGGGCGATCGCGCTTCCGCCCGCGCCCTACCTCGCCGAGCCGGCTCGCCTCGCCACGCGCGAGCTGCAGACGTTGATCCCGCGGACGCTCGCGTCCGAGTGGAACGTGCTCGTCGTCGGCCGCGAAGGCCAGGTGCTCACGGTCGCACTCCCGCAGCCAAACCCCTCGGCGGTCGACGCGATCTCGAAGGCGACGGGCTTCGCCGTCTATCCCGTGTTCTCGAACTCGGTCGATCTCGAGGCCACGCGCCGCCGTCTCAGCGAGGTCGCCGACTAGGTAGCGCGGGGCCGAGCTTCCTCACGTTGGACGCCGCCGTCAGCGCCGCGGAAGAGGTAGCCGACGCCGGGGACGGTCTGTATCACGTCGCGCGGCTTCCCATCGGCGCCGAGCTTTCGTCGCAGCCGGCTTACGTTGAGCTTCACGAGGTCGCCGCCCACGTCCGCGTCGTATCCCCAGACGCCTTCGAGGATCTCTTCCTGCGTGAGCACGCGTCCGGGGTTAGCCATGAAATGCCGCAGCAGCTTGAACTCGGTCGGGGAGAGGTGCACAGGCACGTCGGCCGCACGCACCTGGTGCGTCGCCTCGTCGAGGATAAGGTCGCCGGTCTTGTAGATGGACGGGGCCGGCCGGCCGCGCGTGCGCACCGAACGGCGGAGGATCGCCTTGACGCGCGCGACGAGCTCCTTCGGGCGGAACGGCTTCGTGATGTAGTCGTCGGCGCCGAGCTGGAGCCCCCGCAGGACGTCGCTTTCGTCCTGGCGCGCTGAGAGCATGAGCACGGCGACGTGCTCGTCGACGTGACGGATCCGTTCGAGGACGACGAAGCCGGCGAGCTTGGGCAGGTTGATGTCGAGGATCACGAGGTCGGGGTGGTCGCGGTTCACCGCCTCGACGGCGGCCTCGCCGTCGTACGCGCGCACGACGTCGTACCCCTCCCGGCGAAGCGCGTATTCGAGAAGCTCCACGAGGTCGCGGTCGTCGTCGACGACCAAGAGCTTCAAGAGATATCAGCCTCCTCAGCGAGCTGCCGCGCCTTTGGGAGTGTGAAGTGTACCGAAGTGCCGCGGTCCGGTGCGCTCTCGATCGAAATGTCCCCGCCCTGCGCGTGGATGATGGCCCGACAGATCGACAGCCCGAGGCCCAGGCCGCCCGCCTGCTCGCGGACGTTCCGGGAGCGGAAGAACCGCTGGAACAGGCGTGCCTGCTCGTCCGCCGGGATGCCTGGCCCCTTGTCCGCGACGGTGACCCGGACGAACCCGCCCGCCGTGACCGCTCGGATCGTGACCGGCGTGCCCTCAGGCGCGTATTTGCTGGCGTTCGTGATGAGGTTCGCGAAGACCTGGGTCGTTCGGCGCGGGTCGGCGAGCACGTGGTCGGCACCTGTAGCGAGCTCGATCCGGAGCGTCTGGGCCTTCGCGTCGAGCATCGGCTGCACGAGGGCGAGCATGTCCGAAAGCGTCTGGCGAAGGCTCGTTGGCAGAACGCGGACCTGGAACGTCCCGGCCTCGATGCTCCCGGCGTCCAGCAGGTTCTCGACCAGGTGCTCCAGGCGGAGCGCGCTCCGGCGGAGCGTGCCCGCAAGGGTCTGGAGCTCCTCGCGCGACATCGTGAGCGCGTCCTCGAAGACCAGATCGAGGGACGCCGAGAGGGCCGCGATCGGCGTACGGAGCTCGTGCGCGACTTCCATGAGGAACTCCTCCTTGAGCCGCAGGAGCTCCGCCTGCGCGGTCACGTCGCGCACCGTGTGGAGCTTGCGGCCCCCGAGGAGGGGCGTCGTCACGATCTCGAGGACGCCCATGCGCTCTTCTCGCGGGAACCACGCGCGCCGCACGAGGTGGTCGGTGTCCTGCACCGTCGTGGCGCCGCTCACGAGGAGGAGGTCCTCGAAGACGCCGTCGAGGAGCGCGTCCTCGCCGAGGATGCGGAAGGCGGCGGGGTTCGCGCTCGTGATCCTCCCGGCGGCGTCGGTGAGGAGGATGCCATCGGTGAGCGCGACGAACGCCTCCTCGAACGCGACCTGGTCGAAGACCGCGGTGTCGCTCGCGCGGCGACCGGGGATGCGGCGCCGCTCCGCCTCCGAGGCGGTCTCATCCTTCGCGTCCGGCTGCTTCATGACACCGGGATCCGGAGGCGGACGCGCGTCCCCTGGCCCGGGCTCGAGTCGAAGGAGAGCTGAGCGCCGATGAGGCGCGCCGACTCGCGCATCTGCAGGAGACCGAGGCTGCCGCGGTCCGCGTAGGTCGCGAGCGTCGACGCGACGTCGAAGCCGCGGCCGTCGTCCTCGACGAGCGCGACGACCGCTCCGGCGTCTTCGTAGACGTCGAGCGAGACGTGCGGCGCGCGGCCGGTCTTGATCGCGTTGTTTGCCGCCTCGCGGATGACGGTGAAGGCGCCCGCCTCGACCTCCGGCGCGAGCCGGCGCTTCGCGTCGATCCGGCGCGCGACGACGCTCGAGCCATTCGTCCCGTTGATGCGGTCGGCGAGCGCGCGCACGGCCGGGCCGAGCCCGCCCTCCTCGAGCGCGAGCGGGCGGAGGGCGAAGAGGATGTCGCGCAGGCCCTTCTGCGACTCGACGAGCCGGCCTCGGAGCTGCTCGAGGTCGGCGAGCGCCGCGCCGAGATCCTGCCGTGCGCGCCGCTGCGCGAGCTCGATGCCGAGCGCCGCGTTCGCCAGCGTCTGCGCCACGCCGTCGTGGAGGTCGCGCGCGAGGCGGTGGCGCTCCTCTTCGGCGACCTTCACCACGCGGAGCCGCTCGACGGCCAGGTCGCCGGAGAGCTGGACGTACTCCAGCGCGATATCCGCCTCGGTCGCCAGCGCCTGCGCGTACCGCTCGTCCTCGGCGCGAAACGGCCCGTCGTGATGGTTCACCGCCTGGAGCACGCCGATACGGCGGCGGTCCCGTGATTCGATCGGCACGACCAGGATCGATCGCGTGCGATAGCCCGTCCGAGCGTCGACGCTCGGGTCGAACCGCGGATCGTCGTACGGATCGTCGATCCGCAGCACGTGGCCCGTCCGGGCGACCTCGGCCGCGAGACTGCGACCGTCGAGGGGGAGACGTATCTCGCGTACGGGCTCGACGCCTTCGGGGACCTCGCCCTCGGTGAGCACGCGGGACCAGATCTCGTTCCGTCCTTGGTCGACGACGTAGAGTGTCGCGCGGTCCGCGTCGAGCATCGCCTTCGCGGTGGCGGCGATGCGTTCGAGGACACGGTCGATGTTCGCTTCGAGGGCGACGTCCCGCTGGAGCTCGAGAAGCGTTTCGAGCTGTTGTGCCTCGCTCGGCGGCATCTCGCGCGGATTATGACTCTCGCTCAGGCGCCGTCGGGTCGAGGTCCGCCGCGATCCCGCGCACCGTGTCGAGCGTGTCGATCTCGGCCACGGGCTTGTCCGGCCGCAGCCGAACGATGCGCGGGAAGCGAAGGGCGTAGCCCGACTCGTGACGGTCGCTCCGCTGGATCTGGTCGAAGGCGACCTCGATGACCGTCTCGGGAACGACGAGGCGCACGCGTCCGTAGTCGCGCACGGTCGTCGCGAGGAAGTGCCGGGTCATCTCCGCGATCTCCTTGTCGGTGAGTCCCGAGTAGGCCTTCCCGACGTTGAGGAGCCGCTCGCCGTCGCGCACCGCGAACGTGTAGTCGGAGAGGACCTCGCGCCTCTTGCCGTGTCCCCACTCGACCGCGGTCACGACCACGTCGAGGCTTCGCAGTGCGCGCTTGACCTTCAGCCACTCCATGCCTCGCCGGCCCGGCCGGTAGCGCGAGCGCGGGTCCTTCACCATGAGCCCCTCGTTCCCGCGGGCCCTCGCCGCCTCGAACTCACGATCGAGCCGGGCGACGAGCTCCTCGCCGCTTTCGGCAAGCCGCAGCTGCCGCGCGAAGACGAGCGGCCCCGTGAGTGGGAGCGCCCGCAGGATGGTTTGTCGCTCGTCGAGCGGCAGCTCGAGGAGCGCGCGGCCGTCGCGCTCGAGGACGTCGAACACGATGAGGGTCGCGGGCAGCGCGCTGCGAAGCTCCTCGCTCACGTTCTTCCGGCCGAGCCGGCGCTGGAAGCGGGTGAACGGGATCGCGCGGTCGTCCTTGATCGCCAGCACCTCGGCGTCGAGCACGAAGCTCCCCTCGATGGCGCGGAGCGGCTCGAGGAGCTCAGGGAACCGGTCGGTGACGCGGTCGAAAGTCCGCGAGTAGAGCTCGACCCGGTCCCCGGCCTTGTGCACCTGCGCACGCACGCCGTCGTACTTGTCCTCGACGACGTACGGCGGTGGAAACCGCTCGCCGATCTCCGCGAGGTCGAGCACCGGGGTCGCGAGCATCATGCCGATCGGCAGGAAGTGCGCGAGCGTCGGCTCCGCCAGCGTGTCGTGTCGCGCGCGCAGCGCGGTCTCGCCGATGTCGCCCGTGAGCATGTGCGCGCGGCCGACGGCCTCCCGATCGCGGCCGAAGGCGCGCGCGATCGCGTCCTCGAGGAGCCCTTCGCGCAGGCCGATCCGCGTTTCGCCCGAGACGATCTTCACCAGATAGCGCGCCTCATCGGCCGTCGCGCGCGCGAGGAGATCGCGCAGGACCTCGCGCTTGGGCGCGACGCCCCGCGCGGCGGCGATCGCGTCGAATGCCTTCGCCACGTCCTCGAGCTGCAGCGGCGGACCCGACGGCGCGCTCGCGTCGATGAGCTCCGCGGCCACGTCGCCCAGGTCGGCATGCCGCTGGTACGACGCCGCCATGTCGTTTCCGCCCTTGCGCGAGCGCTCGAGGAGGACGTCCGACAGCGCCGCCCAGCCCAGCGCGAGGACGCGTTCGTCCCGGCGGGGAAAGGGCGCGCCCGCGAAGAGCCGAGCCGCCGCGATGAGCTCGGGGTCGGACAAGCCGCCAAGGTAGCGAGCGAGAGCGGCGTGCTTCTCGAGCTTCTTGGGGGTCCCGCGCACGGCATCGGCCGTGCTTACCCAGTCCGCAAAGGAGGTCATATGGGTCTGCTCGAGCTCCTCATCGTCGTTCTCCTCATTCTCTGGCTCCTCGGGTACTTCGGGCGCGGACGGCTCTACTCGCGCGGCCCGGCCGTCGCGACGACCGACGGGACCTGGTGGGCGGGCGGCAGCTGGGTCCACCTGCTGCTCGTCATCGTCCTGATCCTCGTGGTGCTGAGGCTGCTCGGGATCTGAGGATCGAAGCGGGCTCGGGCCCCCTTCGAAACCCCCGGTAGGCTTCAGCGCGTGCAGGAGCGGGCGCGCTACCTCTCGGTGCCGTACGGGCACGGCGATCTCGACTTCATCGTCCAGCCGCACTTCGACCTCGACACCGTCGAGTCGGGGACGGTCGTGCCTGTGGCGGATCTCGCGGCCGAGACGCGGCGGGTGCTGGGCGCGCCGCTCGGCTCTCCCGCGCTCCGCGAGCTCGCCGCGGACGCGCGCCGCCGCGTCAGGGGACGCGCCCGTGCGGTCATCGCGGTCACCGACCTCACTCGCGGCTCGCCCGACGACGTCCTCGTCCCGCCGCTGCTGGCGGAGCTGAACGCGGGCGGGATCGCCGACACCGAGATCACCGTCATCGTCGCTGTCGGGCTCCATCGCGCCACGACCGAGGAGGAGAAGCGCTCCAAGCTCGGCTCCGTCGTGGACCGCGTCGCGGTGATCGATTCCGACGGCAACGACCCGGCGAAGTGGGCGGACCTCGGGCCGATCCCACCGTACGACGTGCCGGGCTTCACGCAAAAGCTCGTGAAGGACGCCGACCTCGTCGTCGCGACGGGCATCGTCGAGCCGCATCAGTACGCGGGGTACTCGGGTGGCCGGAAGACGGTCGCGATCGGTTGCTGCGGCGAGCCCGTGATCACGGCGACCCACGGCATGCGCTTCCTCGAAGACCCGGGCGTCCGCCTCGGGAAGATCGAGGGCAATCCGTTCCACGAGACCGTGCGCGAGATCGCGCGCCGCGCGGGGCTGCGCTTCTGCCTCAACGTGGTCACCGACGACCGCGAACGCGTCGTCGCCGTCGCCGCGGGTGACCCCGACGCCGTGCTTGCCGACCTCGTCGCGAAGGCGGCGGCGCTCTACACGCGGCCGATCGCGAAGCAGTACGACATCGCGATCGCCGGCGTCGGGTACCCCAAGGACGTGAACCTCTACCAGGCGTCGCGCGCCGCGACCTATCTGCGCTTCGCGCCGACGCCGGTCGTGCGCGAGGGCGGCGCGATCATCATCCCGGCGCAGCTTCCCGAGGGCGCCGGTGAGGGCCCAGGTGAGCAGCGCTTCCTCGCGGCGCTCGAGCGTGCGGCATCACCGGCGGCGGTGGTCGAGGAGGCCCGGCGCCACTTCGCTGGGGGCGAGCAGCGCGCGGTCATGGTCGCGCTCACGCTCCAGCACTGCGCGGTCATCGTCGCCGCATCCGAGGCGCCGGAGGTGGTGCGGCTCGCGAAGCTTCGCGCCGCGGTCGACGTCGAGGAGGCCCTCGACATCGCGTACGAGCACATCGGCCGGCCCGCGAGGGCATCGGTCTTGCTCGTCCCACGCGCGTTGCACACGCTTCCCGTCGTCGAGTCCGGCGTCAGCGGCTAGCACGTGGGCTGTTGTCTCGTGGGGTGTGCACGTGTCCTCTTCTTCGCGCTCTGGCGCGCCCTCGCGGCCGCGGTGCTCGCGCTGCTGCTCGCACGCATCGACGCGTACGTCGAGGGCGCGAGCTGGGGCGAGAGCGCGGCCGGCAAGGCGTGGCGCGCGTACCGCACGCGCGGCAAGAAGAGCGTCCGTCGCGGGACGCCGCCCGACGCCGGCTCCGCGATCGATACGAGCGGCCGGCCTAGACCGTAGCGCGGATCACATTCCCCCGGGCGCCGTCGCCATAGGCTGACGTCGAAGGAGGTGCGGCGTGCGCGACCACGACATGCCCTCCTTTCGAGCCGACCTCCAAGAGGCGTAAGGGCTATCCGTCCGAAAAGCGCGTGAAGCGCGGCGTTCGGATCGTCCATGGCGACAAGGTGCTCTTTTGAGAAGCTCGGCCGCAACGACCCCTGCCCATGCGGCAGCGGAAGACGGTTTCAAGCGGTGCTGCCTGCGGATGGGGCGCTTCGACGACACGCGGCGCGATGAGTACGCGCGCGAGTAGTCACCTAAACTGCCGCGCGTGATCCCAGCACGCGTCGACACATTCCGCATCCCGACGCGCATCACCTTCGGTCGCGGCGTCGCGCTCACCGTCGCCACGCCGCTGCAGCAGGTGGGGGCGTTTCGCGTCCTCATCGTCACCGACAAAGGCGTTCGCGGCGCCGGCCTCGTCATGCCGATCGAGGAGCGCCTGCGCGAGGCGCACATCGAGTACGAGATCTACGACGAGGTCGTTCCCGATCCGGGCGTGGGCGAGGTGCAGCGAGCGTACGAGCGCGCACGCGACTACGGCGCGCAGGCGCTCGTCGCGGTCGGCGGTGGCTCGTCGATCGACACGGCGAAGATGGCGGCGACCCTGCTGACCAACGGCGGGACGGTCCTGGATTACGTCGGGATCGACAAAGTCCCCAAGAACGCCGCCCCGGTGGTCGCGATCCCCACCACCGCCGGGACCGGCGCGGAGATCACGATCAACAGCGTCATCGCCGACCCGGTCCAGCACCGCAAGCTCGTCATCATCAGCCCCAACGCGACCGCGCTCTTCGCGCTCGAGGATCCGGACATGACGCGGACGTGCCCTCCGTTCATCACCGCGATCACCGGTCTCGACACGCTCGTCCACGCGATCGAGTCGTTCGTCGGCAAGAACGCCTATCGGATGACGGAGGTGCTGTGCCTCGAGGCGATCCGCGACGTCGGCTGGGCACTCGTACGGGCCGTAACGGATGGGTCAGACCTCGAGGCGCGCGAGCGGATGATGCGGGCGGTCGTCTCGGCGTCCCTTGCCTTCAGCAACACGCGGCTCGGCAACGTGCACGCGATGGCGCTTCCGCTGGGCGGCTGGTGCCATGTCGCGCATGGCACGGCGGTCGCGGTCCTGCTCCCGCACGTCATGGACTTCAATCGCATGGCCGCCG
Organism: Chloroflexota bacterium; assembly: GCA_005883625.1. GTDB lineage: Bacteria > Chloroflexota > Limnocylindria > P2-11E > P2-11E > 3-1-20CM-2-70-9. Next base: position 37,564 of record VBDU01000080.1, on the reverse strand, counting down.
AGGAGAAGTTCGCCCTCGTCGGCGAGGCGCTCGGCACGCGAAAGGACGCCACGCTCGCGGTGCGGCGCGTCTTCGACCTCAACGAGGCGGTCGGGGTGGGCTCGCATCTGCGGAAGTACGGCGTCACCGAGGACACGATCCCGAACATGACGAAGGACGCGATGCTGTCCGGGAACATCGCGGTGAACCCGCGGACGACGACCGCCCAGGACATCGAAGCGCTCTACCGCGTCGCGCTCTAGTGTCCGCGCAGCTCCGTCGCGGTCCCGCGGTCGGCGCGGCGAGCGTGATCACCAACGACATCGGCCAGGTCCTCCTTGTGAGGCACGGGTACGGGGAGCGGAATTGGGAGCTGCCTGGCGGTGGCGGCGAGCCCGGCGAGTCGGCGGAGGAGACCGCCATCCGAGAGGCGCGCGAAGAGGTCGGAGCGAGCCTTCGGATCGAACGACTGACGGGCGTGTACTGGGAACCGGACTTCGTCGATGGGGCCGGCGCGCATCACTTCGTGTTCAAAGCGCGGCTCAGCGGCACCTCGCCCGCTCCGCGCGTCACGGACGCGAAGGAGATCACGGCCTGCGACTGGTTCGACCCGTCCGCCCTGCCGAGCCCGATGAGCGACTTCACCGAGCGACGGATCGCCGACGCGTTCGCGGCCGCATCGGCGCAGGTCTACGTGGTCGGTCCGCGGCGCTGGAGGAGATAGCCGTGCCGATCGCGATCTTCGACATGGACGGCGTGCTCTACCGCGGCATGCTCGTGCTCCCGTACGCGCGCGAGACGCTCGAGCGCCTTCGGAAAGCGGGCTGGGACCTCTTCTTCGCCACGAACAATTCGACCGCGACGCGACAGCAATACGTCGATCGGCTGAACGCGCTCGGCCTCGGCGGCGACGTCGAGCACGTCGTCACGAGCGCGTATGCCACCGCGCACTACCTCGAGCGCCTCGAGCCCAAACCACGCGACGTGCTGGTCTTCGGGGCGAACGGGCTGCGCAAGGAGATCCGCGACGTCGGCATCCCGGTCCGCGATCCTGACGACGTGCCGGGGATCGCGCCGCCCGCCGAGGCCGCCGCGGATGGCGTCGACCCCGGCGCGATGCGCTCGTACCTCGAGCACCTCGAGCTCCCGCCGCCGCCCGACACCGTCGTCGTGGGCCTCGACCTGCACCTCACGTACGCGAAGCTCGCGGAGGCGCAGCGCGCCGTGCTCGCGGGCGCGCGGTTCGTCGCGTCAAACAAGGACCGGGCCTATCCGGTCGAAGGTCGGCTCCTACCGGGAGCGGGGAGCATCGTCGCAGCGATCGAGGTGGCGACGGGCCGCCAGGCGCTCTGCATCGGCAAGCCCGAGCCCTTCCTGTTCCAGGAGGCCATCCGGCGGGCGGGGCGACCCGGCGATCGCGTGGTCGTCGTCGGGGATTCGACGGACTACGACATCGTGGCGGCGCACCGGGTCGGCGCGACGGGCGTGCTCATCCTCACGGGGCTCACCGAAGCGGATGCGCTCCGACGAGCGACGGGCGACGCGGTGCCGGACCGCGTCGTCCGCTCGCTCGAGGAGCTCTTTGCGTTACCTGAGCTCGCCGGGGCCTAGCGTCGTTACTCCCAGCTGATGCCCCACGGGTCGATCGGGTCTGGGGCCGTTTCCCAGCTGATGCCGCCCGTATCCGCCCAGACCGTGCCGGCGGACGCGGCGAGCGTGAGGGCCAGCATCAGTGCGATGAGGGCCGCCTGCAGCTTCCGTGTGATCTTCATGTCCTCTCCCTCCGGCTAGCTCGCGACCCTTACGGCCTCGAGTGCCTGCTCGTAGACGTGCGCGTGCTCGTGGGTGAAGAGCGACGTGTGGCCGCGCCGTGCCTTGCGGCGTTCCTCGACCACGACGGTGATGAACGCCTCGACGACGACGGAGTTGAACTGGCTGCCCGAGTGCGCGCGCAGCTCGCGGAGCGCTTCCTTCGGACGCAGCGGCAGGCGGTACGGGCGGTCGCTGGTCATCGCGTCGTAGGCGTCCGCGACGGTGATGATCTGCGCCGCGAGCGGGATCTGGTCGCCCTTCAATCCGAGTGGGTAGCCCATGCCGTCGTAGTGCTCGTGGTGCGCGAGGACGATCGGCCGGATCCGCTCGAGCATCGGGACGTTCGCGAGGAGGCTCGCCCCGATCGAGGGATGCGCCCGCATCGTCGCCCACTCGACCTCATTGAGCTCGGCCGGCTTCTGGAGCAGCGTCTCGGGGATACCGATCTTGCCCACGTCGTGGAAGAGCGCGCCGAGCTTGATCGCCGCGATCTGCTCGGCGCCGAGGCCGAGCTTCTTCGCGACCTGGACGGAGTAGAACATCGTCGCCGCGGCGTGACCGGTGAGATGCTCCTCTTTCGCCTCGAGCGCGCCGATGAGCGCGCCGATGACGGAGAGGTGCGACTCCTCGAGGCGGCCGTTCGCCCGGCTGAGGAGGTCGTTGACCGTCTGCAGCTCCTCGTTGCGCTTGCGGACCTCGGTCGATTTCGTCATGTAGAGGCGGAAGGAGAACCAGGCGGCGACAAGCGGGGCGGTGAAGACCAAGACGCCGAAGAGTCCGAGGGACTGGTACGCGAGCGCGAGGGCCGCCCCCTGGACGGCCGTCGCGAGGAAGTTGAGCGGCATCCAGCTGTAATTCGTGCGCCAGACGGCGACGACGCTCTGCCGCTCGGCGATCGCGATGACGAACGACGTGAGCCCGGTGTTGAGCACGAAGTAGGCGGCCGCGGAGACGCCCACCGCGATGAGGGTCGCGGTGATCGCCGTCGGCGGTGTCTGCCCGCCGACGAGGTGATAGACGATCCCGGCGACGAGCGCCGAGAGCGTGAACGAGCCGAAGTTGAAGGCGACCTTGCGGGCGGGCTTTCGTCGCGGCGTGATCGAGTTCACGACGGCCTGCGCAAGACCGACGAAGACGCCGGCCCCGGGGCCGTACAGGACGTACGCGGCGATCACCGCCGCGAACGACACCGAGATCGCGCTCGAGCGGAAGAGGAAGACCGGGATGCGCTGCGCGACGGCGGCGAGGATGACGAGGAGCACGAACATGAGCGGATCGAGTGAGGAGATCCGGAGGGTGATCGCCGCGATCGCGACCGAGAGAACGCCGGCGGCGGTAACGAGACCGACGTAGAGATCGAGTCGTCGGCTCATCGCGTGGTCTCCCACGCCACGGTCTCCCAATTCACGCCCTCCCACGCCACACCCTCCCAGCTCACGGTCTCCCAGGAGACCGACTCCCAGCTGATGCCCTCCCATGAGACCGACGCGATGGACACGCCGTTGCGCGCCAGCATCTCGAGCAGCAGACGCGATGGCACGAGGTCCGCGTTCACCCGCGCCGGCCGCGCCACGAGCGACCCTGGCGCGTCCGCGCCCGGCGTCGGCGACCCCGCGACGCGGTGCGCGCCCGCGACGAGCGCGCCCTTCACCTGGGTCGTCGAGTACGTCGGATGCTTGGCGACGACGAGGGCGGCGATCCCGCTCGCGAGGGCGCTCGAGACCGAGGTTCCGCTCATGCGCGTGTAGAGCGACGGCGTGGCCTCGGCCTGGCCGTGGACGATGCGGTCGAGCGCCGAGCCGGCGGCCCGCAACGAAAGGACGCGCTCGCCCGGCGCGAGGATGTCGGGCTTGGCGACGCCATCGAGCGTCGGTCCGCGCGAGCTGAACTCCGACTCGCGGTCGTCGTGCGCCGCCGCGGTCCCCTGGTCGTCGAGCGACCCGACCGTGACGACGAACGGGTCGGCGCCGGGAGTCGTCACCGTGCGGCCGAGCGGCCCGTCGTTCCCGGCCGCGGCAACAACGACGACGCCGGAGAACCAGACCGACTCGGCGGCCGCCGCGAGGATGTCGTTCTGGTACGAACGCAGCTGCGCCGCCCCGAAGGACAGGTTCATCACGCGGATCCCGTAATCGCGCCGGTGCTTCAGCGTCCAGTCGATGGCGCCGAGGACCGCATGGAGCGTCCCATCGCCCTTCGCGTCGAGGACGCGCAGGCTAACGAGCTTCGCGTCCGGAGCGACCCCCTTGAAGCTCGCGCCGTGGCCGGCGATGAGCCCGGCGAGGTGCGTCCCGTGGCCACCCGGGTCGAGCGCCGTCGACCCGTCGCCGACGAAGTCCACGCGGGCGACGACGGAGCCTTCGAGATCGGGGTGCGCCGCGATGCCGGTGTCGAGGAGCGCGACGGCGACGCCGCGACCGGTCGATTCGTGCCAGGCGCGCGGCGCGTCGACGGCGGCGACGCCGACGTTGTTCACGCCGGGGCGCTCGACGTCCTTGCGGCCGCCGGCGGCACTCACCGTGCCGTCGGCCGCGATGAGCCGAACGGCGGGATCCGCGCGAAGCGCCGCGAGCGCGGGCGTGCTGACGCGCGCGATGACGACGTCGATCGCCTCGAGGGCGCTCGTCTCGGTCGCGCCGGCGTCCTGCGCGACACGGGCGACCTGGGAAGTGGCGCCGTGCCTCACCGCGATGAGGGCGTAGCCGCCGGCCCCGAGCGCCGGGTCGACGACGGCGAGCGCGGAATTGGGGACCGAGACGAGGACGCTGCTCGCAACGATCGCAACGGCGGCGATCGTGACGAGGAGCTTGGACGCGTTCTTTCCGCCTGCCGTCATTCCCCCACTATTCCCAGCCCGAGTACTAAGGTCCCCACCAGCGGAGGTCATCCCTCGCACGGGTGACTCTTTGCTCTGGGAGCGTGCGGCGCAATGGGTGTGTGCTCGTATCCGCGGTGTTCGACACGCCCGCGACACCACACGCACAGGCGACTCCGTCAAGTGAGGGAGCCTCGATCAGCAGGGCGCTATTTAGGGTTCGCGCTCGGCCTAGATCAAATTGATTAGTCGGTTAGGGATGGACGCCGACGAAGCGCATCAAGATCGCGAAGGCGTAGCCGAGGACGAAGCACCCGGGGATGGTGAGCACCCATGCGGTGACGATCCGGCCGGCGATGCCCCAGCGCACCGCCGAGAGCCGGCGCGTCGCGCCGACGCCGAGAATGGCGCCCGAGATCGCGTGGGTCGTCGAGATCGGGATACCAAAACGGGTCGCGATCTCGATGACCGTGGCGGCGGTCGTCTCCGCGGCGAACCCGTTCACCGGCTTCAGCGCCGTGATGCGCATGCCCATCGTGCGGATGATCCGCCAGCCTCCCGTCGCCGTGCCGAGGCCGATGCTGAGCGCGCAGATCACCTTCACCCAGTCTGGGATGTAGAAGCCGGCGCCGGTCGGAACGGCGCCGTACGCGGCGAGCGCGAGCGCGATGACGCCCATCGTCTTCTGCCCGTCGTTGCCGCCGTGGCTGAACGCCATGTACGCGCTCGAGAGGATCTGGGCGCGGCCGAAGAAGCGATTCACGAAGCGATAGCTGACGTTCCGCAGCGCCCAATAGATCGCGAGCATGAAGACATAGCCCGTCAGCAGCGCCACGATCGGCGAGTACCCGATCCCGAAGACCGTCTTCTGCAGCCCGCCCGCGATGACCACGTCCCCGCCGTGGATCGCGACCGCGGCGCCGATCACGCCGAAGATGAGCGCGTGGCTCGAGGACGTCGGGAGCGCGGCGAAGAAGGTGATGAGGTCCCAGATGATCGCGGCGACGAGCGCCGCGATGACCAGGTCCTGCGTGACGATCTTGGAGTCGACGATGCCGCTCCCCACGGTCTTCGCGACGGCCTCGCCGGACAGTGCGCCGACAAGGTTGAGCACGCCCGCCATGAGGATGGCCTGCGCGGGTGTGAGGACACGCGTGGCGACCGTGGTGGCGATCGCGTTCGCGGCGTCGTGGAACCCGTTGACGAACTCGAACGCGATGCCCAGGAGCACGACGAGGGCGAGCAGGACGGTCGCATTGTCCACCGCGTCCGGCCTAGCTGTGCTTCACGACGATGGTCTCGACGATGTTCGCAACGTCCTCGCAGCGGTCGATGGCGACCTCGATCAGCGAGTAGATGTCCTTCCACTTCACGATCTCGATCGCGTCGTCTGAGCGGTCGAACAGCTCTGCCACCGCCTCGCGCCAGATCTGATCGCCTTCGTTCTCGAGGGTGTGGATCTTGATCCAGTGCGGCTCGAGCCCGCGTAGGCCCTCCAGCTCCTTGAGCATGTCCCGGACCTCGCGCGACGCCGTCACGAGGATCTTCGCCTGTCGTACCGCGGCCGGCCGGATGCTCTTCACCTTGAAGAGCAGCACGAGCTCGGAGACGTCGTAGCAGACGTCGGTGATGTCGTCGACGCGCGAACCAAGGCCGACGATGTCCTCGCGGTCGAGCGGCGTGACGAACGTCTCGTTGAGGTGGCGGATGATCTCGTGGTTCAGCTTGTCGCCGTAGTGCTCGATCGCGTGGATGTCGCGTACCTTGTTCTCGATGTCGGTGAAGTCGCTGAGGAGCTTCTCGAGCGCCTCGGCCGCCTCCACCGCGTTCTCCGCGTGCTGGCTGAACAGCGTGAAGAAGACGCCCTTCTTCGGCATCAGCGAAAGCCGTGGCATCGCAGCCTCCTTGGGGCATAAAAAGACCGCGCCCTCGGCGCGGTCGCACCGCTCGCCGCGGGTGCGGCGCTCCTCATTCGCGCGAACTCTAACCCAGGCTGCCGCCGTCGCGTGCGAGCCTATGCCCGCCGGTGACTCCCTGGCTTCCGTTCGCGGTGGCCGCCCTGCTCGTGTGGTCGGTGCAGCGCGTCGTCACGAAGACGGCGCTGACGCGCTGGTCCACGGCGTACTTCTACCGGCTGAACGCCATCCTCTCGCTCGTCGTCTACGTGCCCTTCGCGCTCGAAGTGCCGCCCGACCCGGCGGGCCTGCCTGGAGCGTTCGCCCTCTCGCTGCTCATGGCCGCGACGTTCTGGGTGACGACCGAGGCGACACGGCGCGGACCGGTCGGCCTCGTCTCGCCGCTCACCGCGCTGAGCCCGGCCGTCACGGTCGCGCTCGCGGTCGGGCTGCTCGGTGAGCGTCCGGGCGCATCGGCTTTGGCCGGCGTCGTCCTCGCCCTCGGCGGCGCGGTGTTGCTCGCGTACCGGCCGACCGCCTCGGGCGCGGCCTCAGGGTGGCTCGGCCTCGCCGTGGCGTCCCTCGTGATGCAAGGCGTCGGCGCGTTCGCGGCGAAGCTCGTCGTGACCGGCCACGGACCGACCGATCTGCTCGTCGTCGGCGCGCTGACCCAGCTCGTGGTCGGCGCGGTGATCGCCCGAGATGAACCGCTCGCCGCCAGCCGCCCTCTCCGCGGCGGCGAGCTCGTCATCGCGGTGACGCTCGTCGCCGCCGCGGCCGCCACGATCGGGTATCTGACGGCCCTCTCGCTCGGGCCGGCGAGCGTCATCGTCCCCCTCGTCGCGACGAGCCCCGCGCTCGGAGGCCTTCTGGGGATCGTTCTCCTTCGCGAGGCCTGGACCCGGCGGCAGCTCCTCGGCATCGCGTGCGGTGTCGTCGCTGCGGCGCTCCTCGCGACCGCGTGAAGGAACGAGCGCTGCGCGACGGTCGGCGGCCGGGTCCACTCTCTCAGTGCGCATGTACCTGGCGCCGGTGGTCTAATCGCCGTCGGTGTCGCGGCCTCAAAAGGAGCGCGTCCTCTTCCTCTGCGTCCGCAACTCGGCGCGGGAGGCCTGCCCGCTCTTCCCCGGCGCCGCCTGGACGCTCCACTGGAGCTTCCCCGATCCCGCCGCGGTCGAAGGTCCCGAGGCCGATCGCCTGGCGACGTTCCGCCAGGTCCGCGATGGCTTGCGCGGGCGGATCCAGGCGGAGCTGGCCGGCGGTCGGACCTCATAAGTAAACGAACGGCAACGACCAGGGAAGCGACCGTGCCGTGGCATGGCGATTGCTCAGGTGGCCCCGGAACGTCCTTCGCCGGGGCGAAGAAAAAGAAAGAGGGGTACCCATGCTGCTTTTCGCGATCGGGCTGATGGCGGGTGTGGCGCTCGGCATGATCATCGTCGGCTTCCTCGCGATCGGCGCGTACGACCGTGGGTACACCGATGCTCTCGAGCGTCGCAAGGCCTGGCGCGGTGAGCTCATCGCGCGGCAGGTCGTCGCGGCGAGGACGTTCGTGACGGCGCGCAAGGCGAGCTAGCCGGCCGCGCTCACATGGTCGAAAGGGGCCGCCGAAGGGCGGCCCTTTCGTTGTGCCGCGGTCAGGGCCCGAAGAACCGGCGCTTCAGCTCCTCGAGCGCGCGCTGCAGCTGATCGATGACGGCGGGGATCCCCGTGGGCGCGATCTCGACGGAGCCATCCCGGGCAAGCCGCAGCTCGTCGCCGGGGCGGACGGCCGCGTGGACCGCGGAACGGTCCGCGGTGATGGTGAACACGACGCGGTCCTGCTCCTCGACGATCGCGCCGACGCGAAGCCGGCCCTGGGGCATGGCCCGGATGACGGACCGCACCTGATCGTCGCTTCGCAGATCGGCTGCGGGCTGCGGTGCGACGCGGCTCACGGTCTTCCCGAGCTCGTCGAAGAACGCCGTCGGACCGCGAACGGCCGTGCCGACGAGCGCCGCGACGAGCGCGACAGCGAAGAGGACGATGAACGCCCCGACGAAGAACTGCACCGCCCAGAACGGGACGTAACGAGTCGGACCTTTCACGGCCGCGAGCCTAGCAGCGGTACGAGCGGCCGATCGCAGGAGGCGCCGCGGCCTCTTCGCCCTCGTTCTCGCTGCTCCTCCGCGGAACGCGCCGTGCAGCGCATCGCGATCCGAAAGGAGCGAGACCCGAATGGCAGAGCTAGATACCCAGAAACGCGAGAAGCTCGACAAGCGCACGTTCGCCTACGTCGATAGCCGAGGCGAGGGCCACCTCCCCCTCAACGACGAGTCTCACGTGCGCAACGCGATGGCGCGGTGGAACCAGACCGAGTTCGAGTCGGGGACCGCCAAAGAGTCGGCCCGCCGGAAGATCGTCGCGGCCGCGAAACGACACGGCATCGAGATCGGTGAGGACGACAAAGTCGCGCGCCGCACGGGCAGCCTCCGCGCGGCCTCGACGAAGAAGGGACCCCGCGGCGGCCGGAAGACCGTCCGGCCGAAGCGCACGACCACGCCACGCCAGCGCACCGCGGCGCGGCGCAACGTGAAGAAGGCGCAGGCCGCCCGCCACCGCTAACTCCATGCAGCCTCGCGCATAGCGCGGCATCCCGCCAGAATCGATCCGTATGAGCGGACCGAAGACCGTGTGCGTCGGCGGAGGTCTCGGCGCGCCCACCATCATGGCGGGCCTCCGCGCGCACACCGACGACATCACGGGCCTCATCGCCGTCACCGATTCCGGCCGATCGACCGGGAAGGTCCGCATCGCGCTCGACGTGCCGGCGCCGGGCGATATCCGTAGCGCGCTCACCGTGCTCGCCGAAGGCGACCCGATCCTCGTGCGGCTTTTCTCGCATCGCTTCGAGACGGAGAAGAGCGAAGACCTGAACGGCATGGCGTTCGGCAACCTCTTCCTCGCGGCGCTTACGCAACAGGAGGGCTCGTTCCTCCGCGCCGTCGAAGAATCCTCGCGCCTCCTCGGCCTGCGCGGGCGCGTGCTCCCGGTAACGCTCTACAACACGCACCTCTGCGCGAAGCTCGCCGACGGCAGCGTCGTCGAGGAGGAGGTGAACGTCCGCGCGCCGGGGAAGGCGCCGATCGAGCGGATCTATCTGAAGGACGACGACGTCCGGGCGACGGACGGCAGCGTCGAGGCGATCGAGAGCGCCGACCTCATCACGCTCGGCCCGGGGAGCCTGTTCACGACCGTGTGCGCGTGCCTCCTCGTGCCCGAGATCGCCAGGGCGATCGCGAACGCGGCGGGGCTCGTCGTCTATGTCGCGAACACGACGCGCCAGCCCGGGCAGACCGACGGCTTCGGGATCTCCGATCACGTTCGCGTCGTCCGCGACTATCTCGGCGGCTCGGGTCTCGACGCGGTCCTCGTGAACGACGACCCGCCGCCCGATCACCTGCGCGACCACTACGCCGAGCGTGGCCTCGTGTACCTCGAGCCGACGGCGGCGGAGCTCGCGCGGGTCCGCGAGCTCGGGGTCCGTCCGGTGGCGGCGCCGATCATCGACAAGTGGAGCGGGCCGCGAGAGCTATGGCTGAAGCAGGACACGATCCGCCACGATCCGGAGCGCGTCGCGACCGCACTCATGCGGCTGATCGAGGAGCGGCGGCCGCGCCTGCGCGCGCTCAGTTGATGGCCGTCGCCGCCAGGGTCCGACACTTCGTCTCGATCGCCGACCTCTCGTCGGGGGAGCTCGTGGCGCTGCTCGACCGTGGCGCCGCGATGAAGGCGGGCACCGCGGGCCGGGACGCCCCGCTGCGGGGCATGGCATTGGCGCAGATCTTCGAGAAGCCGAGCCTGCGGACGCGGCTCTCGTTCGACGTGGCGATGGCCGAGCTCGGTGGACACAGCTCGTATCTGTCGCCGCAGGAGGTGGGCCTCGGACGCCGCGAGAGCGTCGCCGACGTCGCGCGCGTCGCGAGCCGGCTCGTCGACCTCGTGGTCCTCCGCACGTACGCGCACGAGACCATCGAGGAATTCGCGCGCTACGCGAGCGTCCCGGTGATCAACGGGCTCTCGGACCTCTCGCATCCCTGTCAGGGCCTCGCCGACATCTTCACGATCCGCGAGCGCAAGGGCCTCGACGGCACGATCACCGCCTACGTCGGCGACGGCAACAACGTCCTCCACTCGCTCATGCTGTGCGTCGCCAAGACCGGGGCGACGCTGCGGATCGCCACGCCGGAGGGATACGGTCCGCAGGAGCGCTTCCTCACGCTCGCCCGCGCCGTCGAAAAGGAGACCGGCGCGCGCATCGAGCTCACGGACGACCCGGTCGCCGCCGTGACCGGCGCCGACGTCGTGTACACGGACGTGTGGACGAGCATGGGTCAGGAGCAGGAGTACGAACGGCGCCGGCGCGCGTTCCAGGGATACCAGGTGAACGCGAAGCTCGTCGCGCACGCGAAGCCCGACGCGATCGTCATGCACGACATGCCCGCGCATCGCGGGGAAGAGATCACCGACGAGGTCCTCGATGGCCCGCGGAGCGTCGTCCTCGATCAGGCGGAGAACAAGATGCACATGCTCAAAGCTGTGTTGTGCTGGCTCGTCGGCGGGACTGCGTCCCCCCGGCCCCCTCTCCGATGAACGAGGAACGCAGGGCCTCGGGAGGCAAGGACCCCCGGACCGAGCGCACGATCCTCGCCGACTGCTGCGAAGACTGGATCATCGACTGGGGCGGCTTCTATCCGGTCGGCCGCGCGTTCCGCTGTCCAGAGGACGCGACCGAGTGGACGAAGATCGCGACCGACGAGTATCGCCGTGCCGACGGTCGCGCCTTTACGCGCCGCACCCGAAAGGGACCACAGGCGGAGTTCCCCTACCTCGCGGCGGCAGACGGACACGAGCCGAACGTGGAGCGATGCTGCGCGAAGATCCTGCTGGCGCACGGCGAACGCATGGCCGACGGACCGTTCACGTGTCCCGTCTGCGGCACCGCCTGGACGCGTTCCACTCAGCGTCTGCACGGCCTGCGCGTGGCCGTCTTCGCGAAGGCGGGCCTCGCGGAGCCGCTCACCGTTCAGCCAGGCCGCACTCGTCCGTTCCTCGTCCCGTTGTCCGAATATTCGCCGCCACGCGATTAGGTCGGCTCCACTCCCGGCTGCTACCGGCTTGACACCGCCTTGTGGGGGCGACAACCGAGCGCCGAGGCGCCCGCTTCCGTTACGCCTAGGTCGGTGCATCGCGGCCGGGAGGCCGGGACTCCGACATGGGGAGGCGCGGCGTGGGGCGCTCTGCACGACTGCGTGTAACGGTCGGCACGATCGCGTTCGCGTTCTGCATCGCGATCGCGCTCGACATGATCGGCGGCGCGGGTGGCGCGGGCCAGGCCCTCGGCGCGTCTTCGACCATCACGGTCCTGGGCGGCGACGTGCGCGTCCGTCACGTATCCGGAGATGTCACCACCGCGACGGACGGCGACCTCCTCGCGGCGGGGGATTCCATCGAGACCGCGGCGGACGGCCGCGCGGTCGTTACGTTCTTCGAGGGCTCCACAGTCGAGATCGAGCCATCGAGCACGCTGTCGGTCGACACCCTCTCCGTCGAGGCGGACGGCGGCACGGTCGTCCTCATGACGCAGGCCGTCGGCCGCACGTGGCACGTCGTGACGAAGCTCCTCACCGGGAGCTCGCGTTACGAGGTCCGCACGCCCGCTTCGACGGCGTCCGTCCGCGGCACCGAGTTCGAGGTCCAGGTCGATACGAGCGGCGGGGAGCCCGTGGCGACCGTCGTGACGACCGAGGGTCGCGTCGCTCACAGCGCGCCGGATCCGGCGCGACCGGGACAGACGAGCGAGGTCGTCGTCACGGCGGGCACGCAGGCGAGCGCGCGTCCGGGACGACCGGTCGAGCAGCCCAGGCCGAAGCCTGCCGACCAGCGGACCGTCACGGTGCGCGTCGAGGCGCCGACGTCGCTCGTAGTGGACTCGCTCGGACGAGCGAATGGCGTGCGCGCCGACGGGAAGGTCATCGCGCAGACGCCGGGCGCCCGTGTCGAACGTCGCGATGGCGCGGTGATCGTGACGTTGCCGAACGTTCCCGACGGACGGATCGGCACGCACGTGGACGGCTCCAAGGATGTCGCGGTGACGACAACCGTCGCCGACGAGGGCGCCGACCCGATCGTCGTGCGCGACACCGCTCGATCGACGGGCTCGGGACAGGGCAAGACCGGGGTCGACCTCGAGAAGAGCGGGAAGCCGGCGGTCCGTCCGATCACGCCTCCGGAGCGGAGCGCGCTACCGTCGCCGAAGCCGACGCCGACGCCGCGCCTGCGGGCGCCGGGGCCGTCCCGCGCGACCCCGCAGCACCCGCAGGGCGCCGCGCCGGCCACCTCCGATGCCGACCGCCGGATCGCGCCGAGCGCGACCGCGCATCCCCCTGCCGAGAGAACGTCAACTCCGCGACCGTCCCGCCGCTGACTTTCTGACGTTCGGCGTCTGCGACCGCGTTGACACGACGCGACGCACTTTTTTGATACAGACGCCCTCCCGTTCAGCCTAATTTCGACCACGCAACACGCCGATACGTTCAGGGTGGGGCTCGTCTGGGTGGGCACCGGGAGGGACGTGCGTAACTCATCGCGCCTTCGCATCGCCGTCGGTGGGCTGACGCTCGCCTTCGTGCTCGCGATCGCGCTCGGGGTGAGCGGCGTACTGGCCCCCAACCGCGGCCAGGCGGTCGGCGCGTCGACGACCGTGACCGTGATCGGCGGCTCGGTGAGCGTCCGCCACGCGGGCGCGACCGTCGCCGCGGCCGCGGACGGCGAGGTCATCGGTCCAGGCGACACGATCGAGACGGGCGATGATGGTCGCGCCGTCCTCACGTACTTCGAGGGATCGACCGTCGAGATCGAGCCGAGCAGCTCTCTTACCGTCGACACGACCTCGGTGGAAGCGGGCGGCGCGACGATCATCGACATGACGCAGAACCTCGGCCGGACCTGGCACGTCGTGACCAGGCTCCTGATGGGCGATTCCAAGTACCAGGTGCGGACGCCGGCAGCGACCGCGTCGGTCCGCGGCACCGCGTTCCAGGTCGACGTCGCGATCATTGACGGGTCCCCCGAGACGACGGTCACCACCAACGAAGGCCGCGTCGCCCAGAGCGCGCCCGATCCGCAGCGGCCGGGACAGACGAGCGAGGTGCTCGTCGGCCCGGGCCAGCAGGGGAGCGTGCGTCGCGGTGAGGCGATCGCGCCGCCGCACATCACGCCCCCACCGGGCCGCTCGGCCGTGATCACGATCGACGCGGAGGGCGGCCTGGTCGTCGACGCCCACGGTCGAGCGAACGGCGTCAAGGACGGCAAGGTCGTCTCTCAGACGCCGGGCGCCATGGTCGCGCTCGTCGACGGCAGGGTGCAGGTGATGCTCCCGGATTCCGACGACGGGAAGCTGGCGACGCACGTCGAGAAAAGGTCGTCGTCCGGATCGACCGACGTCACGGTCACCGTCACGGTCACCGAGCGCGGCGGTGGCTCCACGAAGAGCGAGGACAAGGTGAAGACGGACGCGTCCGGAAGGGGCACCGGCGGCGTCGAAGTGAGGAAGGGCGGCGACGGCAAGACCGAGATCCGCAAGCTCGGCGACGAGGAGAAGAAGAGCCTTCCCTCGGGAAAGGTCGCGAAGGACGGCAAGGTCGAGATCACGACCGCGACGGTCGTCGAGAGCGACACGTCGGAGAAGAAATCCGACGAACAGAAGAAGGACGAGCCGAAGAAGGACAGCGATCAGGCGACCAGCGGCGGTCAGGACCAGACCGGCGCGGAGCAGAAAAAGGACCAGCAGCAGCAGACCGGCGAAGAAGAGAAGAAGGACGACGGCAAGAAGAAGGACGACCAAAGTGGTGGCGGCGCTCCCGGCGCCGGCGGTCAGCGTGGCAGCGGTGCACCACGCGGGGGGGCGCCCGAACCGCCGCGGCCGAACCCGCCACAGGAACCGCCACAACAGCAGCCGCCGCAGCCTCCGAGCGGTTTCGTGCCTCCCGCGAGTCTGCCGCAGCTCCCGGGGACGAAGCCCGAGCCCGGCAAGGACAGCGGTGGCTGACAAGGGTGGCGGGAGCGGCGGCGACAAGGGCGGCGGTGGTGGTGACAAGGGTGGCACCGGCGGCGATAAGGGCGGAGGCGGCGACAAGGGTGGGGGTGGAGACAAAGGCGGCGGTGGCGACAAGAGCGGGGGCGAGAAGAGCGACAAGAGCGGCGGCGACAAGACCGACAAGCGAAGCGAAGCGCGCGGGTTCATCCCCGCACCGAAGCTCCCCGACCTACCCGACGATTAGGCAACGGCCCGGAGCGTCAATCTCCGCCCTCATGATCCCCTCAATCTCGCGACGTCTCGATGCGCGTTCGCGTCGTGAGCGAAACGCGCCACGGCACGTCGCGTCAGGTCAGCGCAGCGCGCGGATCCGGGCGGCCTTCCCCGCTCTTCTGTCCCGCGACCACGTCATGTAGTGCTTGTGGCAGAGGCCACGCGCTTTGTGAGGCTCCCCGCACGCGATCACGATGCAATCGTCGGGCGGGTCCACAAGACGGTGTGGCGTGTAAGCAGCGAGAGCGCGGTCGATCGATGCCATTCAACGCTGCCCCATCCTTCCCCTAAGGCCTCGCATCAAGGTTGCGGCTCGGGCGCCACGCACCGAAACGCCGAATGTCTCGTTCCAGCCGCGCGTCGTTCCTCTCGCGTCTCGCCGACGCCAGACTCGGTCGACACCGAGCAGGTCGGCGGCCCGGCGGACAACCTCCTTGTTGGACATCTCCAGCTTGATGCCGGGGTACCGGTGTTCGCCGGTCGAAGCGACGCCGAACCAGGCTTCTCCTTCGAGAAGCCCGGCAAGCCAGTCCTCATCGCATCGAGCGTCCCCAGACGCGATCTCGGTGGCAAAGACGGGTTCTGGGATCGGCGTCTGGCGTTGGGCCATTTGCGAGCAGGCCAGAGCGCGATCGATCTGCGCCTGCCGCGTCCTGCTGAGATATGGGCGCAGGACACGCATCCATCTGATGGCGGATGCGCCCTTGACCGTCACCATGAAGACCGTCCGATGGCCCTGCACGCGCTCGCTCTTTGGGCTCACCACGCTTCGTTCGAGTACATCGGCCGCGCGCCGCACGACATCGTGATCGGTCATCGCCAGGCGGATCAGCGGAGCGCGGGGCGCCGAGGGAACCGGCCGAAGGAACGTGCCCTCACCTTCGAGGAGTCCGGCCAGCCATCGAAGATCCGCAGGCTCCATCCTGCCGACGTGTGCACGAACCGTGGGGCCGTGTCAATACCCTCTAGCGCCGCCGCCTGGCTCGAGGACCGCTTGCCCGAACCTGGCGATCGTGCCGTGTCGCGCCTGGACACGGAACACCTGCGCCGACTCGGCAGGAAAGGCGAAGCGATCGGTACAATTGATGTGACGACTGAATGTCGTCACATGGCGGCGTTAGCCTAGTGGTTAAGGCTCCAGATTGTGGATCTGGCGACACGAGTTCGAGTCTCGTACGCCGCCCAGCTCTGACTCATCTTCCGATCCTGCTCCTCGCATCCGCGTAGAGGGGACGCACCATGTCCGCGGCCGGATGGAACTCGCCGACGTCGAGGTAGATCGTCCACACGTCGACCGCGCCTTTCCAATCCTGCTTCTTGTAGAGCGCGAGCCCCTTGAGGAACAGCGCATCCGGATCGCGCGGCCGTAACGCGAGCACTCGATCGAGTGCGACGAGGGCGCCGTCGTTCTCGTTGGACTGCACGAGGATGAGCGCGAGCCCGTCGAGAGCTCGCCTTCGCACGCGCCTCGAGCGACGCGAGCGACGGACCCGACGGCACGCTGCCGGTCACGGGCGCGCCGGGCGCACGGTCGCCGGCCTCGCGCGGAAGCGTGACGGTCGCGACCGCCGCCGCGACCGAAGCGATGAGCGCCGCGATGAGCAGCGTCCGGACCGGTGCGGGGGCGCGCGCGTCGGCGGGGGCGCGGTTGAACGCGCCGCTCTCGAGCGTTCCGCGTAGGCGCGCGTAGTCCGCGGGCGCGATCGTCCCCGCGGCCCGGGCGAACTCAAGATCGCGGAGCGAGCTCACCGCGCGCGCCACGTCGTCGCGGGCGTCGGGCGGGTCTGTCGGCCAGGGAAGCCGGCGGACGCGGTATGGCGAGAGCACGGCGATCGCGCCGAGCGCGAGGAACACGAGGAAGAGGGCAATGGTCATGTGTCCGCCGACTCTTCGCGCGCGACGCGATCGCGCAGCATCGCGATCTCGCCCGCCGTCGGCGCGGCGGTGTCGGGCGCCGGCGGCGCTCCACCGAACCGGCCGGCGACCAGGGCGAGACCAGCGGCCAGCGCCGCGAGCGGGACGAGCCAGACGAGCCCCGTCCAGGCGAACACCGGCGGAGAGAGCAAGACCCAATCGCCGTACGCCGCACGGAACTCGGCCTGGATCTGAGCGTCGCTCCGACCCTCGTTCACGCGCTCCTCGACCAGCGCGCGCATCTCGCGCGCTGTCTGCGAGGGCGAGTCCTTCACCGAGAGGCCCTGACAGACCGGGCAGCGCAGCTCGCTCGTGATGCGATCGATGCGCTCCGCGTTCGTCTCGTCGTGCGGCCGCGCCGCGAGCGCGAGCGCCACCGCGAAGATCGCGAGGGCCAGGCCGATGAGGATCCGCCCCTTCGCGCGGCCGCCGGGCGGGCTCATCGCGCGGCCGCCGGGCGGATGGCCTCGATACCCGTCACCAGCGTCTGCTCGTCGATCGGACCGATGTGGCGTCCGGCGATGACGCCGTCAGGGCCGATGAAGTACGTCTCGGGGATGCCGAAGACCCCGTACGAGAGCGAGACGCGTCCGTCGTCGTCGACCACGGTCGGCCAGAGCACGCCGAGGTCGCGGACGTACGAGCGTCCGCTGTCGGTGGAGTCCTGGTAGAGCACGCCGATGATGACGACGTCGCTCATGCGGTAGCGCTCGTAGACGCGGACGAGCGCGGGGTTCTCCTGCTTGCAGGGGACGCACCACGACGCCCAGAAGTTGAGGACGACGACCTTGCCGGCGTACTGCGAGAGCGAGATCGGGCCGGCGCCGTCGAGGCGGGAAAGCGTGAACGCTGGGGCGGCCTTCCCCACGGTGCCGGTCCGGATGTCGTGCGGATCGCGCCGGAACGCGAGCGCGAGGATCACGATGAGCGCGACGAGCGCGAGCGCGATGCCGGCGCGGGCGAGGCGACCGATCACTTCGCCGGCGCGGCCGCGTGCGCGACCGCGAGCTCGACCGTGCGGCGCCGCGGCGGCGGAAGCGCGGCGAAGAGCGCACCGATCCCTATGACCCCGCCTCCCGCCCACAGCCACGACACGAGCGGGATGACGCGGACGCGGAGCGTCGCCCAGGCGTGGCCACGCGCGTCGTACGCGGCGAGGATCGTGTAGAGGTCGTCGCGCGCTCCGGCGGCGATGCCGGGCGAGCCCACGGCCTGCGTGGTGTTGGGATACTGCACGAGCGCCGGGTGGAGCTGCTGGTCCGCGCCGTTGCCGGCGATCGCGAGGTCGGCGACCACCGAGTCGCGCTGTGGCTCGTGCACGGCGCGGAGCGCGACGAGCTGCACCGTGTACCCGCCGACGGAGAGCGTGTCGCCGGGAGCGAGCGTCCGCTCCGCTTCGGCCGTGCGCGCCTGGCTCGTCGCGACCGCGAGCGCGACGAGCACGATCCCGAAGTGCACGACGTAGCCGCCGTAGCGCCGGCCGTTGCGTCGGAACAGGTTCGCGAACGCGGTCGCGCCGCCCTCGCCGTGGAGGGTCCGCCGCGCGCGCACGCCACGCGCGAACTCCTGGACGATCGTCGCCGTCACGAAGCCGGCGAGCGCGTACGTGAGCACCGGCGCCACGCCGGTCGTGCCCGAAGCCAGCGCGACGAGCGCGCCCGCGGCCGCGGCGAGCGCCGGCGCGGTGAACTGACGCTCGAGCGTCGCCCGCGAGGCACCGTGCCAGGGGAGCTGCGGACCGACGCCCATGAGGAAGAGGAGCGCGAGCGCGAGCGGGACCTCGACGCGGTCGAAGTACGGACCGCCGATGGACAGCTGCGCGCCACTGATCGCCTCCGCGAAGAGCGGGTAGAGCGTCCCGAGGAGCACGGTGAGCGTCGCGGCCATGAAGACGACGTTCTGGAAGAGGAACACGGCATCGCGGGAGAGCGGCGCACCGAGTGTGCCGGCGTCGACGAGCCGCGAGGAGCGCCAGAGGAGCAGGCCGACCGAGAGCACGAGGAGCGCGACGAGATACCCGAGGAGGAGCGGGCCGATCGCGGACTGCGTGAACGAGTGGACGCTGTTCACGACACCGCTCCGGGTCAGGAAGGTCCCCAGGATCGTGAGGGCGAACGTCGCGATCACGAGGGTGAGGTTCCACGTCCGCAGAAGCCGTCGCTTCTCCTCGACCATCACCGAATGCAGGTACGCCGTCGCCGTGAGCCACGGCATGATCGCGGCGTTCTCGACGGGGTCCCATGCCCAGTAGCCGCCCCAGCCGAGCACCGCGTAGCTCCACCACGCGCCGGCGACGATGCCGACGCCGAGGAGCGCCCACGACGCGAGCGCGAACCGGCGCGTCGCGACGAGCCAGCGGTCTCCGCCTTCGCCGAGGATGAGGGAGCTGAGGGCGTACGCGAACGGGACCGAGAAGAGCACGTAGCCGAGGTAGAGGAGCGGCGGGTGCAGCGCCATGAGCGGGTGGTTCTGGAGGAGCGCGTTCGGCCCTCGCCCGTTCTCCGGCGGGAACGCGAGACGCACGAACGGATCGGCCGCCGGCGTCGTGACGAGGAGCAGAAAGAACGCGACCATCCCAAAGAGCACCGCGAGCGCGGTCGTCGCGAGGCGGGGGAGCGTCGCGGTGCTGCGGAAGGCGACGAACGTCGTCGCGCCCGCTAGGACGAGCGTCCACAGGAGGATCGAGCCCTCGAGCGCGGCCCAGAGCGAGATGACGCTGTAGAAGAGCGGGGTCTCGCGCGCGTTGTTCGCGGCGACGTAGAGGATCGAGAAGTCGTGCGTGGCGAGCGCCGCCGTCATCGCGCCGGCGGCGAGCGCGACCAGGCCGAGCGTGATGGCGGCGGCGAGCCGCGCCGAAGCGAGCGCCCGCGCGTCCCGTTTCCAGGCGCCCCGGCGGTGGGCGCGGTGTAGACCTCGTCGTGCTTCGCGATGACCTGTGTCGCGCGGAACGTCCCGTCCGCCGCGAACGTCCCCTCGACGACCGCGCCCGCGCCCTCGCGAAGCAGGGCCGGTGGCGCGCCGCTCCCGATCACCGCGACGCGCGCGGTCCCGTCGCCGATGACGAACCGCAGGTCGCGGGTCGCGGGGTCGTAGCGCAGGGTGCCCGCCTCGATCTGACCACCGAGCCGCGCCGTCTGACCCGCGGGGATCTTCCGATCACGCGCCTCGCTTGGAGTCAGGTAATACACGGTCGAGCTCGCGAGGTTCTGGGCGGCGAAGGCGCCGATGATCACCGCGGCACCGAGCGCCGCGATCAGCAGGACGCGCCGCGACCCCAGGTGATCAAGCACCACGTGCGCGCAGGGACACGAGGTAGACGAGCAGCGCGCCCCAGACGATCGCGTACGCGGCGACGACGAAGATCATGGCAGTCGCGGGGGCTGTGCCCCCGCGGCCCCCCAGATTGTCATCCTTCGAGAGAGCTCGATCGCGACCCGTGCGCTCATGAAGTACAGGTAGACGAGCGTGAACGCGGCCACGGAGACCATGAGCGTGAGCAGCATGGCGCTGTCGAGAGCCGGCGAGCCGCCCGCACGGAGCACCGTCGGGAGCTGGTGGAGCGAGTTCGCCCAGAGCACCGAGAGGTGCACGATCGGTACGTCGAGGACGAGGATGACGCCGAGGATCGCCGCGCGCGTCGCGCGGCGATCGAAATCGGTCGAGAGGCTCCGCAGAAGCAGGTAGCCCACGTACATGACGAACATGACCGCGGTGGTCACGAGACGCGGCTCCCAGGTCCACCACACTCCCCAGGTGGGCTTCGCCCAGATGGACCCCGCGACGAGCGCGAGGCCCGTGAAAAGGACGCCGATCTCCGCCGAGGCCACCGCGGCGGCGTCGAACCAGGGGCGCTTGGACCAGAGCCAGCCGACGGAGGCAAGGAACACGACGACGAACGCGAGGTAGGCGAGCCACGCCGCGGGAACGTGCACGTACATGATCCGATAGACGTCGCCCTGGACGGCATCGGTCGGCGCCCACGCGAGCGCCATGACGCTCGCCACCGCGAACGACGCCGCGGCCGCGATGCCGAGCCAGGGACGGATGCGCAGCGCGAAGCCGCGCGGAAACGTCGTTTCGATCATTCGATGGCCGCTGGGACGATGGTAAGGCCCACGACTCCATATACCAGCGCGAAGGCGAGGAGGATCCCTGACCATGCGAGCGCCGCGGTCGCGTCGCCGGTGAGCGCGGCCGCGGCGCCTTGCGTCGCGGACACGAGCTGCGGCACGAGGACCGGCAGCGCGAGGATCGGGACGAGCGCCGCTCGCGCGCGCAAGCGCAACGCGAGCACGACGTCGACGACGACGACCGGCGCGAGCGCGACGACTCCAAGCACGACGACGAGGACGACGTGCACCGGCAGCGCGAGCGGCAGGTCCAGAAGCACGAGCGAGAGGACGCCGCCGACGAGCGCGACGAGGCCGAGCGTCGCGGCGAGCGCGAGCACCTTGCCTCCGAAGAGCGCGTCGCGCCCGCCCGGCAGCACGACGAGCGCATCGAGGGCGTCGTCGTCGAGCTCGCGGTCGAACGAACGCATCGCGACGACGATCGCCGCGAACGCTAGGGCGATCCAGAAGAGCGCCGCGGCGACTGTGGCGTCGCGCGCCCTGCTCGGACCGACGACGAGGCTCTCGAGGAGCACGAGCACCGCGACGAACGTGACCGCCGCGACGGCGCCATCCGGCTGGCGCCGCTCCGCCGAAAGCTCGCGGGACGCGACGAGTCCGACGCGCGCGAGCCCGGTCATGGCGTGGTGAGTGCGCCGGCGGCGATTCCGACGCGCCGGGCGCCATCCTGGTCGAGCTCGTGGCGAGCGTGGGTCGCGACGATGACCGCCCGACCGTCACCGCGAGCTCGCGCGATCGCCTCGCCGAGGCGCGAGACGGCCGCGTCGTCGAGATCGGCGAACGGCTCGTCGAGGAGCACCAGCCCCGTTGCCTCGGCGTCGAGGCGCGCCAGCGACGCGCGGCGACGCTCGCCGGCGGAGAGCGTCTCGACGGAGCGGTCGGCGCGGTCGGCGAGGCCCCACGCGGCGAGCGCGCCGGCGACCCCGTCGGCGGGCGTGCCGCGGAAGCGCGCGAAGAACGTGAGGTTCTCGCGCGCGGTGAGGCCGTGGAGCAACATCGGGCGGTGTCCGATGTAGAGGAGCTCTCCGGTTGCCTGGCGCCGCCCCCGGGCGAGCGGGACGAGACCCGCGAGCGCGCGCAGGAGCGTCGTCTTTCCGGCGCCGTTGGGTCCCCGCAGGACGGTGAGGCCGGGACCGATCTCGAGCGAGACGTCGCGCAGGATCACGCGGTCGTCGATCACCACCGTGGCATCGTGGAGCGATGCGCAGGCCTCCACCGTCCGCATGATGGGACGAGTCGTCGGGACGCGCTGCCCGCCGGCCCCCGTGCTCGTTGCATTCGTAGCGGTGCTGGTCGCCGCGTGCGGATCCGAGCCGCCGGCCACCGACCCGGTCGCCCGCGGCGGGCAGGTGTACCGCGCCCTGAACTGCGGCAGCTGCCACGAGCCGAACCTCTTCGGCCAGCGCCTCGGCCCGCCCCTCGACCATGTCGGTTCGGTCGCAGCGACTCGGCGGACGGGGATGAGCGCGGAGGCCTACCTGCGCGAATCGATCGTCGACCCGGGGGCGTACGTGGTCCCCGGATACACCGATTCGATGCCCCGCGGGCTCGATCGCAGCCTCTTGCCTGGCGACTTGGACGCACTGGTCGCCTATCTGGCGTCGTTACGCTGAGCGCTGACTAACACCGTGGAAGCCGAGCGCGTTAGGCCGGGTGGCGCGACCGCTGAGGACGCGAATCTCGCCATTCGCGCCGGAAAGGGTGAGCCCGCGGCCTTCGGGGCCCTGTACGACCGGTACGTCGACGCGGTCTACCGCTACGTCTTCTACCGGGTGCGCAACGACGCCGAGGCCGAGGACTTGACGAGCGAGGTGTTCATGCGGGCTATGAAGGCGATACCCCGGTACGAGCCGCGGCAGGCGTTCCTCGCCTGGCTGTACCGCATCGCCCGCAACGCGGTCATCGATCGCGCCCGCCGCGCCCGCACCCAGGTTTCGTTCGAGGACGCGCTCGCGCATCCGAACGCCGACCAGGTCGTCGAGCCGGATGCGAACCTCCTCGCACTCTCCGACAGCCAGGTCGTCCGCGAGGCCATGCGGCGTCTCACGCCTCTTCAGCAGGAAGTGATCGTCCTCCGCTACATGGAGGGCCACACGACGGCGGAGATCGCCACGCTCGTGGGCAAGCGCGAAGGGACCGTGCGCGGCATCCAGTTCCGCGCCCTCGCGGCGCTCCGCGAGCTCATCCCCTCCCGTGAGGCGCTCGCATGAACGATCTCGACCGAGACCTCGCCAAGCGCTTCGCCCGTCCGGTGATGCGCAACGCGTTCCGCGCCGAGCTCCGCAACAAGCTCATGCGCGAGGCGCAAACGATCCTGTCGCCGCGGCCGGCACGCTCGCCCCTCCTGTGGCTCCGTCCCGCGCTCGCCGCGGGCGCGGTAACGCTCGCCGTCATCACGGTCGCCGGCACCGTCGCCGCCTCGAGCCTGGCGGGAGACCCCCTCTTCGGCGTGAAGCGTGCGACCGAGGAGGTCGCGTTCACATTCACGTTCGACGACGTCGCACGCGTGCAGCTCCTTTCCGATCTCACGGACCGCAGGCTCGCCGAGCTCAGCGAGGCGACGCGCGAGCGACCTGCCGCCGCGCCGACCGCGTCGGCGGAATACGCCGCCGCGGTCGAGCGGTTCGCGAGAGCGGTCGACACGTTGAAGGCCGCGCCGAGTGAGGAGAAGCGCGACGCCGCGGACGACGTCGCCGACGCGGCGAAGTCCAAACATGACGCGGTGCTCGAGACGATCGACGAGCGCCTGCCGGACGATGCCCGCCCGAACGTCGAGCGCGCGAAGGACGAAGAGAGGCGCATCGCGCCGACCGGGCGACCGGATCGCACGCAGCGCCCCGGTACCGAGCTACGGCCGACCGCGACGCCCCGCACGAACGAGACGTCGCGCCCGGCGATCACCCCGCGCCCGATCGATAGCGATCGTCCGGAGACGCCCCGCCCGCCCACGTCCTCGCCTCGCCGCTAGCCCGCGGGGCTGGCACGCCCCTTGCGTTCTGAGCCACGCATGTGTCGCTGTTCCGTCTGCACGCACGAGCGCATGTTCTTGCGGATCCTCGCGATGATCTTCGTCGTGTGAAGCGGGTCCTCATCGTCGAGGACGATCCCGACACGGGAGCGTTGCTCGCGAAGGTGCTCGAGGAGCGCCTCGGCGTGACGACCGAGCACGTGGCCAACGGTGCTCTCGTCATCGATGCCGTCGCCGCGGCGCCCCCGGACCTCCTCATCCTTGACGTATGGCTCCCCGGCATGAATGGGCTCGACGTCTTCGACCTGCTCCGCGGCGACGCCCGAACGGCCGGCATGTCCGTGATCTTCCTGACGGCGTCTGCCGAGCGGGCCCGCGACGCGCTTGATCACCAGGGCGTGCGTGACGTGTTCACAAAGCCGTTCGACGTGGAGGTGCTCGTCTCCCGCGTCGACGCATTGCTCGCGAGGCCGGCGGCCGCCTAGGCTCGGGCTCGCGCGACGCCGCGCTACCGCCCCCAAGAAGCTGCGAGCGTCTTGGCATCCGGCCCGGCGAGGTCCTCGACTTCGACGACGAGGCGGGGCGCCTCGTCGCGAGAAAGGCGGGGCAGCGCGATCCGCTCCATGCCGTGTATGGGGTCCTGAAGCTGCGCACCTCCACCGACGCGGTGATCGACCGCCTCCGTGGACCGCGGAGGCGTAGGTGATCACCGCCGTCGAGTCGAATGTCTTGCTCGATGTCTTCGTCCCTGACCCGACCTTCGGACCGCTCTCGCGGGATGCGTCGCGTAGATGCCCGAGCGAAGGTGGGCTTGTCGCGTGCGATGTGGTGTGGGCGGAAGTGAGCGCGACCTTCTCGCCAAGCGAGCTGGCCGCGCGGACGCTCGAGACCCTTGGCGTCACATTGGCCCCTCTGGACATGAAGGCAGCTGCTCTCGCGGGCGATGCCTGGCGCTCCTATCGTCGACGAGGCGGGGAGCGTGAGCGGGTCATCGCCGACTTTCTCGTCGGCGCACATGCGCGATCCCAGGCGGATCGCCTGCTTACGCGCGATCGAGGCTTTTACCGGAGCGCTTTCTCGGGCCTACGCCTCGTCGAGCCGACCGCGCGCTGAGGTCCGAGCCGTCACGAGCGACGCCTAGCCCGCGCTCTCCTCGGGCTCGCGTGTCCGCACGAGCTGCGGCCAGCGGCGACGCACCGCGGCGGCGATCCCGTCCGCGTCGAGTCCGTAGTGGCGGCGCCAGAGCTTCTGCGCGCCGTGGTCGACGTGCTCGTCGGGGATACCGATCATCTCGAGCTCCACGCGGGCGCCCCGTTCGGCGAGGAGCTCGCTCACCGCGGACCCGAAGCCGCCGGCGACGACGTGTTCTTCCACCGTGACGAAGCGCCCGGTCGCGGCGGCGAGCGCGAGGATGCGCTCGGCGTCGAGAGGCTTGGCGAAGCGCGCGTTCACGACCGTCGCCTCGAGCCCGTCCCGCGCGAGCGCCTCGGCGGCCTCGAGCGCGGCGCTCACGGGATGCCCGTAGGCGAGGATCACGAGGTCCGTTCCCTCGCGTAAGGTCTCGGAGACGCCGATCGGCACCTCGGCGAGCGGCGCGTCCAGCGGGACGCCCGTGCCGGTGCCGCGCGGGAACCGGACCCCGATCGGACCGCGGCGGGCCGCCGCATGGCGGTATGCGGTCCAGACCATCTGCCGGAGCTCGGCCTCGTCCTTGGGCGCCATGAGCGTCATTCCGGGGAGGATCCGCAAGAACGCGATGTCGTAGACGCCCTGATGCGTGCGGCCGTCGTCGCCGACGATGCCGCCGCGGTCCATCGCGAAGACCACCGGGAGGCCCTGCACGGCGACGTCGTGGACGACCTGGTCGAAGCCACGCTGCAGGAAGGTCGAGTAGACCGCGACGATGGGGACGATGTCCTGTGTCGCCAGTCCCGCGGCGAACGTCACGGCGTGCTGCTCGCAGATCCCGACGTCGAACAGCCGCTCGGGGAACTCCTTGAACAGGGCCTGCATCCCGGTGCCGCCGGGCATGGCCGCGGTGATGGCGACGGCGCGGGGGTCCGCCTTGAGGATCTCGCGAACGGTATCCGCGAAGACCGCCGTGTACTGCGGCCCGGCCGGCTTCGCGGCGCCGGTGGCCGAGACACCGTGCCACTTCACGTTGTCGTCCTCCGCCGGTCCGTAGCCCTGGCCCTTCTGCGTGTGCAGGTGCACGAACACCGGGCCGTCGCCGAAGTCGCGCGCCTTCTCGAGGACGCTCTCCACCGCGAACAGGTCGTGCCCGTCCACCGGTCCCAGATACGTGAAGCCGAGCTGCTCGAAGAGCAGGTTCGGGATGAGGAGCGCCTTCAGGCTCGTGAAGAGGCGGCGGCGAGTCTCCTCGGCGAGGTCGCTGCCCGGCATATGGTCGATGACCTGCCGTGCGATCTGCTTCGCGCCGCGGTACGGGGTGGCCGTGCGGAGCGCCTCGAGCATGCGAGAGACCGCGCCCACGTTGGGGGCGATGCTCATCCCATTGTCGTTCAGCACGACGATGACGCGCGTATGCATGTGGCCGATGTTGTTGAGGCCCTCGAACGCCATTCCAGCGGTGAGCGCGCCGTCGCCGATGATCGCGACCACGTGGTGGTCCTCGCGCTTCAGGTCTCGCGCGATCGCCATGCCCTGCGCCGCGGAGATCGACGTCCCAGCGTGGCCGGCGCCGAACACGTCGTGCTCCGACTCGTCCCGCGCGAGGAAGCCGCTGATGCCACCGAACTGGCGGAGCGTGTGGAAGCGGTCCTTGCGCCCGGTCAGCATCTTGTGGACGTACGCCTGATGGCCGGTGTCCCAGACCAGCTTGTCGCGCGGCGAGTCGAACACCCGATGCAGCGCGATCGTGAGCTCGACCGTGCCGAGGCTCGAGGAGATGTGCCCGCCCGTCTTCTGCACGCTCTCGACCGTGAACTCGCGGATCTCCTGGCAGAGCGCGAGCAGCTCGTCCCGCTGGAGCACGCGGAGATCCCGCGGATGACGAACGCGGTCGAGCACGCTCACACGTCGATACTAGGGCGCGTGTTCGACCTCTCGAAGCGCGCCGTAGTACTTACCGGCGGCACCGGGAACCTCGGACCGTCGGTCGCCCGCGCGTACCTCGCGCAGGGCGCGCACGTCGCCGCCGCCGTGCGCGACGTCGCGAAGGGCGAGCGGCTCCGCGCGGCGCTCGCCGACTTGGCCGGAGACCGCGACGATCCAGGTCTCGTGGTGATCGCGGCTGACCCCGCCGACCGCGCGGCGATGGATCGGCTCGTCGAGGAGGTCGTCCGGCGCTGGGGACGGCTCGACATCGTTGCCAACCTCGTCGGCGGCTACGCGACGAGCTCGGCCGCCGACGGCGACCTCGGCGCGTATCGCGGCTCCTGGGACCAGAAGGTCGCGACCGCCGTCACGGCGACGGCGGCCTGCCTGCGGCCCATGCGCGCGCGCGGCCACGGGCGCGTCGTGAGCGTGGCCTCGATGGCGGCGCTGAAAGGCGAGAAGGGCGCGGCGGGCTACGCGATGGCGAATGCCGCGCTCGTGCGCTGGACGGAGTCGCTCGCCGAGGAGCTCAAGCGGGACGGCGTGACCGCGAACACGGTCCTCCCACGGATCATCGACACGCCGCAGAACCGCGCGGCGCTGCCGAAGGCCGATCCCCGGAGCTGGGCCTCGCCGGACGAGATCGCGGCCGTCGTGGTCTTCCTCTCTTCGGATGAGGCGAGCGGCGTCACGGGCGCGGCGATCCCGGTGGTCGCGCGGACCTAGACTGCGCCGCCGGTGAGCCTCTTCGTCATCGTGAAGTTCTTCCACGTCCTCTTCGCCATCATCGCGGTCGGGACCAACGCCACCTACGGGATCTGGCTCGCCCGTGCGGCCGGCGCTCCGCAGGCGACCCAGAGCCACGTGCTCCGCACGATCAAAGTGCTGGACGACCGCTTTGCCAATCCGGCCTATGTCCTCCTCGCGGTGACCGGCGTCACGATGGTCCTGCTCGGCGATCTGCGATTCACGACGTTCTGGATCGCCGGCGGCATCGTCCTTTACGTCATCGCGATCGTCCTCGGTTTCGCGGTGTACACGCCGATGCTGCGCGGTCAGATCCGGGCGCTCGAGACGGGAGGCCCCGAGAGCGAGGACTACCGCCGAGCGTCGAGCAACGCTCGCTTCGTCGGCATCCTCGTCGCGGTCATCGTCCTCGTGATCGTGTTCCTCATGGTCACGAAGCCGTCTCCCGGCGCCTAGATCCGCGCGGCGAGCTCTTTCGCCCACTCCCCGTACGCCTCGGCCGAGGGATGGAGCCCATCGGGCGCGAACATGCCGCGCCCTGCCTGCCCGCGCATGAGCGGGAAGAGATCGACGTAGCGCGACCCGGCACGCTCCGCGACCTGGCGCATGACAGTGTTGTGGCGCGCGATCTCGCCCGCGACCGCCGCGCGATCGCCGAAGTCGCCGCCCATCGGCGCGAGCGACCAGTCCGGTTGCGGGAGCGCGACGACGTCGACGCCGGCGAGCGCGTCGAAGATGCGTACGAGCTGGCGCGCGTAGCGCTGCTCCGCGTCGCGGGAAGCGTCGGGACCGCGAACCGCCGCGACGAGGTCGTTCGCGCCGATGAGCACCGTCGCGAACGTGGGACGGAAGGCCGTGATGAGCGGGAGCTCCTCGCGGATGAGGTCGTCGGTCGTGTAGCCGTTCACCGCGGGGTTCCGCAGCTCGACCTCGCGACCGCTCTCGCGCCACAGTCGAACAAGCACCGCGGGGAACGAGCGATCCGGTGTCGTGCCGGTGCCGATGGTGAACGAGTCACCGAGCGCGAGGTAGCGTTCGGGAATACCCAGTTGTTCTAGTGTGAGAGAGCTTCCGGGAAAGGACCGTCGTTGACCCACCTCGATCTCGTCATCATCGGCGGTGGTCCCGCCGGACTTACCGCGGGGCTCTACGCGGCCCGCGCGAACATGAGCACGCTCCTCGTGGAGCAGAAGGATCTCGGCGGCGAGATCCTCAACACGGAGCTCATCGAGGACTATCCCGGCATCGAGTCGATCACCGGCGCGGAGCTCTCCAAGCGGATGGCCGAGCACGCGCTCAAATTCGGCCTCAAGGTCGAGACGTACAAGCCCGTGAAGCAGATCCGCGTCGACGAAGACCGGAAGATCGTCGAATTCGCCGACGGCTCGACCATCAGCGCGTACGCGGTCATCGTGGCCGTGGGCGGCGAGCCGACGAAGCTCGGCGTCACCGGTGAGGAGCAGTACCACGGCCGCGGGGTCTCGTACTGCGCGGTCTGTGACGGCGCGTTCTTCAAGGGCTCCGACCTCGCCGTGATCGGCGGCGGCGACTCGGCGTTCCAGGAGGGGCTCTTCCTCACGCGTTTCGCGAAGAAGCTCTACGTCGTGCACCGCCGCACGGACTTCCGGGCGCAGGGGATCCTCCAGGATCGCCTCCTTGGCCTGGACAAGGTGGAGGCGATCACCCCGGCGACGGTGAAGGAGATCGGCGGGGACGGCGACGTGAAGTGGATCGAGATCGAGCGCGATGGCCGGACCGAGCGCGTCAACGTGGACGGCGTGTTCGTGTTCATCGGCTTCAAGCCGGTGGGGCGCTATCTCTTCGCCGATCACATCGATCACGACAAGAACGGCTACCTCATCACCGACCAATACATGCAGACGAACATCCCGGGCGTCTACGCGGTCGGCGACACCCGCGCCCAGCTCGCGAAGCAGATCACGACCGCGGTGGGTGACGCGACGACCGCCGTGCTTCACGCCGAGCGCTACATCGAGGAGCTCAAGCACGCCGAGCAGGAGTTCCCCTCCGCGCCGAAGGCGAAGGTCGCGGAGGCCGCTGCGCGCGCGGAGCTCCTCGTCTTCTCGCCGGGGACCGTCATCGTGCGGGAGGGGGAGGAGTCCGACCGCCTCTACATGGTGATCAAAGGCGAGGCCGAGGTGACCCAGCGCCACCCGGACGGCGCCGAGGAGGTCGTGAACCGCGTCGGCCCGGGCGAATACTTCGGCGAGATCGGCCTGCTCGCGGATGCTCCGCGCAACGCGACGGTGCGCGCGAGGACCTCCGTCGAGGCGATGGCCATCGATCGCGCCACGTTTCGGCGCCTCCTCGAGAGCTCGCAGACGACGGCGGACGAAGTTCGGCAGGTCGCCAAGGAGCGCAAGGCGCGCTCGCTGCGGGAGCGCGCCGGCTAGCTGCGCACGTGCGCG
>VBDU01000080.1:0-7265 GCA_005883625.1 Chloroflexota bacterium | reverse complement strand
CCGGCGAGCAGCTCGCCGACCGGTCGATCGTCCTCCACGACAAGCACCACACGCCGCGCCTCTTGCAGCCCCATGCCTCGAAGCCCCAGCAGTTGCGGTGCCTCATGACGGGCTGTCATTGCGGTTGTTCGCTCTGTGACCGTTCTGTCGAGTAGACGTGACGAAGCGGAGGATCTCGTCATCGTCCGGTATGCGCCCATCGCCGGTATCGACGACGAGGGTCGGGATCGAGAGGTCGAGAGCGGCGTGGACCGACACGGGGCGCTCGTCCCACACGTCGAGGACGAGCCGATCGAGATGACCCGGATGGCGGTCCCCACGCTCGGCGCGGCCGGCGAAGCGCGCTCGTCGTGTCGCCTCGTCGCACACGCAGACCACCTGCCGCGCCTCGGCGCGCGCGACGAGCGGCCGCAGTCCCGCCTCCGAGCGGCCACGCACGAAGTTCGCCTCCAGCACCAGGCCGATCCCCGCGTCGAGCGACCACGTCGCGATGCGGTACATGAGCTCGTAGCTGGCGGCGCCAATTCGCTGCTGCGTCGCGAGATCCCCGACGCCGAGCGCGTCCATGAGCGGCTCCTTGAGGCGGTCCTTCGCGAGGAGCAGCAGTGAGAGCGTCGCGGCGAGGCGCAGCGCGAGCGTCGTCTTCCCGGTCCCCGGCGCCCCGGTGACGACGACGAGGCGGGGCCGGCTCGCTACGCTCACGCGCTCGCGGCGTCGCCCTCCGTGCTCACTTCGCTCGCCGACGCTCCGGGCCGGCGCCGCCCGCGGCCGCCGCGTCTCCCGCGCCCGCCGCGCGTGCCGCGGCGCGTGCGCTTCTTCGCCGGGACCGCGGCGGCTGCGCTCGGCTCCGCCTCGCTCGACGTCGCCGGCGCCGGCAGGGCCGCGAGGGCGGGCGCCGGGAGCGCGGCGATCGGAGCCCTGGCCTGCCCGTTGAGACGGTCGAACTCGCCGAGGATCGTGCGGGCCTCCTCATTCTGCGGATCGATGACGTAGCCGGCCTTCTTGCCGTGCTCCTCGGCGCGCATGACGCCACGCTCGACCGCACGGCGGAGGTTGGACTCGAGGTTGTCGCCCTCGACGCGCGACAGGAGCTCGGCGAAGAGTGCCGCGTTCACCCAGTCGACACGTTCGCCCTTGGCCTTCGTCGACGTGACGAAGTTGAAGAGGTGGACGATCGCGGCGGCGGGCTGCCGCGCGTACACGACGAGCGGATGGTCCTCGACGAGCCAGCACATCGTGATCTGACGGCCCTCGCGGTCAACCTGCTCCGTCGCGATGGCACCGCGCTCCTCGGCGATGTTGAAGAGCGTTTCGAGCAGAAGCCGCCGCTGCGAGCGCCCGCGAGCGAGGCCGCCCGGCTGGTCGGCCCGCGAGAGCGGATCGAGGAGAGCCTCGACCGCCGGGATCCGCCTCGTGTCCCGGCTCGTCACCGTGTCGATGCGGCGCAGGACGCGCACGAGGTGGAAGAACGTCTCGGCGACGAGCGGCGACGTCATGTTCGGCGAGAGCAGCTGCTTCGCCTTGGCGCGGGCTCGCCCCTCGGACTTCGCGAGGACGGTTCCCTGTTCGATGCCGGCGTCGATACGCTGCTCGAGGACGCTCGAGGCCTCCTTCTCCGAGAGCGGAACGACCGAGTTGACGAAGTCCGAGCGCGGCATGGCCCGGGCGTGGAGCGCCACGAGCTGATCGAGGAGGAGCACCGCGAGGCGGCGCTGCTCCTTCTCCGACTCGGGCGAGGCCGTCGGGACCACCGCGGGGACGTGCGGCTCCGCGCGGCCGGCGCGGATCCGCGTGCGCACGCCGCGCGGCCGCCGCTGCTCGATGGCCGGCTTGTCGGCCTGCGTGTCGTCGGTGCGCAGCCCGCCGGTACGCGTCCAGCGCGCCTCGGGGATGAGGTCCTCGAGCAGGTAGACGCCGTCGCGGAGGTATGGCGAGTCGCGGAGCTCGTTCGCGAGCGACTTGTCGCCCGCGATGAGGTAGACCTTCTTGTCCTCGTCCTTGATCGCTTTGCAGAGTGCGTTGAGGTCGCGGTCGCCGGACACGATGAACCAGACCTCGAGGTCCGGCCGCTCCTTGTACAGGAGCTTGAGGGCGCGCGTGATGAGGACGGCATCCGACCGTCCCTTGAGGAGCCGGCCGCTCATGCGTTGCGCGACCGCGATCGGTTCCATCCCGGTGAACTCGAGGGCCATGAGGAGGGTTTCGTCCTGCGCGGCGACCTCCTGGCCGAAGATGGCGAGCTTCACCCGGACCGGGCCGAATTCGGCGGCCTTCTGCAGGATCGCTTGCAGGATCGAGAGCGTCGAGGGCAGCGCGCCCGTGGTGTGCTGGCGAAGCGTGTAGTAGACGTTCTCCCAGTCAATTAGGAGGGCGACGTCAGGCAATAGTGTTTCTCCGTATGGGCTCGCACGCCGCCTGACTCGTTCGCGGATCGCGGAGTCTCACCACGATCTCGCGCTTTTGCTCTCCCTCGTCCGCTACCCGGTCCGTGACCAGGCCTCGGCCGCGAGCGCGTTCTTCACGAACACTTCAGTCGTCGCGCGCGCCGTTTTCGCCAGTGTAGCGGTCGCCGGGTCCTATAGTCGAGCCGACCCGTATCGCGCTCGTGGCGATCGTCTCGTTCACGCGCGGGCGCTGACGAGCGCGCCTTCCGGCGTAGGCTGCGCTCTCCGGTGGAGGCGCGGCTTGCCGACCTCGTGGCTCTGGCGGCGTCGCGGGGCGCGACGTACGCGGACGCGCGGTCGGTCGAGCGCGAGCACGAGGCCGTCAACGTGAAGGACGGCGCCGTCGAGTCGGTCATGCGCACGTCGGATCGCGGCGTCGGCTTCCGCGTCGTGCACCGGGGCGCGTGGGGCTTCGCGGCGACCGACCGCGCGGACGACGCGGCGCTGCGCGGGATCATCGACGACGCGTTCCGGCGCGCCGAGGCGTCCGCATCGGTCCAGCGCCGGACGGTGAAGCTCGCGCCCCTCGCGCCGCAGCGCGGGGAATACCGCTCGGAGGTCGCGCGAGATCCGTTCGCGGTCCCGCTCGCCGAGCGGATCGATCATCTCCGTGCGGTCGACGAGGCGGCCGCGGGCCCGAACGTGAGGACGCGGCGCTCGTCCGTCGCCGCGTACCGCACGCGCAAGCGTCTCATCACGAGCGACGGCACCGACGTGTCGCAGGAGATCGTCGAGAGCGGCGCGGGCCTCTCGGTCCTCGCGGTGAAGGCCGGCGCGAAGCCCGCGCAGCGCTACGACTCCCGGCTGACCCGCCAGGCCGGCTGGGAATGGATCGAGGAGCTCGACCTCCCCTCGCGCGCCAGGCGCTACCGCGACGACGCCGAGGCCACGCTCGACGCGCCCCTCGCGGAGGAGCGCCCGACGACGCTCGTCTTCGCGCCGGAGTTCCTCGCGCTGCTCGTCCACGAGTCCTGCGGGCATCCGACCGAGGCGGACCGGCTGCTCGAGCACGAGGTCGCGTTCGCTGGCACCACGTTCATGTGGCCCCAGGACCGCGGCCGGCTCCGGTACGGTTCGCCGCACGTCTCGATGACGGCGGACGCGACGGTGCCGCACGGCATGGGCACGTTCGGGTGGGACGACGACGGCGTTCCGGCCATGCGCACGAAGCTCGTCGACAAAGGGATCTTCGTCGGCTACCTCACCTCGCGCGAGACCGCCGGCGCGCTCGGCGTCCCGATCGCGATCGGCTCCGCGCGCGCGGAAGGGTGGCAGCACTTTCCGATCGTCCGGATGGTGAACGTGAGCCTCGATCCCGGCTCGTTCACCTACCGGGAGCTGCTCCGCGGCGTCGACCGCGGGCTCCTCCTGGACGCGCCGGCGTCGTATTCGCTCGACGACAAGCGCCAGAACTTCCATTTCTCGACGCAGTCGGCGCGCGTCATCCGCGGGGGCGAGATCGAGGGCTACGTGCGCGGCGTGTCGTTCCAGTCGCTCACGCCGGACTTCTGGGGCCGCTGCGACGCGGTCGCCGACGACTGGGAGCTCCACGGCTTCCTCTCCTGCGCGAAGGGCGAGCCACTGCAGCTCATGCGGGTCGGGCATGGCGCCGCGCACGCCCGCTTCCGCGACGTGCCCATAGAGGTTCGTGAATGAAGACGGCGGAAGCGACGATCCTGCGAGGAGAGGACGCGATCCTCACTCCGCTGCGCGAAGCGCTACAGGACGTCGCCGCAGACGAGGCCGACATCCACGTCCGTCGCCGCCGCGCCGCGGTCACGCGCTACTCGCACAGCTCAATCCACCAGAACGCCCTCTCCGACGAGACGCACGTGCGCGTGCGCGCGATCGTCGGTAAGGCGGTCGGGGTCGCGACGACGAACTCCCTGGAAGTCGCGGACCTTCGACGCGCGCTCGGCGACGCGGCCTCGCTGGCGCGGGCGAGCCGGCCGGACGACGAGTGGCCAGGCGTTGCGGAGCCCGCGCCGATCGCAACGCCGCAGGCGTACGACGAGGCGACCGCGCGCGTCGACGCCGCGGAGCAGGCTCGCGGGATCGGCGCGATCTGCGAGGCCGTGGCCAAGGCCGGCTACCGCGCCGCGGGCACGCACGCCATCGAGGTGACCGAGGACGCCGTCGCGAACACGCGCGGCGTCGCGGCATACGCGCCGGCCACGGTCGCCTATCTGCGCGCGCTCGTGCTGAGCGACGCCGGATCGGGCTATGCCGAAGACCTCGGTTGGCGTGTCGCCGCGCTCGACCCGGCGGGCGTCGCCGACCGCGCGATCGCCAAGTGCGGGCTCGACCGCGACCGGCGGCAGCTCCCGCCGGGCGATTACGAGGCCGTGTTCGAGGAGCTGGCGGTCGCCGAGATCCTGCGCATCGTCTCCCTCACCGGGCTCGGCGGGCAGTCGGTGAGGGAGGGCCGGTCGTTCATGAGCGGTCGGATCGGCGAGCAGGTGACGGGCGATCGCCTCACGCTCTCCGACGACGCGCTGGATCCGCGGACGCTCGCGATCCCCTTCGACGACGAAGGCGAGCCGAAGCAGCGCGTGGTCCTCATCGAACGGGGTGTCGCGAAGGGACCGGTGCACGACCGCCATTCCGCGAAGGCGATGGGGACCCGTTCGACCGGCCACGCCGCCGACGAGTCGCGCTACCAGCCGGGCGGTCATGCCGGGAACCTGACGATGGCCGGCGGACGGGCGACGCGCGACGAGCTCATCGGCGCGGTCGGACGCGGAGTGCTCATCACGCGCTTCCACTACACGAACACGCCCGACCCGCGCGCCGCGACGCTGACCGGGACCACGCGCGACGGCACCTTCCTCATCGAGGACGGCCGCATCGCCGGCGCGCTCGCGAACGTCCGCTACACGATGAGCGCCCTCGACCTCTTCGCGGGCATCGAGCTCCTCGGTGCGCAGCGCCTCGCGCGGGACTGGTGGAGCTCGAACGGCATGGGGTCCGTCGTGTGTCTCGTCCCGCCGATGAAGGTCCGTCGCGCGACGATCACCGGGTCGAGCCCGGCCTAGGCGCACCCACCTCCGCCAAATGACGTAGAGGCCCTTGCATCAAACGGCCGGCGTACGTCCTTCCTCCGCCGTTCGGGTGAGGGAGCGAGCCCGGGGCGCGGTTAGACAGATGCGACGGACTCGATATGGAGGTAGGAGTTCAAGTGCTGGATCTTGCGATTGTCATCACCGCGGTGTCGCTGACCTTGCTCGTCGTCACGGTGCGCTCATTCGGACGTGCGCTCGCCACGCAGCGCAGCGACCAGGACCGGATCCGCTAGGACCCCGGGACGAGGCGGGCGGCCGACGGCGGCCGCTCGCGGCGCGGCATGATCCGCGCCTGCAACATGCACTCCCCATGTCGCGCCTAGCCTCCGTTCACATTCCGTTCAGTGCTGCCACGGAGGGCCGCCGGGAGGTGGCGTTGGTAGCGGTCACGGCCATATCGGCGCTCGTCGTCGAAGACCCTTCGCTGCGCGGTATCCTCGCGCGTCAGCTCAGCCGTGCGGGGTTCGTGGTGCACGAGGCGCACGGCGAGGAGGACGCGGTCCGTCGAGCGTCCGAAGCTCTGCCCGACGTGGTCGTCCTCGATCTCGTCCTCGACGCGGGCGCGCCTGCGCGCGCCTGCGCGCGCCTGCGCGATCTTCCCTCCACGGGCGACATCCCGATCCTCGCCCTCGCCGGGCGCGACGACGCGGCCACGAAGGTGAGGCTCCTCGAGCTCGGCTGCGACGAGTACCTCGTCAAGCCGTACGAACCGGACGAGCTCGTCGCGCGTGTCCACGCGCTCGTCCGCCGTCATCGCAGCGATCGGCTCGTCCGCCGCATCGGCGCGCTGCGTATCGACCTCGCGACGGGCGACGCGTGGATCGGCGCGCGGGCCCTCGACCTCACCGCCGGTGAGCGCGCGATCCTTTCCACGCTCGCCCGCGCGTATCCGCTCGTCGCCCCGCGCGCCGCGCTCGATCGTCTTCCGTGGCGGGCCGCCGATGACGTGTCGTCGAACGTGACAGAGGTGCTCGTTGCGAGACTCCGCCACAAGCTCGCCGCCGCGGGCGGCGGTGTCGAGATACGGACGGTCCGACGGACCGGCTACCGGGTCGAGACCGCCGGCCGTGCGCAGGCGGGCGCGTGATCACTCCGCCGCGCACCTGGTTACCTGCGCTAGCCCGAACGTCCTCGCTCTAAGGTCACCTCCCCGTTCAGGTGGGATTCAGCCTTCCTGCCTAGCGTCACGCCATGCCATTCCGTCGTGGGGAGGAGCACGGACAGGCGCTCGTGGAGTTCGCGCTGCTCCTCCCGCTGTTGCTTCTGCTGATCGTCGGGATCATCGAGTTCTCCTTCGTCTGGAACTCGCGGAACACCGTGCTGTTTGCGAGTCGCGACGGCTCGATGCTCGCCGCCGAGGGCGGAAGCCTCCTCGGGACGGACTGCCTGGTCCTCGACCGGATCGAGCGCGACATCGTCTCGCCGGCCAGTGCGATCAAGCTGCAGCAGGTCGAGATCTACTGGGCGGACAAGAACGGCGGCCAGATCGGCTCGAACCACAACGTCTACGACCGCAGCGGCTCCACCACGTGCGATTTCAGCGGAACGACCATCACGGTCCCGTACACGCTCACGACGAGCGGCTACATGGAGTCCGACCGCTGCGACGTCCTCGCGGGGTGTGGCGGAGGGCACACGAGCGTCGACACGGTCGGCGTCAAGGTCACGTATGAGCACCGCTGGCTGACCTCGTGCGCCAGGCTGACCGGACCGGGCGTCACGTTCAGTCAGACGACGGCCACGCGCGTCGAGCCGCAGC
>VBDU01000103.1 GCA_005883625.1 Chloroflexota bacterium | reverse complement strand
CCGTTCGTGAGAAATCGGGCGCGTCGAAGCCAACCTCTCGCAGCCGAGCTCTCGTTCGACTTGGCGAGTCACAAAGTTGCTCCCGAGCAATTCGCTAAGCTGCTGCAGCGCAACGACACTGCGCTTCAAGCCAATAACGACGCGGTCTGTAGCCCGGAGGGGATTCGAACCCCTGACCTCTTCCTTGAAAGGGAAGCGCCCTAGTCCACTAGGCGACCGGGCCGCTCGCTCGCATCAAGGATAGAGCGGCGCGGACGCGTGCTAGGCGCGCGTCACCGTGAAGCTCGCGCCGTCGGGACCGAGCGCGGATGGCCTCGCGAGCGCGCGGCCGGTGCGGTCGATCATCGTGATCGCGCGACCGCCGGCGTCGCGGATGCTCGCCCTCTTCCCGTCCTTCACCGCGGAGCCCTTCGTGAACTGCAGCGTCCCGAAGTCGTCGAGCGGGATGACCCGCCGCCCGGCGCTCGGCGCTTCCTGGATCCACTCCGCCGACGAGGTCGACGACGCGTACGTCACGGTCGTCGAGTATGTCTGGCCGGTCGTGTCGTTGCGCATCGCGATGAGCCAGCGCCCATCGCCCTGCTGCGTGATCGAGACGGTCACCGTGTCACCCGGCGAGACGCTGAGCGGCACGGGCTGCGACGAGCGCGGCAGCAGCTCGATCCAGGCCTCGTACTGCGCGCCGCCACGGCCGGAGACCATCGTCTGCGTTCCGGCCTGGATGAGGTCGGTGCTCGTCATGCCGCCGATGCCCACCCACGTCGCGTCCACGCCCGAAGTCGTGCCGCTCGGCTGCGGCACGATCCACGTGCCCGAGACCGAGGTGAACGTCCCGCCCGTCGCGGCGTAGCCCGACCAGTTGCTCGAGGTGTCGCGCGCGCCGATGCCCTGACCCTGCGGGATCGGCCGCGAGCCGGGCGGGGTCGTGCCGCCCGTACCGCTGGACGCCGAGTCCGGCTGCACGTCGTTGTCGACGAGCCATGTTCCGTTCTGAAGGACGAGCGTGTAGTCGTTGCGGTCGGTGCTCTCGTCCGTCGTGCCGTCGGCGAGCGTCGAGCGCCAGGTCTCAGTGGTCGCCACCTGCGCGGTCGAGCCGTTCACCGTGACGGCGCCGAAGCGCACGCTCACGAGCTGGATCGAGGTGACGCCGCTGTTCCGGAGGTCGTCGTTGATCCGCACCATCTCGTCGTAGTGCTGGGCCGTCGCGGTCGCGCGCATCGCGCTTGGATCGCCGGAGCTGAAGGCCTGCACCTGCGCATCGTTCGCGCGGCGCACGGTGTCGATGATTGCGGCGTCCGCGTCGCGCGTCCGCGCGGTCGGCGCGACGGCACGCCCGATCGCCGCGGGAAGAACGCGCAGGCCGGTCGCGTTGGCGAGCGCGCCGCCGGCGAGCGCGCCAACGAGGAGCGCGATGACGACGACGAGAACCGCGGCACGGGAGACGCCGGCGGTCGTGGCGGGTGCAGGCGCCGGGGGGATCGGCGCTGTCTGGTCGGGCGGGGTCGTGTCGGAGACGGGCATCTCGGCGGACATGCGAAAAGGGTGCTCCGAGAGACCGACTGCTGCGTGAAACGGCGGTAAGAAACGCGGCGTCGGGCCGCGAAGGACGAGCGGTTCTTAGCGCCTCCTTACCTTTATTCTTGCGCCGCCCGATGCTCCGGCCAGTGCGGGGTCCTCTCGGCTACGTGGTGGCGATCGTCGCCGTGGCCGTCGCGATCATCCTGAAGCTCCTGATGAGTGCCGTCGGGTCGACGCATCCGTTCGTCGTCCTGGCGGCGGGCGTCATCGTCGCGGCGTGGCTCGGGGGCCGCGGCCCGGGGCTTCTCGCGGTGGCCCTCGCCGCGATCGGCTCCGGCTTCCTCTTCCTCGCACCGGGCGGTTTCGGCGCGGACGACCTCCTGGCCGTGGCCGCGCTCATCGCGGAGAACATCCTCATCGTCGAGATCACGGTCCGGCTTCGCGCGGCGCAGGAGCGCGCGGGCGCCGAGGCCGCGGAGGCACAGAAGGCGCGCACGGAGGCCTCGTTCGCGCTCCAGATGCGCGAGGAGCTCCTCACGTTCTGGTCGCAGCGCCTCCGCGGGCCCTTCGGCGACCTCGGCAGCCGGCTCGCGCGCGTGCGGCACGCCGTCGAGTCGAACGACCGCGCCGGCACGCTCAGCGCGCTCGACGACCTAGCGAAAGACGTCACCGCGGTGCAGCGCACCGCCGAGCACTGGATCGAGCAGCGCCAGAAAACGTCCTAATAGATCCCGAGCACCGTGCGGGCGAGGGCGGCGAGCGACGCGAGCGTGGTCGGCGGCGCACGGCGCGCCAGTCGCTCGACGGCGCGGATGGCGCGCTCCGTGTGCAGGTCGTCTTCGAGGGCCGTGAGGACCTCGCGTGTCGCGGCGTCGCCGGCGATCGGTCCCACGGGCGCGCCCGCGAGATGATCCGCGAGCGCGGCGGCACGCGTGCGCGCCTTCGCGAGCCGGTCCTCGACGTGATCGAAGGGCCGCCGGTAATGGCGATCGAGCAGATAGAGGCGTAGCGCCTGCGGCGTGCCGCGCGCGAGCGCGTCGCGGACGAAGACCATGTTCCCGTCCGACTTCGACATCTTGCGGCCACCGAGCCGCACGGGGCCGGCATGCAGCCAGAAGGTCACGAACGGCCGCGTTCCCGTCGCGGTCTCGGACTGCGCGATCTCGTTCTCGTGGTGCGGATAGACGAGATCGCTGCCGCCGCCGTGGATGTCGATGTGGTCACCGAGGTGACGCAGTGCCATGGCCGAACACTCGAGATGCCAGCCCGGGCGGCCGGCGCCGAAGCGGCTCGGCCACGCCGGCCCGCTCGGCACGCGACGCCACAGCGCGAAGTCGAGCGGGTCGCGGCGGCGCGGGTCGTCGAGCCGGGCGTCGTCCTGCTCGGCGAGGATCCGTCGCATCTTCGCTCGCGAATAGCGCGAGAGCTCGCCGTAGTGCGGAGCGCGTGCGACCGAGAAGTACACGCTGCCCTCGAGCCGGTACGCCGCGCCCCGCGCGATGAGCTGATCGATGAGCCCGCGCATCGTCGGGATCTCCCGCGTTGCGTGGGGCATGACGTCAGGCCTGCGCCAGCCGAGCCGGTCCATGTCGTCGAGGAACGCGCGCTCCTCGCGGCGCCCGAGCGCGCGCCAGTCGCCGCCGTCGCGCGCCGCCCGCTGGAGGATCGACTCGTCGACGTCGGTCACGTTCTGCGCGTAGCGCACCGCGACCCCGCCGGATTCGAGGAGGCGCGCGAGGACGTCGAAGACGAGGAACGTCCGCGCGTGGCCCAGGTGCGTCGTGTCGTACGGCGTGACGCCGCAGACGTACATCGTCACCGTACGACCGCGGGGCCGGAACGCGAACGCCTCTCGACGCCGCGTGTCGTACAGCCGCAGCACCTCGGCCGACGATATCCTCGCGCACGGTGCCGCGCTTACCAGATCTCGACGCCACGCTCGAGGTCCTGCGACGCATCGGGGCGGCCCCGACCGCGCCGTACCACGAGTTCGCCGCGCTCGCGGCGATCCGCTCCGAGCTCGCGCGGCTCGACATCG
>VBDU01000102.1 GCA_005883625.1 Chloroflexota bacterium | reverse complement strand
GATTTCTCGCGCTCCACGGTCACGACACACTAGTCGGCTTCACCGTCACGTTGCGCTAGAGTCAGTTCGATGCGGACCGTCGCGGCCGCCGCGCTGCTCGCGCTCACGTCGCTCATGGTCGCGCCGGCCGCCCCCGCGGCGGCCGTGGCCGGATACGACTCGCTGTACCAGTTCGAGTCGGCGTTCCTGACGATGAACCCAGGCGATACGAACACGTTCTCCGTCTTCTTCGCCAACACCGGCACGACCGTCTGGGCGGCGGGGACCGCGACGCAGGTGAACCTCGCCATTTGCGCCGCGGACAAGGTCACGTGCAACGTCGCGGGCCCCAACGCCGCATGGAACCCGGGGACGTGGCTCTCCCAGACGGCGTACACGACACAGTCGAAGCCGGCGGTCGCGCCGGGCGACTTCTCGGCCTTCAGCTACAACGTCAAGGCGCCGGCGAGCGCCGCCGCGTCTGTCTATCGCTTCAACGGGGATCTCGTCATCGCGTCCAGCGGCACGCGGATCCACCCTGAGGGCTACTACCAGGAGGCGCTGATCGCCTCGGGCGCTCCGAGCGGTGACGTCACCGCGCCCTCCGACGTCGCGGTGCAGGTGGGGAGCTTCGACGGCGGCCCCACGAACAACGACGTCCGGGTCCTGTTCACGGCGCCGGCGATGAACCCGACGACCACGTACGACATCCAGCGCTCGCCCGGCCACTGCGGGATCGCGGTCGACAGCCCGGGCTGGTTCACGGTCCAGACGCTGACGCTCAGCGCCGGCGCCTTCGGCGCGTTCAACGATCTCGACAAGGCGCAGGGCTTCTACTGCTACCAGGTCCGCCTCAAGAATTCGGCGGGAGCGTTCGTCTATTCGAAGGAGGTCGAGGCGACGGTCTTCGGCTCGGGCAGCTCGGCCGCACCGACCTCGAGCTCGGTCGTCCTGACGCGCGATGGCGGCAACTCGGGCATCCTCGACGCGGGCGACGAGATCACCGCCACCTTCAGCAAGGCGATGCTGGTCGCTCAGGGCGCGCGCATCCGCGTCGTCGACAGCGATTGCGGAGCACCCGCGAACCAGTCGGCGCCGCCCGCGACCTGCTCGCCGCAGACCACCGCCGATATCGTGTGCGGCACGAACGCCTCGTGCGTGCTCAGCTTCGACGGGCTGACGCTCGTGGTCACGATGACCGCGGCCCCGCTCAACGTGGTCCCGGGCAACCCTACGAGCGTGCAGTTCCCCGCCGACATCACGGTCGTCAGTGGCATCACCGACACGACCGGACAGGTCTGGAGCATCTCGACCTCGGCTGATCGCGTCTTCGGTCCGCAGGGTCAGTAGCGGCGGCCTCCGGCATCTCGCGTTCGCCGCGATCGCGACGGCGGTCACGGCCCGAGCCGCGTGCCAGCCCTGGCTGCTGACCTCGTCCGGCGACGCGGCGTCCGCGGGCGCGCTCTGTCTCGGCCTTCCCGCGCTCGTTCTCGCAGGCAGCCTCTTTGCCATCGCCCTCGCGCGCAGCGTCGGCGCCGGC
The DNA here is from genome assembly GCA_005883625.1 of Chloroflexota bacterium. Taxonomy (GTDB): domain Bacteria; phylum Chloroflexota; class Limnocylindria; order P2-11E; family P2-11E; genus 3-1-20CM-2-70-9. The sequence goes on along the minus strand of VBDU01000102.1, from coordinate 1,502 downwards.
CGCGCGCTCGCGACCGACGCCCTGTCGTTCGCCGCGGTCATCCTCCTCCTCGGCCTCGTCTCGTTCGACGCGCCCGGCCGCGACCTCGTCGGCGTCGCGTTCGTCCTCGCGCTCGCCGCGCGCGCGCTCCCGGGCGCGCTCTTGCTCCTCCGTACCGGCGGGTCGGCCGTCCTCGCGTTCGCGCTCGCGCTTACCGTCTACGCGGGGCTCGCCTTGTGGACCACCGCCGCGGTCGCGCCGTACGGCGATCAGGTGCACTTCCTCATCGCGGCCGACGCGCTCGCGCACGGTCGCGTCGAGGCGACGGTCGACGCGCGGATCTTCCGCGACCTCATCGGTGTGGACCCCTCGCCGGACGACCTCGCCACGCACGTCGTCCTCACCCCGGTCGGTCCGCGTCTCGTGCAGGGCTACCTCGTCCCGCTTGCCCTCGTCCCTGGCTGGATCGCGGCGGGCCGGCTCGGCGCCACGCTCGTCGTCGCGCTCGCAGGGGCGTGGGCCGCGGCGCAGACGTTCCTCCTGCTGCGCGAGACGGTCGCGGACGTCCGCGCGCGCTCCTGGTCCTGGCTCGCGGCGGCGTTCCTCGCGCCGGTCGTCGCGCTCGCGCCGACGGTCTATCCGAACGTGCTCGGCGCGGCCGCCCTCGTCACCGCCTACCGCTGGCTTTTCACCGCGCCGGTCCGCCGGCCACTCCTGGCGGGCGCGCTGTGTGGCGCGACGCTCTTCATCACGCCGCGCGACGGTCTCGTCGCGCTCGTCCTCCTCGCGTTCGCGTGGTCCGCCGGACGTGCGACCTTCGGGCGCGCGGCCGCTGCCTTCGCGGCGGTCGGCGCCGTCGCGTGCGCGACGAACGCGCTCCTTTACGGCGTCCCGGTGCCGTACGCCGGGTACCTCTTCGGTACGGCGGCGGCGCAGACGCTCACCGCGGAGCCGTCGCTCACGTTCCGCGTGTGGGTCGGTCTCCCGGCGATCCTCTACGACCGCACGTTCGGCGTCGCCGGGAGCGCGCCGTGGCTCTTCATCGGCGCGCTCGGCGCTGCCGCGGCGCTCCGGGCGCGGCGCGACCTGATGCCCGCGGCTGTCGCCATCGCCGTCAGCCTCCTCGCGCTCTCGGTCTACCGGTACTGGGAGGGGGGCTACGCGCCGCCCGCGCGCTACATGGTGGAGGTCGTCCCGCTCGCCACGCCGTTCGTCGCGTACGGGCTCGCCCGGCGCGACCTGTCGTCGCGCGCGTTCGCCGCGCTCGCCCTCGGCCTGGGCGCGCTCGCCGCGCTGCTCATCGCGGCGCTGCCGGCGCGGGCGCTCAACAGCGCGTTCGAGGGCAAGCTGCAGGAGCTCTACGACGCCGTGCTCGGCCTCAACCCGCTCGGCTGGCTGCCCTCGTTCCAGCCGGTGACGCCCGACTGGTACGTCGCCGCATATCTGCGCCTGGTCCCCGCGCTCCTCCTCACGGCAGCGCTCGCCTGGTGGGGCTGGCGCCGGCGCCTCGCGTGAGAGCGCCG
>VBDU01000013.1 GCA_005883625.1 Chloroflexota bacterium | reverse complement strand
CCAGATCGTGCCGAGCCAGGAGAAGATCTTCACGCCGGTCGGGACGGCGATGAGCATGGTCGAGATCATGAAGAAGACCTGGAGCGCCTCGTCGATCCCCGCGACGAACATGTGGTGCACGAAGACGCCGAACGAGAGGAAGCCGATCGCGACCGAGCTGTACGCGATCATCTTGTAGCCGAAGATCGGCTTGCGCGAGAACACCGGCAGCACCTCGGAGATCACGCCGAAGCCCGGCAGGATCATGATGTAGACCTCGGGGTGCCCGAAGAACCAGAAGAGGTACTGCCACAGGAGCGGGTCCGCCCCCGACCCCGTCACGAAGAAGTTCGTGTGCGCGAGCCGGTCGAAGAGGAGCAGCACGCCCGCGACGGTGAGGAAGGGCATCGCGAGCACGAGCAGGAAGCTCGTGACAAGGACGCTCCACATGAAAAGCGGGATGCGGTGGAACGTCATCCCCGGAGCACGCAGCGAGAAGATCGTCACGATCATGTTCAGCGCGCCGAAGATCGACGAGAATCCGAGCACCGTGAGGCTGAGGATCCAGAGGTCCTGACCCACGCCCTTCGAGAACTCCGCGGTCGAGAGCGGGACGTACGAGGTCCAGCCGGATGCCGGGAGCCCGAATGCGAACGCCGAGTAGAGGATGATCCCGCCGGCGAGGAGCAGCCAGTACGAGAGCGCGTTGAGGCGCGGGAACGCCATGTCGCGCGCGCCGAGCTGCAGCGGAATGATGTAGTTCGCGAAGCCCGTCCACACCGGGACGACGAAGAGGAACACCATCGTCGTCCCGTGCATCGTGAAGGCCTCGTTGTAAGCCTGCGGGCTCAGGAGCTGCGTGTCAGGGGTCGCGAGCTGCGTGCGGATCGTGAGCGCGAGCAGGCCGCCGGTGAGGAAGAAGAAGAACGTCGTGACGAGGTAGAGGACGCCGATCTTCTTGTGATCGGTCGTGGTGATCCATTCGAGGATCCCCGTGTACCGGGGACGGGTGAAGGGAAAGGTCCGCTCGAGGGTGGCCATGCCCGTCCATTCCATAGTGCGGGAATAGGGGTGTCAAATGGGTAGGCCGCGCATGTTCGATGGCCTTTCCGACCGCGCTCTCGTCGTCCCCGCGCTCGTCTTGGCGTTCGCCATCGTCTGGGCATGGACCGCGGTCCTGGCCGGCGGACCGATGGGCGGCTCGGTGGCGGCATTCCTCGTCGCGTGGGTCGCGATGATGGCGGCGATGATGCTGCCGAGCGCGGCGCCCATGGTGCTGCTCTATCGGCTCTCCGGGAGCGGACCGCGTGGCGAGGTCCGCACGCTCGTCTTCGCGTCGGGGTACCTCCTCGTCTGGGGCGCGGTCGGTCTCGCCGCGTACGCGGTCGCTGCCGCGAGCGCCGCGGTCACGCCGGGGTCCCGTTCGGTCGTCGCGGCGGCGGTCCTCGTGCTCGCGGGCGTCTATCAGTTCACGCCGCTGAAGGGCGCCTGCCTTCGGGCCTGCCGGACGCCCGCGGACTTCCTCATGCAGCACTGGCGTGGCGGCACCGGCGGCGCACTCCGCCTCGGCTTCCATCACGGCGCCTACTGCCTTGGGTGCTGCTGGGCGCTCATGCTCGTCCTTGTGGTCGCGGGGTCGATGGGCCTCGGCTGGGTCGTGTTCGTCGCGGCGGTCGTCTTCGCGGAGAAGCTCCTTCCGCGGGGGGCGGCGTTCGGCCGTGCCCTCGGGATCGCGCTCGTCATCGCCGGGATCCTGCTCGCGGCGCGACCGGACCTCGTACCCTTCGTCGCGAACGACAGGATGTGAGGGAGCCGAGCTCATGACCGCCGAGAAGACGCCAGCCTGGAACGTCAAGGGCCGCATCGTGATCGCGTGCAACTGCGAGGTCGGCTGCCCATGCAACGTGAACGGCCGGCCGACCCTCGGCCACTGCGAAGGCGGATGGACCTGGTGGATCGAGGCCGGAAAGTACGGCGAGCTGGACGTCTCGGGACTGCATCTCGGCCTGTACGCGGACTGGCCCGCCGCGATCCACGAGGGCAACGGGGTGGCGACGGCACTCGTGGACGAGCGCGCGAGCGACGCGCAGCGTACGGCGCTCGCCGGGATGGTCGTCGGCGAGGCGGGCGGACCCTGGGCGATCTTCCGCAAGACGTTCACGGCAGTGCACGGGCCCGCGTACGTGCGGTACGAATCGGACTTCGCGGATGTCCCGCGTGTGCGTGCCGGCGACAAGGTCGAGGTGACGACCGAATACATCAAGAATCCGGTGACCGGGGCGACGATCCACCCGCGGCTCGTTCTTCCGGAAGGCCTGCTCGTGAAGGACGCCGCGCTCGTGCGGTCGATCAAGTTCAGCGTGAAGGACAAGATCGCGTACGAGCACTCCGGCCGCTACGCCGCATTCGGCTTCTATGAGTACTACGGGCCGTAACCCTGCGACGCGCGGCCCTGGATCGTCGCCGGCTCGACCCTCCGGGTACGCCGTCCCCTAGCGGGGACGCGCGACAACGAGCTTGTCGATGCCGCTCTCCGCGCCCCACATCTCGCCGGGACGCCCAAGGACCTGGCGCACGTTCGCGTTCGGCGACGAGAGCGGGCGCGACGAGAACGTCTCAGTTGCCGGGTCGAAGCGCACGATCGCGCTCGCGGTCCACTCGGTGACCCAGACGATGTCCGCGTCGTCGACGAACACCGCGTAGGCCATCGGGCGCGCTCCCGGGAGCTTCCACTCCTTCCACCCGCTCGCGGGGTCGTACAGCCCGAGCTGGCCGACGTTCCACTCGGCGACCCAGACCCGGCTCCGCGAATCGCACCACACGCGGCGCGCGCCCTGGTTCGGCGTCGGCGGCTGGAGCACCGTCGCGGCGCCGCTCGCGCGATCGATCCGTCCGACGTAGCTCCCGGCAAGCGACGCGAAGTACACGTTGCCGTCGGGACACGAGGTGATGCCGTACGGTCCCGCACCGCGCGGGGCGCCGAACATCCGCAGCTCGCCGGTTCGCGGGTCGAGCCGTCCGTACGAGCCCGCCTGGCCGGTGAACCAGAGGATCCCGTCGCGGTCGAACGCCGCGGTGTTGAGGCTCACCGCGGCGAACGTCTGCGGGAGCGGAAAGCGCTTCACCTCGTTCGTCTTCGGGTCGACGCGCACGATCGCGTTCTGGCCGCCGTCGGTGATCCACGGCGCGCCATCCGGTCCGACGATGACACCGTGCGGCGCCGAGCCAGGACCGAGCTTGACCGCCCTCGTCTGTCCCGTCCTCGGATCGAGCCAGCCGAGCTCGCCCGAGAGCTGCGCGGTGTACCAGACGCCGCCGTCCGCCGCTGGAGCGACGTCGTGCGGACCCTGGCCGCGCGTGACGGGGAACTCCTGCAGCACGAACTCGGCCGAGGACGGCGTGGCGCCCGGGCTCGGCGACGTGCCGGCAATGTCTGGTGCCGCCGCGGTCGCGGATGACGTGGCGAGCGGCGTGTACACGCGCGTGGCGTCGCCACACGCGGCGAGCAGGACGGCGGCGGCGAGCGCCGCGATCAGCCGATGTGAGCGGAGCGCAGCCGCAGCGAGTTCGTGACCACGGTGACCGACGAGATCGCCATCGCCCCGGCGGCCAGGACCGGCGAGAGCAGCCATCCTGTGAACGGATATAGCACTCCCGCGGCGACCGGAATCAGGGCGACGTTGTAGGCGAACGCCCAGAACAGGTTCTCGCGGATCGTCGCGAGCGTGCGCCTGGCCAGACGCAGCGCGCGCGGCACGCCCCGCGGGTCGCCGCCCACGAGGACGATGTCCGCGGTCGCGATCGCGACGTCGGTGCCGCTCCCGATCGCGATCCCGAGGTCGGCGCGCGCGAGGGCCGGCGCATCGTTCACGCCATCGCCGACCATCGCGACGCGGTGGCCTTCGCGCTGCAGCTGCGCGACGAGGTCCGCCTTCGCGCCCGGCCGGACCTCCGCCCGCACGTCGTCGATCCCGAGCTCGCGCGCGATCGCCTGCGCGGTGCGCCGCGCATCGCCGGAGACGAGGAGCGTGCGAAGGCCCATGCGCTTGACTTCGGCGAGGGCCTCCTTCGCGGACGCTTTCACGACGTCCGCGACCGCGAGGACCGCACCGGGCTCGCCGTCTATCGTCCCCACGAGGACCGTCTTTCCCGCGGCCTGATGGTGCGACACCATCCCGTCGCCCAGTTCCGCGAAGCCGCGCGCGCGCGCGAGGTCCGGCGTGCCGATCCAGACGTCCCGGCCGTCGACCCGGGCGTGCACGCCCTCGCCAGGCAGCGCCTCGAACGACTCCGGCTCCGCGACCGAGAGGCCGCGCTCGCGCGCCGCCTCCACGACGGCCGCCGCGAGCGGGTGCTCCGAGCGGAGCTCCGCGCCGGCGAGGAGCCGCAACACCTCGTCCTCCCCGATCCCGGCGCACGAGAGGTAGTCGGTGACCCGCGGGCGCCCGACGGTCAGCGTGCCGGTCTTGTCGAACGCCACGACGTCGATGGCCTTCGCCGCCTCGAGTGCGTCTGCGCTCTTCACGAGGATGCCGCGCGACGCGCCGCGGCCCGTGCCCACGATGATCGCGGTCGGCGTCGCGAGCCCGAGCGCGCACGGGCAGGCGATGATGAGCACCGCGACGAACGCCGTCAGCGCGTAGCCGAACGACGGGTGCGGCCCGAACGCCAGCCAGGCCAGCGCGCTCGCGAACGCGACGACGAGCACGACCGGCACGAACACCGCCGCGACGCGGTCGACGAGCCGCTGGATGGGGGCCTTCGAGCCCTGCGCCTCCTCGACCATGCGCACGATCTGCGCGAGGAGCGTGTCGGCGCCGACCCGCGTCACACGGAACCGGAAGGCGCCGCTGCGATTCAGCGTCCCGCCCGTGACGTCGTCGCCGGCGCGCTTCTCGACCGGCAGCGACTCGCCCGTCACCATCGACTCGTCGACCCCCGACGATCCCGCGACGATGAGTCCGTCGGTCGCGACGGTCTCGCCCGGCCGGACGACCACGACGTCTCCGACTACCAGCTTTTCGATCGGCACGTCCTCTTCCGCACCGCCCCGCCTACGCACGCGCGCGCTCTTCGCGCCGAGCGCGGCGAGCGAGCGGACCGCATCCGAGGTGTGGGCGCGCGCGCGAGCCTCCAGGTACCGTCCCACGAGGATGAGCGCGACGATCGCGGTCGCGGTGTCGTAGTAGAGGTACTGCCGCGGCTCGAGCCCGAGCGAGTCGAAGAGCCCGGAGAAGAAGGTCGCGGCGACAGAAACGAGGTACGCCGTCGTCGTGCCGAGGACCACGAGCGTGTTCATGTCGGCGCGGCGATGACGCGCCGCCGACAGCGCGCCGCGGTAGAACGGGAGCGCGGCCCAGAGCTGCACGGGCGACGCGAGGGCGAAGAGGACGTACGGGCGCCACGCCGCCTCCATGAGCGCGGGAAACGCGAGATCGGCCATGGAGAGCGCCATCGTCGGCACGGCGAGCGCCGCCGCGATGGCGAGGCGCCGTCCGAGCGCGCGGACGTACGCGCGCCGCACGGCGCGCTCCTGCTGCTCGGTCGCCGCGCGCTCGCGCTCGTCCTCCGAGACCGCGAGCGCGCCGTAGCCCGCGCGCTCGACCGCGCGGACGAGCGCCGTGACGTCGGCGCGAGCGGGATCGACCTCGACGCGCGCGCGCTCCGTCGCCAGATTCACGTCGGCGGAGCGGACGCCCGGCACGCCGCGGAGCGCGTCCTCGACGCTCGCGACGCACGACGCGCAGGTCATGCCGGTGACGACGAGATCGCGTCGCGCCACGGCGACGGCGCCGTCGCGCTCGCGCGATTCGGCGGCTACCGCCACGCGCTCACGCCGGCGGGTAGCCGGCTGCCGTCAGGACCTTGCGCACCACGAGGTCGTCGACGCTGCCGCGGACGCGTACCGTCTTCGCGTTGATGTCCACGACGGTCGCCTCGACCCCCTCGACCGGCTCGAGCGCCTCGCTGATGTTGTTCGCGCAGCCTTCACAGTCGATGGCCGGGACGCTGTAGGTGCGCTCGTCAGTCATGAGACTCCTCTCGGGCTCCGAGGGGCGAAGCCCCTCGACCGCCCCCTCCCCTGGGGGGAGGGATCGCTGGCTCGACTCAGTTTACCGCGTGGCGGTGCTGTCGCTGCTGCTGGCGTCGTGCGCTCCCGACGGGCCCTTCGCGAACCTCCCGACGGTCGCGCCGAAACCGACGCCACATCTGGTCGCCTCGCCCGAGGAGGCCGCGCGGCTCGTCCGCGCGAACGTGACCGCCGTCGCCCCCGTGCTCCTCCCCACGTCCTTCCCCGCCCCGATGACGGCGCTCGTGACGCTCGGCCAGGACAGCTTCTCGGTCATGTACATGGACGAATCGACCGACCTGCGGGTGCACATCGGCATCGTCGCGGCGAATCCGTCGGCGCCCCAGGGCCGCGAGGGTCAGGCGGTGATCGCGTTCCGCTCCGATCCGAGCGCGGTGCGGCGGATCGACGACAGCACCAATCCCGCCTCGCTGCGCTACGTCGTCTGGAACGAGCCAGCGAAGAAGCTGCCGGAGTCGAGCTATGTGTTCGACGTGCGGTGCAAGTGCGTGCCGTACGTCCTGTCTACCGAGGGGCTCACCGAGGCGCAGTTCGCGAAAGTGGCCGCGTCACTCGCGGACCGCTAGATCACAGCACGGCGCCGCAGGCGGGGCAGCGACCGACGCGCTCGGGCGCACCCGTGCCGCACGAGCGGCAGATGAGCATCCCAGTCGCGTCGGTGTGGGTCTGGCGCCGGCTCTCGAGCTCGAAGCGCGTGTCCCACCGCCCCCGAGCGCGGAGGTCGTCCCGTGTGCGGCTGGTGCCGGCGAGCAAGCCGAGCGCGGCGACCGCGAAGACGAGCAGGATCAACCAGACAAGGTCCATGGGAGGTCAGACGAGATCAATCAGCGCTCGCCTCCCGTGGCGCGGAGCGCCCGGGCCACGGCGTGGATCAGCTCGACGTCGCCGAGGGCCGCGTCAGCCTCGGAGGCGTACGGGCGAAGCCGCGCCGCGATCGCCGCGGCGACACGCGCGCGGTCGCGCGAGGCAAGGCCGGATTCGCGCGCCACGAACTCGCGCACGAGGCGCTGCGCTTCACCGGGCAAGCGGCGGACCTCGGCGGTCTTCCCCGCGCCGAGTGGCGTGACGGTGCGGAGCGAGAACCAGTCGATGCGCGGCTTCGGCGCGCGGACGACGTACGTGCCCGCCGCGATGTCGCCGAGGCGCTGATTCTTCGGCGTGAGGATGACGAGCAGAAGGCCGAGGCCGTAGAAGCTCGGCAGAAAGTCGACGACGCGAAGGAGGTTGCGGACGAACACCGCAGTGAAGCCGGCGGGAGAGCCGTCGCCACTGATCACGCGCAGCCCGTACGCCCGCTTGCCGATGGTCTGTCCGTTCCACAGCCACTCGAGAAGGATGAAGTATCCCCAGATGACGAGCGGCACCCCAAGCACGGCGAGACCGAAGACGACGTTCGTGAACGAACCTCGGAGGGGCAGCGCCTGCAGCGCGATGACGGTCGCGAGCGCGATGATCGACGCAAGGAGGAAATCGACCACCGCCGCGAATCCGCGATTCCCGCCTCCCGCGAGGTCGTACCGCAATACGACGTGGTCCGCGGTCTCCACCTCGAGGCGACCCATCGAGACGGCCATACCACCATGCTAGGTTCCGGCGGATGACCGTCGATCGCTTCGTCGAGGATCGGCGGGCGCGCTGGGCCCGCCTCGGCGCGCTCGTGCAGGCATCCGGAGGCCGGGTCGAGCGGCTCAGCGCGGACGACGTGGCCGAGCTCGGTCGCCTCTACCGCGCGACGACGAGCGATCTCGCCGTCGCGCGCCGCGACTTCCCGCTCGACGCCGCGACCGAGCGGCTCAACGACCTGGTCGCCGCCGCGCACGCGCTCGTGTACAGCGAGGCTCCCACGAGCGGCCGGCGTTTGCGCCGTTTCGTGCTGCGCGAGCTGCCCGCGACGGTCCGCGCGAACTGGCGCTTCACGCTCCTCGCGCTGGGCATCCTCCTCGTCCCGCTCGTCGTCACGTTCCTGCTCGGCGTGGCCACGCCCGACATCGCCGCGAACGCGCTCGATCCCGAGACACGCGAGCACCTCGCGCAGCGGCGTCTCTGGACGGACATTCCCGACCAATACCGGCCGATCGTCGGCCCGCTCATCATCGTGAACAACGTCCGCGTGGCGGTCGTGGCCTTCGCCGGAGGCCTCACCGCCGGGGTGCTCACGCTGTACGTGCTCATCGGGAACGGGGCACTCCTCGGCACGATCTTCGCGGTGGTCCAGGGATACGGGATGACGGGCGGCCTCCTCGCGTTCACGGCGGCGCACGGCCCGCTCGAGATGTCCGCGATCGTGCTCTCGGGTGGCGCGGGGCTCCGGCTCGCGTGGGCCATCCTCCGTCCCGGCGAACGCAGCCGCCGCGACGCGCTCCGTCTCGCAGGCGCGCAGGCCGTGCGCGTGATGCTCCTGGTGACGCCGGCGCTCGGCGTCGCGGGGATCCTCGAGGGCTTCCTCTCGCCGTCGAATGCGCCGCTCGGACTGAAGGTCACGGCGGGGTTCACCGCGTTCGGGCTGCTCTGGCTCTACATCCTTGCCGCCGGACGCGGCAAAGGCTCGATGGGGGACCGGGTTCCGGTCAGCTAGGTCGCTACCACCGCGTCGAGCGGCTGGCCGAGCGCAAGCCGCTCCCAGCGGACCTCCGAAAACCCGGCCGCGTGGAGCTGCTGGGAGAGAGCTCCACGATCGGGGAGTGGCGAACAGCCCTCCGTCGAGCGGAGTACGAGGTCGAACGCGCGGATCGTCGCGCCGCCGTCTCGCGTGGCGGCGACGACCACGAGCGCGCCACCCGGTGTCAGCCACGAGCGCAGGCGCGCGAAGAGTCCCGGGCGCTCGTCTGGGGCGAAGTAGTAGACGTTATTGATGAGCGTGATGAGATCGAAGGGGAGGCGGATCGTCGACGACGGTGGCGCGCGGACATCCGCGACGATCACGTCGAAGCGCTCCGCCAGTCCACGCGAGCTCACGTTCGCACGCGCCTGGGCGACGACCGCCGGCTGGATATCGAGACCGGTACCGGTGAGGTCGCCGTCGGCGAGGCCCGCGTGAATGAGGTAGGCACCGGATCCGCAGCCGACGTCGAGTAGGCGGCGCGGGCGCCGCCGCGTCACGAGCTCGCGTATGAACGCGGCGATGAAGGGCTCCAGGATCCGCGACGACCGTGCGACGATCGTCGCAGTCGGCCCAAGGTAATCGCCGAGCGGTCCGCCCTGCAAACGAGGCGGGAGATCACGAAAGACAGCGTTGTCGTAGCGCACCCACTCCTGCGCAAGCGCGGCGAACGGATCGCCTGCGTCGCTTGCGATGAGCTTGGACCGGCCGCCGCGCAACGCATACCGACCGTCGCGGAGCGAGAGCTCGCCCAACGAGACCCCGAGGTCGAGAAGCGCGTCGAACAGCTCGGGCCGCCGGACCGCGAGAGTTTGCACGAGCTCCTCGCGCGTCGACGGCGTCCGGAGCGAGCGGAGCAGCCCGCACTCGAAGGCCGCGGCGAGGAAATGGAGGCGCACGAAGGGACGGAAGTCGCGCCACATCCCGAGGACTGCGGGGATCCGGCGCACAGCGAGCGCGGCGCGAAGCGACCGGAGAACGCTCACAGGAAGCGCTTCTTCAGCTCGAGGTAACGCTGGATCGTCGCCACCGTGAGGCGCTCCGCGCTCACGTCGATCGCGTGCACGCCGCGCCGCCGCAGCAGCGCGAGCGCCCGTGCGCGGGCTTCGAGGACGTCGGCCGCGACGACGCGCTCGTAGAGCTCGCGCGAGGACCTGGGCTCGCGCGTCGCGGTCTCGGCGAGCTGCGGGTCCTGGAGGAGGCAGCAAAGGACGAGATTGTTCCCGGCGAGGCGCGTGATCGCAGCGACGAGCGCGCGCGACGCCTCCTCGTCGACGATGTCGGTGAAGAGCACGACGAGCGCGCGCCGGGCGCTGCGTGCGCGGAGGAACTCGAACGCGGCACGGTAGTCGGGCTCGGTCGTGGTCACCTCGAGGCGGCGCAGGTCCTCGGTGAGGTGGAGGAATTGGCGGCGCCCGCGGCGCGGGACCTGGTACGAACGCACCGCGTCGGCAAAGCCCATGAGGCCGACCTCGTCGCCCTTCGCGATGGCGACGTACGCGAGCATGAGCGCGGTGTTCACGGCGTGGTCGAGCTTGGTGAGCCCGCCGAGGGTGCTCGACATCATGCGACCCGCGTCGAGCAAGATGAGGATGCGCTGCTGCCGCTCCGTCTCGTACTCGACGCTGATCGGACGTCCGCGGCGCGCGGTCGCGGCCCACGAGATCGAACGCGGATCGTCGTCCGGTTGGTATTCCCGCAGTCGCTCGAAGAGCGAGCCCGCGCCCGGGATGCGGGCGCGCCGCTGCCCGGCGTCGTAGGCGAGCCCGCGGCGCAGCGAGACCTCGTAGCGGCGGATCTCCTGCAGATCCGGGTACACGTTCGCCGGCGCGTCCGCCGGCACATGGCCCTGCCGCTCGACGAGGTCGAGCGGGCCGCGGAGGCGCAGGTACACGTCGCCGAAGCGGAATGACCCGCGAAAGCGTGGCCGCGCGGCGTACGTCGCGTCGCCCTCGCCGCCGGGTGCGACCGGAAGCGCGATCGCACGGCGGTCGACGTCGAACGAGTCCGGGACCGTGTCCCGGAGCACGAGGCGTAGCGGGCGCGAGAAGCGGTTGCGCACGCGCAGGGTGACGCGGTTGCGGACCCCGATCGAGAGCTGAGGCTCGGCGACGCGCTCTACGTCAACGGCCGCGGGTCGCGGCGTCGCGCGGAAGTCGATCACCGCGAGCGCGAGCGCGATGACCATCGCGGCGAGCGCGAGCGCGGCGAAGGCGGAAACCAGATCCGCGAGGGCGAGGGGCACCGCGGCCGCGAGGAACAGCACGAGGAGCCGTGGGCGGGGGAGCGGGAACGCCGCGAGGCCGCTCAGCGCGGGACGTCGAGGCGAGCGAGGACGCGCCGGACGACGGCGTCGGCGTCGAGGCCCTCGATCTCGGCCTCCGCTTTCAACACGACACGATGGCGCAGCGTGGGCGTCGCGAGCGACTTCACGTCGTCGGGCGTCGCGAAGTCGCGCCCATCGATCGCCGCGGCGGCCTTCGCCGCGCGCAGGAGGTGGACCGCCGCACGAGGACTCGCCCCGAGGATGAGGTCGGGCGACTTTCGCGACTCCGCGGCGATCCGCCCGACGTAATCGAGGACCGAGTCCTCGACGGTGACCGCCTCGACCTCGGCTCGGCACGCGGCGAGCGTCCCGCCCTGGAACGGCTCGAGGAGCGCGATGTTCGCCGCGGGCTGGCCCTTGTCGTGCGCACGCAGGATGGCGCGCTCCTCCTCGGTCGCGGGGTACCTCACGACCGCCTTGAAGAGGAAGCGGTCGAGCTCGGCCTCCGGGAGCGGGTAGGTGCCTTCGTACTCGACCGGGTTCTGCGTCGCCAGGACGAGGAACGGGTCGGGGAGCGGGAGCGAGTCGCCCTCGAGCGTCACCTGCCGCTCCTCCATCGCCTCGAGAAGCGCGGACTGCGTCTTCGCCGGCGCGCGGTTCACCTCGTCGGCAAGGACGACGTTCGCGAAGACCGGACCCTGCTTCGTGCGGAACGAGCTCGTGCTGATCTCGTACACGCTCGTCCCCACGATGTCGCTCGGCATGAGGTCGGGCGTGAACTGGATGCGCTTGAACGTGCCCCCGATGAGGCGGGCGACCGTCCGCGCCAGAAGGGTCTTGGCGGTCCCCGGCACACCCTCGATGAGGAGGTGGCCGCGCAGGAGGAGCGCGATGAACGAAAGGTGGACCGTCTCGTCCTGGCCGATGACGACGCGGTGGATCTCCGTCGCGTAGCGGGCCGAGGTCTCCTTCGTCGTCACGACCGTCGAGGGGACTGCGCCCCCTCGGATCCACTGGCCTCATCCGAAAGGAGCGCGTCCATCTCGCGGACGGTACGGATGAGCGCGGACTCCCGCAATGGCCGCGCGAGCGCGCCATCGAGCGCGGTCGCGCGCGCCGCCGCGCCAGGGTCGTTCGCCCCGAGCGCGGACGCGATCCGCTCGAAGGGCATGTCGGCGTCGAGACCGACGCGGCGGGCGAGACGCGCCCGCAGCTCGCGCCGAAGACGTCGACGCGCGATCTCGCCATGTCCCGAGCGCCGCACGAGGCCCGCGAACCCGCGTACGTACTCCAGGCTCGATCGCGCCGCGCGGACCTCGAGCGGCACGGGCGGCCCGAGCCGCCGCCCGCTGAGCACCAGATAGGCGAAGACGGAGACCATCGCGAAGACGAGCGCCCGGCCGGGCCAGGTGCGCTCGAGCAGGATGAAGACGTCGCCCGTCGGATGGATCCCATGGTGGTACTCGTCGAAGGCGACCGCGCGCCCGCCCGCGATGGCCTCGGCCGCGAGGGCGAGCGCGAAACGGCCGTTGTCCGCGTCTCCCAGCGACCCGGTCAGGAACGGACCGACGCTGCCGATCGCGACGACGGTACCGCGCCCCTCGCGTGCGAACGCGGCGAACGACGATGTGCCCGCCGACAGCGGGACGTGACCGGAGCCGAACGTGAGCGTCGCGCCCTGATCGATGGCGATCTGATGCACCGGCGGATCGGCGAGCGCGATCCCGCCGGCGTCGTACGTGCCTGGCGCGAGACGGCCGGCGATGCGGACGTCGAGGTCCTCGAGCAGCCGCGCGCTGAGGGACCGCTCGAAGATCGACAGATCGCTCGCGAACACGAGCGTCCCGCCGCTCTCGACGTAGCGGCGCAGCGCATCGACGTCCCGCGTCGTGACGAGCTCGGCCGGCGCGAGGACGAAGAGCACCCCCGCGCGGGCGGGATCCGGGTCGAAGGCGTCGCCCTGGAGCGTGATCGTCGCGGCGCCCATCACGTCCAGATAGCGCCGCAGCGCGGCCGCCCCGCCCGGGCCCGCGTCGTACACCGAAGCGGTGCGGGCCACACTTTCGGGCGCCTTCGCGGTCGCCGCGGTGAAGACGACGCTGGCGACGAGCAGCGCGAGCGCGAGCCAGTAGAGCGGATGGACGCGCCGGAGGGCTCTCACGCGGCGGCCCGGAGCGCGAGCGAGCGCGCGCGCTCGGCCTCCGCCGTCGCCGGCTCGCGCAGGCCGAACCAGGCGCGCTCGTAGAGCGCGACGAGGTCGCCGAGAGCGTCGGCGTGCGGGATGCCCGCCGCGCGGACGAGCAGCTCGCGATCGGTGAGCGCCGGGTCGTAGCGGAACGCTTCGCGAGCGGCCAGCGCGGCGATCGCGTAGAGGTAGAGCTCGCGGATCGCCTCGCGCGCGTGTCCGCGGGCGAGGGCCTGGTCCGCGAGACGCAAGCGCGCCGTCGGGTCTTCGCGCACGCGGGTCCCCGTGTCGGCGATGACGATCTCGGTC
>VBDU01000012.1 GCA_005883625.1 Chloroflexota bacterium | reverse complement strand
CTACCGGCGCCCCGGTGGGCGGCGCACGCTGTGGGACCGAGTCCGATCACTTCTGAGGCTGATCACGGGGGAGGCTGACTAAACACACCCGCGCGACGGCAGAAGGTCGTGAGCGGGAGCTTACCCGCGAAGACCCCCCACGGATCCCAAGCGCCTTCGCTCGCATCTACGGACGCGTCGCCAGCTGAGAAAAGCCCCAAGCGCGAACTACCGTGCAGAAATCGCGAACACCCGTGCGCACGCTCGTCGGGAATGCGAAGATACCAACGAAAACGACGCCGACCTAGCTCAATCGGTAGAGCAGCGGTTTTGTAAACCGCAGGTTCCGGGTCCGAGCCCCGGGGTCGGCTCCGGTCCCTGGCTCGACGGGAGGGAACGGCGCCCGAGCTCTCGATCGTGATACCCGCCTACAACGAAGAGACCACGGTGGCCGGAGTGGTCGACGGTCACCGTGAGGTGGGCCGACGCCTCGCCGGGACGATCGAGATCGTCGTGTGCGACGACGGCAGCACGGACGGCACGGGGCCGCGCTCGCCGCGGCTGGCGCGCGCACCCCGGAGCTCACGGTCCTGCGCAACGAGACGAATCTCGGTATCGCGACGACGATGAAGCGGCTCTACGGCAGCGCGCGCGGCGAGTGGATCTACTTCGCGCCCGCCGACGGGCAGGTCCCCGCGGCTGCGCTCGAGACGATCTGGCGCGCCCGCGACGGCGCCGCCCTCGTCGTGGGCCGCCGGATCCCGCGGCGCGATCCGGCGGCGCGCGTGCTCATCGCCGAGCTGTATTCGGCCGGCCTCCAGCTAATCTTCCGCCTGCCGGTTGGCGAGGTCGACGGCGTGGGGCTCTACCGTGGCCCGGCGCAGCGAGCCTGCCGTGTCGGGGCGACTTCTTCGAGGCCGAGATGCTCATTGCGCGCCGGACCGCGCACGCGCTCGGCGATCTCTGCTCCTCAGGCTGCGCGATCTCCTTCGCGGCCGCCGAGCTCGACGGTAGTGCGGCGCTTTTTGTAGATCGCCGCCGTGCCGTCAGCCCGCCCGCGCGAGGGCGCGCCACACGGCCACGATCGCGACCTGCCGCAGCGTCACGAACGCCGCGAGCGCGCCCAGGAGCGCGATGGATGTCGCATCGTCCGGCGAGCGGCGCACGAGCGTGAGCGGATACACGGTGACGAACACACCGATGTCCGCGGCGGTGAGGAGCGCGAACCGGCGTGCGGAGAGCGGGAGGAGGACGAAGAACGGCAGGAGCCAGAGCGAGTACTGGGGCGAATAGAGGCGTGACCAGAACAGCAGCACCGTCGTCGCCAAGCCGAACGAGAGCACAGGATCGCTCGCGCGTCGCGCGTGCGGCAGGACGTGGAGGAGGTACGTCGCGACGACCCCGGTCGTGGTGACGACGACGATCACGAGCGCGGCGTCGGGGACGCCCAGTGCGGCGAGCGCGCGCTCCGCGAGACCCCATACCGAGTCGATGTTCGCGCCGATGCTCGCGGCATAGCGGCCGATCCCGCCCGCGCTCGAGTAGGGGAGCGGCAGTGTGGGGAGATAGAACGCGAGAAGCGTCGCCAGGAAGACCGCGCTCGCGGCGATCCGCCTCTGGCCGCCGAGCAGCGTGACGGGGACGCTCGCGAGAGGGAACAGCTTCGTCGCGGTCCCGGCGGCAAGGCCGAGCATGGCCGCGAGCTCGCGTCCCGAGCGCTGGGCGACGGCGGCGACCACGAGGAGCGCCGTGGCGAGGACGTCGAAGTTGACGCCGCCGAGGAGCAGCAGCTGCGGCGCGAGCGACCAGTACGCGAGCGTGCGACGTGGTCCTGCGGCCCGCGCGAGGACGGCCGCGCCCGCGCCCGCGAACGCCGCCACGACGAGTCCCCACAGCAAGACGTAGAGCGTCGCGTCGGACGAGGCGAGCGACAGAAGGCCCGAGAAGGCGCCGACGAGCGGCGGGTACTCGAATGGACTGTCGCGGTAGGGGAGCCGGTGGCCGCTCAGGCCGCGCTCGTAGGTAAGGAGCGCGTCGCTCCAGATGAAGGGTCGCAGCAGCTCGGGAAGGGTGCCGCTCGCGAGGAGGACGCGAGGAGCGGCGCTGAGGAGCGCCACGGCGACGGCCGCGAGGACCGTGCCGGCGACCGCCCGCGACAACTAGGCGGGCTCGCGGACCTGCAGCTCGATCGTGAACAGGAAGAACGACGAGAACACGATCTGCATCCCAAGCAGCATCGCGACGAGCGCGAAGAGCGCCGGCCGGACCTCGTTGAGCGGCCCGAACCCCGAGGCGACCCAACGCGCGGCGATGCCGAAGTCGACGCCGAAGCCGATGAGGAAGAGCGCCGCGCCGGCCGCGAGCCCGCGCTCCAGGCTGAACACGCGCCGAAGGACACGCAGCGTCCGGTCCATCGGTTGGAGACGGAGCGTCACCGCGAGCGTCTTCGCGTAAAGGCCGATCGTCAGGATCTGGAAGCCCACGAGCGCGAGAAGCGCGCCGAGCACCATGACATGGATGTCGAAGAGCCGTCCGAGGACCACGACCGGTCCTGGCAAGAGGATGAGCAGGAAGAGCAGCCCGAGCAACAGGAGAACGAGTCCCGGCAGGAGGAAGAGATGCGTCGGGCTGTACAGCATGAGGAAGCGCAGGTGCCGCCACCCGTCGGGGACCGTACGCAGCTTCGAGCGGCCGCCGCGGACGCGGTAGTCGACCGGAACCTCGCCGATGCGCAGGCCCGCGCGCGCGGCGTTCACCACCATCTCGCTCGCGAACTCCATTCCCGGCATGTGGAGGCGGAGCTCGGGGAGCGCGTCGCGGCGGAACGCGCGCATCCCGCAATGCGCATCGTCGACGCCGGTGCGGTAGAGGACGTTCAGCAATCCCGAGAGCACCGGACTGCCGATGTACCGGTGGGTCCAGGGCATGGCGCCGCGCGCGATGTGCCCCTGGAACCGCGAGCCCATGACGAGCTGATCGCCCGCGCGGATGCGCTCCAGGAACGCGGGGAGCGCCGCCAAGTCGTACGAGCCGTCGGCATCGGCCATGACGATGACGTCGCCGCTGGCCGCCGCGAAACCGCCCAGGTACGCCGCCCCGTAGCCGCGACGCCGCTCGTGGATCAGACGCGCGCCCGCCGCGGCCGCCGCTTCAGGGGAGCCGTCGGTCGAGCCGTTGTCCACGACGAGGACCTCGCCCTCGACCCCGGCGCGGCAGAGCGCTTCCTTCGCCTCGGTCACGACGCTCGCCACGGTCGCGATCTCGTTGAGACAGGGGAGCACGATCGAGACGCGCTCGCTCATCCGCGGTGAGGCTAGCAGTTGATAACGCGCGGACACCCGCATGCCGCACGACGCGACACCGCCCGCAGAACGGTGTGCCTGGGTCGCGTCACGTCCCCGCCTCGTGGCGGGTCCGCCACAGAAAGCCGACGACGAGCGCGAAGACACCCAGGGTCAGAGCGACGCCGGTGTCCTCGCGGCCGCGCGCGTCGGCAACAAGCTGGAGCGCGATCGAGCCGAACGAAAACAGCGCGGCGCCGGCCGCTCCGAAGAGCAATGCCGTCCGCCGCGACCGCTTCGCGAGCACGCCCGCCGCGATGACGAGCGGAGGGATCAGTAGGACCTGGTCGTAGGAGCGCGCATAGGTCGCCGCGAGGAGCGACAACGGGGTCCAGACCGCGAGCCAGGAGTCGCTGCGAGGATCGAACCGCAGGCCGATCCCGACCGCCGCGAGGAAGACGACGGCGGAGGCGACGACGCCCCACCCGCCCGCGAGGTCCGCGAACGCGGCCGGAAGCGTGGTCGCGATGGGATCGCCGATCCTGAACGTTGCGACGTTCCGGGCCCAAGACGAGAACCCGTTGACGTCGCGCGCGATCGCGATGATCACGATCGCCGCGCTGCCGCCGATCGCGGGCAGCGCGAAGCGGGCCTGTCCCCGAGCGTGCGCCGCGCGGAGCAGCGCCCAGCCGGCGAGGACGAAGTACTGGGGCTTCGCGGGGAAGGCGAGCGACGCGAGTCCCGCGGCGGACGGCCGCCCCTCGCGTAAGAGGACGGCCGCCGCGCTGATCGCCGCGACCAGCAGGAAGCCGAACTGACCGGAATAGAACGTCGCCGCGCCCGGCTGGGATGCGAGCAAGGCGAAGCCCATAAGCCCATGCAAGGCCGAGAGCCCAGGGAGGTGCGCGCGGAGGAGCGCCCGGAGGGCCAGCGCCGCGCAGGCGAGCCCGAGCCCCGTCCAGACGTTCGCCGCCACCTGGAGCGGCAGGGCGCCGAGCGGGACGAGCGCGAGCGCGACCCAGGGCGGGTAGGAGTACACCGGAATGCGCGGCGCACGACCGAGGCGCAGCCGCTCGGCGGCCCATTCCGCCGGGTCGTAGGGGTTCAACCCATCGAGCAGCGCGCGGGGGCCGGACCAGATGATCCCGAAGTCGCCATCCGCGATGACCGCCGCGCGATACTCGGAGAAGAGCACGATGATGAGGAGCAGCGCGAGCCCGAAGCCGAACACGAAGGCGAGATCGTCGCCCCTGCCGCGCTCCCTCGGGCGCATCGTCTCGACGGGCGCATCCGAGCTGGCGTCGACCTCGGGCACGGCAGAACAGAATGCAGGATCGGTGAAGCTTCTCGATCGGCTCCTTCAGCGCTGGCGGATCGCCAAGGCGGCGCCGTACGTCGCGCGTGGGGCGCGCGTGCTCGACGTCGGCTGTGCGGACGGCGCGCTCTTCCGCGTCCTGCGCGGTCGTCTCGGCGGTGGCGTGGGGATCGATCCGGATCTGCCGGAGGTGCGGACGGACCTAGGGGTCCGCCTCATCCGCGGTCGCTTCCCCGAAGACCTCGCGACCGACGAGCGGTTCGACGTCATCACGATGCTCGCGGTCTTCGAGCACCTGGACGACGCGGCGCAGCGGCGCGCCGTACGGGCATGCGCCCGTCTGCTGCGACCGGGCGGTCGTGTCGTGGTCACCGTGCCCGAACCGGCGGTCGACCGCATCGTGCACGCGCTCGCCCGCGTCGGGCTCGTCGCGGGCATGGCGCTCCACGAGCATCACGGCTACGCGCCGCGCGAGACGCCGGGCCGCTTCGCCGACGCGGGCTTCTCGCTCGAACGCCACGAGCGTTTCCAGCTGGGCCTGAACAACCTCTACGTATTCCGCGCGAGCGGCTAGCTTGAGTCGTTCAAACCCTCGTCACGCGGCCCGACGAGGTCGCGGTACAAGCGACCCACTCTCCGCGGCGCGGGTCGTCGCGCGCCACACTGATCGCGCCGATGAGTTCGCTCGGAACGACACCGAGGGCAGTCCTCAGCACGGTCGTCACTACGTCCGCAAAAGGGCCGCGATGCCCTAAAATCGGCGGTGCCCCGGGCAGATTGAGCAGGTGGTGAGCTCCGCTGACTGTAGATCAGCCGCCTTTGGCTGTGGGGGTTCGATTCCCTCTCTGCCCACCGTGTGATTGTCTCAGGTGATCAAGGACAGCTGTCTCACATGTCGGACCGGGTGGGCCGGCGCGTCTATTCACTTCTCCGAGCGCATGCTCCCGATGCTTTACAGATTCATGAGCACAATTCGAATTCTGGGAGCGCCTTAGTGAAAGGCTCTGAATTCGTACCTTCCAAGGACGAACTTGCCCGCCGACTCAAGGCTGAACCGATTCGGCCAGTGATGAAGTTGCGCATCGCCTCGGTGGCCCTGTGGCGCGGAAATATCTGATTGCATACGGTGAGCCTGGAAGGCGCCCGCTTATCGAGTTTCTGCCGCCGTCGACCTGCTCTACACAACCGCCCCTCGTTTCCCGCGCATCGTCGATGTATCCATCATCGGCCTCAGCGATGAGGCGGCAATAGCGTTCATCCGCCCCAGTGATCACACGCCATCATCATGGGACGAGACTTGGAACACGCCGCCCGGCCGAGGACCTTTCAAAATTCTCCTTTCAAACAAAATTGCTGATAGTCGAACCCAGAAGTCGTAACGACGTACAACGCCAACAACGAGCTCACCAAGTGGGGCAGCAGCAACATCAGCCACGACCTCATCGGCAACATGGCCGGCGACGGCACGAACATCTACAGCTGGAACACGCGCGATCAGCTGAGCGCGGTCACCACTAGGACGGTTCGAGCTCACTGAGGTAAGGGAGACCAGCTTGACGGAGACGAAAGTGATCTGGCGCCTTCCTCACCTCTCTCTTAGGAGTACGAGGAAGGACCGCAGGCCACTCTTAGTCACGGACGCCTCACGATCGAATACGACTACGAAGCTGAGTCCGGAGCGTACGAATGGTTGAGCTTCCGTTTCGAAGACGTACTCGCATCAACGTTTCTCGCATACGCGCTGTGCGGTAAGCAACAATTCGTGGCGCTCAGGTCCGCCACGCAAGCTCTCTCTGCGGCATCCGCTGACGAGGAGGAGCGACCTGCGAAGCGACTCGCCTACGCAATGACGCTTTTGCGAGGCGATGGAATCCGTTCGGAGTCTCTGGCTCTGACCGCGTGGCTAGGAGCGTAACGGGCAGGCCGCGACCGTATCGAGGCAGTCCCCTTCCACCGTCTCGCCGATCTTCAGGCAGGTGATGTAGCCGGATCGCGGGGTGGCTGGGCACACCAGTCACCCCGGGGTCAGGTCGATAGCGCCATCCGTCGGCTGTTGAGGATGACCAGGTCGAGCTCGTGATCGTCCGGCACCGTACGCTCGGCACATGACCGCGACCGTCACCTGGCAGCAGGCGCTCGCGTGGCGGATGCACCGGCAGCTGCTGGATCCGATCGGCAGGCCGCCCGTGGCGGGCGTGGTCCGTCGCCTCTGCGGTGTCCAAGCACAGGTGGCGTCGACCGCGGAGCTCGCCGTCCGTGTCCGGCGCGAGAGGTCGCGGCCCGGCGAGGTCAACCGTGCGCTGTCCGAGGGCCGGATCATCAAGACCTGGGCGATGCGGGGCGCGCTACACCTGCTCACGCCTGAAGAGGGCGGTGCCTTTCTGTCGCTGCTGGCCGCCGGGCGATCGTGGGAGCTCCCTAGCTGGGAGCGCTACTTCGGGATGACGCCGAAGCTATGGGACGTTCTGCGCCATACCGTCCGCGAGGCCCTCGATGGCTCCATCCTCACGCGGGAAGAACTGGTGGCCGCGGTCATCGCCAGGCGTGGGCTCGGGCACGTCGGCGAAGCGCTCCGCTCTGGCTGGGGCACGCTCCTGAAGCCGCTCGCGTGGCAGGGTGACCTCTGCTTCGGCGCGAGCCGTGGCAGCCGCGTCACCTTCACGCGCCCAGACGCCGCGAGCTCGCGCTGGGCCGGCGTCCCCGAACCCGATGAGGCGGCGCCGATCGTGATCGTCGCGTACTTCGGCGCGTACGGGCCCGCGACGATCGAGAACTTTCGCAACTGGCTGTCCCGCGGCAGGGTCAGCGCACGGCGGATCCGCACCTGGTTCGGCGCTCTCGGCGACCGGCTCGCCGAGGTGAAGGTGGACGGAGAACGCGCATACGTCCTGGCTGAGCAGCTCGACGAGCTGGCGTCCGCGAGGCCGACCGCGGCGGTGCGGCTGCTGCCGGGTTTCGACCAGTACGTGCTCGGCCTCGGGACCGAGGACGTCCACGTCGTGCCGGCGGCGCGGCGTGCCGCGGTGAGCAGGCAGAGCGGCTGGATCTCACCGATCGTGGTGGCGGGCGGCGTGGTGCGCGGCACCTGGGCGCTGGATGGCGACCAGCTGCGCATCGCCTGGTTCAGCGAAGCCGGCAGGCCGCCGCGGACCGCGCTGGAGGCGGAGGTCGCGCGGCTCTCCTCGATCCTCGATCGCGAGGTGCGGGCCGCGATCAGCGTCGCGTAGCGCTGCGGAGATCGGCGACGACCGGCGCCGGCGTCCCCGCTGAGGTCGATCTGACGCGGTCTCGGATCGGCTCGGCGGAATCGTGCAGCCGAGCGTGCGTTGATTGGTGACAACGCACGTCGCTTCTCATAGGGTTGCCTGCGCGCGCGTTCGGTCCATGAGGGAGAAGAGGGGAATGCGAAGCTTCGCCGTCATTTTCGTCTGCGCGCTCGCGCTCACGATGACGCTGCCGGGCGTCGCCGCGGCCAAGGACAAGGGTGAGTCCGGCACGACGGTCATCGCGCCGAGCAAGCACGACGTTTCTCCTCCGCTTGCATCCATCGCGCCGAAGAGCGAGAGCACGGACGCGGCGAAGCCGAAAAAGGAAAAGCCGCTCCGCGGCTTCCCACAGGTGACCGCCGGCGCGGTCGACACGGCGGTGCAGTCCTCGGTGAGCACCGCCGCACCGGCGACGACGAGCGCATTCGACGGGATCGGCCAGGGCTTCAGCGGGCCCGCCGGCACGTTCACGGTGCAGTACGCGCCCCCCGATACGAACGGTGCGGTCGGGCCGAACCACTTCGTGCAGACCGTCAACGTGTCGTTCGCCGTATTCAGCAAGACAGGCGGCGTGCTCTACGGCCCGGCCGCGATCAACACGTTGTGGGCCGGGTTCGGCGGACTCTGTCAGGCGGACAACGATGGCGACCCGACCGTGATCTACGACCAGCTCGCGGACCGCTGGGTCATCCAGCAATTCGCGGTGAGCGGAGCGAACGGCGGCTCGGTGCCGTACCTCGAATGCATCGCGGTCTCCACGAGCGGCGACCCGATGGGGACCTACAACCGGTATGCCTATGCGAGCAGCAGGTTCCCCGATTACCCCAAGCTCGGCGTCTGGCCGGACGCCTACTACCTCTCGACGAACGACTTCAACGCGAACAACACGTTCGCGGGCGCTTCCACCTGGGCCTTCGACCGAGCGAAGATGCTCGTAGGCGACCCGGGCGCGACCGCCCAGGTCGCGCACCTCTCCAGCCTTTACGGCGGGCTCCTGCCCTCGTCGCTCGACGGGCAGATGCCGCCTCCGGCGGGGTCGCCGGATTATTTCGTGTCGCTCGGTACCTCGACGAGCCTCTTCCTCTGGAAGTTCCACGTCGACTTCGCGAACATCGCGAACTCGAGCGTCACCGGTCCGACGTCGATCCCGGTGGCGGGCTTCACGGAGCTTTGCAACGGCGGAACCTGCATCCCGCAGGCCGGGACAACGCAGCGGCTCGACTCGCTCGCCGATCGGCTCATGTACCGCCTCGCGTACCGGAACTTTGGCGACCACCAGTCGCTCCTCGTCACGCACAGCGTCGCGCCGAGCACCGGCGGCGGTGGCATCCGCTGGTACGAGATCCGCAACCCGGGGGGCACGCCGACGGTCTACCAGCAGAGCACCTACGCACCCGATACGCGGTACCGCTGGATGGCGAGCGCGGCGATGGACAACGTGGGCAACATCGGCGTCGGCTACAGCCTCTCCGGCGCGACGATGAACCCGGCGATCGCCTACACCGGACGAGCGGTCAGCGACCCGCTCAACACGCTGCAGGGCGAGACGCTCCTCATTCAGGGGACGGGCTCACAGCTGCCGACGCTCAGCCGCTGGGGCGACTACAGCTCGATGTTCGTCGACCCCTCGGACGACTGCACGTTCTGGTACACGACCGAGTACCTGACCGCGAACGGCACGTGGAACTGGCATACCCGCATCGGCACCTTCAAATTCGCGAACTGTCCGGCGGTCGCGCCGCCGACCGTGACGGCGGTGAGCCCGACCTCAGGTCCCACGGCGGGCGGCACGCCGATCGCGATCACCGGGACCAACTTCGCCGCCGGCGCGACCGTCAGCGTTGGCGGGACCCCCGCGACCGGCGTGAGCGTTCTCAGCGCCACGCAGCTCAACGCGACGACGCCGGCCCACGCCGCGGGGCCGGCCGATGTCGTCGTGACGATCGGCGGGCAATCCAGCGCCACGAGCCCCGGTGACCGGTTCACCTACGTCGTTCCGCCGCCGACCGTCACCGCCGTCAATCCGGCCTCGGGCACGACCGCCGGTGGCACGCCGATCACGATCACAGGCACAGGCTTCGCCGCGGGCGCGACGGCGACGGTCGGAGGGTCCGCCGCGACCGGAGTGAGCGTCGTGAGCGCGACGCAGATCAACGCGACGACCCCCGCGCACCCGGCGGGTGTGGCCGACGTCATCGTCACTGTGAGCGGACAGTCGAGCGCCCCGAACCCGGGTGACGAGTTCGCGTATCTCGTTTCGCCACCCACCGTCACCGCCGTCAACCCGAGCTCGGGCCCGACGGCCGGTGGGACGGCCATCACGATCACCGGGACGAGCTTCGACACCGGCCCCGCCACCGTCAGCGTCGGCGGTAGCCCCGCGACGGGCGTCAGCGTCGTGAGCGCGACCCAGATCAACGCGACGACGCCTGCCCACTCCGCGGGCCTGGCCGATGTGGTCGTGACGATCGGCGGTCAGTC
>VBDU01000011.1 GCA_005883625.1 Chloroflexota bacterium | reverse complement strand
ATCGACCCGACGTCGGGCCCGACGGCCGGTGGGACGGCCATCACGATCACCGGGACGAGCTTCGACACCGGCCCCGCCACCGTCACGGTGGGCGGGACCGGCGCGACGGGAGTCAGCGTCGTGAGCGCGACACAGATCACCGCCACGACGCCGGCCCACGCCGCGGGCCTGGCCGATGTGGTCGTGACGATCGGCGGTCAGTCCAGCGCGGCGAACGCCGGCGACCAGTTCACCTACCTCGCTCCACCGCCGCCGACCGTCACCGGCGTCAATCCGGCCTCAGGTCCGACCCAAGGCGGCACGGCGATCACCATCACCGGCACGAACTTCGACGGCACTGCCACGGTCGCCATCGGTGGCAACGCCGCGACCGGCGTGAGCGTCGTGAGCGCGACGCAGATCAACGCGACGACGCCCCCGCACCCTGCGGGTGTGGCAGACGTGGTCGTCACCGTGAGCGGTCAATCCAGCGCCGCGAACCCGAGTGACCAATTCACGTACCTCGCTCCGCCGCCGCCGACGGTGAGCGGCGTGAGCCCGACCTCCGGCCCGACCGCGGGCGGCACGCCGATCACGATCACCGGGACGAACTTCGACACCGGCGCCGCCACTGTCACGGTCGGCGGCAGCGTCGCGACCGGCGTGAGCGTCGTGAGCGCGACGCAGATCAACGCGACGACCCCGGCGCACGCCGCCGGCGTGGCCGATGTCGTCGTGACGATCGGCGGGCAATCCAGCGCGACGGACCCGAGCGACCAATTCACGTACCTCGCTCCTCCGCCGCCCACCGTGGGCGCTGTGAGTCCGACCTCGGGCCCGACCACGGGCGGCACGGCGATCACCATCACCGGTACCAACTTCGACGCCACCGCGACCGTCACCGTCGGTGGCAGCGCCGCGACCGGCGTGAGCGTCGTGAGCGCGACGCAGATCAACGCGACGACCCCGGCGCACGCCGCCGGCGTGGCCGACATCGTGGTCATCGCGGGCGGTCAACCCAGCGCCGCGAACCCGGGCGACCAGTTCACGTACCTCGTTCCGGCGCCGACCGTCACCGCCCTCACCCCGACGTCGGGTACGACCGCCGGCGGCACGGCCATCACCATCACGGGGACGAGCTTCGACGCCACGGCCACCGTCACCGTCGGCGGTAGCGCCGCGACCGGCGTGAGCGTGGTGAGCGCGACGCAGATCAGCGCGACGACGCCCGCGCGTCCTGCGGGTGTGGCAGATGTCATCGTCACGGTGAGCGGGCAGTCGAGTGCCGCAAACCCAGGCGATCGGTTCACGTACGTCGCTCCGCCGGCGGCGAGCTCCGTCACACCGACGAGCGGTTCCACCCTTGGCGGCGCGAGCGTGACGCTCACGGGTACGAGCTTCCAGTCGGGCGCGACGGTGACCTTCGGCGGCAATACGCTGACGTCGGTCACGGTCGTCAACGCGACCACGATCACCGGGACGACGCCGAGCCACGCGGCCGGAGCCGTCGACGTCGTCGTCACGAACCCCGACGCGCAATCGGGGACGTGCACGGGCTGCTACAGCTACGTCGCCACGGCTCCGACCATCAGCAACGTCCAGGTGAGCGTGGCCCCGAACAAGCGCTCGGCGACCATCACATGGAGCACGGACATTCCCGCGGACAGCCAGGTCGAGTACGGGACCACGACCGCCTATGGCGCCTTCAGTCCGCTCGACGGCACGCTGGTCACCAGCCATTCGGTCACGCTGACCGGACTGACCCGCTTCACGACCTACCACTACCGCGTGTACAGCCGGAACAGCGTCGGTGAGCTCACGATCTCAGGAGACTTCAGCTTCACGACGCGCTAAGAACGCAGCGGGCGAGGACGCTCCGGATCGGGGGCGTCCTCGCCGACGGTGGCCCGCCGTACCGACAGCGCGACTGTCGCCGTCCCCACGACCGCGGGAAGCAGCAGAAGGGTGACCAGCGGCACCATCCCGCTCGGCCCCTCGCTCCGCGCGTTGAAATCGGCGAAGTACGCGAACCACGGGAGGACGACACCGACCACGACCGCGGCGACGAGCATCGCCTTGCGCGGCCAGCCGTGACGATCCTCCGCCGCGCGGACCACGAGCCATACCAGCGGCAGCAGCACGAAGTGGTCATAGCTGTGGACGTACGGGACGATCACGAGCGAGAGCGCCGTCGCGACGAACACGAAGAGCGCGGAACGCGCCGGCGGCGATGCCCGAAGAGCGCGGACCGCCAGGAGCGCGGGGATCGCGAGCAAGGCCAGGCCCGCCGGCCCCCAGAGGTCGGGGGCGATCATCGCCCCAGCGGCCCAGACCGTCGCCACCCGGCCGATGTCGATGCGGAGCCAGCTCTGCGCGTCCGCGAGGGCGGCCGGCATCGGCGAGACCGCGATACCGACCGCCGCGAGCGTCGCGAGCGCGGCGGTCGCAGCGATGAGGAGCCGCCAGCGTCGACGAGCGACGACGGCGACGAGCGTGACGACGACGAGCAGCACGAACAGGTGCGGCTTCAATGCGAGGAGCGACGCGCCGAGCGCGAAGCGCCAGGCCGACTCGCGCTGCCAGCCCGCGGCGAGGAACAGCACTCCCGACAGCAGGGCGGCGTCGAAATGGGCCGTCCGCGTCGCGAGGACGAACGGCTGCGACGCGGCGGCGATCGTCAGCGCGAGCGCTCCCGTCCAGGCGCCACCCAGCCGGACCTGACGCGCGAGCTGGAGGATGGCCGCGAGGCCGAGCACGACGAGCGTCGCATGCATCGCGACGAGTCCCACTTCGAGCGGCAGCGCGCCAAATGGGGCCAGGAAGAGCCCCGTCCACGGCGGATACGGCCAGGGGAGGCTCGTCCGCTCGACCTCGAGCTCGTGGAACGGGCCCTCCAATCCGGCGTAGTTGGCCACCTCGTAGGGCGATCGCCCGGTCGCGACGAGATGGCCGGCGTACCAGAAGTTGTGCCAGTCGCCGAGGAACAGATCCGACGGCCACAGGAGCGGGGCCTCGATGACGAGCACGATCAGAAAGGGGATGTATGGTCGGAGCCGTTGCGTCACCGGCGGTATAATGGTGGTGTCCTGGCGGCCAAAGGGGTTGCGGAAAGCAACCTCTTTTTAATGTCCGGGATTGAACCGCCCACCTAGCTCAGTCGGTAGAGCACGTCCTTGGTAAGGACGAGGTCTCGGGTTCGATCCCCGAGGTGGGCTCACAGAGACGAAACGGAAAGCGGGGTGGCAGGGCGGAGTCCCTGCGATAGGCAAGATGGCGAAGAAGAAGTTCGAGCGCACCAAGCCGCACGTGAACGTCGGCACGATCGGTCACATCGACCACGGCAAGACCACGCTCACCGCGGCCATCACCAAGACGCTCTCGCTCAAGGGCGAGGCCGAGTTCCGGCCGTTCGACTCGATCGACAACGCCCCCGAGGAGCGCGAGCGCGGCATCACCATCTCCATCGCCCACGTGGAGTACGAGACCGACAAGCGCCACTACGCCCACGTGGACTGCCCCGGACACGCCGAC
>VBDU01000079.1 GCA_005883625.1 Chloroflexota bacterium | reverse complement strand
TGCGTCGACGAGTTGCTGCGCGCGATGTAGATCGGGATGCCCGCCGACTCCGCGTTGCGCAGGCGCGGCGTCTTGCGCCGGTAGTAGTTCTTGAGCGTGATGACGACGTCGGCGTCGTCGGGCTCGCGCACGATCGCGACCGGCAGGCCGAGCCCGCGCGCCGCCTCCTCGACACGGTTCCAGGACAGGCCGAACGGGTAGACCTTGACGGTCTCGCGCATGTCCGCGCCGTTCCCCGCCGGCAGGCGCGGCGTGCTGCGCCGCTCGACCGCCTCGCTCGCGGCGCGGCTCGGCGCCTGCGCCGACACCGCGACCTCGCCGTCGACGCCGCGCTCGCGGAGCTCGGGCGCGACGGCTATGCCGAGGAGGACCGCGTCCACCGTCTGCGCGACGTCGTGGTAGATCGCGACGCGCTGGTACGCCTGGATCTCGACGAGCACCTGGAAGGTCGGCGGCGCCTTGCGCTCGAGGACGCTCTTCTGCGTGCCGCGGCGGCGGGCCTCCTCGTCGCTGAGGGTCACGGTCTGGATGCCGCCGACGAGGTCGCTGAGCGTGGGGTTGAGCATGAGGTTCTCGAGCGTGTTCCCATGCGCGGTCGCGATGAGCTGGACGCCGCGCTCGGCGATCGTGCGCGCGGCCGCGGCCTCCTGCTCGGTGCCGATCTCGTCGATGACGACGACCTCGGGCATGTGGTTCTCGACCGCCTCGATCATCACCGCGTGCTGGAGCGACGGCGCGGCGACCTGCATGCGCCGCGCGCGGCCGATGCCGGGGTGCGGGATGTCGCCGTCGCCGGCGATCTCGTTCGAGGTGTCCACGATGACCACGCGCTTGCCCATCTCGTCCGCGAGCACACGGGCGACCTCGCGCAGGAGCGTCGTCTTCCCCACGCCCGGCCGGCCGAGGAGCAGGATCGAGCGCCCCGCCTCGACGACGTCGCGGATGATCTCCATCGTCCCGTACACGGCGCGGCCGACGCGGAGCGTGAGACCCACCACCTTGCCCGCGCGGTTGCGCAGCGCGCTGATGCGATGAAGGGTCCGCTCGATGCCGGCGCGGTTGTCGCCGCCGAACTGGCCGATGTGGCTGATGACGTACGCGATGTCCTCGGCGAACACCTCGCGCTGGCTGAGGATCTCCTCGCGACCCGCGAAGCGCGCCTCGGGGAGGCGCCCCAGGTCCATGACGATCTCGAGGAGGCCGTCGAGCCCCTCGAGCGCGCGGACGCGCTGCACGATGTCCGGGGGGAGGGCGCGGAGGATGGCCTCGAGCTCGTCGCTCTGGTGCACGGTCATGACAGCACCGTCCGTGCGTTCGTCGCCTCTGAGGATACGCGCGGGTCGGCGCCCGGCGCGAGGCTGAGCACGAGGAGCGCGGGCCAGCCGAGAAGGCGCTGCGCGCGCGGATACCGCGCGACGAGCGGCTCGTCGACCGCGTGCTCGCTGAGGCCCGTGACCGCGAGGCCCGCCTCGACCGCGCCGGCGAGGTAGTCGGCGAGCGTCATGGGGTACGAGCGCGGACGCACCTCCGCCCCCGCGTCGTCGCGGAAGCTCGCGCTGAGGCCCTTGTCGAACATCGCCGGGTGCATCGCCGTCACCACGATGCGTCCGTCGTGCCGGGCGACGCGCCCGAGCTCGGCGAAGAACGCGCGCACGCCGCTGATGTGCTCGAGCACGAGCGCCGAGAGCACGCGGTCGAACGAGCGGTCGGCAAACGGCAGCGCCGTCGTCACGTCGTGCACCAGGAAGCGCACGCGGTCCGCGCCCGGCTTCGCGCGGGCCTTCGCCAGCATCGCCTCGGAGAAGTCGATCGCGGTGACGCGCGCGCCGGCCTCCGCGAGCCGCAGCGCGTGGCGGCCGGTGCCGCAGCCGGCGTCCAGCACGTCGAGGTCCGCGACGTCGCCGAGCGCGCGGTCGACCTCGGGCTCCTCGAGCGCGAGGAGCCAGTTGCCCATCGTGTCGTACGTGTCGGCCCAGCGGTCGTAGCCCTCGCGGGTCGGCAGGACGCGCGGCCGATCGGCGCTCATCGCACCACCGCCGGCGCGAACGCGCGCTCCTCCACGCGCAGCGCGAGCTCCTTGGTGAAGAGCATCGCCGTCGCCGCCTCCTCGAAGCCTTCCGCGAGGAGCGCCCGGCCCACGTGCTCCTCGTAGCTGCGAACCGGCGAGGCGAGCGGGCGCCCCGGCCGCAGCCCGCGCGTGGTCTCGCGCAGGAGGTCGCGCGCGAGGTCGACGTCGCCGTCGGCCGTACGCACCTTGCACACGTGCGCGTGGCGCTCCAACCCCGCGAACCCGAGGGCGAAGGCGCGCGGCCTGAGCTCGTCGCCGTCGATGAGCGCCACGGTCCGGCGCATCGCGAGCGGGTTGCCGCCGATGAGGTGCGGCGGGTCGTACGCGCCGCCGCGGCGGCTCACGTCGAAGTCGGTCACGGTGAGCTGCTCGGCGCGCTGCACCGCGTGCGGCGTGGTCATGACGTAGAAGCGAAAGAGGTCGTGCGCGTCGCGGCCGGTCGCGCGCCGCGCGGTGAGCGCGCGCGACGGCGCGGGAAGCGCCGAGAGCGCCGCGACGTACCAGGTCTCGCGGGTGTACGAGTAGAAGCCGGCCTGGAAGAAGGTCTCGCGGGCGCGGGCCTCGTCGGGCACGGCGGCGAAGAGCCGGTGGATCCCGGCGCGCGCGGCGGCGGCGCTGACGCCCGAGAGGAGGCGGAACGCGCTGTCGGCCCCGCCCGGCTCGCTGAGCGCGGCGAGCGTGAGGACGACCCACTCCGGACGGTGCCCGTCGTACACGAGCGCGGTCGAGCGCAGCTGCCCCCGGTAGTCCTCGATGAACACGCGCAGGCGCCCCTGCAGGCCGAGGAGCCCCGGCAGGAGCCGGAGCCACGTCGCGGCGGCGCCCGCCGCAAGCGGCACGGGGAGCGCGGACGCCATGAGCGACGCGGAGTCGTGGAGCGAGGCCGAGAGGAGCGCGGACACCCGGCGGAGGTCCGTCGGCATGGCCGGGCGCGCGGGCACTAGCGCTTCCCGAGCGAGAGGAAGTAGCGGTGGAACCGCGCGTCGTGCGTGAGCTCGGGGTGGAAGCTCGTCGCGAGGAGCGTGCCCTGCCGTGCCGCGACGATGGTCGCCTCGCGCCCGGGGGCCTCTGCCCCCCCATCGCCGAGGCGCGCGAGGACCTCCACACCCGGACCGACCCGCGTGATCTTCGGCGCGCGGATGAACACCGCGTGGAACGGCTCGGGACCGAGCGGGCCCACGTCGAGATCGGCTTCGAAGCTGTCGACCTGCCTGCCGAAGGCGTTGCGCTCGACCGTCATGTCCATGAGTCCCGCGAGCGGGTGGGGATGGCCGGGCACGTCCGTGGCGATGAAGATCGCACCCGCGCAGGTCCCCCACACCGGCATGCCCGCCGCGGCGCGCTCCTTGAGCTTGGGGATGATGCCGTAGTGCGCGGCGAGCTTGCCGATCGTCGTGCTCTCGCCGCCCGGGATGATGAGCGCGTCGATCTCGTCGAGCTGCTCGGGGCGCCGCACGTCGACCGCCTCGACGCCGAGGTCGCGCAGCGTCGTGAGGTGCTCGGCGAAGTCCCCCTGGAGACCGAGGACGCCGGCGCGCGCGGTCGTCGCTAGAGCGTCACCGGCCGCGGACGGCAAGGCGTTCGGCCGCGGGGATCGTCTCGAGCGTGAGGCCGCGCATCGGCTCGCCGAGGCTGCGCGAGACGTCGGCGATGAGCTTGGCGTCGTTGAAGTGCGTCGTCGCCTCGACGACCGCCTTCGCCGTTCGCGCCGGATGAGCGGACTTGAAGATCCCCGAGCCCACGAAGTTCCCCTCCGCGCCGAGCTGCATGGTGAGCGCGGCGTCGGCGGGCGTCGCGATGCCGCCCGCGCAGAAGAGCACGACCGGCAGCTTGCCGTTCTTCGCGACGTCCTTCACGAGCGCGAGCGGCACGTGGTACTGCTCGGCCTTCTGCATGACGTGCGACTCGTCGAGCGTCGCGAGCTCCGTGATCGCGGAGGTGATCGCGCGCAAGTGCGTCACGGCCTCGACGATGTTCCCGGTCCCGGCCTCGCCCTTGGAGCGGATCATCGCCGCGCCTTCGTCGATGCGGCGGAGCGCCTCGCCGAGGTCGCGCGCGCCGCACACGAACGGCACCTTGAAGTCGTGCTTTTTCACGTGGTACTGCACGTCGGCCGGCGTGAGCACCTCGCTCTCGTCGACGTAGTCCACCCCGATCGCCTGGAGGACCTGGGCCTCGACGAAGTGGCCGATGCGGCATTTCGCCATGACCGGGATCGTCACCGCGTCCATGATCCGCAGGATCATGTCGGGATCGCTCATGCGCGCGACCCCACCGGCGGCACGGATGTCCGCGGGCACCCGCTCGAGCGCCATGACCGCCACCGCGCCCGCGTCCTCGGCGATCTTGGCGTGCTCCGCCGTGACCACGTCCATGATCACCCCGCCCTTGAGCATCTGGGCGAGGCCGGTCTTGAGCGTCCAGGTGCCCGTCGAGCCGTTCTGCCCGCCGGGGGACTGAGAGGCCATCGGAACGACAATCGTACCGCGAGGCCCCTAAAATCGAGGAATGAGCGTCGTCGACGCGAATGTGCTGGTCCTGAACCTGGACTACCAGCCGCTCAACGTGTGTAACGTCCGGCGGGCCGTCGTGCTCCTCACGAAGGAGAAGGCCACGGTCATCGAGCAGAACGGGCACATCGTCACGAGCGAGCGCTGGTCATTCCCGTCGCCTTCCGTCATCCGGCTCGCCTATCACATCAAGCGTCCGCGGCCGGTGGTGAAGATGACGCGCAAAGAAGTCCTCGCGCGCGACGACCACGCCTGCCAGTACTGCGGGAAGCGCGCGCACGACCTCACGCTCGACCACGTGATGCCGCGCCATCGCGGTGGGCAGCACGTCTGGGAGAACGTCGTCGCCGCGTGCAAGACGTGCAACCACCGAAAGGGCGGCCGCACGCTCGCCGAGGCGCGCATGACCCTCCTCCGCCAGCCGGTCCGTCCGCCGGCGACGCCCGCGTACCTCTACGCGCCGTACGTGCGCGCGGGCGAGCGCACCTGGTCGAAGTTCCTAGGGCTCGACGAGACCGCTGCGGCTTCCTAGCCGCGACGTTGGCACCGCACTTGCGCCGGGGCGGCAGAGCCCCCCGACGATGAAGCTGCTATTCACCAAGCGCGCATACGCGCGCGTCGGCGGATCGGAGAGCCTCGCGTTCCAGTTCGCGACGCGCCTCGCGGCGCGCGGGCACGAGGTGCGCGTCGTGTGCGCGCAGGCGTTCGACGACCGCCGCGTCTTCAGCGACCGCGGCGTCGAGGTCGTGCAGGTGAAGCCGCGCGGCGGGTTCCTCGGGCTCGCGGCCGACGCGACCACGCTCGTCGACCTCATGCGCACCGACGTGCTCGAGTGGTACGCCGAGGACCGCGACCTCGTCCACAACATCGGCCGCGAGTACCTCGACAGCTCCTTGGCGGTCGCCGAAGGCCTCGGCATCCCGATCGTCCTCACGCCGCTCGCGCATCCGGGACAGTTCCACGGCGGCGACATGCCGAGCGACTTCGACCGCTACCGCCGCGCGGACGTCATCACCACGATGACGGACTGGGAGCGGGCCTGGTTCGCGGCGGGCGGCGTGGATCCGGCGCGCCTCGTCACGACGGGGATGGGCCCGAACGCCGCTCGCTCGACCGACGGCAAGGCCTTCCGCGCCGCACACCGGATACCCGCGGACGCGCCGCTCGTCCTCTACATCGGCCGCAAGGAGCGGTACAAGGGCTACATCCACCTTCTCGACGCGGCCGAGGTCGTGTGGCGGACGCAGCCCGAGACGCGGTTCGTCTTCATCGGCATCCCCGGCTTCTACTCGAGCTTCTTCGACGAGTTCGCGCGCTACGCCGACGAGCGCATCGTCGACATCGAGCGCGCGAGCGGCGCGGAGCGGTCCGCCGCGCTCGACGCGTGCGACGTCTTCGCGATGCCGTCGCTCCACGAGACATTCGGCATCGGCTACCTCGAGGCCTGGCTGCACGAGCGGCCGGTGGTCGGCGGCGACATCCCGGCGCTCCGCGAGGTGATCGCCCACGGGGCCGACGGTCTCCTCGTGCGCCAGCGCGCTGGCGACGTCGCCGCCGCGATCCTCCGCCTGCTCGATGACCCCGCGCTACGCGCCGCGATGGGTCTCGCCGGCGCGGCAAAGCTCGCCGAACGGTGGGATTGGGACCGCGTCATGGACCGCGTCGAGGCCGCCTACGCGCTCGCGCTCGGCGCCGAGACGAGCGCGGACGAGGCGCTGGCCTAGCGCGCCTCGCGTGCGCATCGTCATCGCGAAGAAGCTGCTCTCCAGCATCGGCGGCTCCGAGGCGCAGGCCCGCGCGCTCGCGACGGCGCTCCACGAGCGCGGTCACGACGTCACCCTCGTGGGGCTGCGGCCGGCGTGGCGGCGGCCCGGCATCCCCGCGGCGGTCTACGCGTCGCCCCCGGGGCCGGTCGCCCTGCGCGAAGGCGGCGTGCGCTACGTCTTCATCCCCGCGCTCGGGGGCCGCGTCGGCGCGGCGATCGACGGCCTCGCGCCGACGACGCTCGTATCGCGCAGCGAGCTCGGCCGCGCGATCGCGGGCGCGGAGGTCGTGCACTCGAGCGCGCGCGAGTGGGTCGGTCCCCTCGAGCGCGCCGCGCGCGACGCCGGCGCGGCGTTCGTGGAGACGCCGCTCGTGCATCCGGGTCAGCCCTTCTCCGGTGACAGCGCCGCCGACCTCGCGCGGTACCGCCGCGACGACGCGATCGTCGCGCTCACGGAATGGGAGGCGCAGTGGTATCGCCTCCGGGGGGCGCGCTCGGTACACGTGACCGGCGTGGGGGCGAACCTCGCGCCCCTGCCCGACGTGCCCATGGACGGCGCGACCGTGCTCTTCGTCGGACGGAAGGAGCGCTACAAGGGGTACCACGCGCTGCGCGACGCCGCGGAGATCGTCTGGCGCTCGCGCCCGGAGGCGCGCTTCGTCGCGATCGGCCAGTCCGCCTGGACCGCGCGCTTCGAGCCGCTACGGCGCGACGAACGGTGGGTCGATCGCGGCGTGGTGAGCGAAGAAGCGAAGGCCGAGGCGTACGCGCGCGCGACGATCTTCGCGATGCCCTCGCGCCACGAGACCTTCGGGCAGACGTATCTCGAGGCGTGGTCCGCGTGGCGTCCGGTCATCGCCGGCGACATCCCGCCGCTGCGCGAGGTCGTGCGCGACGGCGTCGACGGGCTCGTCGTCGCGCAGGAGCCCGGCGCGATCGCGCGCGCGATCCTCGCGCTCCTGGGCGATCCGGTCCGCGCGCGGCGCATGGCCGAGGCCGGCCGCCTGAAGGTGCAGGAGCAGTGGACCTGGGACAGGGTCGCGGAGCGGACCGAGCGCGCGTACCTCGCCGCGCGCGCGATGCTCACGCCCGGATCCAGGGCTCCAGGGCCGCGGGAAGCTCCCTGAGCGACGCGATGACCGCGTCGGGCCGTCGTCGTGCCTGGTCCCGGCCGGCTCCCCGGGGTCGCTTCCACACGGTGCGGATCCCCAGCGCGCCCGCACCCGCGACGTCGACGTCGAGGTCGTCGCCGACCATGAACGCCTCCGACGCGGGGGCGCCGGCGAGCGCGAGTGCGCGCTCGAACATCGCGGGATGCGGCTTGGCCCAGCCCACCGAGTGCGAGGTGACGACGTGGTCGATGACGTCGGCGGCCTCGGTCCGCCGCCAGTTGCGCCCGGCCTCGGCGTCGCCGGTGGAGAGCGTGTTCGTGATCAGGACGACCGTCAGGCCGCGCGCCTTGCACCAGCGCAGCGCCGCGGTCGCGCCCTCGCAGAGGTGCGGGCCGTAGTCGATCGGCGCCGCGAACGCACCGCGGAGCCGCTCGACGTCAGCCTCCCCGAGCTCCTCTCCGTTCGCCTTGAGCCACTCCGACAGCCAGCGATTCGTTTCCTGGCGATGCGGATCGTCGGGCGCCGGCCGGCGGATGTCGGCGTCGTAGAGCGTCTCGGCCCATGGCCGCGCACCGAACTCGCGCCGGATCGCCTCAAGGACGAGCGGGCGCCAGGGATCGCCACGCGTCTCGAGCAGGGTGCCGCCGACGTCGAAGAGGGCCGTACGCATCGCCTGACTAGGGTACGAACGCGCGCGTGCTTTGCTAGCCGAGCGCCTCCAGGATGCGGCGCGCTCCCAGCGGGAGATCCGATCGGAGCCGGTAGAACGACCAGATGCCCTTCTTCGTGACCTCGACGAGGCCGGCCTCGCGGAGCCTGGCCATGTGGTGCGACACCGTCGGTTGCGAGAGGTCGAAGGTGGCGGTGAAGTCGCAGACGCAGACGGGCTGGTCGGCGTCGCGGAGCGCGATCGCCATCTGCAGGCGCGTGGGATCGGCGAGGGCTTTGAGGATCTCGGTCGTCCCCTCGACCCGCTCCGGCCGGACCTTGATCGTCGGCGGGCAGCACACCCCGCGCTCTCGCTCGGGAAGGGTCGCCGCTTTCGCCATGCGCCCATGCTCGCATACCCATTGACAACCGTCAATGCGTTGTCCTAGTCTCCATCGACGTTCGTCTATCCGTTGGAGGTGCACGATGAGCGCCGCGAACGAGCCTTGCTGTCCCGAGCCATGCTGCCCGGACCCCGAATGCTGCCCGCCGGGCGAGGAGCCCTGCTGCTGATGCGCGCGTCTAGAATCCGGACCCAGGGGAGGCCACCGATGAACGAGCTCGAGATCCAGGAAGCGGTACGCGAGCGGTATGCCGCGAAGGCGGCACAGCTGACCACGAAATCCGGCTGCGGCTGCGGGGACTGCGACTGCGGGAAGGCATCCGCGTCAAGCACGACACCCGACGTGGCGACCGCCGAGGCCTGCTGCGCGCCGAGCTATTCGGCGGCGGACCTCGCGAGCATCGGCCTCGACGTGACCGCGAGCCTAGGCTGCGGCAACCCGACGCTCCTCATCGACCTGCATCCCGGAGAGACGGTGCTCGACCTGGGGAGCGGCGCCGGCATCGACGTCCTCCTGTCGGCCAGGCGCGTCGCCCCGGGCGGCCACGCGTACGGCGTGGACATGACCGACGAGATGGTCGGCCTCGCGCAGGACAACCAGGCGCGGTCCGGCGTGCTCAACGCGACCTTCCTCAAGGGCACGATCGAGCAGGTCCCCCTTCCCGACGCGAGCGTCGACGTCGTGATCTCGAACTGCGTCATCAACCTGGCCGCCGACAAGTCCGCCGTGCTCCGCGAAGCGCATCGGGTGCTGCGGCCGGGCGGGCGCTTCGCGGTGGCCGACATGGTCGCGCTGCGCGAGCTGCCGGCGGAAACGAAGGCGCGCCTCGACGCGTGGGCCGGGTGCATCGCAGGGACGATCACGATCGACGAGTACGCCGACGCCCTTCGGGGGGCCGGGTTCGGACACGTCGACGTCGAGGTCACCGACGCGATCGCGGCCGAGGGCGCCGTCGCGAGCGCCTACATCCGGGCGACGAAACCGCCGGCCTGAACGAGACCGTTCCGCTGCGCGGCGGACGGCCGGGGGCGCAGAATAGCCACCAGCCCTTGAGAGAAGTCATCGGGCAGCGTCGCCTCCTCGCCCGTCTCGGCGAGCAGGCAGTCAGTGGCGACGTCGCCCAGGCGTACGAGCTCAGCGGCCCGCGATCGATCGGCAAGCGCACGGTGGCGACCCGGCTCGCGCAGACCCTTCTCTGCACGAGCGAGCCGCGCGCCCCCGGCGGCTGCGGCAGGTGTCTCGCCTGCCGCAAGATCGAGAACGGGACGCATCCGGACGTCCGCGTCGTGGTGCGGCTGATGGATCAGGACCGCGGCGACGACCGGAAATTCATCTCGATCGAGCAGATCCGCGAGATGCAGCAGGATCTCGCGCTCCGTCCGCTCGAGGGCGCCTGGCGCGTCGTGATCGTCGACGACGCCGCGGACCTTTCCGAGCACGCGGAGGTCGCGCTCCTGAAGACGCTCGAGGAGCCGCCCGTCCACGCGGTCCTCATGCTCCTCACGCCTACGCCGTCGCGCCTCCTCGAGACGATCCGCTCCCGCCTCCAGCCGCTGCCGTTCCGGCTCGTCCCGGCGCAGGAGATCGCCGACGCGCTCGCCGCGCGGTCGCTGCCGGACGCGCGTACGTACGCCGCCGCGGCCGCCGGCCGTCCCGGCATCGCGATCGCCCTCGCGTCCGACGAGGCCGCCCGCGCCGCGCGGCGCGCGCTCGAGAAGGAGTTCTATAGGCTCGTCGGGAGCGGCCTGACCGACCGCTTCGCGTGGGCGGTCGAGCTCGCGGACTCCGAGCGCGATCCGCAGAAGCGGAACGTGCTCCTCGAGTCGCGCCTGGTCGACTGGAGCGAGCTGCTTCGCGACGCGGCGATCCGCGCGCATGGCGTCGAGCGGCCCCTCCGTCCGGAGCGCGCGAGCGAGTCGGCTCGGCTCGCGGACGCGATCGGACCGCGCGAGCTCGTCGACCTGGCGATCGCCTTCGATCGCTGGCGCCGCGACGTCGTCGAGAGCAACGTGAACGCGCGGATGCTGCTCGAGCTCCTGGCGCTGCGGCTGCCGTACGCACCGGCCTTCGCCGGGAAAGCCGCATGATCGCCCCGCGCACGCTCGTGGGCGTCCGCTTCATGAAGGCCGGCCGCATGTACTTCTTCGAGGCCGGAGGCGTGACCGACGTCAGGCTCGGCGATTGGGTCATCGTGCGTACGGAGCTCGGCGACGACGCCGCGCGCGTGCACATCCTCCCGACCGACTCGCCGCTCGTGCAGGTCGACATGCCCATGGGCAAGGTCGTGCGGAAGGCCACGGCCTCCGACCTGTTCACGATGAACAAGCACAAGCGGATGGAGGAGGAATCCTCGCGCGCGGCGCAGGAGATGGTCCGCGCGCGCAGCCTGCCGCTCAAGATCCTCGGCGCCGACTGGCAGTTCGACGGGTCGAGCCTCGTCCTGTTCTATTCGAGCGAGGAGCGCGTGGACCTGGGCGAGCTCAGCGACGCCTTCGCGGCGCACTTCGGCACGCGCATCGAGCTGCGGAAGATGGGCGCGCGCGACGAGACCAAGGTCATGACCGGCGTGGGCACGTGCGGCCGGGAGCTCTGCTGCTCGAGCTGGCTCGACAAGTTCTCGAACATCTCGATCCGCATGGCGAAGGAGCAGGACCTGCCCCTGAACCAGGCCAAGCTCACCGGCGTGTGCGGTCGCCTCAAGTGCTGCCTCATCTACGAGCTCGAGACCTATCAAGAGGTGAAGGGGAAGCTGCCCAAGGTCGGCGACACCTTCCACATCCCGTCGTGCGAAGGCGGGAAATGCGGCACCTCGGGCTGCGCGATGACACAGAGCGTGAACGTGCCGAAGGAGCAGATCGTCGTCGGGCTCACCGACGGGAGCCGCACCACGTTCACGGCGGCGGACCTCGGCGTGTCCTTCGCGCCGGTCCCCGTGCACACGAAGGGCGTGGGGTCGTACGGGAGCGACGAAGTCCCACGCCAGGAGAAGCCGACGCCGGTCGCCGAAGAGGGGCAGCCCCGCCGCAAGCGCCGCCGGCGGGGCCGGCGCCGCGGGGGACGCAACCGGCCAGCCTAGACCTGCAGCACAGCTTGCTGCATAATCTGCTGCATGCCGAGGCGATCGCGCTCTGCCGAGAGAGCATCTGTCCCGATACCACCCGCGGTGGCCGAAGCGGCGCGCCGTCCCGAGCGCGTCGGGCTACCGAAAGGCGCGTCCGCCGCGCGGGTCTATTCGCGCGTCATGGAGATCGGCTGGAGGTACGTCCTGGAGTCCGAGATCGGCAAGGACGAGCTGACGGCGTACGCCGCGTATGCGAAGGAGCCCGAGGCTCGCGAGGCCGTCCTTGCGCTGCAGCGGGCCGCGTTGAAAGGCGGCGTCCTCTAGCCGCCGGTGCCCGCCGCCCGCGGCACCATTCGATCGGTTCTCACCGCGGATAGATCGACGGTCGGCGCGCTCATCATCACCAACGATCGTTGGAACTCCCGCATGCCGAGCGTCGGAGTGATCGCGATCCGGCGCTCCGTCGATCCCGGCGAGGCGCCCTACGCGACTCGGCTCGACGCGGGCTCATTCGCGGTGGCGCCGCGCCTCGTCTCGGTCCTCGCACCGGAAGACGCCGACTCGCCGCTCGGCTCGCTCGTGTCGGTCATCTCGCCGGCCGAGCTCGACGCGGTCGAAGACCGACTCTGCTCGTTCCTGCAGCTGCCTGGGGTCCTCGGGCCCATCCCGCGGCAGGTGCGAGCCCTGTACGCCAGAGATCCGTACCCCGTCTGGGGCGATATCTACCTCGCGGATCCCTTGATCGGCCAGAAGCGCTACGTCGTCGTGAGTCCCAACGCCTGGAACTCGGTCGCCCCGACCGCCACGATCGTTCGTACGACCACGGCCACAAAGCACGATCACGTCGCTTTCCCGCCCGTCCAGCGCGGCAAGGCGCACGCCTGCTGCGGGGAGGCGACGAGCGTTCCACGAAACGCTTTGCGGCTGGCGAGCCGGGATCGGCCGATCCCTTCGACGCTGACGCTCGGGGACATGGTCTCGATCGCGAGGGGCATCGCGACGACGCATCAACTGGGTGACGCGGTCCGACGCGCCGGGGTCGAGACGCTTTAGCGCACGCGGCTGACCACGAAGTCCGCCACATCCCGGAGCGCCGTGCGCTCGGGACGGTCGGGCAGGGCCGCGAGCGCGCGGACGGCGGCGTCGTGGAACGAGAGCGCGCGCTGCCGCGCCCGCTCCGGGCCACGGCTCCTGCGGATGATCGCGAGCAGCTCGCGCAGCTCGTCGGGCGACTTGCGCGGCGCGAGGATGCGTGCCGCGAGCGCGGGCGAGTCGCCGTCGCGCTCCGTGACCGCGTAGATCATCGGGAGCGTCGGCATCCCCTCCGCCAGGTCGCGGCCGACGGTCTTGCCGAACTCCGATTCGTCGCCCACCAGATCCAGGACGTCGTCCGTGATCTGGAAGGCGAGACCGAGGTTCGTGCCGAACGCGCCGAGCGCGGCGACATGCTCGGGCTCCGCCTCGGCGAGGAGAGCAGCGCCCTGACAGCACGCCGCGTAGAGCGACGCGGTCTTGAGCTCGATGCGCTCGAGGTACTTCGACTCCGTGGGCAGCGCGCGCGCCGCGGTCACCTCCGCGAGCTCGCCGTCGCAGAGCGCGAAAACGGTCTGCGCGACGATCGCGATGACCTCGGGATTGGGCAGCACCGCCGCGAGGGCATACGCCTTCGCGAAGAGGTAGTCGCCCACGATGAGCGCGACGTCGTCGTTCCACTTCGCGTTCACCGTCTGGATGTTCCTGCGCAGGTCGGCGGCGTCCACGACGTCGTCGTGCACGAGCGACGCGGTGTGCACGAGCTCGAGCGACTCCGCGAGGTTGAGCACGACTTCGCGGTCGGCCAGTGATCCGAACCGAGCCGCGAGGAAGACGAGCGTCGGCCGCAGGAGCTTCCCGGGCGTGGTGAAGAGGTGCGCGACCGCCTCGCGGAACGTCGGATGCGCGCCCCGGCCGACGTCCGCCAGACGCCGTTCGAGCTCGCGCAGCTCGCCGTCGACCGGGGCATAGAACTGCGCCCCGGCGGCCGCCCTCACGCGGCGAGTTTAGGTGCGGATCCGCGTTCTGCTTGGCGCTGTTACGGCCGCTTCGTCGGCGTCGGCGGTGGTGGTGGTGGCGGTGTCGCCCGGGGCGGCAGGCTCGGCGCGGGCTGTCCCGACGGCGCGGGCTGTCCGGACGGGCCGGGCGAGCCGCTCGGGTTCGGCGAGCCGGAGGGCTCCACCGGCCTGGGCACGAAGCCGCAGATCGTCCAGTAGAACCGGCCGTATGAGTAGCGGCCCGAGACCGCGCCCGCCGCCCAGGCGTTGTACGCACCCTGCCAGTCGGCGAACGGCGCGACCATGCGGATCCCGCACGACGTGTAGAAGCTGCGGTCGTCGGTCGTCGGCTCCGTGCCCTGCACGAAGTGCTCGGTGAAGCGGAAGCTGCCCGGGCAGTTCGGGCCGGGAAGCAGGCCAGAGCCGTTGCCACCGAGGAGCGCCGGGTTCATGCAGACCACCTTGTCCACGATCCCCTCGGGCCGGTCGTACCACTTCACCGGCAGCCCGCCGACGACGGTCTTCATGTAGTCGCGCCAGAGCACGCCCG
Source organism: Chloroflexota bacterium (assembly GCA_005883625.1). Taxonomy (GTDB): domain Bacteria; phylum Chloroflexota; class Limnocylindria; order P2-11E; family P2-11E; genus 3-1-20CM-2-70-9. The sequence goes on along the minus strand of VBDU01000079.1, from coordinate 26,374 downwards.
GACCGAGCGCGGACGAGATGCCGCGCATCTCCGAGTTGTCGCTGTTGCCCATCCAGATCGCGGTGAGCCGCTGCGGCGTGAAGCCGATCGCGAGCACGTCCTGGAGGTTGTCGGTGGTGCCGGTCTTGAGGGCCGCGGGCCGGTCGATCGTGGTCCATGGCCCGAACACGAAGCTGCCCTTCGGGTCGGTGTTGTCCTTCAGGATGTCGTCGAAGACCCAGGCGATCCGCTGATCGATGACCCGCCGGCTCTCGGGCTTGCTGAAGTCCTTCACGACCTTCCCGGTCGGGTCGACGATCTTGTAGATGAACGTCGGCTCGACGCGCATGCCGAGGTTCGCGATGACCTGGTAGGCGCTCGCCATGTCGATGAGCCGCATCTCGCCGGCGCCGATGCCGAAGGAGAGACCGATCCGCGAGCGGTCCCAGTCGCGGTTGATGCCGAGCTGGTGGACCGTGTCGATGATCGCGTCCACGCCCACGGTGCGCGTGACCTGGAGCGCCGGCAGGTTCAGCGACTCGCGCAGGGCCTGACGCATCGTGAGCGGGCCGTGCTGCTCCTTCGTGGCGTCCATAGGGTGGTAGGGCTTGCCGCCGCCGTCCGGCATGGTGAACTCGACGTCCCAGAGCTGGGTCGACGCGGTCATGCCCGCCTTCAGCATCCCGGTGAGATAGGTGAAGAGCTTGAACGTGGAGCCGGGCTGGCGGAACGCGATGCCCGCGTGGTCGTAGTCGCCCTGCACCTGCGGGGTGTGCATGTAGTAGTCGTAGCTGCCGACGTAGGCGAGGATCTCGCCGGTCGTCGGGTCCATCGTGATGAGCGCGGCGTTGTGGACGTTGTAGGGCTTTAGCCCGTTGACGTGGTCGCGGACCTCTTTCTCCGCGAGCTGCTGCATGTTCCAGTCGAGCGACGTGTACACGCGATAGCCGCCCCGGTACGCCGCCTTCTCGCCGAGGAGGTTGATGAGCTGCTCGCGCGCGCGAAAGGTGAAGTGCGGCGCGTAGAGCGAGGTCGACGCCGGGTTCACCTTGATCGGCTCGGTCGCGGCGGCTTCTGCTTCGGCCGGCGTGACGTAGCCGTTCTCGACCATCGCGTCGAGGACGATCTGGCGTCGCGCCTTCGCCGCGGCCATGTTCTGGATCGGGTCGTACTCGGACGGCGCCTGCGGCAGGCCCGCGAGCAGCGCCATCTGGCCGAGCGAGAGCCTGTTCAGATCGCTGATGCCGAAGTACGTCTTCGCCGCGGCCTTGATCCCGTACGACTGGTTGCCGTAGTAGATCTGGTCGAAGTACATCTCGAGGATCTCCTTCTTGCTGAAGGTCCTCGTCGCCTCGATCGCCAGGATCGCCTCCTTGATCTTCCGCGTCACGGTCGGCTCGTCGCCGAGGAGGCGCGTCTTGATGAGCTGCTGCGTGATCGTCGAGCCGCCCTGCCGGATCGTTCCGGCGGCGCTGTTCGCCTGCATCGCGCGGACGATGCCGCCCACGTCGATCCCCGGGTTGGACCAGAAGGTCTTGTCCTCGATCGAGATCGTCGCCTGCTGCATCTTCTCGGGCACCTGGCCGAGCTCCACGAGCTCGCGCCGCTCGTCCTCGAGCGTGTAGAGGAGGTGCTCGCCGGTACGGTCGTAGATGAAGGTGGAGAGCGGGACCGGCACCGTCGCCAGGTCGTGGGCCGCCGGCAGGTCCGCGGCGAAGTACCCCACGGTCGCGGCGACGGCGGTCCCGAGGAAGGCGGCCCCGGCGATGAAGAGGCCGCTGAGCGCGCCCGCGAAGGGACCGACCCGCCGGCCCACGTTCACGCGACGGGACATCCGCCCCTTCACGTGCGGGTAGCGGTAGGCGCGATACGCCCTTCCCGGCGTTATCCCTGGCGTGGCCATTGGCGCCGGCAGCCGATGCACGGCCCGTGCCATAGCCGACAGAGGGGTCGGCTAGCCGGGCAGGCGGCTCCCACGCAAGCGAGCGATCGCCGCCCGCGGGCCGGCCACGGGTTTGAGCCCGAGCGCCTCGCGGAGGGCCCGCTGGGCCGCCCGGGCGTCGCCCTCCCAGCGCTCGACGATCGCCCGGTCCTCGTCCTTCAGGGAATTCGCGGGGCCGCGACGCTCCATGGCCGATTCCGCCTCCGCGAGGCGCGCGTAGAGCTCGGCCACGGCCGTGAAGATCGCCGGCGCGGTGCGTTCCAGGGCGGCCCGGTGACGCGCGAACTCACCGTTCTCGAGGACGATCGGCTGACGCGTCTGGTCGAACAGCGCGGTGAGCTCGAGGTTCGCGGCGAGCTCGCGGTCCACTGCGCCCACCGCCTCGGCAAGGGCCGCCCGCTCCGCGGGATCGGGGACGAGCGGTCGGGCAAGGCGGAGGTAGCCGAAGATCGCACCCGCCGCGAGCAGGGTGGCCGCGACGACGAACGGCACCGCGCGATGCTCGCACGGGACGCCTGTACACACGCGCGGCATGCGAATGATACATAGGATGTATCATGGCGGTGATGCCGCGCCCGTTCGCGCCGGTGCCCGCTCCCCCACCCCACTTCCCGGTCGGCGGGCCGGTCCCGGCCGCGGACCTCGTGGGTCGGGAGGGCTACCTGCGACGTCTCGTCGAGCGGCTCGAAGACGGGCAGCACGTGCTCGTCGCCGGGCCGCGCCGTATCGGGAAGACCTCCCTGGTCCTGGAGGCGCTCCGCCGCCTCCGCCGGCGCGGCCAGCACACCGCCTACGTCGACTGTCTCGGCGCGACGGACCTCCGCGGCCTCGGCGAGCGCCTCGCCGACGCGGTCCTGCAGAACCTCACCGGTGTCGAGCGCACGTTCGAGCAGGCCAAGGCGATCGCGGCGGGGATGCGGCCGACCGTCAAGGTGCGCTACGAGCACGTCGAGCTGGCGCTGCAGCTGGCGCGCGAGACGAACGCGCAGCGCTTCGTTGAGGGCGCGCTCGATCTCCCCCAGGCGCTCGCGAAGCGCAGCGGCAAGCGCGTGGTCGTCGCGTTCGACGAATTCCAGGCCGCCGGCCGGCTCGGACCGCGCATGTTCGACGTCATGCGCGCGCACTTCCAGGCGCAGCGCGGCGTCGCGTACGCCTTCCTCGGGAGCGAGCAAGGCATCCTCGAGGAGCTCTTCAGTGCGAAGGGCCACGCCTTCTACCGCTTTGCCGTGCCGCTCGATCTCAGCGATGCGGGCGGCCACCGCTTCGGCATCGACCCCGACGACTGGCTCGAGTACCTGCGCGGGAAGTTCGCCGAGAAGAAGCTCGCGATCGACGAGGCGAGCGTCGACCGCTTGCTCGACGCGACGGGCGGTCATCCCCAGGACACCATGCAGGTCTGTGCGGCCCTTTATTACCTGATGCGGGACACGGGTGCGCGCACGGTGACCGCCGACCTCCTCGGCGTCGCGTACGAGCAGGCCATGCGCGAGCTCGAGCGGCCGTTCGCGCTGCACTGGGGCGAGCTCGGCACGCACAAATACCTGCAGCAGGTGACCAAACGGATCGCGCACGGCGCGGTCCTGTACGCGGCGGAGGGCGACGGCGCCACCGTGCCGCGGCCGGAGGTGCTTCGCGCGCTGCGCGCGCTCGAGGAGCGCGGGCTCGTCGTGCGCCTGGGCCGCGGCCGCTACGACTTCGTCGAGCCCATGTTCGGAGAGTACGTGCGGCGTCTCGATGAGGCGGTGCTCGTCGCGGCTATCGTTCCGAAGCGGTGATCGAGCTGCGACCCGGCCTCCGGGTCCGCTACAAGCCCGTGGCCGCCGACGACTGGCTGGAGGGCGAGCTCATTCGCTCCTCGCCGAACGGCGAGGAGTGGCTCGTCAAGAACAGGCTTGGGAAGTTCTGGTTGTCGCTGGACCGGATCCGCCTCGGCGACGAGGAGACCACCTACTAGCCAGGGCGTGTATCCCTAGGGGGTGCGGGGGCCCGCCCCCGCGATGAGCGAACAGCTACGCCGCGACCCGGCGACCTCCACGCATCGCACGCCAGATGAGCAGCACGATGATCGCGCCGACGACGGAGCCGATGAGCCCCGAGGCCGACATTTCGAGCGTGCCGCCGAAGATGAGCGCGGCCAGCGTCCCGCCGACGAACGAGCCGATGAGCCCGAGCACCAGCGTGCCGAGCCAGCCCATCGGGTCAGGGCCGGGGACGAGGAAGCGCGCGATGAAGCCAGCGACGAGGCCGACGACGAGGAACCCGATAAGACCCATGCGTGACCTCCCTGCGGAAACGTTCAGGAGGTCGGCGTGCACTCCTCGTGCCGCGTGACGCGGCGCTCCCGATCGGCTACGACGCGACGCCAATGCCGCGGCCGACCGTGCGGTCCTCACCGCGCACGTGGTACGGAGCGGCGAGCGCCAGCAGCAGACGGACCGCGACGATGGCCGCGTCCGACGACCGCGCCATCGCGGTATGCACGACCGAGACCTCGCCCAACTCATCGCGCCCGGTCCGCGCGCACCTGTCGCTGCGACGGATCGCGCCAGCGATCGTTGGTGAGGCCGAGATCGTCAAGCTGGCGGTCTGCCTCGCGAAGTGACACTTGCGCGTTCACGTCGGTGGCCAAGAGAGCGCTGGGCGAGGCACGTGAAGGAGCGGTACCCCCAAGCCGACTCGAACGGCTGTCTCAGGCTCCGGAGGCCTGCGCTCTATCCACTGAGCTATGGGGGCGTTGCCGGAGCAGCGGACCGACAGGACTGATTCTAGGCTTGCGTGATGACGGCCACGATGAGCGAGCGCGACAAGGAGCTCTCGCTCGTCCAGCACCTCGGTGAGCTTCGGACGCGGCTCATGGTCGCCGCGTTCGCGGTCCTCATCACGAGCGTCATCGCCTTCCTCTTTTCTACGAGCATCATCCGCGTCCTACTGATCCCGGTCGACTGCCAGTGGTTCGAGGTGACCACGCGCTCGCTCTTCCCGCCGGACATCTCGGCCCGTCTCGGCCTGACGTGTAGCGCGTTGCCGACCAAGCTCGTCGCGCTCAGCCCGACCGAGAACTTCACGACGTTCATGCGCGTCTCCCTCTTCGCGGGGATCGCTATCGCGATGCCGGTGATCCTCTATGAGATCTACGCGTACATCGACCCGGCCCTGCTCGCGAACGAACGACGGTACATCCGCTTCATGGGCCTTCCGGTGATCCTCCTGTTCGTCCTGGGGATGGCGTTCTGCTACTTCGTGCTCCTGCCGAACGCGATCAAGTTCCTCATCAGCTTTGGCGGCGACGTCATCCAGAACCAGCTCCGGGCGTCTGATTACATCTCGTTCGTGACGACCTTCATTCTCGGCGTGGGCCTCGTCTTCGAGATGCCAGCCATCATCTACGCGCTCGTGCGGGTCCACGTCGTGCGCCGCTCATGGCTCGCGAAGCAGCGTCGCTACGTGTTCCTGCTCGTGTTCGTGATCGGCGCGATCATCACGCCGACGCCGGATCCGTTCAACCAGACGCTGGTCGCGATCCCGATGTATCTCCTGTTCGAGCTCGGTCTATTCCTCGCGCGCTTCGCCGGCGGAGAGACTCGAGCCGCGACCTGAGCTCCGCCTCCGCGCCGAGATCCGTCGGCACGTAGTAGCGCCGCCCTTCGAGCGACTCGGGCAGGTACGTCTCGTCGGGCGCGACGTGTCCCTCGTAGTCGTGCGCGTATTTGTAGCCCTGGCCGTAGCCGAGGTGCGCCATGAGGGACGTCGGGGCGTTCCGCAGGTGGAGCGGCACGGGGTCGGCCCGCGTCTCGGCGAGGTCGTGCGACAGCTCGCCGAGGCTGCGCTTGAGCGAATCGGACTTCGGGGCGAGCGCGCAGTACACGGTCGCCTCGGCGAGCGGGTAGTACGCCTCCGGCAGGCCGATGAGGTGCGCCGCCTGCTGCGCCGCGCTCGCGATCACGAGCGCCTGCGGATCGGCGAGGCCCACGTCCTCGCCGGCGAGGATGACGATGCGCCGCGCGATGAACATGGGGTCCTCTCCCGCGTCGATCATCCGCATGAGCCAGTAGAGGGCGGCGTCGGGGTCGGAGCCACGCACGCTCTTGATGAAGGCGCTGATCGTGTCGTAGTGCTGGTCGCCCGCGCGGTCGTAGAGCAGCGATCGGCGCTGGAGCGCCTCGCGGATCTCCTCGAGCCCCACCGGCCGCTTGCCGTCGGGCCCCGGCGTGGCCGCGTCGGCCGCGAGCTCGAGCGCGTTCAGGGCGACGCGCGCGTCGCCGTTGCTCACGGCGACGAGCCCGTTCTCCGCGTCCTCGGCGAGCCGCACGCTGCCGCCGAGGCCGCGCTCGTCGGCGAGGGCGCGGCGCACGATGGTCCGCACGTCCTCTTCGCTGAGCGGCTTGAGCGTGAACACCCGGGAACGCGAAAGAAGCGCGGAGTTGACTTCGAACGAGGGGTTCTCCGTCGTCGCGCCGAGCAGCACGACGTCGCCGTTCTCTACGTACGGCAGCACGACGTCCTGCTGCGCCTTGTTGAAGCGGTGGATCTCGTCGATGAAGAGCACCGTGCGCTGGCCGTTCAGCTGCCGGAGCTTTCGGGAGTCCTCGATGATCCTCCGCAGCTCCGCCACGCCCGAAGCGACCGCCGAGATCGCGACGAACCGCGCGTTCGCGTGCTTCGCGCCGATCGCCGCGAGGGTCGTCTTCCCCGTGCCCGGCGGACCCCAGAGGATCATCGACGGCAGCTGCCCCGCGTCGATCGCCTTCCGGAGGACGCGGCCCGGCCCGATCAGGTGCTGCTGGCCGACGAGCTCGTCGAGGTCCCTCGGTCGCATTCGCGCGGCGAGCGGCTGCGCTCCCATGCGCCGATTGTCCCACCCTACCCCCTCCCCCAGGGGGTAGGATGACGGCGTGCGGACCGAATCTCGGAAGGACGTCCTCGCGCGGCTGCGCTCGGTCGCCGGCCATCTCAAAGCGGTCGAGCGCATGGTCGAGGAGGACACGTACTGCGTCGACGTGCTCAAGCAGACGCTGGCCGTGGAGAAGGCGCTCGAGCGGATCGACGCGATGATCCTGGAGGAGCACCTCGAGACCTGCGTGGCCGACGCCTTCCGTCAGGGCAAGTCAGAACGCACCGTCAAAGAGCTCGCGGAGATCTTCGCCACCGCCCGCAAGTAGTCCCGCTCGTCGGCCCACCGGCGCACCCTTGACACGCCCCGCCCGCTTCTCTAGCCTTCCCTAAGACTCATAAGCGAAACTTGAACTATCGCTTGTGGGTCGAAAGGGGAGCGTGCTCAGCCAGTCCTCGCTGCGCGAGCTGAAGAGCTATTACCGGGCGCTCGGCGACACGAATCGGCTGCGCATCGTGCAGATCCTGGTCACCGAAGGCGAGCAGCCGGTCTCGGAGCTCGCGCGCCGCCTGCGCATCAGCCAGCCGCTCATGTCGTGGCACCTTCGACGGCTGCGCCGCGCGGGGATCGTGCGGACCGAGCGCGTCGGCCGCGAGGTGCGCTGCACGTTCGACCGCGAGCGCTTCGCCGACCTCAACGCGCGTGGTATTCGACTGCTCATGAACCGGGCCGAGGCCGGCGTCTCGTGAGTCACGGCGTCGTCCCAGACCGTGTCGCCGAGGGCACACGCGTGGGCATCGCGCCGCTCGCCCGCGCGCTCGCTCGCGTCGGCGTCACGGCCAACGCGGTCACGCTGTTCGGGGCGGCCCTCACCATCGTGGGCGGCGCCCTCATCGCGCTCGACCAGCCGCTCGCCGCGCTCGTCGCGCTCCTCGTCGGCACGGCCTCCGACACGCTGGACGGCGCGATAGCGCGGGCGACCGGCGGCGGCTCCCGTCTGGGCGCCTTCCTCGACTCGACCGCCGACCGGCTCGCCGACGCCGCGATCTTCGGCGGGACGGCGGCGCTGGGCTTCGCCCTCGGCTTCGGGCTTCTCTTCTGGTCGGGTCTCGCGGGCCTGGTGGCCTCCTCGCTCGTCCCGTACGTCCGCGCGAAGGCCGAGTCACTCGGCGCCGCCGCGACGGTCGGGCCGGCTCCTCGCGAGGCGCGCGTGGTCGTCCTGCTCCTCGGCCTCGCCGCCTGGGCGCTCTTCGGCGAGAACGAGCTCTACCTCATCGCCGTCGCCGCGGTCGCGGCGCTCGCGCTCGTCACGTTCGTCCAGCGCGTCGCCGTCACGGCGCGCGCGCTCGATCACACAAAGGAAGGTGCATAGCTTCATGCCACAAACGCTGAGGACGAGACGGCCGGCCCGGCCGCGACGCGCGGCGGCTCGGACGAAGGGCAAGATCCGCGTCGCGATCATCGGCGTCGGGAACTGCGCGAGCTCGCTCGTGCAGGGCGTGCACTACTACCGCAACGCCAAGTCGGCGGACCGGATCCCCGGGATCATGCACGTCGATCTCGGCGGCTATCACATCCGCGACGTCGAGTTCGTCGCGGCGTTCGACGTCGACCGGAACAAGGTCGGCAAGGACCTCGCCGACGCGATCTACGCGGAGCCGAACAACACGTATCGCTTCGCGGATGTCCCGCGGACCGGCGTGAAGGTCGGCCGCGGGATGACGCACGACGGGATCGGCAAATACCTGTCGCAGGTGGTGAAGAAGGCACCCGGCGCGACGGACGACATCGTCGGCATCCTGCGCGACCGCCAGGTGGACGTCGTCGTCTCGTACCTCCCCGTCGGGAGCGAGGAGGCGACGAAGTGGTACGTGGAGCAGGTCCTCGAGGCGGGCTGCGCGTTCATCAACTGCATCCCCGTCTTCATCGCGCGCGAGCCGTACTGGCAGAAGCGCTTCGCCGCGAAGAACCTCCCGATCATCGGCGACGACATCAAGTCTCAGGTCGGCGCGACGATCACGCACCGAGTCCTCACCCGTCTCTTCATGGACCGGGGCGTGCGCCTGGACCGCACGTACCAGCTCAATTTCGGCGGGAATACCGACTTCCTCAACATGCTCGAGCGCGAACGGCTCGAGTCGAAGAAGATCAGCAAGACGAATGCGGTGACGAGCATGCTCGAGTACCCGCTGGAGGAGAAGGACGTCCACGTCGGACCGTCGGACTACGTGCCGTGGCTGCTCGACCGGAAGTGGTGCTACATCCGCATGGAGGGCACGACCTTCGGTGATGTCCCGCTCAACGTCGAGGTCAAGCTCGAGGTCTGGGACTCACCGAACAGCGCGGGCGTCGTCATCGACGCCATCCGGTGCTGCAAGCTCGCGCTCGATCGCGGGCTCGGCGGCACGATCGTCGCGCCGTCGGCGTATTTCATGAAGTCGCCGCCGCGGCAGATCCCCGACGACCGCGCCCGTCAGGGCGTGGAGGACTACATCCGGGGCGCGGATCAGAAGACCCTTGGCGGGCAGGCCGTGGCCTGACCGTGCGCGACCGACTCGTCCACGGGACCGGGTACTGGGCGTGGCGCGCGGCGGCCGTGCTCGCGCAGCGGCTGCCGGCCTGGGTGAGCTACCGTGCGGCGATCGCGGGTGGGGAGATGGCCTATCTCCTCTGGCCGAAGCGGCGCCGCATCGCCAAGGAGAACCTCGCCGTCGTCCTCGCGAGGCCGCCGCAGGACGTCGAGGTCGCGCGCATCGCGCGCCGCTCCTTCCGGAACTTCGCCAAGTACCTCGTCGAGATCATGCGGTTCCCTCGGCTGCGCATGGACGAGCTGCAGCGCATGGTTGCGATCGACCCGCGCTCCTGGAGCAACCTGAGGGCGGCCCGCGAGCACGGCCGCGGCGTCATCTTCGTGTCTCTCCACTTCGGCAACTTCGAGATGGGCGGCGCGCGCATCGCGGACGAGATGCCTCTCAACGTGATCGCCGACGAGCTCGAGAACCAGCGCCTCATGGACCTCCTCGTGACGAACCGAGCCCACAAGAACGTGCACATCCTCACGCCCGAGGGATCGGTGAAGCGCGTCCTCCAGGCCCTTCGCCGCAACGAGATGGTCGGCCTCCTGATGGATCTCGGGCCGCGTGCGAAGGAGCTCGACCACGTGCAGGCGACCTTCTTCGGAGAGCCCACGTCGTTCCCGACGATCGCGGCGAACCTCGCGCGCGTCTCCGGCGCGCCCATCGTCGTCGCCGCGGTGACCCGCGAGAGGGACAACACGTTCCGGGGGGTCGCGCTGCCGCCGATCTTCGTCGAGCGCACCAGGCAGACCGCGCGCGACATCGAGCACGCGACGCAGGCGATCGTCCACGGGCTCGAGCAGTTCGTCCGCGGCGATCCCGACCAGTGGTACATCTTCCGGCCGATGTGGCCCGTGCCCGAGCGCGCGGACTAGGGATGCTCGCGGCGGCGCTCGCGCGGGCGACCGAGCGGATCGTGCCGCTCCTGCCGCACGCGGCCGACCGGCCGCTCGCGGAGGCCCTCGGGACCGTCGCCTACCTGCTCGCCCCGCGGGCGCGGCGCGCGGTGCGCGCGAACCTCGCCGTCATCGCGCCGGAGCGACGCGACCGCGAGGCGCTGGTCCGCCGGACCTTCGTCACGCAGGCGCGGAACTATCTCGAGATCTTCCGAATCCCGCATCTCGACATCCAGCGTCTGGCGGCGTCGGTACGCCTCGAGGGCTGGGAGCGGTTCGAGTGCGCGCACGCGAAAGGCCGGGGCGTCATCGTCGCGAGCGCCCACTACGGCCCGGTCGCGTTCGTGGGGCAGATCGTCCTCGCGCGCGGCTACGAGTTCACCCTCCCGGTCGAGTCCACGGAGTCCGCGCTCGGGCGGGCGCTGAACCGCGCGCGCGGCGGCAAGGGCATGCACGTGGTGCCCGTGGACTCCGCACGCGGGATCTACCGCGTGCTCCGGCGTGGCGGCGTGCTCGCATTTCTGGCGGACCGCGCCATCACCGGCACGGGCGAGCGCGTCCCGTTCTTCGGGCGCCAGGCCCTTCTGCCGTCCGCGGAGGTCGTGCTGGCGCTCCGCACCGGCGCGGCTCTGGTGCCCGGCTTCACCTGGCGCGACGGCGAGCAGCTCACGGCGACCATCGAGCCACCGATCGAGCTCGTGCCCAGCGGCGACCGTCGCGCCGACGTGCGCGAGGGCGTGCGCCGCTACGCCGAAGTCCTCGAGCGCTACATCCGCCGGGCGCCCGAGCAATGGACCGTGTTCGAGCCGGTGTGGGAACGCTAGGCGATCATGGGCAAGGCGGATCTGCAGCTTCATTCCGACCTCGGCGACGGCCTCGCGTCGCCGGAGCAGATCCTCGACGCCGCCGAGCGCGCCCGGCTCGACGTCATCGCGCTCACCGACCACGACGACATCCGCGGCGCGTTCACGATCCGCGAGCTCGCGAGCCGCCGGTCGAGCCAGGTCGAGGTCGTGCTCGGCGTCGAGGTGACGACGCGGTCCGGCCACCTGCTGGCGCTCTGGATCGAGGACGAGATCCCCATGCTCGCCGGACTCGCCGAGACGGTCGCGCGGGTCCACGCCGCCGGCGGGGTCGCCATCGTCCCGCACCCGCTCTCGTACCTCACGTTCTCGGTCGGCGAGCGCGCGTTGCGCGCGCTCGGCCGGCGCGGATCCGAGTGCCAGGTTGACGGCATCGAGGTGCGCAATCCCTCGATCGCCGGTCGCGTGCGGGCGCGCCGTGCGGCGTGGCTGAACAGCGCCGTGCTGCGCGCCGCGGAGACCGGCTCGAGCGACGCGCATCATGCGGAGCTCGTGGGGACCTGCTGGACCGAATTCGAAGGCCGGACCGCCGACGACCTGCGCCGCGCGATCGCCGCGCGCACCACGTCCGCGCACGGCCGCACCTGGACGGTGGCGGAGCACCTTGGCGGCGCGGCGACGCAGCAGTGGCGCTCGATGGTCCGCGATCCGATCAAGCGCGCGCGGCGGCGGATCGGTCAGCGATGAAGATAGGCATCGTCTCGCCGTACGCGTATCCGCGTCCGGGTGGCGCGAACGCGCACATCCGCGAGACCTACGAGCGGCTGTCGGAGCTCGGCCACAGCGTGCGGATCATCACCGCGCCCTGGGGCGACGACCCGCCGGCGCGCGACGTCATCCAGATCGGCCAGGCCATCGCGGTCCCGTACAACGGCGCGATCGGCCGGATCACGCTCTCGCTCCGGCTTGAATGGCTCGTGCGGAAGATGCTCGAGCGGGAGCGATTCGACATCATCCACCACCACGAACCGCTCGTGCCGTTCCTCTCGATGCAGGTCCTCGACTCCGCGCGCTGCCCGCAGGTCGCGACGTTCCACGCGTTCGGCGGCTTTTCAGTGTCGTACTGGCTCGGAAAGTCGATCGGGCTCCATTACCTGAACAAGCTCGACGCACGCATCGCCGTCTCGAGCGCGGCGCGGCACTTCGTCGCGCGCTACTTCCCGGGCGACTACCGGATCATCCCGAACGGCGTCGACGTCGCGTTCTACGCGGACGCGCGCCCCTTCCCCGAGTACCGGGACGGCAAGACCAACATCCTCTTCGTCGGCCGGCTCGAGCCACGCAAGGGCGCGATGTACCTCCTGCGCGCCTACGCGCAGCTCAAGAAGAAGCATCCGAACACGCGCCTCATCGTCTGCAACTGGGGGCCGCAGCTCGGCCACATGCGGCGGCTCATCCGCAAGGAAGGCGTCGCAGACGTGCTCTTCGCGGGCCGCGTCGACGACCGCGACAAGGCGCGCTTCTACAAGACCGCGGACATCTTCTGCGCGCCGTCGACCGGACAGGAATCGTTCGGCATCGTCCTGCTCGAGGCCATGGCCGCGGGCCTGCCGGTCGTGGCCAGCGACATCCATGGCTACAAGCGCGTCGTCCAGAGGAACGTCACCGGCCTGCTCGTGGAGCCGAAGGAGCCCGACGCGATCGCGGCGGCGCTCGAGCGGCTCATCTGCGACGAAGGCCTGCGGCGGCGGCTGGGCGAGGCGGGCGCGCGGCGCGCGCCGGAGTACGACTGGTCACACGTGACGAGAGAGCTCCTCGACCTCTACGGCGAGGTGATCGCGAAGCGCGTCGCAGCCTGACGCGGGTAGTGTTCGGAAGACCGTGAGCCGCCTCCCCCTCGACGGCATCCGCGTTCTCGAGCTCGGCAACTACATGGCCGGACCATACGCGGGGACGCTGCTCGGCGACATGGGCGCCGACGTCGTGAAGATCGAGCCGCCCGGCGAGGGCGACTACACGCGCGGTCTCGGCCCGTTCCCGCCTGGGTCGAAGGACGGCGCGAGCTTCCTCCGCCTCAACCGCAACAAGCGATCGCTCGCGCTGGACCTCAAGCGAGCCGAGGGCAAGCGCGCGTTCCTCGCGCTCGTGCGGCGCGCCGACGTCGTCATCGAGAACTTCCGCGCGGGCACGATGGACTCGCTCGGCGTCGGGTACGAGGCGCTCGTCGCGGAGCGGCCTGCCCTCGTCTACCTCTCGGTGACCGGCTTCGGCCGCACCGGCCCGTACCGCGACCGCCCGGGCCTCGACCTCATCCTGCAGGCCGAGAGCGGGATCATGAGCGCGACCGGCGAGGAGGACCGCCCGCCGGTGAAGGTCGGCGTCCCGGTCGTCGACATGGCGACCGCGCTGTACGGCGCGTACGCCGTGGTGTGTGCGCTGCGGGTGCGCGATCGCGACGGCGTCGGACAGCTCATCGACCTCTCGCTCCTCGAGGCCGGCGTCTCGCTCGCGATCTGGGAATCCGGCGTCTACCTGACGACCGGCGAGATCCCGGGACGGCTCGGCTCGGCGCACCGGCTCACGGCGCCGTACCAGGCCTTCCGCACGAAGGACGGCTACATCGCTGTCGGTGCGACCACGCCGCCGACGTGGCCCGCGTTCTGCCGCGTGCTTGGTCTCGAGGACCTGCTCTCGGACGCCGGCCTCGCGACCGGCTCCCTGCGCTTCGGGCGGCGGGGCGAGCTCGCCGAGCGCATCGAGCGCGTGACCGTCACGAAGACCACGGACGAGTGGATGGGCGCGCTCCAGGACGCGGGCGTCCCCTGCGGGCGCATCAACACGTACGCCGACGTCTTCGCCGACCCGCATCTCGCCGCGCGCGGCATCTTCGCCGACATCCCCGATCCGGTGCTCGGGGCGCTGCGCTCGATCGGCTCGCCGCTCCACCTCTCGAAGACGCCGCCGCGCCTGCTGCGCAGCGGCCCGCGCCTGGGCGAGCACTCGCGCGAGATCCTGGTCGAGGCGGGCATCAGCGCGCGCGACATCGACGCGCTCTTCGCGGCGGGCGTCACGTCGTAGTGGCGTCGCCGGTGAGCGACATCCGCGAGGAGCGTCGCGGCGCGGTGGCCTGGATCACCTTCGACCGTCCCGCCGCGCGCAACTCGTTCACGAAGGCGATGTACGCCGACCTGCGCGAGCTGTGCGGGCGCCTCGCCGCCGACGATGCGGTCCGCGTCGTCGTCTTCCAGGGCCGCGGCGAGGATGCCTTCGTGGCCGGGAGCGACATCGCGTCCGTCGGCGAGATCCGCACGCGCGAGGACGCGCAGGCGTACGAGGCGCACGTCGAGGCCACGCTCGGCGCGGTCGAGCGGCTCCCCAAGCCGACCATCGCGCTCATCCGCGGCGTCGCCGCGGGCGGCGGCGCCGCGCTCGCGCTCGTGTGCGACATCCGCGTGGCCGCGGAGAACGCGCGCTTCGGCGTACCGATCGCGCGGACGGTCGGGAACACGCTGTCGCTGCTGAACGTCGCCCGGATGGTCGAGGTCCTCGGCCCAGCGACGACGAAGGAGCTCCTCTTCACCGCGGAGCTCGTGGACGCACCGGAGGCGCACCGGCGCGGCGCGGTGAGCGCGGTGCTGCCGCTCGCGGAGATCGAGCGCTACGTGAGCGACCTCGCCGGGTCGCTCGCGGCGAACGCGCCGCTCACGCTGCGCACGTCGAAGCTCGCGGTCCTCGCCTCTCTCGATGCGCGCCGCGCGGCGCTCGGCCCGGGGAACGAGATCGTGGAGCTTGCGTATCTGTCCGAGGACTTCCGCGAGGGCACGACCGCGTTCCTCGAGAAGCGCAAGCCGGTGTGGAAGGGGCGCTAACCAGCGCCCTCGCCTCGTCGCAAGCGCGCGGGCAACGCTGCTGTTCGCGGTGAACCGGACCCACGATGATGGACGACATGCTCGAGGAGCGACTCGGTGGCGGCAGGTCGACGACCGGCGTCGTCCGAATCGGCGAGACCCTGCGCCGACCGGTGGGTCCGTGGACGCCGACGATCCATGCCTTCCTGCGCCATCTGCACGCGTCGGGTTTCGCGGCGGCGCCCGAGGTGTTCGGCCTCGACGACCAGGGCCGCGAGATCCTCAGCTATATCCCCGGCGAGACGTGGGGCGACCATATCGATCCGGACGAGCCGAAGACAGAGCTGGTGACGGTCCGGCCGTGGCCCGAGGCGACGCGCTCCGAGTCGGCACTGGCTGAGATCGGCCGTTTGTATTCCGATCTGCACCGCGCCGCGCGGGGCTTCCGGCCGACGGCGCCGATCTGGCGGGAGTACGAGCTGCCGATGCACGAGGGCGAGGTCGTGTGCCATGGCGACGCCGGGCCATGGAACGTCGTCTATCGCGAGGGCCTACCCGTTGCGCTGATCGATTGGGACGGTGCGCAGCCGAACCTGCCGATCAACGATCTCGCGACGATCGCCTGGTCCTTCGTGCCGCTCGGTCCGGACGACTTCCTCCATGCGTGCGGCTTCACCGAGCCCTTCGCCACAGCTCGACGGCTGCGGGTTCTCTGCGAGGCATACGGTCTCGCGGACCGCCTCGCGATACTGCCCGCACTCAACCTGGTGAAGCAGCTCGCTCCGATGAAGCTGCGCTACTGGCAGCCCATCCCGCCGAGAACGGGGGCCGCGCACCTACGCTTCGCGGCGCGCGATCTCGACTGGCTCGAGGACAACACAGGCAAACTCCGCTCGCAGCTGGTCTAGTCTGCCGCGACCAGAAGCAATGGATCCAGCTACTAGAGCCCGAGGTACGCGCTCCGCACCTTCGGGTCGTCGGCGATCTGCCGGGCCGGACCGGCGAGCACGGTGCGGCCGTTCTCGAGCACCGTCGCGGTCGCGGCGAGCTCCAGCGCACGGTGCGCGTTCTGCTCGACGAGGAGCACCGTCGTCCCTTGCTCGCAGATCTCGCTGAGCACCCGAAAGACCTCGTCCACGAGGATCGGCGCGAGGCCGAGCGAGGGCTCATCGAGCATGAGGACGGTCGGCTTGGCCATGAGCCCCCGGCCGATAGCGGCCATCTGCTGCTCCCCGCCCGAGAGCGTCCCCGCGAGCTGCCGGCGGCGCTCCGCGAGGCGCGGGAAGAGCGCGTAGACCTCGCCGATCGTCGCCACGCGGGCGCTCCGCGCGCGCGGCGAGTACGCGCCGAGCAGCAGGTTGTCCTCGACCGTCATGTTCGGCCAGAGGTGACGGCCCTCGGGCACCTGGACCACGCCGAGGTCCACGATGTGATGCGCCGAGCGGCCTGTGACGCGCTCGCCGGCGATGCGGACCTCGCCCGAGGTGGCCGGGAGCGTGCCGCTCACCACGCGCAGCGTCGTCGTCTTGCCGGCGCCGTTGGAGCCGAGGAGCGTCGTGATCGCGCGCTCCGGGACGTCGAACGTGACGTCCCACAGCGCCTGGAGGTCGCCGTACGCCGCGGCGAGGCCGCGGATCTCGAGGACGGCCGCCATCAGGCGATCGCCCGCTCGCCGAGGTACGCCTTCACGACCGCGGGATCCCTCGCGACCTCGTCAGCGGTGCCGAGCGCGATCTTGCGCCCGAGGTCCATGACCATGATCCGGTCGGAAAGCGACATGATCGCCTTCATGACGTGCTCGACCATGACGATCGTGATCCCCGAGTCGCGGATCTTGCGAATGAGATCGACCATCTGCGCGCCCTCCGTCGGGTTGAGGCCGGCGGCGACCTCGTCGAGGAGCAGGACGTCGGGCGCCGTCGCGAGCGCACGCGCCACCTCGAGGCGCTTGCGCCGCGCGAGCGTGAGCGATCTCGCGAACGTCGCGCGATGTGCCGACAGCTGCGTGAGCTCGAGGACGCGGTCGACCTCGGCCTCGGCCGCCGCCCCGCGCAGGCCGAGCCGCCCGAAGAGCGCGCCGACGAGGACGTTGCGGTGGACGGTCATGTCCGCGAACGGCCGCACGATCTGGTGGGTCGTCACGAGGCCGAGCCGGCACACCGCGTGCGGCGACAGGCCGGCGATCTTCCGTCCGCGCAGCTCGAACGTCCCCGCGGTGGGCGCGTACACGCCCGAGAGGAGGCGGAAGAGCGTCGTCTTTCCGGCGCCGTTGGGGCCGATGAGGCCGTAGATCTGGCCCTCGTCGACATCGATGTCGACGCCGTTCACCGCGACCAGGCCGCCGAAGCGCTTGATCAGGCCCCGCCCGACGAGGATCGGCCCGCTCACGGCGCGCCTTCGGACGGCCGCAGGAGCCTGCCGAGAGGAGCGCGCAGCCGGCCGAGGAGCCCGACGATGCCGAGCGGCTCGAAGAGGACGATGACGACGAGCAGCACGCCGTAGATGAGCGATGGCAGATATGGGTTGCGGCTCGCCGACTGGATCTGGTCGAGCCCTGCGCTGTACAGCAGCGCGCCGAAGACGGGGCCCCAGACCGTGCCGAGGCCGCCGACGAGCGGGATGAGCACGAGCGCGATGGACTTGTCGAAGCCGAACATGCTCGCGGGGTCGAGGAACTGCTGCCGCGCCGCGTAGAGGGTCCCGGCCATCGCACAGAAGAACGCCGACACCGCGAGGGCGAGGACCTGCAGCCGCGCGGTGGGGACGCCGACCGTCTCGGCGGCGTCGCGGTCCATGTTGATGGCGAACAGGCCGGTGCCGAACACGCCGCGCCGGATCCAGAGCGTCGTCAGCATGGCGAGGACGAACACGGCGGCGGTGGCGTAGTGGACGGTCTCGGCGTCGTAGTTCGGGAGCGACAGGCCGGTGACGCCCTTGGTGAGCGTGACGCCGAAGATGTCGTCGAAGTTCACCGCGAAGAGGCGCGACGCCTCCCCGACGCCGATCGTGGCGATCGCGAAGTAGGGCCCGCGTAGCCGCAGCGTCGGGACGCCGACGAGGAACGAGTACGCCGCGGCGGCGAGGCCGGCGACCGGGAGCGTGAGGAGCGGATCGATCTTCGTCGTGTACCAGAGCACGCCGCTCACGTAGGCGCCCATCCCGAGGAACGCCGAGTGGCCGAACGAGATCTGGCCGGCGTAGCCGCCGATGATGTTCCAGCCGGTCGCCATGATCGCGTACCAGAGGACGAAGAACGCGAGACGCTGCAGGTTGAGCGCGCGCGGCTGCACCACCGGGATGAGCGCGATGACGATGCCGATCGCCACGATGAGCGCGGCCTGCGTCCAGATGCTCGTCAGCCAGCGCGGGAGACCGAGCCGCGGCGGCTGCGCCGTCATGCGACGCCCCGGCGGCGGAGCAGGGCCGCAAGGCCACCCGGCATGACGACGAGGACGACGACGAGCAGCACGAAGGAGACGAGGTTCTCGAGCTGCGCCTTCCACAGGGTCACGGTGACGTTCTCGGCGAGCGCGAGGACGAACGACGCGAACGCGACCCCCACCACCGACTCGAGGCCACCGAGCACGATGATCGTGAAGCTCTTCAGCTGGAGAACTCCGAACGGATTCGTGGGGTCGAAGGCGAAGACGAGCGTGAGGAGGCAGCCGGCGGCGCCCGAGAGGGCGGTGCCGATGCCGAACGCGATCATGGACACGCGCTTGGTGTCGATCCCCGCGAGCTGGCACGCCTCCACGTCCTGCGCGAGCGCACGGATGGCGCGGCCGAGGAACGTGTTGCGCAGGAACAGCTCGAGCCCGACGAGGATGACGAGCCCGGAGAAGAAGACGGCGAGCCGGTTGTAGGCGAGCGTGATGTCGCCGAGCTTGACGACGGATTCGATGTAGGCGGGTCGGACGGAGCGAACGTCGCCGCCGAAGACCAGGCTCGTGGCGGCCTGGATGACGAGGAGGACGCCGAAGAGCAGCAGGAGCGAGATGATCGGCGCTTGCGCGGCGACGCGGCGAACGAGGAAGACCTCGATGAGCGCGCCGACGAAGAAGAAGAGCGGTCCCACGATGAAGACGCAGAGCAGTGGGTCGAGGCCGGTGGCCTGCCAGATGAGGAGCGTCACGAACGCGCCGAGCGTCATCGTCCCGGCGTTGGCGATGTTGATGACTTTGCGGACCCCGTAGATGAGGGCGAGCCCGTACGACATCGTCGCGTACAGGCCCGCCACCATCAGTGCGCTGATCAGCGCCTCTACGAGGCGCATGTATTCAGTTCGTCGCTATTTCTTTGGGATCGGCACCGTCGCCGTGCCGGTCGCCAGGTCCTTCGGCCAGATGATGATCCGGTTCCCATCCGGCGTGTTCTGCGTCATGACGTAGTCGTTGTCGACCTGGCCGTTCTTCCCGAACTTGAACGAGCCGCCGGGGAAGAACGTGTCCCAGGTCGTGTTGAAGACGATGTCGCGGACTTTCTGCTTGTCCACACCGCCGGCCTTCTGGATCGCGCCGGTGAGGATGCGCGCGACCTCCCAGCCGGAGGCGAGGTACCACTCCGGCGAGTCGCCGGTCACCTTGATCGTGTCGAGCCACTTCTTGACGCTGTCACCGGGCATGAGGCTGTCGAACCATGCCGCGGCGACGATGTAGTCGCTCGACGCCTTGAGCGCGTCGCGCGCGGCCTTCTCGGCGCCACGCGGCCCGAACGTCTCGTACAGGTGGTACATCCCGAGCTGCTTGTACTGGGTCTGCATCGTGATGTAGTCGTTCACGCGGGCGTCGACCATGTACGCGTCTGCGTTCGCGTCCTTGACCTTGTTGAGGAGCGAGGTGTAGTCCTTGCCGGCGAGATCGAACGTCTCGCTGAAGACGACCTTGAACCGGTCCGGCGACGCCGTCTCGGCCTGCTTGATGCCGGCGAGGAACTCCTTGCCATGCGAGCTGTTCTCGTAGGCGACCGCGATCTTGAGCGGCTTCGGCAGCTTGGCCGCGTCCTGCTGCGTCTTGATGAACTCCATCTGCGTGAGCGCGAGCTTCTCGATCGACGCGAGGATGCCGACGGCCCACTGGTTGTCCACGTAGATCGACGACGAGGCGCCACCGCCGCCGACGTACGGCATCTTCAGGCGGTTGACGACTTTCACCTCTTGCGCGACGGTCGTCGTGTTGTAGCCGCCGAGCATCAGGTCGACGTTGTCCTGCGTGATGAGCTTCTCGATGAGCTGGCCGCTCGTCGCAGCGTCGCTCTTGTTGTCCTCGATGCGAAGGTCGATCTTGACCTTCTTCCCCGAGACCACGAGGCCGCCCGCGTCGTTGAGCTGCTTGATGTAGAGCTCGTAGGCGTCTTTCATGAACTTGCCGGGAGTGGAGTCGGCGCCGGTGAGCGGGAGCGAGGCGCCGAGCTTGATCGTGTCCGGCACGTTCGCCGCCGGCGCGGCGGATCCAGGCGCGCCGGAGCTCGGCGGGGTCGTGGAGCCGCCGCATGCGGCCACGGTGAAGATCGCGGCGAGGGCGACGATCGCGAGTCGACGCATGATGAACCCCCCTACCTTGGTGCGGCTGGCGGCAATTATGAGCGCCGCCGCGCTAGGCATACGTTTTCCGGCACGCGATCGTTCACGCGACGTGGGGCGGTCCTAGTTCGTCGCCGGCGGGAGGTGCGAGTTCGGGTCGAAGATCTCGCTCGCGACGAAGATCGGGGCCCCGGCCCGGAGCGCGAGGGCGATGGCGTCGGATGGCCGGCAGTCGACTTCGATCTCGCCCGCCGGCGACCCGAGGAACGCGCTCGCCAGGAAGACACCGATCTTGGGATCGCCGCCCGTGGGCGGCGTCAGGCTGCGGACGACGACGCGCGTGACGCGCACCCCGAGCCTCGCGAGCACGTCGCGCATGAAGTCGTGGGTCAGCGGCCGTTCGCTCGTCTTTCCGTAGAGCGGCAAGGAGATGGCGTGTGCGGAGTCCGGCCCGACCCAGATGGGTAGGACCCGTCCGGTCTCGTCGTGCTTCAGCAGGACGACGTGCTGCTTCGTCTCTTCGTGCATGCGGACCGAATCCACCGAACACGGAACGAGCATCCGGGCACCGTCCTTTCTGGGCGCTAGCAAGCACCCCAGCGGTCAAGTTTGTCACCCTGACGCCGCCACACGGCGGCCTTCGTCCCGCTCGAGCCGACGATCCAGAGATCGGTCCCTTTGGCGAAGATGCCGCGCAGCGGGCACGTCGTCGCCAGGTCGACGCGCTGGATGTCGTTCCCACGTACCGCGAGGAGCACGCCGCCGTCGCCCGCGACGTAGGTCACCGGGCCGACGCGCGCGGCCGCGCGCAGGTCCGACGTCACGCCGCTGTCGAGCGGACGCCAGCGCCCGTCGAACCGGAGGAGCACCCCGCCGTCGCCGGCCGCGACCGCGTCGGTCGGCGAGGTCGCGGCGAGGGCGCGCAGCGTCGCGGTCGTGCCCGTCGCGAACTGGCGCCAGCCGGCTTGCTCGAGCCGAAAGGAGACGCCGTTGCTCCCGACCGTCCAGGCCGACGTTCCGCTGAAGGCGACCACCGCGAACAGGTCCTCCTCGAGGCCGCGCGCGTACGGTTGCCAGCCGCTCGAGGTCTGCCGAAGCACGGCGCCCTCGGATCCGACGACGAGCACGCCATCGGGCAGGAGAGACACGCCGAAGAGGTCGACGATGCCGAGGTCGTCGGCGCGGATCGACTTCGTGCGGTCGTCGATCGTCAGGACCCGGCCCGCGGGACCGATCGCGAGGACGACGTCCGACTCGCACACGGCGCCGACCAGCGAGTGAAGGGTCGGGTCCGCGAGCCGCCACGTGGTTCCGTCGAAACGGCCGATGCCCCCGCCGTCGGAGACCACCCAGACGGCGTCGTCCGTCGCGCATCCCGTGACGAGGGGGAGCGCGAACACGAGCGGCGCCGTATCCGGCTCCGGCGTCGGCGCCGCGGTCGGCTCGGACGTGGGGTTCGGCGTCGGCGTCGGCCGTGCGAGCGTGCCGGCGATCGTCCCACCCGCGATGGCGACGACGAGGGCGATCGCCGCGATGGCGAAGGCCGTGCCCGTCCCGAGGGAACGGAGTCGCGTCATCCCATCGCTTCGAGCCGCCGGATGCGCTCCTCGATCGGCGGGTGCGTGTCGAAGAGATGGTCGAAGAACGCCGGGGCGTCCTTCAGCGGGTTGGCGATGTACAGCGAGGCCGTCGCCTTGTTCGCGGCCTCGAGCACCTCCGTGTCGGCGGCGATCTTCCGCAGGGCGCTCGCGAGCCCGGGTGGGTACCGCGTGAGGAGCGCGCCCGACGCGTCCGCGAGGTACTCGCGCTGGCGCGACACGGCGAGCTGGATGAGCTGCGCGATGATCGGCGAGATCACGAGGAGCACGAGCGCGACGATCGCCAGGATCGCGCCGCCACCGCCGCGGTCGCGGTCGCGGCCGCGCGAGCCACCGCCCCAGAACATCGCGCGCCACGCCATGTCCGCGATGAGCGCGACGGTCCCGACGAGGACGGTGACGAGCAGCATCACGCGGATGTCGCGATTGCCGACGTGCGAGAGCTCGTGCGCGAGGACGCCTTCAAGCTCGGTCCGGTCCATCTTCTGCAGAAGCCCGCGGGTGACGACGAGGGACGCGTGCGCGGGGTCACGACCCGTCGCGAAGGCGTTGGGCGCGGAATCCTCGATCACGTAGAGCCTGGGGGCGGGGACGCCCAGGCCGACCGCGAGCGTCTCGGTGATGTCGCGGAGCACCTTCTCTTCGTCGGGTCCGAGCTCGCGTGCCCGGCTCTGCGCCAGGATGAGCTTGTCTCCGGCGAAATAGGAGACCCACGCCGAGCCGACGGCGATGAGGAACGCGATCGGCACAATCGCGACGCCGCTCCCGCCGGCGAGGTACTCGCCGACGAAATACGCGAGCACGACGACGATGAACACGAACGAGACAAGGAGGACGGCGGTGCGCACGCGGTTGGCCGCGGCGGCGTCGTAGATCGAGACTCGCGCCGGCGATGGAGCTGAGGCCACGACCGTAAGGCTAGAACTTCACCTGCGGCGCCTCGCGCTCGCCTGCTTCGGCGAGCTCGAAGTACTCCTCGGGCTTGAAACCGAAGGCATCCGCGAAGAGGTTCGTGGGGAAGGTCTGGAGCGAAGTGTTGTAGTCGCGCACGTTGCCGTTGTAAAAGCGCCGCGCGAACGCGATCTTGTCCTCCGTCGCCGTGAGGTTCTCCGAGAGATCCTTGAACTCCTGCACCGCCTGGAGCTGCGGATAGTTCTCGGCGACCGCGAATACCGAGCGGAGCGCGCCGGTGAGGACGTTCTCGGCCTGCGCGCGCTCCTGGGGCGACGCCGTCGCGCCGGCCGCCACGGCCGCCGCGCGCGCCTGCGTGACGTTCTGGAAGACGGTCGACTCGTGCGTGGCGTAGCCCTTCACGGTCTCGACGAGGTTCGGGATGAGGTCGTGGCGCCGCTTGAGCTGAACGTCGATATCGGCCCACGCCTCCTTCACGCGCTGGCGCAGCGTGACCAGCCGGTTGTACGTCGAGACGAAGAACAGGACGACCGCGACGACGACGACGGCGATGACGACCGCTTCCACATGCCCTCCCGCTGGCTCTAGGTAAAGAGTACGGCCAGCGCCTCCTCCAGCTTTCGCTGACGCTCCATGCCGGCGACCAGGCGTGTGTGGGCATCGGGGCGCGGACGGAAGGTACGGCCGAGCGGCGAACGGGCCGCACGGAGATCGCGGATCATGCCGATCCGCTCGAGCGCCGCGAGCGCGGCGCCGCGCGCGGAGCCCTCGCCGGCGCCGCTCATGACGAGCGGCCGGTCGAGCGCGTCCGCGAAGAGCTGCATGAGCCACGGGAGCCGCAGGAGCGTCCCGCCGGTCGCGATGACGCGCTCGACCCCGGGAAGCGCGCGGTCGACCACGGTCCACAGGCGCGCCGCGCGATAGGCGACACCTTCCAGCATCGCGCGGGAGATCTCCTCGGGTCCGCTCGCGAGCCCGAGCCCCGCGATCGCGGCCCGCGCGGCGTCGTTCCACGTCGGGCTCCGGTCGCCCGCGAGGAGTGGGAGCGCGGTGATCCCGTCCCCGTCGAGCGAGCCGCGCCAGAGTGCGGCGGGGTCCACCGTCGGGAACGCGCGCCGGAGCCATGCGATGACGTTTCCGCCGTTGCTGAGCGCTCCGCCCGCGACGACCCGTCGCGCGTCGAGGTGATACGTCCACCCGCCGGACACGACGGGCGGGTCGTCGGTCTCGAAGAGCACGCGGATCGCACCGGAGGTCCCCAGGAAGATCGCCGCGACGTCGCGACCGACCGCCCCGGCGCCGACGTTCGAGCACGCCCCGTCGCCGATCGCCGGCACCCACGGGACGCGCGCGAGCGCGGGCCATCGGCGCGCGAATTCACGCCGCAGAGCGGTCTGTGGCTCGTCCGAGATCGCCGAGAGCGCCGCGCTCGGCACGCCGAGATGTGCGAGGAGCGGCTCGTCCCAGATGCGGAGACGCTGGTCGTAGAGGCCGGTCGCCGACGCCATCCCGTGCGCCGCGCGCGCATCGCCGAAGAGGCGGAGGTACGTGTACTCGCCGAGCGACAGCCAGCGGCGCGTTCGCGCGAAGGCCGCGGGATCCGACTCCCGCAGATAGCGGAGCTTCGCGGGCAGGTACGACGCGTGGAACGTGCAGCCGGTGCGCGCGTGCGTCACCGTCGGATCGAGCTCGCCCCTCAGCGCCGCCGCCGCCGCGCGGGCTCGCGTGTCGGCCCAGGTGAGCACGCGCGTCGTCGGGCGACCGCGCTCGTCGACGCCGAGCACGCTGTGCCAGAACGTCGAGAACGCGACCACCGCGATCTCGCCGACGCGACGTCCGGCGCGCGCGAGCGTCTCGTCGATCGCGCTCGCGGTCGCGCGAAGGCGCTCGTCGGCGTCGAGGGACGCTTCGCCGTCGATCGAGGTCCGCACCGGGCGATCGCGGTGCGCGATCGCGCGCGCGACCGGGCGCCCGGCGACGTCGAAGAGGAACGAGCGCAGCCCGGAGGTGCCGACGTCTAAGGCGAGCACGAGGGGCGACTTCGCCTCGCGCAGCGGTATCGCGAGCGGCTCGCGGACGAGCCCGGCCTTCCTCATGGCGCGCGAGTATGCGCGGGGGTCTTAGGCGGCGAGCTCCCGCACGGCCTTCGCGATCGCCGTGGCGTCGATGCCGACGTCGGCGAGGAGCTCCGCCGGCTTCCCGGAGCCGGGCATCTTGCGCACCGCGAGGTGGCGATAGCGCAGGTCGCGCACGCCGCGATCGCCGAGCGCGGCGAGCACCGCATCGCCGATGCCGCCCTCGGGCCAGTGGTCCTCGACCACGACGATCCGACCCCCGGTTGCCTTGGCCGCGGCGGCGAGCGTCTCGCCGTCGATCGGCTTCACCGAGTACGCATCGATCACGCGGACCCGGAGGCCGCCCTTCGCCAGGTCGTCCGCCGCCTTCGCCGCCTCGTGCAGCGTGATGCCCGCGGCGATCACCGCAACGCGGTCGTCGCTCCCGCCGCCGCGCACGACCTTGCTCCCGCCGATCGGGAACGCGTCGTCCGCCGTGTAGAGCGCGGGCGTGTTCGCGCGCGTGGTGCGGATGTAGCTGATGCCCTCGCGGTCGGCCATCGCCGCGACGAGCTTCGCGGTCTGCGTCCCGTCGCACGGATAGAGCACGGTGCTCCCGTGGACCGCGCGCATCATCGCCAGGTCCTCGAGCGCCATCTGCGAGGGACCGTCCTCGCCGATCGAGACGCCGGCGTGCGAGCCCGAGAGCCGGATGTTCGCCCGCGATATCGCCGCCATACGGATGAAGTCGTACGCGCGCGTGAAGAATGCGGCGAAGGTCGACGCGAACGGCACGAGGCCGACGACCTGCATGCCCACCGCCGCCGCGACCATCTGCTGCTCGGCGATGTACATCTCGAAGAACCGATCGGCCGCGGCTTTCTTGAAGTCCTCGGCGTGCGTCGAGTTGCTCACCTCGGCGTCGAGCGCCACGACGTCCTCGCGCGCGGCGCCGAGCGCGGCGATGGCCTCGCCGTACGCCTTCCGCGTCGCGACCGGCTCACCGTAGGTCGCCAGGCGCGGCGCGGACCGCTTCGGCGTCGGCGGGGTCCACCGTGGCGGCTTCGCGACGTCGAACGTGCGGGCCGCTTCCGCGCCGAGCTCCTTCAACGCCTGCGCGGCCTGGTCCTTGTCCAGGGCCTTGCCATGCCAGCCTTCCTTGTCCTCGAGGAAGGAGACGCCCTTGCCCTTGACCGTCTTCGCGACGATCGCCGTCGGCCGCTCGCTGCCCCGGGCGCGCCCGAGCGCGTCGTCGACCGCTGCGAGATCGTGGCCGTCGATGACGATCGCGTCCCAGCCGAACGCGCGGATGCGCGCCGCGTAGGCGGCCGTGTCCCACTGGAGCTCGGTGGGGCCGCGCTGGCCGAGGCGGTTGATGTCGAGGATCGCGGTGAGATTCGACAGGCCCTCGTGGCCG
>VBDU01000078.1 GCA_005883625.1 Chloroflexota bacterium | reverse complement strand
GCTGGACGCTGCTCGAGGAGCTCGGTCAGCGCGACGGCCGCATCACGACGACCGGCTGGGACACGTACCCGATCGCGACCTTCCGCGACGCGCCTGAAGAGATCGACGTCCACGTGATGGGCGACGAGGCGAAGCCGTCGACCGGCGTCGGCGAGCCCGGCACCGTGCCGGTGGCCGCCGCGATCGCGAACGCGATCTTCGCGGCGTGCGGCGCGCGCGTGCGCGAGCTGCCGATCGGCGCCGAGCGCGTACGGCGCGCGCGGCCGAACGGCTAGGGCGAGGAAGAGGGCCGCCGCGGCACGATCGTGACCGCCACGAGCGTGCCGGAGTCGATGGGGTTGGGCATCCCGATCGCGATCGTCGCGGCCAGCCCGTCGCT
>VBDU01000077.1 GCA_005883625.1 Chloroflexota bacterium | reverse complement strand
CCGTCGGGCAGCGACGGGTCGCCGGCCGAGCGACCACGCATCCCGCGAGCAGGAGACCGAGGAGCGCTCTCTTCACGCGCCTATACTTTTCAGCGGATCCCATGAGGTTTGAAGTCCCCCGGAGGTGCGTCCGATGATGATCGGGACCCCCTCGACACCCAAGGTCACTCCCGAGCTCCAGCGCAAACGCGAGGCGTTCTACGCGGAGCTTCCCGAATTCAACATGAGGCCGCTCTGGGCCATCTTGAAGGACGCGATGACTCCCGAGCCGACGACGCAGGCCGTCCCGTACCTCTGGAAGTGGAAGGACGTGCGGCCGCGCATGTACAAGGCCGCCGAGCTTGTGAGCGCCGAGGAGGCCGAGCGCCGGGTCCTCATGCTCCTCAACCCCGGCATGGAGAAGCCCGGCGCGACGAGCACCCTCTTCGCGGGGGTCCAGATGATCCTGCCCCACGAGATCGCGCGCACGCATCACCACACGCCGAACGCGATCCGCTTCGTCATCGAGGGCTCGCGCGCCTACACGACGGTGAACGGCGAGCGCTCGCTCATGGAGAAGGGCGACTTCCTCACGACCCCGATCTGGGCCTGGCACGACCACGGCAACGACGCCGACGTACCCATGCTCTGGCTCGACGGGCTCGACATGCCGTTCGTTCAGTCGGTCGACGCGATGTTCTTCGAGTACTACCCCGAGCTCACGCAGCCGCTGCGCCGCGAAGTCGACGACTCGATCAGGCGCTATGGGTCGAACCTCCTGCCGGCCTTCGAGCGGCCGATCGGCGAGGGTCTTTACTCGCCGGTCCTCAACTACCGCTGGAAGGACGCACGCGCCTCGCTCGAGGCGGCGAAGGGCGACCAGGGGAGCCCGTACGACGGCGTCATCTTCGAATATACGAACCCGTACACCGGCGGCCCGTCGCTCCCCACGATGTCGAGCTGTCTGCAGCTCGTCCGCAAGGGCGAGCACACGAAGGCGCACCGTCACGTGTCGAGCGCCGTCTACCACGTGGCGGAAGGCCGCGGCTACTCGATCATCCGCGGCGAGCGCTTCGACTGGGAGGAGAGCGACACCTTCGTCGTGCCGGCCTGGTCGTGGCACGAGCACGCCAGCGCGGGCGACGACGCGGTCCTCTACTCCTTCAACGACCGCCCGATCCTGAAGCCGTTCGGTCTCGAGCGCGAGCAGGCGCACCCCAAGGGCCGGCAGGAGTAGCCGGTGGCCGTCAGCGCGACCACGCGGATCGTGTCGGTCAACCCCGCGACCGAAGAGGTCCTCGCGAGCTTCGACCCGTTCACGCCCGACGAGATCGACGGCGCGCTCGCCGAGGTCGACGACGCGTTCCGGGTCTGGCGCGAACGGCCGCTCGACGAGCGCGCGGTGCCGATGCGCCGCCTCGCGTCCCTCCTTCGCGACCGGAGCGAGCGGTACGCGCGCCTCATCACCATCGAGATGGGCAAGCCCATCACCGAGGCGAAGGGGGAGATCGAGAAGTGCGCCTGGGCGTGCGAGCACTTCGCGGAGCACGCGAAGCGCTATCTCGCCGACATGGTGATCCCGTCGAACGCGACGCGAAGCCTCGTCGCGTTCGAGCCGCTTGGCGTGGTCCTCGCGGTCATGCCCTGGAACTTTCCGTTCTGGCAGGTCGTCCGCTTCGCCGCGCCCGCGTTCATGGCGGGGAACGGCGCCCTCCTCAAGCACGCGTCGAACGTGCCGCAGTGCGCGCTCGCCATCGAGGAGGCCGTCCGCGACGCCGGATTCCCGGAGGGCCTGCTCCGTACCGTCCTCGTGTCGGGCGGCGCGATCGAGCCGATCATCGCCGACGACCGGATCCGCGCGGTCACGCTCACCGGCAGCTCCGACACGGGCTCGCGCATCGCCGAGCTCGCCGGCCGGGCGCTCAAGAAGACCGTTCTCGAGCTCGGCGGGTCTGACCCGTTCATCGTCCTCGCCGATGCCGACCTCGACGCGGCGACGGCGACCGCGGTGCGCGCCCGCAACCAGAACGCCGGCCAGTCCTGCATCGCCGCGAAGCGCTTCATCGTCGAGCGCGGCGTCGCGGAGTCCTTCGAGCGCGCGTTCGCGAAGGCCGTCGAGAGCCTCGCTGTCGGCGACCCCCTCGACGCCAGGACCCAGATCGGTCCGCTCGCCCGCCGCGATCTCCGCGAGACGCTCGAACGGCAGGTCCAGACGTCACTGCGGATGGGCGCGCGTGCCGCCGCCGCCACCGGCCCGCTGGACGGAAAGGGCTACTTCTACCGGCCGACCGTCCTCACCGAGGTCGAGGAGGAGATGCCGGTGTTCAAGGAGGAGACGTTCGGCCCGGTCGCCGCGGTCGTGCGGGTCTCCGACGCCGACGCGGCCGTGCGCGTCGCCAACGACTCGCCCTACGGGCTCGGCGCGAATCTGTGGACGCGGGACGTCGCGCGCGCCGAGCGGCTGGCGCGGCGGATCGAGTCCGGCTCGGTGTTCATCAACGGGATGGTCGCCTCCGATCCGCGGCTTCCGTTCGGCGGGATCAAGCGCTCTGGCTACGGACGCGAGCTGTCCGAGTTCGGCATCCGCGAGTTCACGAACGTCCAGACGATCTGGATCGGGCCGGCGCAGGGAACGCAGCCGAAGGCTCCGCAATCGGAGTGAGGGCGCGCGGCCCATCCGCCGCCGCCGGCACTCGCCTCGCCACGACGGCCGACGCGGCGGCCATCGCCCGCATCTACAACGAAGGGATCGCCGACCGCGTCGCGACGTTCGAGACGGAGCCGCGCGGCGCGGCGGATATCGAGCGCGCGCTCGTCAGACGCGCCGAGCGCTATCCCACCGTCGTCGTCGAGCGCGACGGTGTGGTCGTCGCCTGGGCCGCCGCGAGCCCGTACCGCCCGCGCGAGTGCTACGCCGGCATAGGCGAGTTCAGCGTCTACGTCGGTCGCGAGGCGCGTGGCGGAGGACTCGGCCGCGCCGCCATGGAGGCGCTCATCGTGGAGTCGGAGAAGCGCGGCCTCTGGAAGCTCGTCTCCCGGATCTTCCCCGAGAACGCGGCGAGCCTCGCGCTCTGCCGCTCTCTCGGCTTCCGCGAGGTCGGGACGTACCTCCGCCACGGACGGCTCGACGGCGAATGGAAGGACGTGGTGATCGTCGAGCTGCTACTCGGCGACGCGGCCCGGTAGACGTTCTGCGCCACCCGGCTCGGCCTGTTGACATATTGATGCAGGCGCATGATGCTCATGACATGCGTACGACCGTCCGCCTCGACGAGCGCCTTCTACGTGAGGCCAAGCGTTTCGCTGCTCAGCGCGGTCGGACGTTCACGTCGGTCTTGGAGGACGCCCTGCGTCAGTTCCTCGCGAGCTCCGGCAGCCCGAAGCGGGCCAGACCATTCCGCATGTTGACGTTCAGGGGCAACGGGCTGCGGCCGGGTGTCGACCTCGATGATTCGGCGGCGCTCTGGGACCTTACCGAGAAGCCGCGCTGATCCTCACCGACGTCAACGTGCTCGTTTACGCGCACCGCGAGGACGCGCCAGACCATCGCCGCTATCGAACGTGGCTTGAAGACACGCTGGCGAGCGAGCCGGCTTTCGGCGTGTCCGATCTGATCCTCTCGGCTTTCGTGCGGATCGCTTCGCATCCCGGAATATTCGGCGTCCCCACGCCGATCGAGGAGGCGGTCGGAGCCGCCGAGAGGCTGAGGCAGCGTCCCAACGGAGTCCGCATCGCGCCGGGTCCTCATCACTGGGACATCTTCGCGCGGCTGTGCCGTGTCGCGGGCGTGAAGGGTGCCCTAGTCACCGACGCTTACTTCGCCGCCCTCGCGATTGAATCCGGCAGCGAGTGGATCACGACGGATCGCGACTTCGCGCGCTTCCCCGGCTTGCGCTGGCGCCATCCTCTCGCCGCGAAGTGAACGCCGCCCAGCTCCTCGTGAAATGCCTGGAGAACGAGGGCGTCCGCTACGTCTTTGGCATGCCCGGCGAAGAGACGCTCGAGCTGAACGCCGCGCTCGCCGACAGCAAGCAGATCACGTTCGTGCTCACCCGGCACGAGCAGGGCGCCGCGTTCATGGCCGACGTCTACGGCCGGCTCTCGTCCTACCCCGGGGTCTGCCTCGCGACGCTCGGACCCGGAGCGACGAATCTCCTCACCGGCGTCGCAGACGCGCAGCTGGACCGCGCGCCGCTCGTCGCGATCACCGGTCAGGCGGGGCTCGAGCGCGTGCACAAAGAGTCGCACCAGTACCTCGACATCGTTGAGATGTTCCGCCCCGTCACGAAGTGGTCGACACGCCTCAACGTGGCGGAGGCGACGCCGGAGGTCGTTCGCAAGGCGTTCCGGCTCGCCCGGCTCGAGAAGCCTGGCGCGACCCACATCGAGCTGCCGGAGGACGTCGCGGGCGCCGACGTCGGCGTCGGTCCGCTCGAGGTCCGGCGCACGGCGTACCCGAGGGCGCAGGACGCGGCCATCGATCGCGCCGCCGAGCTCATTCGGGCGGCCAAAGAGCCGGTCATCCTCGTCGGGAACGGCGTGGCACGTCGCAACGCGGCGGGGCATCCGAGCGTCACCGCGCTCCGGCGGTTCGTCGATCGCAGCGGGATCCCCGCGGCGCATACCTACATGGCCAAGGGCGTGGTCGATCCGTGGAGTCCCCTCGCGCTACCGGCGGTCGGTCTCCAGCGGGCGGGCGCGGACCTCGCGAACGTTCCCGCCCTCGCAAACGCGGATCTCGTCATCGCGGTCGGGTACGACCTCGTGGAGTGGGCGCCCTCGCTCTGGAATCCCAAGCGTGACAAGGTCGTCGTACACATCGACAGCACGGCCGCGGAGCTCGACGGCCACTACCAGCCCTCGGTCGAGGTCGTCGGCGAGCCGGACCAGTCTCTGACCGCGCTGTCCGAGCGCCTCGCTCGCCGCTCGAACCCCGCGCGCCGGGTATCACGTCCGCGCGTGCGGCGCTCAGCCGATCAACATGGTCCGCTCCCCCCGGACCTCGTCGTCGCGGTCCTCCGCGAGGCGCTGGGCCCGGAGGACGTCATCGTGAGCGACGTCGGCGCGCACAAGGTGTGGCTCGCGCGTGGATTCGCGGCGACCACGCCGAACACGGTCGTCGTCTCCAACGGCCTGGCGTCGATGGGGATCGCCCTTCCAGGCGCGATCGCGGCGAAGCTGCTCTATCCCGACCGGAAGGTCGTCGCGTTCACGGGCGACGGCGGCTTCCTCATGAACGTCCAGGAGCTCGAGACCGCGCGGCGCCTGGGGACGGCGATCGTGTGCGTCGTACTCGTCGACGATCGTCTCGGCGTGATCGAGGCCAACGAGCGGCGCATCTACCGGCGCACGTTCGCGACCGAGTTCGGCAACCCCGGGTTCGTCGAGCTGGCACGGGCCTTCGGGATGGCTGGCTTTGCGGTCCCGAGCGCGCGCGAGCTGTTCACGACGCTTCGGACGGCGCTCGATCTTGGAGAGCCGGCGATCGTCGCCGTGCCCTGGGACCACCGCGCGAACGAGCGCATCGCCGATCCAGTCGAGGCCGGCTCTGAATCCGGGGGACCGCTCATCACCTGAGCCAGACGAGGTCGCCGTAGCTGAACGCGTCGTTCTGCCCGATGCGCCGCACCTCGCGCGTGGCCACGGTCAGCGTGTAGAGGCCGCCGCCGAGCACGTACGCGATCTTCGTCGCGTCGGGTGACCACGCGGGCGTGACGTCGTCCTGCGTCTCGGCGATCGTGTCGATCTTCGACCCATCGCAGGGCACGAGGTACAGCTCGGAGGGGATGCCGAGGTGCGCCTGACGGCCGCCCGCGGTCCCGCCGCCGCGCGCGGTACGGCCGGCGCCGGAGAAGACCACCTGACAGCCCGACGGCGCGGAGCGCGGCGTCTGTAGGTAGAAGAAGCGGTCCTTCACGGCGAAGAAGGGCTTCGCCTGCGAGCCGTCCGCGTTCGCGGTCCAGAGCGTGTCGACCTGGCCCTTCACGAGATGCGCGAAGACGAGCATGCGCCCGTCGACGGAGATCGTGAGGTCCGCCGCGTCGGGGATGAGGCGCGTCCGCGCGTTGGTCCGCAGGTCGAGCCGCTCGACGCCGTCGTCGGTCACGCTCGTTCCATTCGACACGATGCCCGCGCGCCGGCCGAAATAGAGATACCGCCCGCTCGGGTCGATCGCGGGGCTCGCGTAGTAGACGTTGTCCTGCTCGTGCACGACGAGCGAACGCATGCCGGATCCGTCGAGGTTCACCGCGAGGATGTCGGATCCGAAGCCGTTCGCGCCGATGCGCGTGAGCGCGAAGACCACCTGGCGGCCGTCAGGGGCGATCGACGGTCCGGAGGGGAAGGCGTCGGGCGGGAGATCGTACTTCCGGACGACCCCGCCCGACGCGTCGAGCGCGAGGAGGCCGGAGGGGTTGGCGAGCACGAAGGCGATCGGCGCCGTGGAGAGCGGGACGTTCGCGCGGCTCGACGCGCCGATCGCTGGGCCGGGCGAGCTCTGGCAGCCCGCGCCGAGGGCCAGGACCGCGCATATCGCGACGACGCGCACGCGACGGCTCATGGAGTGCCCCGCAGCCTACCGCGACCGGCGGAAAAGCCGATTGCGCAATCGTTTTTCTCCCCCAATACTCAGCGCGATCCCCGTGCGGGGAGAGGAGGGGAGCCATGCATCCGTCGATCGTTCGTGCGGGCTTCGTGAGGGCCGCCGCGTCCGCGATCGCCGCGCTTCTCGTCGCCGCGAGCTGCACCTCGCCCGCGCCCAGCCAGCCGGCGGGCGAGAGCGGCGGCGTCGGCGCGCCCGCGAGCACGACCGTGCTCACCAACGGAAAGATCGCGCTCCTCGACTCGAAGAACACGATCGTGGCGGCGCTCGCCTACCGCGACGGCGTGATCCTCGCCGTCGGCACGAACGAACAGGCGAAGCAGGCGGCGGGACCTGGCGCGCAGGTCGTCGACCTCAAGGGGCGGACCGTCGTCCCCGGGCTCATCGACGGGACCCTCCACGGCGTCCGTAACAGCGTCGATTGCTTCCTCCGCCAGGTCCGGCACGACACGACGGTGTCGCGGCAGGACGCGCTCGCCGCGTACACGGCAAGAGCGAAGGACCTCGCGCCGAACACCTGGATCTTCACCTGGTCGGGCTGGAACGTGAACCAGCTCGACACGATCGGCATGTTCACCAAGGCCGAGCTCGACGCCGCGCTCCCGAACAACCCCGTCCTCATCCAGGCCGTGGGCTTCACCGGCATCCAGACCAACGCGCGCGGCCTGGCGGCGATGGGCGTGACCGCCGCAAGTACCGACCCGGGGATCCTCAAGGACTCGAGCGGCCAGCCCACCGGACAGCTCACCGGGACCGCCGCCGCCCTCGGCCGCGCGACGATGGGCAAGCAGCTGCGCACGGTCTCCATCGACGAGCAGGTCGCCTGCATGAAGGCCTTCCTGCGTGAGGCGAACCGCGTCGGTCTCACGGCGTGGGACGATCCGGCCGGGAACGACCAGTTCGACCCTCAGGGCCGCCAGCAGGAGCTCCTCGCGGGGGAACATGGCTACCAGGCGATCAACCAGATCCATCGCGACGCGCAGATGACCGCGCGCATCGTGCTCCATTTCTCGTGCTTCACGACCGGCGTCCCGGCGCTCGACTGCGTCAAGCAGTACACGCCGACGGCGGTCAGCCTCGTGGGTGACGACTGGCTGCGCATCGGCGGGATGGGGGAGGAGCTCACGACGAACATGACGAACGGGCTCTATCCGATGCCCGATTACCAGCTCGCGGTCGACTACCTCGCGCAGAATCGCTGGAACCTCGAGCATCACGCGCAGAGCCCGGCCCAGCAGGCTGAGGTCGTCGAGGCGTGGGAGCGCGCGAACGCGAAGGCGTCGATCAAGGACCTCGGCTGGCGGATGCTCCACCCGTTCGGTGGAGCGGCGTATCCGACGAACGACGTGCTCGGCAAGCTCAAGGCCCTCGGCGCCGGCGTCGTCCTCACGAACAGCAACATGCAGGGCCAGCTGACGCAGGAGCATCCGCCGTACAAGCGCGTGTACGACAGCGGCACGCGCATGTGCCTCGGGACCGATGCGCTGAACGTGTCGACGTACGCGCCTTTCAACAACCTCTGGTACACGATCAGTGGCAAGACGCTCGATCCCGCGGTCGTCGGCGTCCAGCCTGACCAGCGGCTTACGCGCGATCAGGCCCTCCGATCGGCGACCGTGAACTGCGCGTGGTTCGTCCACATGGAGAACAAGGTCGGGACGCTCGAGCCCGGCAGGTACGCCGACTTCGTCGTGCTGTCGAAGGACTACTTCACCGTGCCGGTCGACGAGATCCGGACGATCACGTCGGTCCTCACGGTCGCCGGCGGCAAGGTCGGCTGGGCCTCGGGTGACTTCGCGAGCCTCGCGCCGAAGCAGTAAGAGCGGTACAAAAGAAGACGCCGTGACCGAGCCGCGCATCACGATCATCGACGTCGCACGCGCAGCGAGCGTGCATCCGTCGACGGTTTCCCGCGTCCTGAACGGGCGGGTGGAGCTCAGCCTCCTCCCCGAGACGCGAGAGCGCGTCATCGCGGCGGCCGCGCGCCTCGGCTACCGGCCGTCGGCGCTCGCGCGGAGCCTGCGGCTCCGGCGGACCTTCACGCTCGGCATGCTCGTCCCGAACATCGACAACCCGTTGTTCCCACCGATCATCAAGGGCGTCGAGGACGTCGCACACGCGCGGGGCTACAACCTCATCCTCTGCAACACCGAGGATTCGTCCGAGCGTGAGGCCACGTACCTTCGCGTGCTACGCGAGCGGCAGGTGGACGGGCTTCTCATCGCGTCGAGCTTCATGGCCGACTCGACGATCGCCGAGCTCCGGCGGGACCGCTTCCCGTTCGTGCTCGTCAACCGGGGCTCGCGGGGGGCGAACGACCTCGCCGTCCTCGTGGACAACGAGGTGGGCGTGGCGGAGGTCATCGAGCACCTCGTCGGCCTCGGGCACCGCCGGATCGGGATCGTCGCCGGTCCCCAGACGACCATGACCGGGCAGCAGCGTCTCGCCGCGGCGCGGGCCAGCCTCCGCGAGCATGGGGTGAAGCTCGACCCGGCGCTCGTCGCCGTCGCAGAGGCCTTCTCGCAGGAGGCCGGCTACCGCGCGGCCCGCCGGCTCGTGCTCGCCACCGAGCCGCCGACGGCGATCTTCGGGGCGAACGACCTCATCGCGCTCGGCGTCCTGCGGGCGATCCGCGAGGTCGGCCTCGAGTGCCCGGACCACATCTCGCTCGTCGGCTTCAACGACATCCCGCAGGCCGAGTTCTTCGGCCCGCCGCTCACCACGGTCCACGTCCCGCAGCGGGACATGGGCACGCAGGCCGCCACGATGCTCATCGCGCAGATCGAAGGAAAGGACATCCCGGCGCCGCGCGTGGTCGCCGAGGCTCACCTCGTCGTCCGCGGCTCGACCGCGGCGCCGGCGACGCTGGCGCGGACCGAGGTCTAGTGGCGGTCGCCGAGCGCCTCGTCGTCGAGCGCGCCAGCAAGACGTTCGGCGGCGGCGAGCTCACGGTCTTCGCCGACCTGGATCTCGCCGTCCGTGACCAGGAGTCGGTCTGCGTGCTCGGGCCGTCGGGATGCGGGAAGACGACCTTGCTCCGGGCCATGCACGGCCTCGTCGGGCTCGACGAGGGCCGCATCGTCGTCGACGGCTCCGTCGTGCTGCGACCCCGTTCGAACGTCGCGATGGTCTTCCAGCATTTCGGGCTCATGCCGTGGAAGAGCGTGACGGCCAACGTCGCCTACGGCCTCGAGCTCGCCGGCGTCGCTCGCCAGGAGATCGCGGAGCGGGTGACCCGCTACGTCGAGCTGGTCGGCCTGAAAGGCTTCGAGCGGTCGTACCCGCACACGCTCTCGGGAGGGATGCAGCAGCGCGTCGGGCTCGCCCGCGCGCTCGCGATGGAGCCTGACATCCTCCTCATGGACGAGCCGTTCGGCTCGCTCGATGCCCAGACACGCGAGATCCTCCAGGACGAGCTCCTGAGCATCCTGCAAATCACGGGGGTCCGCGGGGGCAGAGCCCCCGCGACGATGGTCTTCATCACCCACTCCATCGAAGAGGCGATCGCGCTCGGCGACCGCATCGTCGTGCTCAGCGCGCGGCCCGCGCGGATACGCGAGACGATCTCGGTCGACATCCCGCGGCCCCGGACCGTCGCGAGCGTCATCGCGCATCCGCGGTTCGTCGAGCTGCGCGATCGCTGCTGGCGGCTCCTTCGGGAGCGCACGGCGTGACCGTCGGGGAGGCGCAGCGCGCCGCCGGGACGAGGGCGGGCGCGCTCGCGGCGGCGCGACGGCGGCGCCTACGACTCGACCTCGGCGACTGGGGCGTGCGGATCGGCTCGGTCCTGTTCGTCCTCGCGGTGTGGGAGTTCGTCGCCCCGCGGTTCAACCCGCTCATCATCCGGCCGCCCACGCACATCTTCCGCGCCTTCGGCGAGCTCATCGCGAATGGCGAGCTCCAGGAGGCGCTGGGCCAGAGCCTCCGCGAGTTCAGCGGCGGGCTCGTGATCGCGCTGACGCTCGGCATCCTGCTCGGGATCGCCTCGGGACGGTACCGGTTCGTCTACAACGCGATCGACCCGCTCGTAAGCGCGCTCTACTCGGTGCCCTCGGTCGCGCTCGTCCCGCTCATCGCGGTCGCGTTCAAGTTCCAGGGCGACGCGCCGCGGATCGCGACGGTCGCGCTCTTCGCGATCTTCCCGATCCTCATCAACACGCAGCAGGGCGTCCGGAACGTCGACCGCGGGCTGCTGGAGGTCGCGAAGGCGTTCAACACAAGCGAGCGACGCCTCTGGACCGACGTCATCATCCCGTCGGCCGTGCCGTTCCTCCTCGCCGGCGTCCGGCTCGCGATCGGCCGGGCGCTCATCGGCATGATCGTCTCGGAGTTCCTGGTCGGCCTCGTCGGCCTCGGGTACCTCATCATCGTGTACGAGAACGTCTTCCGCATCGACCGGATGTTCGTGCCGGTCATCGTCGTCGCCACGATGGGGATCGTCCTCATGGGCCTCGTGCAATGGATCGAGGGCCGCGTCGCGCCTTGGACGCGACGCGAGCAATAAAGGAGGTCGCGAAGGTGGGCAAGCGTCATCTCGGTGCGCTCGGGCTGGTCCTCGCAGTGCTCGCCACGGCGTGTTCGAGCGGAGGGGGTGGAGCGGGCGGAGGCGCCGCGTCGCCCGCGGCATCCGCCTCGCCGGGCGCCTCGGCCGCCGCGAAGGCGACCTGCGCGAGCAAGAAGGTGACGATCGCCGTCCCGGTGACCCCGCCGAACGTCGTGCATCTCACGCCGTACGTCGCCGACGCGTTCGGCTACTTCCGCGACGAGAACCTGACGGCCGAGCTCATCCGGTTCGAGGGCGGCGTGGGCTCCCTTCGCGCCTCGGCCTCCGGGGCGATCGACCTCGCGGGCACGTCGAGCGAGCCGGTCATCGACGGCAAGGTCATGGGCGTCCAGGAGCCGGGTGGCTTCGCCGACGTCATGACGCGGATCATCCTCAGGAAAGCCGGGATCGACCCGAAGGAGGTCACGTTCCTCCAGACCACGACCGCGGGCCGCGTCCAGGCGCTCGCGACGGGGAACGCCGACACGGCCGTCCTCCACATCGACCAGGTGAAGACGGCGCAGAAGGCGAACCCGCAGATCGCCGTCCTTGCGAACATGTGGGAGGTCCTCACGGACTACCAGTACGCGGTGTACGTCGCGCCGACCCAGACGCTCAAGGACGACCCGACGACGACCGAATGCATCGTCCGCGCCCTCATGCGCGCGAACCGGGCGATGTACGACCCGGCGAACCGGACGAAGATCGTCGACCTCGGCGTCCAGCAGACGAAGGCGGACCGCGACGTCGTCGAGTCGACCTTCGACCTGCTCGTGAAGGCGAAGGCCTGGCCGCAGAACGAGGGCGTGCCGAAGGCGAACATCGAGGGCACCATCAAGAGCGAGAAGGACTTCGGGAAGATCACCAAGGACCTGAAGTTCGAGGACGTCACCGACCTGTCGATCGTGAAGAAGGTCATCGCGCAGCTCGGCGGGGTGAAGGACTTCCCGTACTAGTGCGGATCGTGGATCTCACCCAGCCGTGGGGCGACCGGATGCCGACCTGGCCCCAGTTCGAGGCGATCCAGGTGACCGACATCACGACCCACCACCGGGACGGCAAGAGCACGGTGCTCGTGCGCACGAACATGCACACGGGCACGCACATCGACGCGCCCATCCACTACTGGCCGACCGGCAAACACCTGGGTGAGATCCCGCTCTCCGAGCTGTACGGCAGCGCCCTCGTGGTCGACCTGCGACCGATCACGAAGCCCTGGTCGTATTACTCGCTGAAAGACGTGCTCGGCTGCCTTCCGAAGGGCGAGGAGATCCGCCAGGGCGACATCGTCATCCTCTACACCGGCTGGGACCGGTACAACTGGACGAAGCCGACACGCGACGACGTCACGTACTTCGACCGCCATCCCGGTCCCATGCCCGAGGTCTGCGACTACCTCATCGACCGCAAGATCAAGTGGTTCGGCGGCGACCTCGCCTCGATGGACCACTCGCTGTACGTCCGCGTGCGCTACTTCCGCCCCGACCTCGTGAAGGAATACGAGGAGCAGACCGGGAAGCCGATCGACGAATCGCTCCCGATGAAGGACTTCGAGCACGTCCACTCCCACATGGCGAAGGCGAACGTCCCGATGCTCGAGAACCTCGGCGGCGAGCTCAGCGAGGTGGCCGGCCGGCGCGTGACCGTCGGCGCGTTCCCCTGGCGGTGGATCGGTGGCG
Organism: Chloroflexota bacterium; assembly: GCA_005883625.1. GTDB lineage: Bacteria > Chloroflexota > Limnocylindria > P2-11E > P2-11E > 3-1-20CM-2-70-9. Next base: position 45,633 of record VBDU01000077.1, on the reverse strand, counting down.
AGGGCTGCATCTGCCGCGTCGCGGCGTTCCTCGATTCGTAGATGCAAGCCCTCGTCCTCACCGCGCCCCACCAGTTCGAGGTCACCGACGTCACCAAGCCCGGGCCGGTCCGTGAGAACGAGGTCCTGTGCCGGGTGAAGGCGATCGCCATCTGCGGCACGGACGCCGAGATCATCGAAGGCACGTTCCAGGGCCGCTGGCCGAAGGCGTACCCGTTCATCCCCGGCCACGAGTGGTCAGGCGAGGTCCTCGAAGCGGGGAAGGTCGCGTGCGAGTTCGGATTCGCGCCCGGCACGCGCGTCGCGGGCACGTCGCACTCGGGCTGCGGCTATTGCCGAATGTGCCGGACCGGACGCTACAACCTGTGCCTCAACTACGGCCGCGAGGAGCTGGGGCACCGGCAATACGGGCACTACACGCAGGGTGCGTACGCCGAATACGTCATCCAGACGATCAAGAGCGTCTTCCGCATCCCGGACGGGATGCCGTACGACGTCGCCGCGCTCTGCGACACCGCGTCGATCGCGCTCCACTCGGTGAAGCGGCCGGGCATCGAGCCCGGTGACGTCTTCGTCGCGGTCGGCTCGGGCGGCATGGGCCTGCTCACCGCGATATGCGCGAAGACCCTCGGCGCGGCGCGCGTCATCGTCGTGGGCGGCGGGAAGCGGCTCGACCGCGCTCAGGCGCTCGGGTTCGAGACGGTCGACTACCACGACGGCGACGCGGTCGCGACCGTGCGCGAGCGGACCGGCGGCCTCGGCGCGGACGTCGCCGTCGATTCCGCCGGCACGAAGGACTCGGTGCGCCAGTCGATCCAGATGGTCCGCAAGGGCGGCCGCGTCGCCTTCACCGGGATCCCGAAGGAGCCCGCGACGATCGACTTCCAGAAGATCGTCCTCGAAGAGATCGATCTCTACGGAGTGCGCGCGAACCGGAGCACGATGGAAGAGGTCATCCCGCTCATCGCCGACGGCCGCATCCCGGCGGCGAAGCTCATCACGCACCACTTCAAGCTGTCGCAGTTCGGCGAGGCCCTGCGCACGTTCAACGAACGGGTCGATGGCGCCCTCAAAGTGATCGTGGAACCATGAGGGAGCTCCAGCCATGAGGACGATGCTCCGCCGCGGTTCGGCGCTCGTGATCCCGACGACGATGCGCGCGGTCGTCTTTCGCGCGCCGAACGAGGTCGCGGTCGACAACGTGCCCACGCCGCAGCTCGAGGCCGGGCATGCGCTCGTCCGCGTGCGCGCGTCGATGGTGTGCGCGACCGACCAGAAGATCCTCGCCGGCAAGTTCCCGATGACGCGCTTCCCTCACGTGCCGGGGCACGAATTCGCCGGGGAGATCGTCCTCAGCGAGACCGGTGACTGGCCGGCGGGCACGCGGGTCGGCGTCGAGGTGCACGTCGGCTGCGGGACGTGCGACCGCTGCCGTGAGGGCATGTACACCCTCTGCCTGAACTACGGCAAGCGCGAGACCGGACACGCGCACATCGGCTTCACGATCGCGGGCGGCCTCGCCGAGTACGCACTCGTGCCCGTGGCCGCCCTGCACGTGCTGCCCGACGGCGTGTCCTTCGAGGAAGGCGCGTGGACCGACAACCTCGGCGTCGCCCTCTGGTCGCTCGAGCGCGGACGGCTCGCCGGCGGGGAGCACGTCGTCCTCATCGGCTCGGGCGCGATCGGCCTCTGCGCCGCGCAGCTCGCCCGGGCGCTCGGGGCCGGGCGCGTCACGCTCGTCGGCCGCGGCGAGCGGCTCAGGCGCGCGAAGGACCTCGCGGACGAGGTCGTGGACAGCGCGGAGGCCGCCCGGCTCACGGGCACCGCGGATCTGGTGGTGGAGTTCGCGGGCACCGCCGAGGCCGCACGGCAGGCGATCGCGATGGCGCGCCGCGGCGGCCGCGTCGTGCTCGGCGGCTCGACCGGCGCCGGCGTCGAGCTCTCCGGGGTCGATCTCTCCACGATCGTCCGCGGCAACCTCGACGTCCTCGGCTCCCTCGCGAACCCGAAGGGTGTCTCCTCCCGAGGGCTCGAGCTCCTCGCCCAGAAGAAGGTCGACGTCGCGCGCCTCATCACGCACCGCTTCCCGCTCGTCGTCTTCGAGGAGGCGTGGCGCACCTTCACGGAGCGCCGCGAGGGGGCGATCCGCGTGATGCTGCAGCCGTGAGCGCGCTCGATCGCGCGACGGCGCTCGAGCTCTATCGCGTGATGCGGACCATCCGCCAGTTCGAAGCTCGTGCCGTGCAGCTCTTCGGCGAGAACAAGATCTGGGGGACGATCCACAGCTACGCCGGGCAGGAGGGCGTCGCCGTGGGCGTCTGCGCGCACCTGCGCGACGACGACTGGATAACCTCTACGCACAGGGGACACGGGCACTGCATCGCCAAAGGCGCCGACGTCGGGCGGATGTTCGCGGAGCTCCTCGGCCGCGAGACCGGGTACTGCCGGGGCCGCGGGGGCTCAATGCACATCGCGGACACGTCGAAGGGGAACCTCGGGGCGAACGGCATCGTCGGCGGGGGGATCCCCATCGCGACCGGCGCGGCGCTGACCGCGACGTATACCGGAAGCGACCGCGTCGCGGTGTCGTTCTTCGGCGACGGCGGCGCGAACCAGGGGACCCTGCACGAGTCGATGAACCTCGCCGCGATCTGGAAGCTGCCCGTCCTCTTCGTGTGCGAGAACAACCAGTACGCCGAGACGAACCCCGTGAAGGACGCGTTCGCGGTCGAGGACATCTCTCTCCGCGCGGCCGGCTACGGGATGCCGGGGGTCCGCGTGAACGGGCAGGACGTCCGCGAGACCTATCGTGTCGCGGCGGACGCCGTCGCGCGCGCGCGATCGGGCCTCGGGCCGACGTTCATCGTCGCGGAGACGTACCGCTACGAGGGCCACTACTACGGCGACCCGCAGGTCTACCGGACGAAGGACGAGATCGAGGACTGGCGCGCCAAGCGCGACCCGCTCGTGATCGCGCGGACCTGGCTCACGACGGACAGGCTCGCGTCCGAGGCCGACCTCGCACGCGTGGACCGGGAGGTCGACGCCGAGATCGAGAAGGGGGTCGCGTTCGCGGAGGCCGGCGAGCCCGCGTCGCCGATCCGGCTGCCGGAGGACGTCTATGCCGGCTGAGAAAACGCCCATGTTGCGCGCGGGCGTGACGAGACGATCGATCCTCCCAGCCCCCGTCCTCTTCGACCTCTTCGCGGACCCCAGGGGCTGCCTCACCTGGCACGTCCATCCAAAGGGCCTGGAGGTGCAGCGCATCGAAGCACCCGAGGGTCTCGCGATGGAAGGCGCCGGCTTCACCGGCCGCGGTGCGACGCGGGGTGTTCCCTGGACGTTCACCGCTCGCGTGCTCGAGGCGCGGCGACCAGACGTCTATGTGGTCGAGGCATACGTGAACTTCGAGCGTGGCCCAGCCCGGCGCGCGCGCCAGACCGAGCGCTATTCCTACCGCTCCGACGGCGACGGGACGCTCGTTACCTACGAGGTCGAGGTCGAGCGCTACGTCACGGCCTCGTTCTGGTCGTCGCTCGCGTGGCGCGCCTACGACGCGCTCATCAGCGCGCGGGCGATGCGGCGCGGCTTCAGCGAGCTCCTCGCAGCCGCCGAGCGGGAAGGGGCCAGGAGCCCCGTCTCGTGAGCGTGCAGCCGGCCGTACGAGCCGAGGGGGAGAAGCCGGCGACCCGCGAGATGTTCTACGCCGAGGCGCTCGGCGACGCGCTGCGCCTGGAGATGCGGCGCGACCCGAACGTCCTCGTCTTCGGCGAGGACATCGCGCAGCACGGCGGCGCCTTTGGCGTGACGAAGGGCCTGCTCGACGAGTTCGGACCGAAGCGCATCCGCAACACGCCGATCAGCGAGATCGGCATCGTCGGGGCGGCGGTCGGCGCGGCGCTCACGGGGCTGCGGCCGGTCGTCGAGCTCATGTACGTCGATTTCGCCGGGCTCGCCATGGATCAGGTCGTGAACCAGGCCGCGCAGAACCGGTTCATGTTCGGCGGCCAGGCCCGAGTCCCGATGGTCCTCCGCACGCAGGGCGGCTCGGGTCGCGGGAACGCGGCGCAGCACTCGAAGTCGCTCGAAGCGTGGTTCGCGCACGTCGCCGGGCTGAAGCTGGTGATGCCGGCGACCCCCGCCGACGCGAAGGGCCTCCTCGCGTCGGCGATCCGCGACGACAATCCGGTGATCTTCCTCGAGCACAAGCTGCTCTACCGAACGAAGGGCGACGTCCCGGTGGGGGAGCACCTCCTGCCGCTCGGGACCGCCGACGTGAAGCGGCAGGGCCGCGACCTGACGATCGTGACCTGGTCGCGCGAGGTGGTCTTTGCGCTCGAGGCAGCTGACAACCTGGCGGCCGAAGGCATCGAGGCGGAGGTCCTGGATCTTCGGACGCTCGTGCCACTGGACAAGGAGACGATCCTCGCGTCGATCCGGAAGACGCATCGCGCGCTCGTCGTCCACGAGGCGATCAAGCGGGCCGGATACGGCGCGGAGATCGTCTCGCTCATCGTGGAGGAGGCGTTCGACCGCGCGGCGAAGGAGCTCGCGAGCTGAGCGTCACGCGCGTCATCCTTCCCAAGCTCGGGCTCACGATGGACGAGGGCCGCATCGTCGCCTGGCGCAAGCGCGAGGGTGACCGTGTCCGGCAGGGCGAGATCCTCTTCGAGGTCGAGACGGACAAGGCGACCATGGAGGTGGAGGCACCCGTCGCCGGGACGCTGCGCCGTATCCTCGTCGCCGCCGACGCCTCCGCTCCCGTCGCCTCCGTCATCGCGCTGATCACGACGATGGCGGACGAGCCGCTGCCGGCTGACGTCCCGGCCGCCACGTCTCCGATTGCGGCTCCGGCGCCGAAACCCTCTCAACGCGCCGGAGCCCAGCCCTCGGCCGGGCTGGGCGCCCCCGGCGCGCGGGGGCCCTCGGTGCCGCCGTCGCTTGGCTCTTCCTCCATGTCGTCCTCACCGCCCGACGGCGAGCGCGTCCGGTCGTCGCCCGCCGCGCGCAAGCGGGCGCAGGAGCTGGGCGTCGACATCGCGCGGGTCGCGGGCACCGGTCCCGGCGGCCGGGTGACGTTGGAGGATGTCGAGGGAGCGGCGCAGGCCGCGCCCGGCCCTTCGGGCAGCGCGGACGGCGAACACCGTGAGCCGCTCTCGCGCATGCGCAAAGCCATCGCGGAGCGCATGAGCCGGTCGTGGCGCGAGGCCCCGCAGTTCTCCGTCTCGCGGGACGTCGACATGACGAGCGCGAACGCGGCGCGCAAGAAGGCAGGCGCGTCGTACACCGACGCCATCGTCGCGGCGGCCGCGAAGGCACTTGCCGCGCATCCGCGGTTCCGCGCGCGCTTCGACGGCGGCACGCTCGTGCGCGAGGATGGCGTGCACGTCGGCATCGCGGTGGCGGTCGAGGACGGCCTGCTCGTCCCGGTGGTGCGCGACGCCGACAGGAAGGACCTCGCCGCGCTCGCGAAGGAGCGAGAGCGCCTCGAGCAGCACGCGCACGCGGGAAAGCTCACGGCCGAGGAGCTGACCGGCGGCGTGTTCAGCGTCTCGAACCTCGGGACGATGGGCGTCGATCGTTTCACCGCGATCGTCAATCCGCCCGAGGCCGCGATCCTCGCGGTCGGGCGGGTGAGCGACCGCGTGATCGCGCAGGCCGGGCAGGCCGTCGTGAGGCCGGTCGCGACGCTCACGCTCTCGGTCGATCACCGGGTCGCTGACGGCGCGGCGGCCGCGCGTTTCCTCGACGACATCGCGAAGGCCCTCGAAGCAGGCGTCCCGTGACCGAAGCAGCTCGCGCCACCGCCGTCGCGGCCGGGCGCGCACGCATGGTCGAGGAGCTGGGCGCGCGCATCCTCGCGACCGTCGCAGCCGTCCCCGAGGAGGCGCTGCACCGCGAAGCGGAAGACGGCTGGTCGGCCGCCCACGTCCTCGCACACGTCGCCGAATTCGTGCGGTACTGGGCAAGCCAGGCGGAGACCGTGGCGGCGCGCGAGCGTCAGGACCTGCCCTTCGGGCGCACGCACGACGACCCTGAGCGCATCGCGGCCATCGAAGAGCGCTGGCGCGAAGGCGGCGAGCGGCTCGCAAGCGGGCTGCGCTCCGCGCTCGATCAGTGCGTGGCCACGCTGCGCGGCATCCCGGAAGAGCGCTGGCGGCGCGCCGGCGTCCACCGGCGCGGCAGGATGACGGTCGCAGAGCTCGTCGACCGGTTCCTGGTGGAGCACCTCGCCGAGCACGAGACCCAGCTCCGGCGTGCCCTCGGCGGACCCGACCGGGAATGAGCGAGCACGACGTCGTCGTCGCCGGCGCCGGGCACAACGCGCTCGTCTGCGCGGCGTATCTCGCCCGCGCGGGCCTGCGCGTGCTCGTCCTCGAGCGGGCGCCCACGATCGGTGGCGACACGGCGACCGAAGAGGTCACGCTGCCCGGCTTCCGGCACGACCTCTGCGCGAGCGCGCACACGATCTTCCAGTCGAGTCCGATCGTCCGGAACGACGAGCTGCGCCTCGGCGCGTACGGGCTGCGCTACCTCTTTCCCGACCCGGGCGTCGTGATGCCGTTCGCCGACGGCCGAAGCATCACGATGTTCCGCGACCGGGCGGCGACCGTGGGCGAGCTCGCGCGCTTCTCGCGGCACGACGCGCGCGCGTACGAGGAGCTGCTCGCGGACTGGGACGCGATCAAGGACTCGCAGAACGGGGCGCGGTACTCGCCGCCGACCACCGCGAGCGCCGCGATCGCCGCGCTCGAGGCGACGACCAAGGGCGCGGAAGCGGTCCGCTGGCGCTACGCGAGCGCGCTCGATACCGTGCGCGAGCGATTCGCGGACGAGCACGTGCGGACCTTCTTCCTCTGGCTTTCGCTCATGACCATGTCGCACGTGGACCAGCCCGGCACCGGGCTGCTGGCGCTCTCGATCGCCGCGGGGCGGCAGGCGTTCAGCTGGACGACCGCGGAAGGTGGCTCGGGCGCCCTGCCGGAAGCGCTCGCGCGGATCGTGCGCCAGCACGGCGGCGAGGTGTTGACGGGCGCCGAGGTCACGCGCGTCCTCGTCGAGGGCGGTCGTGCCGCCGGCGTGGCGACCGCCGACGGAAGCGAGCACCGGGCCCGGCGCGCCGTCGTCTCGAGCATCCACGTCAAGCACCTGCCCGATGTCGTCGGGCGCGAAGCGCTCGGCGAGACGTTCGTGCGCGGCCTCGCGCGCTGGCGCACCGGCCTGACGATGTTCGTCACTCACTACGCGCTGGACGCCGAGCCGCGCTATCGGCTCGAACAAGGGCCGACCGCTTCGGTCGGTGCGGGGATCTGCGAGTCGACCGAAGACCTGCTCGCGGCGCTCGCGGCCTTCCGGCGCGGGGAGGTGCGTCTCGAGCGGCCGCCGCTGCTCGCCGTCACCTCGTCGGCGATCGACCCGAGCCGCGCGCCGGCGGGGAAGCACACGCTCAAGGTCGTGGGCTTCCTCCCGTACGAGCTCCGCGACGCCGGACCCGCGCGCTGGGACGCCGTCAAGGAGGAGGTCTCCGGCGCCCTGTTCGAGGAGTACCTGCGCCACGTGACCGGGCTGACGCGAAAGAACGTGCTCGCCCGGCACGTCGAGAGTCCGCTCGACCTCGAGCGCCGCAATCCGCACAACTACCGCGGCTCGTGCCATGGCGGCGACCAGGACCTCGCGCAGGAGGGCGCGCTGCGACCGCTGCCGGGCTGGGCGGGCTACCGCCTCCCGGTCCGGGGCCTCTACCAGACCGGTGCGACGACACACCCCGGCGCGTCGGTCACCGGCGCGCCCGGACGGAACTGCGCGCAGGTGGTCCTGGAGGACCTCGGGCTCGGCCTCGCCGACGCGATCGCGCGACCCGAGGCGGTGCGCGCGTGAAGCTCAGCTACTTCACGCTCACGGACAACCCCGTGACGTTCGGCGCGAAGCGCCAGGACAGCAACCAGCTCCTTCTCGACACGGTCGACCAGGCCATCGCCGCCGAGGCGATGGGTTACCACGGCGCGTGGCTGCCGGAGCACCACTTCGGCGGGTTCGGCGTCTGCCCGACGCCGAACCAGGTCCTCGCGTTCGTCGCCGCGAAGACGACGCGGCTACGTCTCGCTCAGGCGATCGTGCTCCTCCCGTGCAACCAGCCGCTGCGGGCCGCGGAGGAGCTCGCCGTCCTCGATCTGCTGTCGGGCGGGCGCGCGAGCTGGGCCGTCGGCCGTGGCTATGACGAGCGCGAGTACCGCGCGTTCGAGATCCCGTTCTCCGAGAGCCTGGAGCGATTCGAGGAGGAGATGGACCTCGTCGTGAAGGCGTGGACCGAGGAGTCCTTCACGTGGCGCGGCAGGCACCACACCATCCCCGATCCGGTCACGGTGCTGCCGCGCGTCGTACAGCGGCCGCATCCGCCGATCTACGTCGCGTCCTTCAGCGAGCACTCGATGCGGCTCGCCGCCGCACGTGGCTACAACATCCTCTTCGCGCCCTTCGCCGCGTCGATGGTGTTCGGGACGCTCGCCGACGCCGTCGCGAAGTTCAAGGAGCTGGCGCGCGCCGCCGGACATCCGAACGTGAAGGCCGCGTGCTCGTACTTCACCGCGATCGCCGACAGCGAAGCGGAGGTCCGCGCCGCGAAGGAACGTCTCGTCTTCTACCTCAAGGGGATCAGCCCGGCGTTCCCGCACGACATGTCGAAGGCTCCGCCGTCGCTCCGGTACTTCAAGGAGATCGTCGACCGCATCCACGCGATGACGCCGGACCAGGTGGGAGAGCGCAGCATCGTCACGGGAGGCCGCGACGACGTCGTCGCTCAGCTCAAACGAGTCGAGGCGGCGGGCATCGACGAGGTCATCATGTACTTCAGCTTTGGCGCGTACCCGCATGGCAACGTGCTCGCGATGATGGAGCGCGTCGCGAAGGAGGTCCTTCCGGACTTCCGGGAGGCGCTGGCCGCGGCCCGGTGACGGCGTCTGGTGAAGCGCGTGCCGCGATCGTCCGGCGAGCCGGCGACCCGGTCACGATCGAGCCGATCCTCGTGGAGCCACCCGGGCCGGGCGAAGTGCTCGTGCGGATCCTCGCGACCGGCGTGTGTCACACCGATCTCCACGCCAAGCTCGGCAACTTTGGGACGCAGTTCCCGTATCTGCTCGGCCACGAGGCGACCGGCGTCGTCGACGCCCTCGGCGAAGGCGTCACGCGTCCCGCGGTCGGGGAGACCGTCGTCCTCGCGTGGCGCGCGCCGTGCGGGCGCTGCCGGTTCTGTGCCGCCGGCCGGGAGACGTTCTGCGTCCAGCCGCTCACCGCGAAGCCGCGGCTGCGCACCGCGGACGGCCAGACGCTCGGCCGCGTCCTCGGCCTCGGCACGTTCACGACGCACACCGTCGTCGCGGCGACGCAGGCCGTCCCGATCCCGGCGGGACTCTCGCCGGAGGCGACGTCGCTCATCGGCTGCGCCGTGGGGACGGGCGTCGGCGCGGCCCTCTATGCGGCGGAGGTCGCCGCGGGGAGCAGCGTCGCGGTGTACGGGTGCGGCGCCATCGGCATGAGCGTCATCCAGGGTTCGCGACTGGCGGGAGCCGGCCGGATCGTCGCGGTCGACCGCGTCGCGCGCAAGCTCGAATGGGCGCGCGACTTCGGGGCGACCGACGTCGTCGACGCGAGCGCCGTGGAGCCGATCGCGCGGATCCGCGAGCTCACCGGCACCGGCGTCGCGTACGCCTTCGAGTGCGTCGGGATCCCGCAGACGCTCCAGCAGGCGATGGCGTCGTGCGATTCGGGCGGCCTCTGCGTGCTCATCGGCGTCCCCGCGCCCTCGGCGGAGCTACCGCTCAGCCTGTCGCGCTTCTTCTACGCGCGCGGACATCTGAAGGCGACCTTCTACGGCGACTGCCTGCCTTCGCGGGACATCCCGCTCCTCGCCGAGCGCTACCGCCTCGGCGATCTCGCGCTCGATCGCCTGGTGACCGCGCGCATCGGGCTCGACGACGTCGAAGCCGCCTTCGCGGCGATGGCGCGCGGCGAGGTCCTGCGCTCGGTCGTCGTCATGCCCGCGCCTGGCGCCTAGTCCCTCCGCGGCGCGAGGACGCGGCCAGGCATCGCGCCGGTGTGCTCGCCATCGCGCAGCACCGGGGTGCCGTTCACGAAGACGTGGGCGACCCCGGTCGCGTACCGGTGCGGGCGCTCGTAGGTCGCGTGGTCGCGGATCGTCGCGGGGTCGAAGATCACGACGTCGGCGAAGAAGCCGCGGGCGATGCGGCCACGCCGGTCGAGGCGCAGGTTGTCGCAGGGGAACGCGCTGAGGCGGCGCACCGCGTCCGGCAGCTCCGCGAGCCCTTCGTCGCGGACGTAGTGGCCGAGCAGCCGCGCGAACGTGCCGTACGCGCGCGGATGCGGGTTTGACTTGAGGAAGACGCCTTCCGGTGCGGGAGCGCCCTCGTCCGAGCCGAAGCTCATCCAGGGGAGTCCCACCTGTCGGCGTACGTTCGCCTCGTCGATCGTGAAGTAGCAGACGCCGACGCGGCTTTCGTCCTCCACGACGAGATCCATGGCGGTCTCCTCGGGCGAGCGCCCGCGCATCGCCGCGACCGCGGCCAGCGTCTTGCCGGTGAGCGGCTTGAGCTTCTCGTTCTTGAACGAGACGAGGAGCACCTTCTCGGCGGAGCCGGCGGCCTCGTAGAGGTTCTCCCAGGTCGTGCCCGGCGCGCGCATCTCGCCCGCCAGGCGCTGCCGGACGGCCCCGTCGCGGAGCCGCTCGACCCAGCTGCGGAACCCGCCCTCCTGCACCCACGGGGGCATCGACGCGTTGAGGCCGGTCGCGCCGGCCGTGTACGGGTACATGTCGGCGCTGATCGCGAGTCCTTCGGCGCGCGCCGCCTCGACGCGCTCGACGACCGCGGGAAGCTTGCCCCAGCTCGCGCGTCCCGCCTGCTTCAGGTGGTAGATCTCGCCCCGCACGTGCGCGCGGCGCGCGATCGCGATGAGCTCGTCGACGGCCTCGAGGAGCCGCTCGCCTTCGTTGCGCAGGTGCGAGATGTACATCCCCCCGAACGGCGCGATCTCCTCGCAGAGCGCGACGAGCTCCTCGGTGTCCGCGAACGTCGCCGGGGTATAGATGAGCGAGGAGCCGACGCCGAGCGCGCCCTGGCGCATGGCGTCGCGGACGAGCCGGCGCATCCGCGCGAGCTCGTCGACGGTCGGCGGGCGGTCCTCGTAGCCGACCTCGTGGATCCGCACGGTCGTGGCGCCGACGAACGACGCGACGTTCGGCGAGACGCCGCGACGCGTCAGGTGCTCGAGGCCCTCGCGGAGGGTCGTCCAGGGGATGTCGTACGCGATGTCGCCCTGGCGCTCGATCTGCTCGCGGCGCATGCCGTCGGTGAGCGGGCCCATCGAGGAGCCCTCGCCGAAGACCTCGAGCGTCACCCCTTGCCGGATGTCGCTCTGTCCACGGCCGTCAGCGATGAGGGAGGGGATCGCCCAGCTCAGCATGTTCACGAATCCCGGAGCCACCGCGAGCCCGCGGGCGTCGATCTCGTGGTCGCCGTGGCCGTCGTACGCGGGCATCACCGCGGCGATCGTGTCGCCGTCGATCGCGACGTCGGCCGCGTACGGCTCGCCCCCCGAACCGTCGTAGATCGTGCCGTTCCGGATGACGACGTCGGGCATCGGCGGGCCATACTAGGCGCGGTGTCGAAGCCGCTCGCCGACGTCGTCGATCGATCGATCGCCGACGAGCGCACGCTGAAGCGCGAGCTCGTCCTCGCGTGCCGCATCCTCGCCGGGGAGGGTCACGCCGACAACATCTACGGCCACGTGAGCGCCCGCCTCGCGGGCGCGGACACGATCTGGATGAAGGGATCGGGCGTGGGCCTCGACGAGGTGCGCGAGGAGCATCTCGTCCGCGTCGACCTCGAGGGCGACCGGCTCGAGGGCTGGTCGCGCCGGCACGAGGAGTGGCCGATCCATACCGAGCTCATCCGGGCGCGGCCCGACGTGCTCTCCGTCGTCCACACGCATCCCAAGTTCGGCATCGCCTTCGCCGCGCGCGGTCTGGACCTGCGGCCGGTGAGCCACGAGGGGTCCTTCTTCTGGCCGCCGGGCGTGCCGACGTACACCGCGTCGAGCGACCTCATACGCACGAAGGCGCAAGGCGAGACCCTGGCGCGGGTCCTCGGCGCGGCGCGCGCGATCTTCCTGCGCAACCACGGGATCGCGGTCGTGGGCGGCTCGATCGCCGAGGCCGCATACGCGGCGATCCTCCTCGAGCGCGCCGCCGAGCTCCAGCTCCTCGCCCAGCCCTCGCCCGACGCTCGGGTCCACCACACGAGCGAGGACGAGGCGCGCCGCAAGCGGGAGATCTTCTACCCCGGCGCGATACGCGCCTCGTTCGAGTACCTCGCGCGAAAGCACGGGCTGGTCGACCGATAGCGCGGCGGCGCTCTGACTGGACGCCCGCCGAGCTGCGCACGCTCCGCGGCCTGCGCACGCCCGCCCGCGTGCAGCGCTACCTCGACGGCCTCCGCTACAACACCGAGCGTGGCGGCGCGACGGTGCGCTCGCCACGCCGTGTCATGCGCGACCGCACCGCGCACTGCGCCGAGGGCGCGTTCCTCGCGGCCGCCGCGTTCCGCGTACACGGCCGTCCGCCGCTCGTCGTCGACCTCGAGGCCGACCGTGACGACGACCACGACCTCGCGGTCTACCGCGAGCGTGGCCTCTGGGGTGCGGTCGCGACGTCGAAGTTCGCGGGCCTGCGGTTCCGCCCGCCGGTCTTCCGCACGATCCGCGAGCTCGTCATGAGCTACTTCGACGACTACTACAACTTCGCCGGCGAGCGGACGCTCCGCGCGTACTCGCGCCCGATCTCGCTCGCGCGGTTCGATCCGATCGGCTGGACGACGAGCGAGGAGGACCTCTGGCCCGTCGTCGAGCATCTCGCGATGGTTCGGCACACGCCGCTCGTCCCGCGGGCCGTCGCGAGACGCCTGCCACGGCTCGACCGCCGCTCGTACGCCGCCGGCCTGCTGGGTGCGCCGGCACATCGACGCACGTAACGGTCGACACACACGGACGAGGAGTTTTCCGTTAGGCTCCCGCCACCGAAATTGAGGATCGCGGAGGCGTAGATGCTGCGCACCGTCGCGGCCGTCGAGCAGCGCCCGTGGCTTCTCCTCGGGCTCGTCTTCATCGCGACGTGCATCTTCGGGTTCCTCATCCAGGCCGGCGGGAGCGTCTACCTCCAGCTCCGGGCGGACCCCATCGCGTTCCAGTACCGCACCACGCTGTCGTACACGTCCGCGATCGTCGGCGACGGCATCCTTATCCCGCTGGCGAACGTCCTCATCACGAGCCAGCTCGTCACCTGGCGTCGGCGCCCACACGTCGCCGAGATCGGCGGCGCGATGCTGCTCGGCGCGCTCGTCACGGCCTTCGTGCACCTCTATCAGGCGGCGAACGATCTCCTCAACTGGACCATGACGGCCCCGTACCGCTGGACCGGTCTCGGGTACGAGCACGCGGCCTTCATGTTCGCCGAGCTCTCGTTCGTGTTCTTCTTCTGGGGCCAGGTCGCGCTCGTCGGCAAGGAGAGCCCGCGCGCGATCGTCTCCCAACGGATCGCGCTGGTCGTGCTCTGCGGCCTCGCGTTCCTGCGCCTCGTCTTCGCCGACTACGGGTACATCCGCTAGCGGGGTACGCGGGCTCGCGTTCTTCCGCTCGCGCTTCCGCGAGCAGGCGGATCCGAAGCGCGCGACGTTCGAGAAGGCGTACCTCAAGAGCGAGCTGCGCTTCCACGGCGTCACGCAGCCGCAGCTCCGCCGCACCGCGGCGGAGCTCGTCCGGGCGTCGCCCGACCTCACGCGGGCACGGCTGCGCGCCCTCGTGGACGCGCTCTACGCCACCGGGTACCACGACCTCCATTCCGCGGGGATCGCGGTGCTCGAGCTCCGCGCGGATCTGCTCCGCCCGCGCGACGTGCCCTGGCTCATCGGGCTGGTGCGTGCGTCCCCGGGCTGGGCGCACGTCGACTGGCTCGCCACGTCGGTGATCGCGTCGGCGCTCGGCGACGGGCCGGACCTGCGCCGGCGCGTGCGCGCCTGGGCCCGCGACCGCGACGTCTGGGTGCGCCGGACCGCCCTCCTCGTGCAGCACGACGCGCTCCGTCGAGGCGAGGGCGACTTCGCCCTGTTCGCCGAGATCGCCGCGCCCATGCTCGGCGAGCGCGAATTCTGGATCCGCAAGGCGATCGGCTGGGTCCTCCGCGAGGTCTCGAAGAAGCGACCCGCCCTCGTCCGCGACTTCCTCCGCGAGCACCGCGAGCGTGTCTCCGGGCTCACGCTGAGCGAGGGCGCGAAGTACCTCCCGGCCGCGATGCGCCGCGAGCTCGGTCTCGCCGCGGTACCGGCGTGGAGACGACGGGAAGAGGCGCGCGCCGGAGGCTAAGGCCCGTACAGGCTGCCCGGGTTCAAGATCCCTCGCGGATCGAGCAGTCCTTTGATCCGCTTCATCACGTCGAGCGCGTCGCCATGCTCGGCGCGCATGTACGGCGCGCGCACGACGCCGGTCCCGTGCTCGCCGGTGACCGTGCCGCCGACCTCGATCGCCAGCTTGTGGAGGCGGTCGGCGAGCTCGTCGGCGCGGCGCACCTCGTCCGCGTCCTCGGGGTCGATAAGGATCGCCGAATGGACGTTCCCGTCGCCGAAATGGCCGTAGAAGATGACCGCGACGCCGAGCTCCGCGCCGAGCTCGCGCGCCCGCCGGACGGTCCGCGGGACCTCGGACAGCGGCACCGCCAGATCCTCGCCCGCGAAGATGCGGTGCTTGCCCGGATGCGCGAGGGCGGCGGCGGCCGCCATCCCGCTCCGCGCGCTCCAGAGGCGCTGGATCTCGCGCTCGTCCTCGGCGAAGCGCGTGACGGTCGCGCGACGCCGGACGATCGCTTCGGTGTACCGAACGTTCGCGGCGACCTGCTCGGGCGTGCCCTCCACCTCGATGAAGAGGACTGCCTCACCCTCGGGGAGTCCGAGCTCGGGCTTCCAGCGCTGGATCGCCTCGACCGCGCTCCGGTCGAGAAGCTCGGCGGTCGAGGGAAGCACGCCGGCCGCGAAAAGATCGTCGAGCGATGCGACGGTGTCCTCGAGCGCGGCGTAGCCCGCGAGGATCACCGCGCGGGCGGGCGGCCGCGGCTGCACGCGCAAGCGAAGCTTCGTGAAGATGCCGAGCGTCCCTTCGGACCCGACGAAGAGCTTCGTGAGGTCGATGCCGCTCGACGATTTGAGCGCCTTCGAGCGGACGCCGCCCGTCGTGATGACCGAGCCGTCGGCGAGCACGATCTCCGCGCCGAGGACGTACGCGGACGTCGTGCCCCAGCGGACGGCGTGCGGGCCGCTCGCGTTGTTCGCGGCCATGCCGCCGAGCGTGCACGCGCGCCCGCTGCCGGGATCCGGCGGGAAGAAGAGACCGTGCGGCGCGAGCGCGGCCTGGAAGTCCAGGTACACGAGGCCCGGCTCGACGATCGATTGAAGATTCCGACGATCGATCTCGTAGATCTTGCGCATGCGCGCGAAGGAGATGACGATCCCGCCCTCCTTGGCGATCGCGCCACCCGTCTGTCCCGTGCCGGCGCCGCGCGGGACGATGGGCGTGCCGAGCTCGTTCGCGAGCTTCACGATGGCGACGACCTCGGCCGTGGTCTCGGGGACCGCGACCGCCGCGGGCACGCGGCGACTCCGGAGCGACCAGAACGACGCGTCGTACGCGTACGGGAGGAGCGTCGCCGGGTCGTCGATCACGCGGTCGCGCGCGAGCACGTCGCGCAGGCGGCTCGCGAGCGTCGCGTCAGCGATCGCCACGGCGCTCGTATCCTAGGGACATCGCCCTGTCATCCCCTCACGTCCGTCCGTCCGACCTCGCCACGTGCATCTCGTGCGGGCTCTGCCTCAACGATTGCCCGACGTATCGCGTCCTCGGCGAGGAAGCGGACTCACCGCGCGGCCGCATCCAGCTCATCAGAGATCTCGTCACCGTCGAAGGGGGCTCCGTCCCGTTCGGATCCCCCGGTCCCCCCAGCGCGCGGCTCGTCGAGCACCTCGAGGCGTGCCTCGTCTGCCGCGCGTGCGAGACCGCGTGTCCTTCTGGCGTGCCCTTCGGCCGGATCATGGAAGGGGCGCGCGAGGTGCTGCGCGAGCGCGAGCCGACCGGTCCGCTGACGCGGGCGCTGCGTCGCGCCGGGCTCGATACGCTCACGCGGCCCGGCCGCCTCGCCGGGCTCGCGCGCCTGGCGGACCTCGCGCGTCGCCTGGGGCTCATGTGGCTCGCGGCGAAGGTCCCCGGCCGGATCGGCTGGCTTGCCGCGCTCGCGCCGCGGATGGAGGGCGCCCCGTTCCGGCTCGTCGATCGGCCCGGACCCGACGCGACCGTGCTCGCCGGCTGCGTGATGCGGGCGGCGTTCGGCGAGACCGACCGGGCGACCGTGCGGCTGCTCGAACGCGAGGGGTGTGCGGTCTCGATGCCGATCGAGCAGACCTGCTGCGGCGCTCTTCACGCCCACGCCGGTGAGGGCGAGCGGGCGCGCGAGCTCGCGCGCCTCAACATCGACGCCTTCGCGGGGAGCGACGCCACGATCGTCGTGAACGCCGCGGGTTGCGGCGCGCACATGAAGGCGTACGGCGAGCTCCTTGCGGACGACGAGGCGTGGGCCGAGCGCGCCAGGGCGGCGGCGGCGCGCGTCCGGGACCTGAGCGAGGTCGTCAAGCCCCGTCCGCTGGATGCCTCGCGGCCGATGCGCGTCGCGTATCAGGACGCCTGCCATCTCGCGCATGGCCAGCGCATCCGCACGCAGCCTCGCGCGCTTCTCCAAGCGGTCCAGGGGCTGACGCTCGTCGACATCGCCGACCCCGAGCGCTGCTGCGGAAGCGCGGGGATCTACAACCTCACGCACCCCGACATCTCGGCGCAGCTGCAACGCGACAAGGTCGCGGCGATCCTCGCCGCGAGGCCCGATGTCGTGGTGAGCGCGAACCCCGGCTGCGTGCTGCAGATCGCGGCGGGCCTGCGCGCGGCGGGCGCGGCGATTCCCATCGTGCACATCGCGCGCTTCCTTGACGACCCCGATACCGCGAGCCGCCCCTAGCACAATCGTCAAGCGTTCGAGCGGGCGAAGCGTCAAGCAGCGGCCGCACTTTCATGAGAAAATGGACGCAGCAATGAGCGTTTCCCGATCCACCTATCGCCACCGCCTCGGCTCCGAAGACGTTCGCAAAGCGCGCATCCTGATCACGAAGGACGCCTGGAAGCTCTTCCCGAATCCCGGTGAGCGCGTCGCCCTGCGCATCGGCGCGCGGCGCTTCGACGCCGAGATCATCTCCGAGCGGTGCGTCTGCGTGCCTCCCGAGCACGAGCACTACCACCTCGTCTGCCCGGCCCTGAAAGGCCAGTCGGGTTTCAAGAAGGACGCGCTCGTCGTGATCGCGAAGGACTCCGACGGCGGCTACCGCTTCGTGGAGGAGCGCGGCTAGACTCGGGCGCGTGGGGGCGACGCAGACGTACATCCTCATCCACGTCTTCGGAACGGTCCGCGACGAGCTGGACCGCGCCGACCGCGGTAAGCGCACGTATTCGGGCTGGCTCCGCGAGTACGTCGCGGATACACCCCAGCGCCTCACCGAGATCGCGCGGCTCCTCGACCTGCTGACCGAGAACGGCTGGAAGGTCGTCGGCTCGCCGTACGACTGTGACGTCATGCTCGAGCGGGAGGTCTCCCGCGACCAGGCGGAGCAGGAGCTGCGGCGCGCGGAGTTCTGGGACCGCCTCGTGAAGGTCGCCTCCGCGGACGACGACGGGCACGTCATCTGGCAGGAGCACCCGGAGGGTCAGCCGTCGCGACCGCGGCGCCGGCGTCGCGTCAGGCGTCCGCCGACGCGCGAACAAGGGAACAATTGATAGTTGAGGGGGCTCTGCCCCCATAGTCCGGGGGGCTCCGCCCCCCGAGAACCCCCCACGCTCTAGCCTTTCGCCGCGATGCCCCACCCGCTTGGCGACGAGCTGACCGAGCTCCACGTCCACCTCGGTGGGGCCGTGGACCCCGCGGCGATGTGGGGCATCGCGCACTCGCAGGGCATCCGCCTGCCGACCAAGGATTACTGGGAGTTCGTCGACCTCATCACCGTCCGCAAGCAGGCGAGGAAGTCGTTCGAGGACTTCCTCGCGCTCTACCACTGGACGGAGCTCATCCAGTCGAGCCCCCTCGCGGTCGAGCAATCGGTGTACGAGGTGATCGGCGGGGCCTACCGCAAGGCGAACATCACGACGCTCGAGCTCCGCTACAACCCGATGAAGCGGAACCGCGGCGGCGAGCGCGACCTCGACCACATCATCATGGCTTCGATCCGCGGGCTCGATCGGGCGCTCCTCGAATACCCGGTGAAGTGCGGGCTGATCTTCTGCCTCGACCGCACGTTCAACTACGCTCTGAACGAGATCATCCTCGAGAAGGCCATCGCCTACCGGCGGCGCGGCGTCGTCGGCGTGGACATCGCGGGCGGCCACAACGCCGACTTCCGCTACCGCGACTACGCGCCGCTCTTCAAGAAGGCGCGCAAGGCGGGCCTGGGCCTCACGATCCACGCCGGCGAGGATGAGGGTCCCGAGTCGGTCGACGAGGTGATCCGCTATCTCGAGCCCGATCGGATCGGCCACGGCGTGCATGCGGCGGAGGACGCGGCGGTGTGCAAGCGGCTGGCGGAGCGCGGGATCCTCCTCGAGATCTGCCCGTCGTCGAACCTCGACACGAAGGTCGTCAGGGACGCCGAGCAGCTCGGCGAATTCATCGCGGCCTTCAAGAAGCACAAGGTCCGCTTCTCCTTCAACACCGACGGCCCCGAGATGCTCGAGACGACGCTGCGCGAGGAGCTCCGTCTCGCGGTCCGCAGCGGCTGGGTCACGAAAGAGGAGCTCGTCGTGTGCGGCGGGTGGGCCCGCGAGGCCTCGTTCGTGCACCGGGACGGCGCGGGATGACGCGGCAAGCGGCGTACTGGCGGCTCTTCCTCATCTGCCTCGCCGCCGCCGCCGGCGAGACCGCCGCGTCTCTCATGGGCGCGTACGACCTGGGCACCGTCGCGGCGGTCATTCTCGGCGCCGCCGCGTACGTCCTCACCCAGGACGCCGCCGGCCCGCCCGGTGGCCGCCGTGGCGAGATCCGCTACTGGCGCGGGCGACCGGTCGACGACGACAGGAGCCGCTGGAACTGACGACGGCGGCGCGCTAGCCTCGCGCCGATGGCCGACCCCAAGGTGAAGCTGCTGCGCAACGTCCCGCTCTTCTCCGGCTGCACCGATAAGGAGCTCGCCTTCATCGCGACGCGTGCCGACGAGGTCGACCTGCCCGCCGGAAAGGTTCTCTGCAAGCGCGGGGAGAGCGGCGGCGACTTCTTCGTCATCGTCGAGGGCCGCGTCGATGTCGACGCACCGAACCGGAAGCGCGAGCTCGGCCCGGGTGACTTCTTCGGCGAGATCGCTCTCCTCGACAACGGCCCCCGGAGCGCGACCGTCCGAGCCCTCACGCCGCTCCGTTGCCTCGTCCTCGGCCCGGCGCAGTTCCGCGACGTGCTTCACCAGAACGGCGACATCGCCCTGAAGATGCTCCACGCGGTGACCGATCGGCTGCGAGCCGCCGCGCCCCTGCCGACCGGCTAGATCACTTCCCGGCCTCGACCTCCTCCTTCTTCTCGGGCGGCCTTCGCGCCTCCGCCTCCGTGCCCGGCTTCACGCCGGGGATCGCGCCGAACGACGCGGCCCGCATGCCGTCCATCTCGGCGGGGTTGTCGTGACGCATCACGAACGGCGCGAGCGCGGAGACGATCCCGCGCAGCGCGTCGGGGTCGGCGATGCGCTTCCCGAACCGCGCGTTCACGAAGGCGAGGTACTCGTTCGGCCAGACGAGCTTGCGCACCTCGACGCGCTGGCCCGATCCGCTGGGCGCATGCGCGAGGTGCGTGAGCGCGAACGCGCTCTCCGCGTCACCGCTCGCGGTCCAGGAGACGAGGGCGTCCAGCGGCTCGCAGCTCTTGCCGCACGCGTCGCACACCAGGTCGTACTCGGGCATTTCTGAATACGATACGGAGAATGGCCGAACGCTACGGGTCCTGGGGGCGCATCCTGCGCGTCGACCTCACGAAGGGGACGACCTCCGTCGAGGAGATGGACGAGGCGACGTTCCGGCGTCGCCCCGGCGGGCGCGCGCTCATCGCGCATTACCTCCTGCGCGAGCTTCCCAAAGGCGCGGACCCGCTCGGCCCCGAGAACGTCCTCGTCTTCGCGATGGGCGTCCTCACGGGGACGCCGCTCTCGGGCGCGTCGCGGCACGCGGTGGGCGCGAAGTCGCCGCTCTCGAACGGCTTCGGCGAGGCCGAGGTCGGCGGGTTCTGGGGCGCCGAGCTCAAGCGCGCCGGGTGGGACGGGATCGTGGTCAAGGGCGCGGCGCCCTCGCCCGTCTATCTCTACATCAAGGACGACGTGGTCGAGATACGCGAAGCGACTGATCTCTGGGGCCTCGAGATCATGGACACCGAGGACCGTCTCAAGGCGCAGGTCGGCGAGCGCCTCGCGCGCGTCTGCGAGATCGGGCCCGCGGGCGAGAAGCTCGTCCGGTTCGCCGGCATCGTGAACGACTACAAGGACATCGCCGGGCGGGCGGGCCTTGGCGCCGTCATGGGCAGCAAGAAGCTGAAGGCGATCGTCGTGAGGGGCTCAAAGAACCTGCCCCTCGCCGACGCCGCGAAGGTGAAGGAGGTCGCCCGCTGGGTCGCCGACACGCTGCAGGAGAACCACTGGGCGTTCCACAACTTCGGCACCGGCATGGGCCTCGACGGGTACACCCAGGTCGGCGGCATGGCGGTCCGTAACTACGAGGGCGGCGCGTTCGAGCATGCCGCCGACATCAGCGCCGAGGCGCTCGTCGAGAAGGGCTACCGCATCAAGATGGAGGCGTGCTGGGCCTGCTCGGTCCGGTGCAAGAAGGTCGTGAAGCTCGAGCAGCCGTATCAGATCGACCCGAAGTACGGCGGTCCGGAGTTCGAGTCGATCGCGGCGATGGGGTCGCATTGCGGCGTCGGCGATCTCGCCGCGATCGCCAAGGCGAACGAGCGCTGCAACGCGCTCGGCATGGACACGATCTCATTCGGCGCGACCGTGGCGTGGGTCATGGACCTCCGCCGGCGCGGCATCCTTCCCGACGCGACGCTCGGCGGGGAGCCGGTGGAGTTCGGTAACGCGAAGGCCGTGGTCGCCGCGGCCGACGCGATCGCGCACCGGCAGGGACTGGGCGACGTCCTCGCCGAAGGATCGGCGCGAGCCGCCGAGACGCTCGGCGGCACGGAGCTCCTCACGACCGTGAAGGGGCTCGAGATCGCGATGCACGACCCGCGTCAGCGGACGGAGTACGGCAAGCAGGTCCGCATCAGCTACTCCACGAGCCCGACCGGCGGCGACCACATGAACTCGAACCTGCCGTCGCGCAGCGCGCGCAACACGGTCGGGATGTGCTTCTTCCTGAAGTACGACGACCCCAAGCTCACGGACATCGTGAACGCGGTGACCGGCTGGGGCCTCACGCCGGCGCAGCTGGGCGAGATCGGCGAGACCGGTCTCGCGCTCGCGCGCCTCTTCAACATCCGCGAAGGCCTCGGCCCGGCCGACGACCGGCTCCCTGAGCAGTCGATGAAGCCGCACGTGTCCGGAGTGCTCTCGAAGGTGCGGCTCGATCCCGACGATCTCCGCGAGCAGATCGTCGCGTACTACCGGGCGCGCGGGTGGGACGACGAAGGCGTGCCGCTCCCCGAGACGCTCGCCCGTCTCGAGATCGCGGAGTACCCCGGCGCGACCACGTAGCGATATTCAGGTGCACTAGCGCTGCAGCGAAGTAGCGCGTCGAGGTGACGTGCCGTCTCACGTCTGGGATGATGCGGTCGCGCGGAGGTGCGACGATGGGACTCCTCGAAGGGAAGAAGGCGCTCGTCATGGGCGTCGGCAACAAGCGGAGCATCGCCTGGGGGATCGCGACCGCGTTCCAGCGCGAGGGTGCCGAGCTCGCCTTCAACTACGCCACCGACCGCTTGAAGGAGAACGTCGTCGAGCTCGTCGGCACGCTTCCCGAGCACGAGCGCATCCCCGTGATGCCGTGCGACGTCTCGAAGCAGCAGGAGATCGACGCGCTCTTCGCCGAGCTCGAACGGCGCTGGGGCACGCTCGACGTCCTCGTCCACTCGATCGCGTTCGCGGCGCTCGAGGACCTGAAGGGGCGTTTCGTCGAGATCAGCCGTGAGGGCCTGAAGACGGCTGTCGAGATCAGCGCGTTCTCGCTCGTCGCGCTCTGCCGCGGTGCGCTGCCCCTCTTCGAGAAGGCGGGCGGCGGGTCGGTCATGAGCCTCACGTACAACGCGGTCGAGCGCGTCGTGCCGAGCTACAACTCGATGGCCATGGCGAAGGCCGTCCTCGAGGCGGAGACGCGGTATCTCGCCGCCGATCTCGGCCCCCAGAACGTGCGCGTGAACGCGATCTCGGCGGGGCCTCTCAAGACGCTCGCGGGGAGCGCGGTGAAGGGCATCTCCGCCGCGCGCGACCTGATGGAGGCGAAGGCGCCACTGCGGCGGAACATCACGCAGGAGGAGGTCGGCAACGTGGCCGTGTTCCTCGCCTCGGACTGGTCGCGCGCGGTGACCGGCGCGACGATCTTCGCCGACAACGGCTTCAACATCCTCGGCGTCACCGAGTAAGGTGCCGGATCCGCGCTTCTGCGCGCGGTGCGGATCGGCGCTGGTCGCCGCGGCCGATCCCGAGCACAAGCCCGAATGCCCGGCCTGCGGCTGGTTCCGGGCGACGAACGTGCTGCCGGTCGCCCTCGTCCTCGCCCGCACCGCCGAGGGCAAGATCCTGTACACGCGCCAGCGCGGCTGGCCGGAGGGCGCCTGGGGGCTCGTCGCCGGCTACGTGGAGACGGGCGAGACGGCCGAGTCGGCGGCCCTCCGCGAAGTGCGCGAAGAATCGGGGCTCGTCGCGCGCGAGCCGCGCGTCGTGAGGACGCTCGAGCACGGCGAGCTGCTGCTGATCTGCGTCGCGGCGACCATCGACGACGCGGTGCCGCGCGCGGGCTCCGACGTCGACGCGGTACGGCTTTGCGCACCCGACCTCGCGCTCACGCCGGCGGGCTGGCCCGCGCGGACGTTCATCGAAGCTCAGCTGGCGAACGCGAGCTCGTAGCCGCCCCAGCTGCCGACGATGACGTAGCCCAGCGACTCGTTCAGCGCGAGCATGCCGACGTTCGGTCCCGTCGCGCTCGTGTGGATCTCGCGATAGCCGTTCGCGCGGGCCCACTCGTGGACGTGCAGCTTGAGGAGCCGCCCGATGCCGCGGCGACGGTACTCGGGGAGGACGCCCGTCACGCCGATGCGGAGCTGATCCTCGCTCTCGCGCCGCGCCGAGCTGCAGCCGACGAGGCGCTCGCCGTCGCAGGCGACGAAGTACGCGTCGAGGAGCGCCTCCGGCGCGCTGACGTTGTAGGCGAGCCAGTCCGCGTACGGCGCGGGCGTCACGGCACCGAGCGTCGGCTGATCGCGTCGGCACGCCGTATGGAGCTCGTGCGCGTCGTGGAGGGCGGGTTCGCCGTGAGACGCGCGCAGCGCCGCGAGCGTCCGCACCCGCACACCGGACGCGGCGATCCGCTCCCTCGCGGCCGGCAGCGGGATCCGCGCCGGGGCGAGCGCGAGGACCTGTTCGTACGCGCGGATCACCTCGACGAAGCCACGCTTGGCGATGAACGCCTGGCATGCGGTCCCGTCCCGCACCCAGAGGCAGGCAACGAGCGGCGCACGCTCGTCGAGCGCGACGCGGAGGCGGTCCCAGATCGTCGCGCCGATGCCGCGCCGGCGAAGCGGGCCATCGACGCCCAGGCGGAGGAAATACCGTCGCGGAGCGAAGCGGCTCGGCTCGTGGGCGATCTCGCCGTACCCGACCGGAGCGTCCTCCTCGTCGACGGCGACGACGCGCACCCGCTCGTAGCGGGAATGGTCCCAGCGCTGATCGCCCGCGCGCGCCTCCTCGACCGAGACGAGCTCGCCCTCGGCGACCCGCCTGATGCGGAGGAACCCGGCGTAGTCCCGTTCGGCGAACGGGCGGACGCGGACGGTCAGTCGAACCGGAACCCGCGCAGCCAGCGGAGCTCGGCGCCGATCGAGGTCTGCGGTCCGTGACCGGGATACACGAGGGTCGCCGGCGGCAGCGCCGCGACCCGCGCGAGGCTCGTCTCCATCGCCCTCGCGTCCCCGCCCGGCAGGTCGACCCGGCCGACGTTACCGCGGAACAGGACATCGCCCGAGAACAGCACGTTCTCCGCGGGGACGTAAAAGCACGTCGAGCCCTCGGTGTGGCCGGGGGTGTGGAGCGCCTCGATCGCGATATCCGCGACGTAACGGAGCGGCCCTTCGTCGATGAGGTCGTCGGCGCTCGCGTGCGGGACGTCGTCGAGGAGGTCGCCGATCAGCGCGCGGCTCTCGGGCGAGACGCTCGGGCGTTCTCGGGGGTCGAGCCGGTACGCGTCGAGCCGATGGATCGCGAGGCGGGCTCGGGTCGCCTCCTTCACCGCGGCGTTCCCGTAGATGTGGTCGGGATGGCCATGCGTGTTGAGGATCTCGATCACGCGCAGGCCCTCCTCTTTCGCGGCTGTGAGCACTTCGGCCTCGCCCATCGATGGATCGATGACGATCGCTTCGCGCCGCTCGTCGTGAACGAGGTACGCGCCGTTGTCGTACGGCGGAACGCGCCACGCGAGGATCCTCATTCTTTGTCGCAGGGGCAGAGCCCCCTGCGCCCCCTTTTCAGACGCCCTGCGGGCGTCAGGTGTTGGATCCTATGCTGGTCCCGTGCGCGAGATCCCTGTCGAGAACACCGCGCCGCCGATCGCGATCCGTCAGGGCAGGCCCGCGGTCCTCGCCAAGCGGTACATGGTGAGCTCGTGCCACTACCTCGCGACCTCCGCCGGCGTCCGCATGTTCGAGCGCGGCGGCAACGCGATCGATGCCGGCGTCGCCGGCGGCATCGCGCTCAACGTGCTCGAGCGCCACCTCACCGACTTCGGCGGCGTCGCGCCGATCGTCCTGTTCACGCCCGGCATGGCGGAGCCCGAGACGATCGACGGCCTTGGGCACTGGCCGGCCGCGCTCACGCTCGAGCGGTACCGCGCGCGGCACGGCGACGACATGCCGATCGGTGTCGCGCGCTCGGTGACCCCCGCGGCGGCCGACGCGTGGCTCACGGCACTCGCCCGCCACGGTCGGCTCACGCTCGCCGAGGTCCTCGCCCCGTGCATCGAGCTCTGCGACGGCTTCCCGGTGTACCCGAGGCTCGCCCGCGCCATCGAGATGCTCGAGGAGCGCCTGCGCCAGTGGCCGACGAGCTCGCCCGTGTTCCTCCCCAACGGCCGCCCGCCGAAGGAAGGCGAGATCCTCGTCCAGCGCGAGCTCGGCGATCTCTTCCGACGTCTCGTCGCGATCGAGCAGCAGAACGCAGCGAAAGGCCGGGCCGTCGCGATCATGGCGGCGCGCGACGCGATCTACACCGGCGACATCGCGCGCCAGATCGCCGAGTTCATGAGGGCATCGGGTGGCGCGATCACCGCGGAGGACCTCGCGTCGCAGAGGGTCCGGTCCGAGAAGCCGGCGCACTCGACGTATCGCGGCATCGACGTCTACGCGTGCGGCCCGTGGTCGCAGGGGCCGCTCGTCCCGATGACGCTGAACCTTCTCGAATGCTTCGACGTCGCCTCGCTCGGCGCGGGCAGCCTCGAGTTCCTGCACCAGTACACCGAAGCGTTCAAGCTGGCGGCGGCCGATCGCGAGGGCTTCTTCGGCGACCCGGCGCAGGTCGACGTGCCGATCGCGGGCCTGCTCGACAAGGACTACGCGAGCGAGCGCCGGCGTCTCATCCGCGACGACCGCGCGCATCCAGAGCTGCCGGCCCCCGGCGACCCCTGGCGATACGAAGGCCGCACCGGCCCCGCGGGCTACCGGCCGCGCGTCGCGGCGGGGGTGGGCGCGCCGGACACCTCGTACGTGTGCGCGATGGACGCCGAAGGGAACGCCTTCTCCGCCACGCCGTCGGATCCCGGGCTCGGCGCGCCGCTCGTCCGCGGTCTCGGGATGATCGTCTCCACGCGCGGCGCGCAGCTCTGGACGACGCCCGGACATCCCTCGGCGATAGCGCCGGGCAAGCGTCCGCGCCTCACGCCGAACCCGGCGCTCCTCATGAGGGACGGCAGGGCGCTCATGCCCTTCGGCTGCCCCGGAGAGGACGCCCAGTGCCAGGCGATGGTCCAGGTCGTCTGCAACATCGTCGACTTCGGCATGAACACCCAGGCCGCGATCGAAGCGCCGCGGGTGATCTCGCGCTCGTTCCCGTGGACCTTCCACCCCCACGCGTACGAGCCCGGTCTGCTCACGGCCGAGCGTCGCATCGCGCCCGAGGTGCGCGAGGGTCTTGAGCGCCTCGGCCATCGCGTGCGCGAGCTCCCGGAGTACTCGCCCGCGGTCGCGAGCGTGTGCGCGATCCGCCTGCTCGGGCCGGGCACGCTCGAGGGCGGGGCCGACCCGCGACGCGAGAGCGCGGCCATCGGCTGGTGACCGAGCCCGCGGAGCGCGCCTGGCGGGCCGAGTTCCCGATCACCGAGCGCCTGCTCTATCTCAACAACTGCTCGCTCACGCCGCTCCCGCGACGCGGTGAGGCCGCGCTCCGGGAGTACGCGAAGACGTGGTCGGAGCTCGGCGGCCGCGCCTGGTACGACCACTGGATCGAGATCCTCGACGCGCTCCGCGAGGAGTTCGCGGACGTCCTGGGCGCCGACGGCGACGAGGTCGCGCTCGAGCCCGCCGTCTCCGCGGCCCTCGTGACGATCGCGTCGTCGTTCGACTACGCGAAGCGGCCCAAAGTGCTGGTCGCGGACATCGATTTTCCGACCGACGGCCACACCTGGCTCGCGCTCGCCGACCGCGGCGTCCAGGTGGAGTTCGTCCGCAGCCCCGATCGGGTCGGGGTCCCGCTCGAGCTCTTCGCGCGCGCGGTCGACGAGCGCACGGCGCTCGTCTGCACCGGCCACGTGTATTACACGAGCGGCTACATCCAGGACGTGAAGGCGCTCGCGGAGATCTGTCACCGCAAGGGCACGGCTCTCGTCGTCGACGCGTACCAGTCGATCGGCGCGCTCGACTTCGACGTGCACTCCAGCGGCGTCGACTTCCTCGTCGGCGGGACGCTCAAGTGGCTCATGGGCGGGCCGGGGATGGCCTTCCTGTACGCCCGCCGCGACCGGATCGCGGCCGCGCGGCCATCGGCACTCGGCTGGTGGGCCATGCGGAATCCGTTCGACTTCGACGTGGAGCACGTCGACCTCGCCCCGAACGCGCGCCGGTTCGAATACGGGACGCCGGCGGTCGCGGCCGCGTACACGGCGCGTGCGGGGTTGTCGCTGGTGCGCGAGGTCGGTGTCGCGACGGTTCGGCGCCGTCACATGGAGCTCTCGCAGCGTCTGGTCGACGGAGCGCGAGCGCAGGGCTGGACGGTCCGGTCTCCGACCGACGCCTCTCGGCGCTCGCCGATCGTCACGCTCGAGCATCCCGACCCGCCCGGTGTCGTCGCCGCGCTGCGTCAACGCGGTCTCATCTGCGATAACCGGCCGGGACTCGTGCGTCTCTCTCCGCACTACTTCAATACGCTCGACGAGATGGACCGCGCCCTCGCTCTCCTCGCGCCGCTGCGGGCCACCGCGGCGGTCGCCTGAGCGCGGCCGGGGAGGCCGCGGCCGCCCCGCCGGCCACGCGCCCGCTCCACCCGTGGCGCATCGCCTTCTGGGCGCTCCTCATCGCGTTCCTCGCCGTCGTGGACTTCGCCGGACGCGCGAGCGGTCGGATCACGTCGCTGCCCGCGGATGCCTTCTACCGTTACGGCACCGCGATCGCGGCGATCGTGGGCGACGGCTTCCTGCTGCTCATCGTCGTCGTCATCGCGCTGCGCCTGCCCGTCCGCGAGGCTCTCGCGCTCCGCCGTCCCGCATCGTGGCGCGACGCCGCGGGGCTCGGAGCGGGCGTGCTCGTCTTCGGCTACGCGGTGTCCATCGTCGTCAGCCTCGCGCTGCCGCACGTGGTCCGCGAACAGGAGGTGCCGGCGTTCTGGGATCCGTCGCGCGGCGGCGCGTTCGCGGCGAACCTCTTTGCGATCGCGGTCTTCGTGCCGATCTTCGAAGAGGCGCTCTGCCGCGGCCTGGGCTACGCGCTCTTCGAGCCGCTCGGCGCGCCCGTCGCGATCGCGGTGACCGCCCTCGCCTTCGCGCTCGCACACGGCGCCGTCGTCGATTTCCCGGTCCTCCTCGTCATCGGGCTCGGCCTCGGTTATCTGCGGGCGCGGAGCGGCAGCCTCTACCCCTGCATCGCGATACACGGGATCTTCAACGGCGTCGGCCTCCTCGCCGCCGCCTTCGCCGGGTCGACCTAGCGCCGGCGCAGCGCGGCGACGACGGCGATGAGGTCGCCGCCCGGGTCCGCGAGGTCACGCCCGCCGGCCGCGGCACGCTCGCCTGCGAGGACATGCGCGCGGAGCGTCTCCGCCGCGATGAGCGGATCCGCCATGTTCCTCGGATCGCGGTCGACGTCGTGCGCCACCTTGATGCGGCGGCGCGTCTCCGCCCAGCGGACGATGACGTCGCGATCCGCCTCGGGCAGCCTGGCGTACGCGCCGACGTCGTTCAGCGCTTCGCGGTAGGGAAGGAGCCGGCGGCGCTCGGTCCCGCGGGGATGCTCGCGCGCGAGGGCGAGCTCCTTCGCATCGATCGCGCTAGACGTCGCGCACCTGTCGCGCCGCCGCCATGTACAGGATGACCACGGCGGCGGCCACGCCGAAGGCCGGCGCCGCGAGCGCGAAGACGATCGCCGGATCCCGGAAGGTGAGCGTCCTCGTGTCCGCGGCCGCCGCGAAGAAAGGGAAGAGCGAGGTGACGACCCACTGGCCGAGGACGGCGAGCGCGACGAGCCCGAGGGTGCGCCAGTGCCGCGGGGCGCGCCGGGCGATGACGATCCCGCAGGCGATCCCGCCGGCGACCGCGCCGAGCAGCGCCGCGAGACCGCCCTCCGAGCCGGTCGCCTGCCCCGCGAGCGCGCCGTAGCTCCGGACGACGGCATCGTTCGCGAGCACGAAGGCGCCGCCTGCCTCGAGCAGCGGGTTGCGGTCGCCGGCCACGATGCGCAGACGGCGGCGCACCGGGACCGAGAGGGCGAGCCCGAGGAGGAGCGGCCAGAGCCCGAGCACGTACGCGAGCGGGCCGCAAGAGAACTCCTGCTGCACGACCGCGCAGAAGCGCAGGAGGGCCGGCAGACCGAGGACCCGCTCGATCGCGAGGATGGCGACGTACACGCGCGCCGCGTCGCCGCCCCCGCTTCGCCAGGCGACCGCGGCCGCGGCGGCCGTGGCGAGCAGCGTGACGAGCTGGAACGCGAAGCGGGCGAGGCCGACCGGAAGCCCCAGCGCCTGGAACACGAGCCCCAAGGGGACCCGCAGCGCGGCGTCGACGAAGAGTCCGGCGCCGAACGCGGCGAGCACCGCGAAGGGGAGCGCTGCCGGCGCGATCGCGGGCCACGGCGCGCGATCGAGGAACGCGAAGAGACCCGGGAGCTCGGCCCGGATGAGATCGACGAACGTGACGCGCCGCTCGCTCATCGTGCCGGTCCTATTCTCGCCTCGTGGTCGAGGGCACGAGCGAGCGCGACGTCCTCGTGCTCGCCAAGGCCGTCGCGGCGAACGACTTTCCCGTCGAGCGCACGGCGGTCATCGGCGTCGACCGCGAGACCGGCGAGCTGCTGCGGCTGTCGCCGTTCCCGTGGAAAGGCGCCGACACGGACCCGCCGTTGCGACGCTGGTCCTGGATCCGCTCGCGCGTCACGCGAGACGAGCGCGACACGCGCCCCGAGACGGTGACGGTCGCGGGCGAGATCGCCGCGACCGGGTACGTCGACGCGAAGGACGGCTGGCGGCTGCGCTGGCCGTTCGTCCGTCCGCACCTTCGCGGCTCGCTCGAATCGCTCACCGAGCTCGCGCGCGGTCGCGCCACGACGGCCGGCTTCGTTCCGGTGACCGAGCTCGACGTCGTCCAGCTGCCGCTGCGGATGCGCTTCCGCTGCGCAAGCGACGACTGCGCCGGGCCGCACGAGATCGCCGTGCTCGACCAGGAGCTCCACGCCATGGCCGTGCTCGCGCGCGAGCGCTATGGACCGGAGTGGGCGACCAGGTTTCGCGAAGCGTGGGGCGCGCCGCTCCTCGAGCGATTCGACGTCCATCTCTTGCTGTCGGCGTACGCGCAAGCCCCCTCGAGATTCCACGTGGCCGGCCTGTTCTACCCGCCGCGCACGAAGGAGGACGCCCACGAGCACGGGCATCATGTCGAGCACCGCCGGCACGCGAGTCCGACAGGCCCGGGGGCCGGGGGGAAGAGCCCCCCGACGTCTTAGACCTTGCCGACGAGCTCCTTCGGCGCGTCGCCGCGCTGCGTCCCGAGCTCGCCAGGCTTGCCTTGGTAACCGTGCGGAAAGATCCGCAGGAGCAGGTACGTGCCCGTCGTCGGATCGTCCGAGCGCTCGACGACGAGCGACGGGCCCCACGGGGAGTCGAAGCGGTCGCCGACGTTCGGCCTCTCCTTCGCGAGATCGAAGCCCTGTTTGTCCCACTGAAGGACCGCGTAGCCGCGGACGACGCGCTCCTCGTCGCCGCCCTCGTCAGGCCGCCACTGGTGCGGGCCGGAATGCTCGCGCTGGCACACCGCGGGAGAGCCCGACACCATCGTCACCCACTTGTGCACGTCGGCGTCCTTCGACTGCGCGCCTTGGGGATACGCTTCACGGTGCAGCCGCTCGCCGACCGTGCAGAGGTAGTAGAAGAGCATCGCCGGCAAAGGATAGGTAGGACGATGGAGTCGCGCACGATCAGCGTGCTCGGCCTGCGCACGCGAGTGCTGGAGGCGAACCCGGGGGCCGGTGGGCAGCGCCCCCCGACGCGCGACGCGATCGTGCTCGTGCACGGCGTCGGCGGGTGGGCCGAGAACTGGCGCGCCGTCATGCCGCCGCTCGCCGCGACGGGCAGGCGGGTGATCGCCGTCGATCTTCCCGGCTTCGGCGAGAGCCAGCGTCCCGGCCGCGTGAGCTATTTCGGCCCGGACGGTGCGTTCTACACGCGGTTCGTCCTCGCCGCGATGGACGCGCTCGGCATCGAGCACGCGCATCTCGTGGGCAACTCTCTCGGCGGGTCGATCGTGGGTACCGTCGCGTTCACGAGCCCGGAGCGGGTCCGCTCGGTGACGCTCGCGGCCGGTGGAGGCCTGGGCGTCGACGTCGCCCGGTCGCTTCGCCTCTGCTGCCTGCCGGGCATGGGGCTCGTCGCACGACTGCCCTTCTCAGCGTCGTCGGCGCACGCCTCGGTGCGGACGCTCTTCTACGACTCCGCGCGCATTCCGCCCGAGATGTACGACGAGGCGGTGCGCTACGGGCTTCCGTCGTTCCCCGAGTTCGTCCGGGTGCTGGCCGCCGGCCTCGATCTCCGCGGCGTGCGTCCGGCCCTGCGCGACGCCTGGCTCGCGCGAGCGTCGCGCTACGGGGGACCGCTGCTCCTCGTGTGGGGCCGCCAGGACACCGTCATACCCGCGCATCACGTCGCGGACGTGCATCGGATCCTGCCGCAGGCGCAGGTCCGCCTCATCGATCGCTGCGGTCACGTCCCGATGATCGAATGTCCCGAGGAGTTCCTCGACGCGGTCATCCCGTTCCTCGACCGCGCGGAGCGCACCGCGGCCGCTTGAACCTCGTGGCGTTCGTGAACCACAATTCCTACGCGATCGCGGCCGCGATCGTCCTCGCCGTCGCCGGCGTCGAGACAGTCCGGCGAGGGGCGACGTGGCGCCGGATCGCCCTCTTCGCGGGGCTCGCGGCACTGCTCACCCTGCCGCCGCTGTACGTCCGCTCGGGCGCGTCGGTCGTGTTCAGCGCGGACGCGGTCGATCGCGCGATCGCCTCCGGAAGGCCGACGCTGCTCGAGGTGTACTCCGACTTCTGACTCGCCTGCCTGCAGGCGCGTCCCGTGGTCGACGGGATCGAGGAGCGTACGCGCGATGTGGCGACGGTCGTGCGCATCGACATCCAGACGGCCGACGGCGGGCGGGTCGCCGAGCGCTACGGCCTGGTGTTCACGCCCGCGTTCGTGATCTTCGACCGCCAGGGCCACCTCGTCGAGCGGCTGGGGCGCGTCGACGAGACGACGGCGGACCGCCTGCGAGCCCTCGCCGCGACGCCGTAAGCAGCTCTGAGGGATGGGAGCCGCCCAACGGCCGACTTCTACCATGGACGGCGCATGAAGACGGGAGCCCGTCCCGACACCTTCGTCTCTACCCCCTCCGCGAAGCTCCGCGTCAGCGCCGACGGCGTCATCGCCGACTACCGGCTCGCCGTTCGCAGCCGTGCGGCGAGCGAGCTCTCCCGCCGGGAGGTCCTCGTCGGCAACGCGCCGTTCGGCATCTCCGGCGAGGGCAAGGAGATCGCGCAGCTCGCGATGGCGCGCTCGTTCCGGCCGGGCGACTGGCGGTCGGGCTATTACCGGGACCAGACCTTCATGTTCGCCGTCGGGCTCTCCGACCTCGCGCAGTACTTCGCGCAGCTGTATGCGGATCCCGACGTGACGCGCGACCCGAACTCGGCCGGACGGCAGATGCTGAGCCACTTCGCGACGCGGATCCTCGACGAGCGCGGCCGCTGGCGCGATCTGCTCGCGCGCGGGCAGTCCGCGTCGGACCTTTCCCCGGTCGCGGCGCAGATGCCGCGCTCGCTCGGCCTCGCGTGGGCGTCGAAGCTCTACCGCGAGTCGCCGGCCCTCCATCAGGTGGGCAGCGGCTTCTCGAGGAACGGCGAGGAGATCTGCTTCGCGACGATCGGCAACGCGGGCACGAGCGAGGGGCTCTTCTGGGAGACGCTGAACGCGGCCGGCGTGCTCCGCGTCCCGCTCCTCATATCCATCTGGGACGACGGCTACGGGATCTCGGTGCCGAACGAGCTGCAGACGACGAAGGGCTCCATCAGCGAGGTCCTTCGGGGATTCCAGCGCGCGGGCGACGGCCCCGGGTACGACCTGCACGTCGTGAAGGGATGGGATTACCTCGCGTGCTGCGAGGCCTACGCGATCGCCGCGGAGCGGGCGCGCACGGGCCACGTTCCGGCGGTCCTCCACGTCACCGAGATGACCCAGCCGCAAGGCCACTCGACGAGCGGCAGCCACGAGCGCTACAAGTCGAAGGAGCGCCTGCGCTTCGAGACGGAGTTCGACCCGATCCGCCGGATGCGCGCGTGGATCCTCGGAGCCGGCCTGGCCGAGGCGACCGAGCTCGACGAGCTCGAGCGCGCGGCGCGGGCGGACGTCGAGCGGGTCCGCGAGCAGGCGTGGGAGGCGTACCAGGCGCCGATCCGCGCCGACCGCGATCGGGCCCTGCGGTTCGTGAAGGCCGCGGCCGACGAGGCCGGCGTCGACGTGGGCGCGATCACCGAGGAGCTGCGCGGCGCGACCGACCTGAGCCGGCGCCTGGTGCAGCGTACCGCCGTGCGCGCGCTCGCCGCCCTGCGCGGAACCGGCGGCACGGCTCGCGCGGAGGTCGCGGCGTACGTCGCCGAGTACCGGCGCGAGAACGACGAGCGCTTCAACTCATACCTCACGAGCCGCTCCGAGGAGTCACCCCTCCTCGTCAAACCGGTCCCGGCCCGGTACTCCGATCGCTCGGAGACCGTCGACGGCCGGCAGCTGCTCGTCCGCTGCTTCGACGAGAACCTCAAGCGCGATCCGCGGATCGTCATCATCGGCGAGGACGTGGGCAAGCTCGGCGACGTGAACCTCGTGTTCGAAGGTCTGCAGGCCAAGCACGGCGAGCTGCGCGTCACCGACACCGGCATCCGCGAGGCCACGATCGTCGGTCAGGGGATCGGCGCCGCGCTCCGCGGTCTCCGGCCCATCGTCGACATCCAGTACGTCGACTACCTGCTCTACGCGCTGCAGGTCGCGTCCGACGATCTCGCGACGCTGCACTTCCGCACCGCGGGCGGGCAGAAGGCGCCGGTCCTCATCCGGACGAAGGGCCATCGGCTGCAGGGGATCTGGCACACCGGATCGCCCATGGCGATGATCCTCGGCTCGCTCAGGGGCCTCCACGTCGCCGTGCCGCGGAACATGACGCAGGCGGCGGGCCTCTACAACACGCTCCTCCGCGGCGACGACCCCGCGCTCGTCGTCGAGGTCCTCTCCGGATATCGGCTGAAGGAGCGCGTGCCGGACAACGTCGGCGAGCTCACGGTGCCGCTCGGCGTGCCCGAGGTCATTCGCGAGGGGAGCGACGTCACGCTCGTGACCTACGGCGCGCTCTGCCGCATCGCTCAGGAGGCGGCGGAGGATCTGGTCGACGCGGGCATACGCACCGAGGTCGTCGACGTGCAGACGCTCCTCCCCTTCGACGTGAACCGGTCGATCGTGCGATCCGTCGCGAAGACCGGCGCCCTCGTCGTGGTCGACGAGGACGTGCCCGGTGGCGCGTCGGCGTACATCCTCCGTGAGATCCTCGAGGTCCAGGGTGGGATCGACCACCTCGAGGTGCCGCCGCGAACGCTGACCGCGAAGCCGAACCGGGTCGCGGTCGGCAACGACGGCGACTACTTCTCGAAGCCGAACCGCGAGGACATCTTCGGCGCGGTCTACGGTCTCGTCCGCGAGCGCCGGCCCGACGAGTTCCCGCCGCTCGAATAGATAGAGTGGTCCGGTGACGGAGAAGTCGAACGTCCAGGCCGTCCACGACACGCTGCTCGGGGAGTTCCGCCGCGACGAGCGCCACATCCTCCTCGGCGAGGACGTCGGCGTGCGGGGTGGCGTCTTCCGGGTCTCGGACGGCTTCATCGAGGAGTTCGGCGCGGACCGGATCATCGACACGCCGGTGGCGGAGTCCAGCATCGTAGGCATCGCGATCGGCGCCGCGATCGGCGGGCTGCGGCCGGTCGCCGAGATGCAGTTCGCGGACTTCCACGCTCCGGCGTTCGAGCAGATCGTGAACGAGGCGGCGCGGATGCGCTACCGCTCGGTCGGCGCGTTCGGCGTGCCGCTCGTGATCCGCATGCCGTGGGGCGGTGGCGTGCGTGGCGCGCTCTACCACTCGCAGTCGGTCGAGGCCTTCTACGCGCACGTGCCGGGCCTCAAGGTCGTCGCCCCGTCAACTCCGGCGGACATCACCGGGATGCTGCGGTCGGCGCTGCGCGACGCCGATCCGGTCGTGTTCCTCGAGCACAAGGCGATCTACCGGTCGGTGAAGGGCGACGTCCCGGACGGCGACTACACGATCCCGCTCGGACCGGCCGACGTGAAGCGCGAGGGCGCCGACATCACGGTCTACGCATACGGGATCTCGCTCCACCATGCGCTCGCCGCCGCCGAGCGGCTCGCGGCCGACGGCGTCCAGGCGACGGTGGTCGACGTGCGCAGCCTTCGCCCCCTGGACGCCGAGACCGTGCTCAGGGAAGCGCGGAAGACCGGCAAGTGTTTGATCGTGTATGAGGACAACCGTCTCTTCGGCGCGGGCGCAGAGATCGCCGCGCTCATCGCAGAGGAGGCCTTCGAAGACCTGGACGCGCCCGTGATGCGCCTGGGCGGTCCGGAGATCCCGGCGATGCCGTTCAACAAGCCGCAGGAGGACTGGTTCATGCCGAGTCCCGAGAAGATCGCGGTGAAGATGCGCGAGCTTGCGGCCTACTAGAGGGGGAGCGCCATGAGCTACGAGCTCAAGATGCCGAAGCTCGGTGAGTCCGTCACCGAGGGGACCATCGGGAAGTGGCTGAAGCAGCCCGGCGAGAAGGTGAACAAGTACGACCTGCTCGTCGAGGTGCAGACGGACAAGGTGAACACCGAGATCCCTTCACCGGTCGAGGGCACGCTGAAGGAGGTGAAGGTCCAGGAGGGGCAGACGGTCCCGATCGGTACGCTCCTCGCGGTCTTCGACACGGCAGATGGCGAGGCTTCCGCGCAGCCGTCGGCCGCCGCGCCTTCGTCGCAGCAGGCGCCGGCTCAGCCGCCGAAACCCTCTCAACCCGCCGCACCCCAGCCCTCGGCCGGGCCGGGGTCCCCCGGCGGGCGGGGGCCCTCGGCGCCTGAGCCGGCTCCGCGTCCGTACGCCACGACACGGCCGCCGGCCGCACCGTCTCAAAGTCCGTCCCAGCCGTCGGCTGCCGCGTCGCGTCCAGCCGCCGGGCCCGCGACGGCGGAGCGTCCCGATCTCTCCGATGTGCGGGCAACGCCTGCGGTGCGGAAGCTCGCGGCGGAGAACGGCATCGACATCGGCGAGGTCGACGGCACCGGTCTCGGCGGTCGCGTGTCCAAGAAGGACGTCGAGGACTTCATCGCGCAGCGGCAGGCGGGCCAGCAGGCCGCGGCGCACGTCGTTCCGGCCGCACCGTCCGCGGCGCAGACGGTCCCCACGCGTCCAGCGCCTACGCCGTCGCTCGCGGGCGACGAGCTCGTTCCGCTCACGCAGATGCGGCGGGCGATCGCGAACAACATGGTCCAGGCCTGGAGCGCGCCGCACGCGCATGCCGTGATGGAAGTGGACATGACCGCGCTCCAGAAGTACCGCGAGACCGTTCGCGAGGACTTCATGCGCCGCGAGGGCTTCGACCTATCGCCGGCCGCCTTCGTCGCGAAGGCGGTGGTCGAGGGCCTGCGCACGGTCCCGACCGTGAACGCGGGCTGGACCGACCAGGGATTGGTCAAGCACAAGGAGATCAACCTCGGCTATGCCGTCGCGCTCGGCGAGGACGGGCTCATCGTGCCGGTCGTGAAGGACGCAGACGGCAAGAGCCTCGCGGGACTCATGCGCTCGATCCGCGATGTCGTCGACCGCGCGAAGGCGCGCCGGCTCACGCTCGACGATCTCTCGGGCGGGACGTTCACCCTGAACAACACCGGGCCGCTCGGCACGATCATCTCGAGCCCGATCGTCCCGCCCGGTCAGGCCGCGATCCTGTCGTCGGAGTCGATCCGCAAGCGTCTCGTCGTGACCGAAGACGACACGATCGCGATCCGGCAGATGATGAACATCGTCATCGGCTTTGACCACCGCGTCATCGACGGATCCACGGCCGCGCGCTTCCTGATGGCCGTCCGCGATTGGCTGCAGGACGTCGGTCCAGCGGTGCCGGTGTACTGATGGCCGAGCTCGCGCCGATCGTGTTCGAGGTCCCCGGCGAGGTCGAGCGTCCGCGTTCGCGCGGTCGCGGCGCCTCGAACACCGTCGTGCCGATCGATCGCGCTCGTCCCGAGTGGCTCAAGGTCCGCCTTCCGATGGGGCCCGAGTACGAGAACCTGCGCCGCCTCATCCGGTCGAAATCCCTTCACACGGTCTGCGAGGAGGCGCACTGCCCGAACATGGCCGAGTGCTGGGGCGCGGGGACCGCGACGTTCATGATCCTTGGCGACACGTGCACGCGGTCGTGCGGCTTCTGCGCCGTGAAGACCGGCCGGCCGGGCGTCGTCGACCAGGGCGAGCCCGCGCGCGTCGGTGCGGCCGTCGCGCACATGGCGCTCGGCCACGCCGTCGTCACGAGCGTCAACCGCGACGAGCTCCCGGACGGCGGCGCCTCGCTCTTCGCGGCGACGATCCGGGAGATCCGGCGCCAGTCGCCCGGCACGACCGTCGAAGTGCTCATCCCCGACTTCGTCGGCGACGCCGGCGCGCTCGACACCGTCCTCGACGAGAAACCGGAGATCCTGAACCACAACGTCGAGACCGTAGAGCGGCTCTACCCGCGCGTCCGGCCGCAGGCCCGCTATCCGCGCTCGCTCGAGGTGCTCCGTCGCACGAAAGAGCGCGCGCCGGAGCTCGTGTGCAAGAGCGGGATCATGGTCGGCCTCGGCGAGACGCGAGATGAGGTCGTGCGGACGATGCGCGACATCGTCGCCCAGGGGACGGACATCCTCACGATCGGCCAGTACCTGCGGCCCTCGCCGGTGCATCTGCCGATCGAGCGGTACTGGTCGCCGGACGAGTTCGCCGATCTCGCCGTAGAAGGAAAGGCAATGGGCTTCCGTCACGTCGAGGCCGGACCCCTCGTGCGGTCCTCATATCACGCGGAGCGTCATGTGCGCCGCTAGCACGGCGCCTGGGGCGGGCGCCCTGGCGGCGGCCTGGCTCGGTCGCGTCGACTATCTGGCGGCCTGGCGCCTGCAGGAGGCGGTCGCGACCCGCGTGCGCCGGGGTGATCCGGAGCGCCTGCTCCTGCTCGAGCACGCGCCCGTCTACACGATCGGCCGCCGCGGCACCATCGCTCATCTCGTCGCGAGCCCTGCGGTGCTGCGCGCCGCCGGAGCGAGCGTCTACCGCGTCGATCGCGGCGGGGACATCACGTACCACGGGCCGGGCCAGCTGGTCGGATACCCGATCGTCCGGCTTGGCGAGGCCGGCGACCTCGTGGGCTACGTCCGCGCGATCGAGGACGGGCTCGGTGACGCGCTCGCGACGTACGGGATCGCCGGTCGCGCGGAGAAAGGGAAGACCGGCGTGTGGGTCGACCTGCCGGACGGCCGGGCCGCGAAGATCGCGGCGATCGGCGTCCGCGTCTCGCGCGGGATCACGACGCATGGCTTCGCGCTGAACGTCTCCACGGATCTCGAGGCGTTCGCGCGGATCCTGCCCTGCGGGTTCACGCACGAGGTGGCATCGCTCGCTCGCCTCCACGTCGCGGCCGACGTACAGCAGGTCGCCGACCGCTGCGCCGAGGCCCTCGCCGGGCGGCTCGGCCGCGCCCTCGTCGTGAACGCGTCGCTCGCGCCGGCGCGCGACGACGAGATCCCCGCCGACGCCCCGGTCCGGTCGGCGACGGACCTGCTCGAGCGCGAGACGGTCGCCGTCTAGTCAATTTGCGCTAGGAGCGGTCCTCCACCTGCTGGTGTACTGAGACGGCCGGGTCACCGTTAGTGAGGCGAACGCGCTATTCCGAGGACGCAGAGCACTCGATAGGGTTGGGGACCGGTGGGATGAAAGCGCAGATTCGTTTCGGGGTGTGGGGACGCCGGATCACGTCGACGTCGGCGGCGGAGCCGATCGAGGTGCTCGGTGCGACCGAGCTCACCGCGCGCATCGGCCAGATCACCCATCAGCCGCCGAAGGCCGCGCTCTTGTCGCAGGCCGAGACGACCGCCGCGGTCCAGTACACGCCGCCGGCTCCCGAGCCGGCACGGTGGCGGAGGCATCTCCGGCCCCGCTGAGGGGGCGCCTTTTCGCATCGCGGCCTCCGCCGGTCATGGGTCATGTCTCCTATGGAGCGATGGCGCGAATGTGTGATGCCCGTCGCGCGGACCCGGGCCTATCGTTCCGCTCGGCATGTGGAAGAAGGCGCCGCTCCTCTTTCTGGTGCTTCTCGACGAGATCGAGCTCCTCAACTTCGCAGCCGTCGGGCTCCTCGGACACAGGGTCGACGCTTTCGTGGTCCTCCAAGACGCGGTCTTTCCGGCGGCAGTGTGGATCTCCGCGGTCACGGTCGGCGCGCTGCTCTGGTGGGGCCACCCGCAAGAGCAAGCGCAGCGGCCATACGGGTACATCGGGCCGCGTTAAGCGACCCGCACTCCCTGCCGGTACACGCGCCAGACCCGCCACAGCGCCGCTGGATCGGCGAGGGGATCGCCGTGCACGAGTACCACGTTCGCCGCGCCGCCCTGGGTGATCGTGCCGGCGCCGTTCCCGAGCAGCTCGCCCCCGCGCCAGGTCGCGGCCGCGAGCGCCTCGTACGGCTCGAGGCCGGCGGCCACGAGCAGCTCGACCTCCCACGCCAGGTG
Source organism: Chloroflexota bacterium (assembly GCA_005883625.1). Lineage (GTDB taxonomy): Bacteria > Chloroflexota > Limnocylindria > P2-11E > P2-11E > 3-1-20CM-2-70-9. The sequence continues at coordinate 5,732 of VBDU01000077.1, read as the reverse complement.
ACCCGGCCGGACTGACCCCCCGCCGAAGTCGCTTCCGGCGACGATCCGGACCCCGGCCTTCTTCGCGGCTCGTACCGCCGCGAAGGCACGCTCCTGCATCTCGCGGCGAGCGGGCTCTTGCTCCGACCACTTGCCGCCGACGGTCGACGCGAAGGTCCGCACGCTCGCGGGCACCGAGAGCGTCGTGACGAGCGCGGTCCCGTTCGCCATGAGGCGCGCCGCGCGGTCGTCCACGCCGAATCCGTGCTCGACGCTGTCGATGCCGGCGCGCGCGGCGTTGTCCGCCCCGGCGAACTGCGAGTGGGCCGCCACCTTCGCGCCCCGGGCATGGACGGCCTCGACCATCGGACGGAGCTCGTCGGCGCTGAACGTCGCGGACGGGCTCTTCATGCCGCCCGTGTCGACGGCGAGCTTTACCCAGTCGGCGCCCGCGTCGAGCTCGGCCAGCGCCGCTGCCTTCAGCTGCTCCGCGGAGTCGACCTGGATCGCGAAGGGCACGTACGTGTCGCGACGGGCGATCCACGTGCCCGCGGCGACGATGAGGGGGGCGTCGCTCTGCCCGCGCATCTCGTCGCGGATCCGGAGGTTGAGGTGGTGCGGCGCGCCGACGTCACGCGCCGCCAGCACGCCCGCGCGGACGAGGGCGCGCGCGGCGTCCGGGGCGCGGGAGAGCAGCGCGGCCTCGTCATCCTGGAAGCGCGCGATCCAGTCAGCGCCGCCAAGGCCGGTGAAATGAGCGTGGCAATCGACGAGGCCCGGGACGATCGTCGCGCCCGACGCGTCGACCGCGTCGATGTCCGTGCCGTGAGGCGCGCCGCCGTCGGGTCCGAGATACGCGACGCGGTCGCCGCGGATGAGAAGCGAGATCCCCGTGCGAAGCGACGGCGAGCGGCCGTCCGCGAGCGCCGCGCCGCGCAACAGGGACGCCGCTATTTGGCCTTCCTGCCGATCGTGCGGATGAAGGTCTCGATCGGGATCGCGCTCAGCGTCTCGATCTGGACGGTGCCGCGCGCGCCGAGCCCGACGGAGACCCGCGCGACGGTCTCCACGTCCTTCGCCTCGACGATGTTCACGAAGTCGTAGCGGCCGAGCGTCGCGTACTGGGCGATCACGCGCGCGCCGAGCGCCTCGATCTCTTTGTTGACCTCTTTGATGCGCCGCGGATTCGCCTGCAGCGTCTTGACCCCGGCCGCGGTCACTTTCGTGAGGAGGACGTACGTGGCCACCGCGCTCCCTCCCGGTCCCATACTCGATCGCGAGCATATGCCGACGTTCACGAGGTCACAGGCGGAAGCGCTCCTCCCAAAGGTGCGACCGCTGCTCGAAGACCTGCAGCGGCGCAAGCAGTCGTACGACCGTCGCCCGACGGATCCGGTCGCGAAGGAGATCAACGCGCTCCTCGTCGAGATCGCACGTCTCGGCGCGGAGGTCAAGGACCCCGACAAAGGACTCATCGACTTCCGTTCGCTCCGCCGCGGGCGCGAGGTCTACCTCTGCTGGATGCTCGGCGAAGGCGAGCGCGTCAGCTACTGGCACGACCTCGATTCGGGATTCACGGGAAGGAAGCTCATCGAGGACTGAGCGCCGCCGTGGCCGCCGCCGCGCGTACTGCGCGCAAGGTCAGGGCGTGTTGATCGATGGTCCTAGCGCCCGGGCTCCTCATGGGCCGTTATGCAGGACGAGCCGACAGAACGGCGAGGAAGGAGGCGCAATTCGGCCGGAAGGCCGGCTCAATTGGGAAGGGGCGGAAAGGGTCCCGCATGCAGCGGATCTTGTCAGTTGTCGCGACTTGCGCGATCGCACTCATGCCTGCTCTCCTCACCGGAGGCGTCCTCGTCGCTCCGGCGCTCTCGACCAGCGGGAACGTAAGCAGCACCAGTACCGCGACAAAGACGACGACGACCACCGCGGTATCGGCAGCGTCCGTCACCACGACCGGCAACGGTGCGCCCAGTGGCTCGCACTACAACCTCAACATCATCGGCGTACCGAAGGACAAGACGGCCGACATGACAGGCAACGACGGGCACCGGATCTTCGTGCAGCTCACCGGCGGCGAAGACGCCGGGAGCCTCAACGGTAAGCTCTTCACTCAGCTGAACCGGGTCAACAAGATCTTCTTGCAGCCGGCACCGTTGGGCGAGAGCTTCCTCGTGCTCGACGCCAACGCGACCGACAGCAACGGAGCGCTCTTTCAGCTTCCAGCCGACGTCTCCAAGACGTGGACCGTCTGGGGGCGCGCGCTCGGCACGCCCGGCGGACACGCGGACATGACGACCTGCGCTACGACCGCGGGCGCCGATCTCATCCTTGGCACCGCCGACGACGAAGTGATCTGCTCCCTGAACACGCTCTCTCTGGACCGGAAGAGCGGCAAATCGACGTTCACGAATGTCTCGGCCGATCTGCTGTTCATCACGATCACGGTGGACCCGACGACGAACGCAACGCTGGCGAGCTGCCTCACCCTCACCGCCACCACACAAGTGACCTTGTCTCTCTTCAACGGTTGCCTTCAGAACTACTTCTGGAACTACGACAACCACGGCCTCAAGCTGCTCCAGCTCCGGTTCTACCCGCTCGCCTCGGGCACCCCGGGCACACCCTGATCGACGCCATCGTTTGGTAGCCCTCACGCGAGGCCGGGCGATCCGCCCGGCCTCGCCCCGTGTGACGTCTCCTGCAAGAAATGACGACACGCACCGCAAGAAATGAGGACACCAAAAGCACGTTCGGAGGACATACACGCACGCGAATTCGTGTCTAACTCTCCTGGATGGAGCGACACGAGCGTGCGTGGGCCGCCGGCTTCTTCGACGGGGACGGATGGGCTGGCTCCGTTCGTAACCGGAACGGGAGACGGCCTGCCGCGCGCGTGAACCAATCCGGTGAACACCTCCCGGTCGTGCTGGAACGCTTCCACCGCGCGGTCGAGGGCCGTGGGTCTCTCGGTGGACCGTACGAATCACGCGGGCGGAGGAACCTGTATTGCTGGGTGGCGTCGAGCGCGGTAGACGTGTCGGCGGTCGGCACATCCCTTTGGCCCTGGTTGACCGAGCGGCGGCGCCGGCAGTTCGAAGCGGCAGTGGGGGCGATCTGCCCATTCGAACTCGACGTCGACGAGGACGACTCGAAATGGTGGGCTGCCGGCCTCTTCGATGCCGAGGGTTCGGTGTCGCTGTCATCGCATCGAACCCACCAGGGTTACTTCATCGGCGAGGCGGCGGTGACGCAAGGATCTCCCGGTGGACTCCCCACAGAGCTGACGCGCTTCCAAGAGGCGATCGGTGGTGCCGGACGCATCTACGGCCCCTTTGTCCAAAAGGCCGCAAGACTGAGTATCTACCGCTGGAAAGCCCACCGACTGCAGGATCTGTGCGCCCTAGCGGGGGTGCTGCGTCCGCGGCTATCTGCGACGAAGGGCGAGCGTCTTGATGGGGCCCTCGCCGTTTTGAGCGCACAGCCGCGGCTCCCGCGAGGGAACCCGGCCTGGGGCGCGTACAAGACGCATTGCATCAATGGGCATGAATACGCGACCGCTCGGATTCGGAGATACGTGAGCAGGGGGGCGAACACGCCAGCGCGGGACTCGCATCAGTGCCTTGAATGCATGCGCGAACGAGCACGTGCCCGCCGTTGGCGTATTGGCGATGGCGCGGAAGACCGGCCGGGATAGTCCGAAGCGCGGGGCGCGCTACTTATTGAAATAGTTCTTGTTGATCTCGATGTAGTTCTTCCACTTGTCTGGGACGGCGTCCTCAGGGAAGATCGCGCTTACAGGGCAGACTGATTCGCACGCGCCGCAGTCGATGCACTCATCGGGGTGGATGAAGTACATGTTGTCCGCATCCGTTGTATAGATGCAGTCCACCGGGCAGACGTCTACACAGGAGGCGTCTTTTACATCGATACAGGGTTCCGTGATCACGTAGGCCATCTGCGGTCTGAATCCCCCGTCCTAGAGCTGCGGTCCCTCGCGGAAACGCTGAGCCTATCATCGCAAATCGTGACGGACATCGCCGAGTTCCCGCTTCCCGCCGACGTGAGCGAAGAGGAGCGCGCCACGGCGAAGGGGGAGATCGGTAGATACGCGGAGATCGTCGGCGACGAGCCGCGGGTCATCCGTTTCAAGGGGCGAACGATCGGCCAGACCGGTCCCGTCTGGCATCTGCAGTACACACGGATGTACGCGCTGGAGAACGGCTACCTCGTCGCGGCGCACGACCTCCACGAGGGCATCAAGGTCGTCCACGCCGACTCGCCGGAGAAGCTGCCCGGAGCCTTCGGGAACGAGACCGTCCGCGAATTCCTCGAGGACGAGCTCCGGTTCCGCAAGATCGTCGGCGCCGAAGCAAAAGCAGGGAGCGAACACGCCGGAGCGAGCTGACCGCACCCCGACCGCGCGCGAGCGCAAAGCCGCCCGGCCGCCCAAGCGCCAACCGCGGGGTGCACCGCAGGAGTCCGTCCGGGCGCGCTGCGACGACCCGCCGCCGGCCGAGCTGCGGCGCGGCGTCGAACAATTCAACGCTGGCGAGTTCTTCGAGCAGCACGAGACGCTCGAGCTCCTCTGGCGCGATACCGCTGCACCGGTCCGCGATCTCTACCACGGGATCCTGCAGATCGGTGTGGGCTTCCATCACTGGCGACGCGGCAATTTCCATGGCGCGAGCGTCCTTCTCGAAGAGGGGATCGCGCGCCTCGGACCGTTCGCGCCCTCGTGCCAGGGGATCGACGTCGCCGGCCTGCTCGCCGAGGCGATCGGAGCGCACGCCGAGCTGATCCGGCTCGGGCCAGAACGCATGTCGGAGTTCGACCTCGCACGCGCTCCGCGCGTACGCTTCGCGGCGTGAGCCGGCAGCGCGGCGCGACCGCCGTGAGCGCGCCGAACAGCCCCGCGGCGCGCGAGTGGGCGAAGCGGCTGGGCCGGGTCGGCATCTGGAGCATCGACGTCGAGCGGCTCGCGGCGTCCGATGCCCGCGCCTACGTCCGCGAGGTCGAGCGCCTCGGGTTCAGGACCCTCTGGATCCAGGAAGGTCTCGGAAGCAAGGAGATCTTCGCGCACGCGGCGTTGCTGCTCTCGGCGACCGAGCACCTGGTCATCGCCACGGGTATCGCGAACATGTGGGCGCGCGATGCCGTGGCGATGGCGAACGGCGGGCGCACGCTCGTCGACGCGTATCCGGACCGCTTCCTCCTCGGCATCGGGGTCAGCCACGCCCCGATCGTCCGCCTGCGCGGGCGGACCTATGAGCGCCCTGTCGAGCGGATGCGCGAGTACCTCGACGCCATGGACGCCGCGCCCCTCGTCGCGCCGACCCGCGACCCGGCGCCGCGCGTCCTGGCGGCGCTGGGGCCGCGGATGCTTCGCCTCGCCGCGGAGCGGAGCCTTGGAGCCCACCCGTACTTCGTGCCGGTCGAGCACACGAAGATCGCGCGCCACGAGCTAGGGCCCGACGCGCTCCTGGCGGTCGAGCAGGCCGTCGTCCTCTCGACCGACCCGTCCGTCGCGCGCGCGACCGCGCGCCGCCACATGAAGCGCTACCTCTCGCTCGAGAACTACGCCAACAACCTGCGCCGTCTCGGCTGGTCCGACGTGGACCTTGCGAATGACGGCAGCGACTCGCTCGTCGACGCGATCGTCGCCTGGGGTGATCGCGAGGCGATCCACGCGCGGGTCGACGCGCATCTGGCGAACGGCGCGGACCACGTGTGCCTGCAGCCGCTGCGGATCG
>VBDU01000076.1 GCA_005883625.1 Chloroflexota bacterium | reverse complement strand
TGGCTCGGGGCGGGAGGTTGGTCCTCCCGCCCCGGCCTTCCTAGGGGCCCGCGAAGAGCGGGACCGGGTCGAGCTCGGCGTCGCCGGGGAGCGCGGCGAGCGACACGATGAGCTGCGCGGTGACCGACGGGTCGTAGAACGTACGCCAGGACGACGCGCCTGCGCCGATGACCTTGTAGAGCGGTGCGCCGGCGTCGAGCTTCGCGCCGTCAGGGGCGACGATCTGCGTATCTGAATCGAGCGCGCCGGGACGGTAGACGATCCGCCGCTCCGCGGAGGTGAGCGTGATGTACGGGAAGAAGGGCTGCGAGGGCACGTTTGACCCAAGGCGGATCTCCCCGCCGATGAGCTGGTAGGTCCGCACCTGCACGGTCCCGGCGAAGGGCGCGGCGTACATGAAGCCCACGGGCGTGGTGACCGCGGCGTAGCGCCTGCCGCCGTATGAGTAGGCGCTCACGATGATCGGCAGCGGCGTTCGTGTGGGCGACGCGGTCGTCGCCGCGGCGCTCGCACCCGGCGGCGGGATCGTCGCCGGGATGATCGAAGGCTCCGGCGTCACGAGCGCCGCTGGCGGCGTCGCTCGGCTCAGCCCGACCGCAGCACCGATCCCGATGAGCACTCCGAGCGCGATGCTCAGCGCGGTCGCGAGACCGCCGCGACGCACTAGGCGGCGGCCGCCGGCGCGGAGATCTCCTCGAGGCTCCTGCCCTTGGTCTCCTCGGCGAGCGCGAACACGGCGATCGCGACGAGGACGAGAAGGCCGGTGAAGAGACCGAACACCCCGCCCTGACCGATCGCGGGCACGAGGACCGGCGTGAGGTACGGACCGATGATGCCGCCGATGCGCCCGACCGCCGCGGCGACGCCGGCCCCGGTCGCGCGGACGGCGGTCGGGTACAGCTCGGGCGTATACGCGTAGACGACGCCCCAGACGCCGAGGTCGAAGAACGACAGCAGCGCTGCCCACACGAACGCGTCGGTGCCGGTGCCGGCGTTGCCGAACATGACCGCGCTCAGCGCCGTGCCTGCGAGGTACGCGACCAGCGTGGGCTTTCGGCCCCAGCGCTCCACGAGCCAGGCCGCGCTGAAGTAGCCCGGGACCTGCGCGAGCGTCGAGAGGAAGAAGAACTCGTTGCTGCGGACCTGGGTCAGCCCCCGGCCGACGAGGAGCGTCGGGATCCAGAGGAAGATCCCGTAGTACGTGAGCACGACGCCGAACCAGAGGATCCAGAGCATGGCCGTGCGTCGCGCGTATGCGGGTCTCCAGAGCTCGGCGATCCTCGTGCGCCCGGACCGCGTCGGTGCGATCGCGGGCGCGAGCGTGAGGAGGGCTCCCCCACCCGCGCGCTCGACGCGGCGCACGATCGCATCCGCCTCGGGGGCGCGCCCCTTCTCCGCGAGATAGCGCGGCGACTCGGGCAGCGCGCGGCGCAGGTAGGCGACGTAGAGCGCGGGTAGCGCGCCGATCGCGAACGCCCAGCGCCAACCGAAATTCGGGAGGACCGTGATCGCGACGACGCCGGCGAGGATCGTCCCGTAGGCCCAGAAGGACTCGAGGAGCACGATCATCCGGCCGCGCTGGGCGCGCGGCGAGAGCTCCGACACGAGCGTGGCCGCGACCGGGAGCTCGCCGCCGAGACCGATCCCCGCGACGATGCGGGCGACGAGCAGCGCCTCAAAGGACGGCGCGAGCGCGGAAAGCGCGGCGCCTCCGGAGAAGATGACGAGCGTCGTGGTGAACATCACCCGCCGGCCGTACCGGTCCGCGAGGCGGCCCGAGACCGCGGCGCCGACGAACATGCCGAGCGCGGTGGCGCTCGCGATGAGCCCCGCGCGCGACGCGTCGAGCGAGAACTCGCGCACGATCGGCGGGATGAGGAAGCCCAGCATGAGGACGTCCATGGCGTCGAACATCCAGCCCACCCCGGCGAGAACGAGCAGACGCCAGTGGAAGCGGTTCGGGCTCACCGCGTCCAAGCGGGCGACGAACGATTCCGCTACGGGAGACATCCTTCGGCCTGCAGCAGCTCGGCGTTGAGCACCGATGCTCCGGCGGCGCCGCGGATCGTGTTGTGCGTGAGGACGACGTAGCGGATGCCGAGGACCGCGTCCTCCTGGACCCGGCCGACCACGGCGGCCATGCCCCCCTCGACGTCGCGGTCGATGAGCGGCTGGGGGCGATCGCGCTCTTCGCGCACGATGATGGGCCGCTTCGGCGCGGTCGGCAGCGCTAGCTCCTGCGGACGGCCGCGGAACTCGCGCATCCGCTCCTTCACCTCAGCGACGCTCGGTGAGCCTCGAAGCGACATGCTCACCGTGTCGGTGTGTCCGTCACGGACCGAGACGCGGTTGCAATGCGCCGAGAACACGAATTCGGCGGGGACGAAGCGCTGACCGTTCCACGCGCCGAGGAACTTCTTCGTCTCCTGCTCCATCTTTTCCTCCTCCTCGGCGATGAACGGGACGACGTTGTCGAGGGCGTCGAGCGACGCGACCCCGGGATAGCTCGCGCCGGAGAGGGCCTGCAGGGTCGTCACCACGACGCGTTCGATCCCAAACGACTTGTGGAGCGGCGCCGCGGCGAGCGCGAAGCCGATGGCGGAGCAGTTCCCGTTCGTGACGATCGAGCCGGTCCAGCCGCGCCGGCGCCGCTGCACCTCGAGGGCCTTCGCATGTTCTGGGTTGACCTCGGCGATGATGAGCGGCACGTCGTCGTCCATGCGGTGCGTCTTGACGTTCGAGAAGACGTGATGACCGGCCTTCGCCAGCGCGGCTTCCGCTTCCGACGCGGCGTCAGGAGGGAGCGCGCTGAAGCAGATGTCGGCATCGAGCTCCGAGCGCGTCGGCTCGAGCTTTACGTCGGCGACCGCCTCCGGGACTCCGCCCGGCACGAGCCAGTGCGCGACGTCGCCGTAACGCTTGCCGACGTTCCGCTCGCTCGTCGTGAGCGCGCTGATCTCGAACCAGGGGTGACCGGCGAGCAGGCTGATGAAGCGCTGCCCGACCGTGCCGGTGGCGCCGAGGACCGCGACGCGCCGCTTACGGCTCACGGCGTCAAGTCTGACGCATGACGCCCCGAGGCTATCGCGGGCTTACCGCCGGCAGCCCAAGCGCCGTCGCGCCCTGCGCCATCCGCGCGTCGTACGTGACGATCACGTCGAGCTCGCTGGCGAGGCTCGAGGCTGCCGCGAGGTGGATCGCGTCGAGGCTTCGGAGGGCGCTGCCCTCACCGATCTCGGCGGCGTCGTCGAGAAGCTTGTCGTCCAATACGACGAGATCGATGCGGCCGAGCTGCGTCCTGGCTCGCGTCATCGTGACGGCGCCTTGCGGCCGCACCGCCCGCACTACCTCCACCCGGGCGAGTGCGCAGGAAACGCGTCGAGCGTCCGACCGCAGATATCGCCGCAGCGCGGCCGACTCAGCCTCCTGGACGACGAGCTTGACGATCGCGGATGAATCGAGATAGATGGCCATCAGCGCTCGTCAGCGCGGTTCCGTGCGAGTACCTCGCTGGGAAGCGGACGCCTCCGGGCGGGCCGGAGCGGCGCAAGCTTGAGCACGTCGCCGGTCGCCGGCTGGAGACGACCCGCCGCCGCGAGTCGCGCCAACGGGCCCACCGGGTCGATCGGGACGAGACGAGCCACGGGACGGCCGCGGTCAGTCACTTCGACGACCTCGCCGCGTTCGACAACTCGAAGGTAGCGGCTCGCCTGCTGTCGGAGCTCCCGGATGCCGATCGACCGCATGTGCTACTTATAGCACATAGCCAAGGCGGGAGGAGCGGCTACGCCCGAACGCGCCCTGCCGCGCGCAGCACGGCGAGGGCGTCGACGGTCACCCACTCGTTCAGGCGCTTGCGGCTCGTCCCGCCCCAGTCCACGTAGTCGGCGTTGGCCTTCACCGCCCGCGGGCTGACCGTGTAGTACCGCTCCTCGGCGGGCCAGCCGCCGTCAGAGAGACGTCGTTCCTCCAGGAGATCGAGCGCGTCCGCGCAGCGCGGGTCCCGGATGGTCCCGATCCGGGCCATCCCCTTGAGCCCGCCGAGGACGTCGTAATGCCAGTACAGCGGGTAGTGCAGCGTCACGAACTCGGGGCGGATGACGCGCCCATCCGAGACGCGCTTGAAGAGGTGTCGGCGCAGGAACACCTCGGCGGCTCGCCTGACGGCCTTCAGCGCGGCGGCGTGCCTGTGGCCACGCGCGTACACCGCCAGGCCGAGCATCGGCAGCAGGGTCTCCATGAACGACGAGGTGTCCGCGTCGGGATCCCGGTCGCAGTTCCAGCCTCCGTCCGGCCATTGCCAGTGAAGCAGGCGCTCGACCAACGTCGCCGCCCGCTCGTCCGCGATCCCGAGCGTCACGATCGAGTACAGGGCGTTCCCCTGCTGCGACGCGCAACGCCGGTAGCGGCCCTCCATGACGGGAACGCCTCGGCCGCGGTAGGCCTCGGCCTCGGTCCGCGTCGCGAACTCGCGGAAGTAGCTCGGACCGAGCCAGAGCTCGAGCAGCCGGTCGCGGATCGGATAGAGGCTTTCGTCGCCGCTCGGGTAGCCGAGGTCGGCGAGGCTCGCGAGGACCCAGTGCAGCCCTTGCCACTTGTAGTAGACGCGCCGGGCGGTCCCGGGTCGACCGAGCTGGTCCCGTCGCGAAAGGAGCGCTCGCACCCGGGCGGAGCCGCGTATCTCCCCCCGGAGCGCGCGGATCGCCCGAGACTCGGGGTCCTCTTCGAGGACGTGGACCCGCGTCTTCCACCGGATCGACGGCTCCGGCGATCGGAGCAGCGTGTCGACGACCGAGGTGATCTTCAGGCCGGCGCAGCGGCGAACCAGCGCCGCTCAGGGTCGAGCCATCTGAGAAAGCGCAGCCTGGCCGTCCCGAGCTCGGCGAGGACGTCGTCGTCCGAGAGGACGCGCGCGCCCTCGAGGCGCACCCTCCACGAGCCGCGCGCCCCGCCGTCGTAGTCGATGGTCACGTAGAGGAAAGGGCCTTCACGGCGTACGTCCGATGTGCGGATGATCACACCGCCGAGCTCGCGCTCGGTCGGCGTCGGGTCGAGCCCGCTCTCGGGATGCAGCCGCTGGACGAGGACGACGCCGCTCGCCGAAACGTGGCGCCGGCACGCCAGGAGGAGCGCGTGTCGGCGCTCGTCGTCGGGGTTGTTCACGAGGTTGCTCATGAGCAGGACGCCGCCGAACAGGCGCCCGAGATCGAGCTCCTCGATTCGCGCAAGGACCGTCTCGGCGCCGTGCACGTGTTCGAGCATTGCCGGATCCATGTCGACCGCGACGACGCGCCGGCCGAGCGCGGCGAGCGCGTGGGTGATCCGGCCCGTCCCGCAGCCGAGATCGAGGATGGCCTCGCCCTCACGGGTCTCGCGGTGGATCAGCTCCGGTTCGCCTGCCGGCTCGAGGATCTCGTAGAGCCCGAGCGGGGCGCCCGCATCCAGCGCGGCTCTCGTCATACGCCGCGTGCCGTATCCACGAGGACCTCTGGCTCGATCCGCATGAGCCTCCGGATGATTCTGCCTTGCTCGTCGAGCACGCGGTACCCGTTGGCGAGCGGGGTGACCGTATCCGGGACGATCCGGCGGACGAGGTCGCCGTGCTCGTCGAAGACGAGATAGCTCGGGACGTATTGAACGCCATACGCCCGGCCGACCTCCGCGCCGCCCGGACTCCGGAGCTCGCAGCGCGCCACGACCCAGTCGCCCTTGAGCGCGTCGGCCGCCGTCCGCGAGGCCCGCCGGATCGACATGCAGACGAGGCAGAAGCTCGAGAAGAGCTCCACGATGACCGGCTTGCCGCCGCGGACGAGGCGCTCGAGGTCGGCCCTCGTCCGAACGTCCGCGCCGCGCGGCCGGAGCGCGAACCACAGGCCGAGCACGAGCACGACCTCGGCGAACAGCGCGGCGAACAGGTAGATCGGCGTGCCGGTGAGCGTTGCGACGAGCCCGATGACCGTGGGTACGAGAACGAGCGCCATGACGCCGAGGAAGCTGTAGTGGTTCAGCGTCCTCAGCGATGGAACTCCTCGTGGATGAGGCGCACGGCGGCCTCGCGATCCTTCTCGGCGACGACGAGCGAGATGTTCAGCTCGCTCGAGCCCTGCGCGATCGCGACGACGTTCACGCCCGCCTTCCCGAGCGCGCCGAAGACGCGCGCGGCGACACCGGGCGTGCCGCGCATCCCCTCCCCCACCGCGGCGACGATGGCGACGGGCCGCTCGATGGAGACGCGCTCCACGTCGTGCCGGCGGAGCTCCGCGCTGAACATGCGCTCGAGTGCGCTCTTGAGGCGATCGGTCGACGCGGCATCGACGACGAGGCAGATGGAGTTCTCGCTCGAGGCCTGGCTGATCATCATCACCGAGACGCGCTCGGCCGCCGTCGTGTCGAAGACCCGCGCGGCGAAGCCGGGGATGCCGCTCATCCCCGCGCCCTGGACCGTGATGAGGCCGAGGTCGCCTATGGAGGTCGTCGCCTTCACGACGCTGCCGTCGCGCGGCGTGTCGGTCGTGATCGTCGTGCCCGGGTGCTCCGGCACGAACGTGTTGAGGATCCGCACCGGGATCCCGCGCTCGACCGCGGGCAGCACCGCGCGCGGATGGATCACCTTCGCGCCGAAGTAGCTGAGCTCCGCGGCCTCGGCGTACGAGAGCGACCCCAGCGGCTTGGCGCCCTTGACGACGCGCGGGTCGGCGCTCATCACGCCGCTCACGTCGGTGTAGATGCGAAGCTCGCTCGCGTCGATCGCGGCCGCGAGCACGCCGGCGGAGTAGTCCGAGGCGCCGCGGCCGAGCGTCGTCGTGACGCCCTCGGGGGTCGAGCCGATGAACCCCGTCACGACGGGCGTCACCCCGATGGCGAGGCGTGGGATGAGCTCCTTGGCGGCGCGGGCGCGCGTCTCTTCGAGGCTCGGATTCGCCTGCCCGAAGGCGTCGTCGGTGATCACGAGACCTTCGGCGGAGAGCGCCTCGGCCTTCACGCCCTTCGCCTCGAGGACGGCGGCGACGATGGGCGCGGACACGCGCTCCCCGTAGGCGACGATCGCGTCGCGCGTGCGGGCGGTGCACTCGCGGAGGATCGCGACGCTCTGCAGGAGTGCGATGGTGCGCTCCGTGAGGTCGCCGACCTCCTTCAGGACCTCGCCCGACGAGAAGCCGAGCGTGTCGGCGGCGAGGTTCTTGTGCGCCTCGGCGAGCTCGCCGATCTGCTGCTCAGCCTTCTGGGCGTCGCCGCGCTCGGCGTCGCGCGCCGCCGCGACGAGCGCGTCAGTGGTGCCGGCCGTCGCGGAGACGACGACGACGCGCTCGCCTTCGACTCCCTTGACGATCTCGCCGACCTTCTCGAGCGCGGCCGGCGAGGCGACGGAGGTACCGCCGAACTTCAGGACGGTCCGTCGTCGGGGGGCTCCGCCGTCCTCGGTCATCGAGCGGCGCGGGCGATCTGGATCACGTCGCCGAGTATCGCGGAGGCGGTCGCGTCCCCGCCCGCGCCCGGCCCGCTCCATACCAGGTGCGGCGCGAGGTCGCTCTCGAGCGTCACGACGTTCGTCGGCCCGGTGGCCTGGCCCTCGAGTGAGCCCGCCGCGACCTCCTCCGGCCCGACGCGGGCTTTCGTCGCCTTTTCGCCGAAGTCGGCCACCGCGAGGTAGCGGATCTTCCTGCCGCGCGAGGCCGCGCCGTCGACCTCCGCCGCCGTCGCCGAGCGCAGGCTCGTGCGGCGCACGTTGTCCGGATGGAAGTGGCGGCCCTCGAGGAGTGAAACGAGGATCGCGAGCTTGTACGCGGCGTCGTGGCCGTCCACGTCGTTCGTGGGGTCGGCCTCCGCGTAGCCCGCGGCCATCGCCTCGGCGAGCGCTTCGTCGAAGCTCTTCCCCGTCTCCATCCGCGAGCAGATGTACGTCGTCGTCCCGTTGAGCAGCCCGCGCAGGACACGCGGCCGCACCGCGCCGAGGCCACGGAAACCGGCGACGACCGGCACCGCGGCGGCGACCGCGGCCTCGAAGCGGAGCTCGCGCCTCGCGAGCCGCGCCGCCTCGTGAAGCCCGTTCCACTCCTTGGCGACGAGCTCCTTGTTCGCCGTCACGACGTGCTTCCCGCGCTCGAACGCCGCGAGCACAAGGTCGTGCGCGGGCCGCGTCCCGCCGATCACCTCGACGACGATCGCGATCTCGGGGTCGTCGAGGATCGCGAACGCGTCCGCGGTCACCGGGACCTCGCCGGCCTCGCGTGCTCTCTTCGGATCCCGCACGGCGGCCGCCACGAGCTTGAGGGGCCGACCGGCGGCGGCGTCGATGCGACGCGAACGGTCGGCGAACGCGCGGCCAACGGCGGACCCGACGGTCCCGAGGCCAAGGAGCCCGACGCCGAGCGGCTTCGCGCTCATCAGCGCGGCCGGCCCCACACGATGTGCGCGACGAGCGCGGCCCGCACGCGCTCCATGCCGTGCGCGGCGAAGATGCCGCGCGCGTCGTGCTCGAAGGCGTCCGCGCGGTCTCGGAGGGTGACGCGAGAGAGGGAGCTGGTGCTCGCGAGCATCGCCAGGTAATCGTCGAGGGACTGCTCGTACGGGATGGGCGCCGTTCGCCGCTCGCCTTCGCGCGTGAAATGCCCGGAGGCTTCGAGCTCCGCGATGAGCCCGTAGAAGTCGTCGCTGTGCGCGGGCGAGTATCTCTCGAAGACGGCGACGAGGTCGCGCCGCCAGGCCTCGTCCGCGTACACGCTCTCGGTATCGACGATCGCGAGCCGGCCGGTCGGCGCGAGCGCCGCGCCGAAGCGCGGCAGGACGACCGAAAGGTCCATCCAGTGAATGCTCGCGCCCGTGGTGGCGAGGCCGTACGGCGCGGCGAGCGGGGCGTCCTCGGCGCGGCCCACGATCCAGCGGATGCGCTCGCTGTCGCCACCGGGAAGGCGCCGGCCCTCGCGGATCATCGCTTCGGACGGATCGACGGCGTCGATCCGCTCGGCGAAGCCGGCGAGCCCTCGCGTCAGGGCGCCCGACCCGCAGCCGGCGTCGAGCACCGTCCGTGGCGCGACAAGCAGCCCGGCGAGGACATCGAAGACCTCCGGCGGGTACGGCTGTCGGTAGCGGTAGTTCCGGGCGACCTCCTCGTCGATGAAGGCGCGGCCGAGATGACGCTGGTAGTGCGAGGTCACGCGATCGCCTTCTCGAGGAGGTCGAGCGCGGCACCGACGGACGCGAGGCGATTGCCCTCGCGGTCGTACGGCCAGAGGAGCTTCTTCACGGCGGAGTGGCGATCGCTGTCGACCGCGACGTACGCGAGCCCGACCGGCTTGCCGGGGGTCGCGCCGCCCGGCCCGGCGATCCCGGTCACCCCGAGCCCGATCTTCGCGCGGAGCCGTTCCCGGGCACCCCGCGCGAGAGCGCCCGCGACAACGGGCGACACGGCGCCGTGCCCGTGGATGAGGTCGGGCGCGACGTCGGCGAGCGCGGTCTTCGATTCGTTCGAGTACACGACGGCGCCACCCTTGAAGTACTCGCTCGAGCCGCCGTGAGCGCTGAGGACGGACGCGAGCAAGCCTCCGGTGCACGACTCCGCCGCGGCGACGGTGAGCCTTCGCCGCCGCAGCCGTGCATGAAGCGGCCGCATGCGCGCCACGAGCTCCTCGTACGTTGGCGCCGACTTCGCGGGCACTACGCCGTCACTGCGCGGTGAACGTGCGGTCCACGACCTCGCCCTGGCGGCCCAGGTTCGCGATGAGCGTGCCGTTGTAGATGACCTGGGTCGCGCCGGCGTTGCCGCTCCGGAGGCGGACCTCCCGGCCGGTGAAGACGGCGGTCTCGCCGTCCTTGTAGACGCGCCCGGTGCCCGCGACGTCGGCGCCGTCGACCGTCGCCAGCAGCCACGCGTCGCCGCCGCGCACGAACACGTTCACGACGGCGGCCGTGTAGCTGACGACGACGTTCCGGGTCTCCTCGACGACGCCGCCGGCGGCGTTGCGCGCCACGATCCGGAAGGACTGCGGTCCCGCCGGGAGGTAGTAGCGCGCGGTGAAGCTGCCATCCGGATTCACGCCCACCGCGATGTTGTTGACCTGGAGGCTGGTGATCGAACGATCGACCCGTCCGCTCACTTGCACCGGCGTGTTCGTGAACGCGGCGCCGTTCGCCGGCTGCTCGACGATGAGCTGCGGCGGTGGACCGGGCGGGGTCGTCGCCGCGACCTCGAGTCGCACGTTGCGCGTGACGCGGCTGACCTTGCCCGCGGCGTCGAGCACCTCGATCTCGATGTGGTTCGCGCCCTGGACGAGCGACACGTTCGTGCTGAAGGTGCCGTCCGTGGCCGGGCGCACGTCCGTGATGGCGTTCTGTCCCGGGAACGCTCGCACGGTGATCCGCCCGTCCGCGACGGTGACGCCCCTGATCAGGAGGTCCGGCTGCGACGCGATGACGTCGCCCGGGGGATCGGTCACATCGAGCCGCGGCGGGGTCGCGAACGACGTGAACTGGTAGTAGAGGTAGCCCACGAAGAGCACGACGCCCGCGAGCACGACGACGGGCAGGAGCACCTTGGGCGTGAAGATGAGGCTGCGGTGGACGACGGGGCGCATCGGCTGGAACGAGCGAGGCGCCTCGGGCTGGCCGCCGCGCTCCTGGTGGAAGAGGACGACGAGCTCGTCGGCCTGCAGGTCGAGATACTCCGCGTAGTTGCGCAGGAAGCCCTTCGTATAGACGGCGCCGGGGAGCGACTGATAGTCCCCGTCTTCGAGCGCCTTGAGGAACTTTTCGCGGATGCGCGTGTCGGCGGCGGCCTGGTCGAGCGTGATCCCCTTCTTCTCACGCTGCGCCCGCAGGCTGTCGCCGAGCTTGCTCAAGGGGCTTCGCCCCTTTCGCCTTTTCCGTTCAACGCAGGGGCTTCGCCCCTTCCACCCCTCACTCCTCGCCGCCGCTCGTGCCCCTATCCGCCATGACGTACACCTCGCGCATCTTCCCGGGCCCCTGCGAGGGGCCGATGACCCCCTCGCGCTCCATGATGTCGATGAGACGGCCAGCGCGCGCGAAGCCGATCGTCATCTTCCGCTGGAGCATCGACACCGAAGCCTGCCCGGCCCGCTGCACGATGTCCACGGCCTCTTCGTACCGCTCGTCGTCGATGTCGTCGCCGGCGTCCTCGCGCGCCCGGGCGCGCTCCTTGTCCTCGAGGATCGAGAGGTTGTAATGGGGCTCGCCCTGCTGCTTCCAGTGGCGGGTGACGAGCTCGACCTCCTGGTCCGACACGAACACGCCCTGGGCGCGGATCGCCTTGGGCACGTCCGGCGGCTGCCACAGGAGGTCACCGCGGCCGAGGAGCTTCTCGGCGCCGGCCATGTCGATGATCGTGCGCGAGTCGACCGCCGACGCGGTCGCGAACGCGACGCGCGCCGGGATGTTCGCCTTGATGAGCCCGGTGATGACGTCGACCGACGGGCGCTGCGTCGCGACGACGAGGTGGATCCCCGTAGCGCGCGCGAGCTGCGAGATGCGGGTGATCGCTTTCTCCACCTGGATCGGCGCGGTCATCATGAGGTCCGCGAGCTCGTCGATGACGATGACGATGTACGGGATCCGGTCCTGTCCGGTCCGCGACTCGTTGTAGCGCTCGATGTTGCGTGCGGTCGCGCGCGCGAAGAGCCGGTAGCGCCGGTCCATCTCGCCGACCGCCCAGTAGAGCGCGTTGAGGATCTTGTCGTGGTCCGTGACGACCGGCACGACGAGATGCGGGATGCCGTTGAAGGGGGCGAGCTCGACGCGCTTGGGGTCGGCGAGGACGACCCGGACCTCGTCGGGCGTCGCCTGCAGGAGCAGGCTCGTGATCATCGAGTAGATGCACACGCTCTTCCCCGAGCCGGTCTGGCCGGCGATGAGGAGATGCGGGAGCTTCGCGAGGTCCGTCACGATCGCGGAGCCTGCGACGTCGCGACCGAGCGCCACGGTGAGCTTGGAGCTCGCGCCGCGGAAATCGGCGCTCTCCGCGACGTCACGGAGCGAGACGAGGCCGATCGCGAGGTTCGGGATCTCGATGCCGACGACGCTCTTGCCCGGGATCGGCGCCTCGATGCGCAGGCTGCGCGCGGCCAGCGCCAGGGCGAGGTCGTCCGCGAGCGCCTCGATCCGCGAGAGCTTCACGCCCGCGGCGGGCTTGAGCTCGTAGCGCGTCACAACTGGACCGACGCTCACCGCGACGACCTTCGCGCCGATACCAAAGTGCGCGAGCGTCTCCTCGATGATGCGCATGTTCCGGCGGACCTCGCCCTCGCCCGATCGGGCGGCGGAGCCCTCCTCGAGGAGATCGATCGACGGCAGCGCCCACGGCTTCTCCGGCGCCGTCGCGTGCAACACGCCCTCGGCCGCGACCGCCGCGCTGGGCAGTCCGGCGATGGAAGGCGTGAGCGGAGCAGCGGCCGCCGGTTCGAGGGGCTTCGGTAGCGCGGCGTCGAGAAGCCGCGCCTGTGCCGGCTTCGCCGCCCGCGGCTCGGGAAGGTTGATGCGCACCGGCTCGTCGTCGAGATCCCCGGGCTCGTCGAATATGCGCGCGAACTTCGGCGCCGTGCCCCCGGCGAGCTCGCGGCCCGGGCGCAGACCGCCCGTGAAGAGGTCGCGGCGGCGCCAGCCCGGCCCGAGGAGGTCGGCGAGCGTCCGGTTCGCGGCGATGACGACGCCGACAAGCAAAAGCGCGATCAGCGCGATGGGCGCGCCGACGTCGCCGAAGGCGCTGTTCGCCACCCTCGCGACCGTGCCGCCGACGACTCCGCCCGCGAGATCGTCGCGCAGGTAGTGCCGGGCGAGCCCGAGCACCGCGAGGATCACGATCGTGCCGCCGGCGATGGGCAGCACCGCCTCGCGCCGCAGGAACCCGAACCACAGCTCGAGCGCGGCGGCCGCGAGCACGAGCGGGACGAGGATCGCGCCCCAGCCGAGCACGGCAAAGAGCGAGTCACGCCACCAATGGAGGAGCGCGCCCTGATCCGTGAGCAGCGCGACCGCGGAGAGCATCGCGAACGCGACGACCGCGATCGCGCCGACCTCGTTCCGGATCCGCGCCTCGAGCGCCGGGCCCGCGCCGCGCCGCTGCTGCCGGGCGGCTCTCTTCGCCATCGCTATACCTGCATGATCACGGGCAGCACCATCGGACGGCGCTTCGTCCGCTCGTAGAGGAACGAAGCGACGCTGCTGTGGATCGCGTCCTTGAGCGCGGCGGGCTCGGCCAGGTGCTCGCCGGTCTGCGCCTCCGCCAGGCCATCGAGGACCCGCTGCTTCGCGAGCTCGACGATCTCGGCGGCATCGTGCTCGGGCACGAAGCCCTTCGTGACGATGTCAGGGCCCGCGACGACCGCGCCGGTGCGCTGCTCGATCGTCACGACGACGAGGAAGATGCCGTCGCTGCCGATCGACCAGCGGTCGCGCATCACCGATTGCCCGACGTCGCCGACACCCAGGCCGTCGACGTAGACCACGCCCGACTGGACCTTCTCCCCCACCCGGGCGCCCTTCGCGTCGATCTCGAGGACGTCGCCGTTCGTGAGGACGAACGCGTTCTTCGCTTCGACGCCCAGGTCCATGGCGATCCGGGCATGCCGCACCAGCATCCGGTACTCGCCATGGATGGGCACGAAGTACGTCGGCCGGAGGATGTTGAGGAGGAGCTTCAGCTCCTCCTGGCTCGCGTGTCCCGACACGTGCGGGCGCGTCGCGGGGTCGTAGATGACCTCCGCGCCGAGCTTGAAGAGGTTGTCGATCGTTCGCGTCACGAGCTCTTCGTTGCCTGGGATCGGCGTCGCCGACATGACGACCGTGTCACCTTCCTTCACCGCGACGTGCCGATGGTCGCCGAGCGCCATGCGCGAGAGCGCGCTCGTGGGCTCGCCCTGGCTCCCGGTCGTGATGATGCAGAGCTCCTGGTCGGGGAGCTTTCCGATCTCGTTCGGATGGACGATCGCGCCCTCGGGGTACTCGAGGTAGCCGAGCTCGCGGGCGGTCTTCGTGTAGTTCTCCATCGAACGGCCCACGATGGCCGTCTTGCGGCCCCATGCGGAGGCGATCTCGACGATCTGCTTGATACGCGAGATGTTCGAGGCGAAGGTCGTCGTGATGACGCGGCCGGGGGCGCGCGACATGATCGCGTCGAACATCTCACCGACGTGCCGCTCGGACGGCGTATAGCCGGGGACCTCCGCTCGGGTCGAGTCCGACATGAGGAGGAGCACGCCTTTCGCGGCGATCGCGGAGAGCCGGGCGAAGTCGGTCTGCCTGCCGTCGACCGGGGTATGGTCGAACTTCCAGTCGCCCGAATGCACCACCGTTCCGTACGGCGTCTCGATGGTCACGCCGATCGCGTCCGGGATGCTGTGGCAGACGGTGTACGAATCGCAGCGCAGGCCGCCGACGGTGAACGGCTCGCCTGGGCGGATCTCGCGGAACGTCGCCTTGTCCGCGAGCTTGTGCTCGCGGAGCTTGGTGCGGATGAGGCCGTTCGTGAGCTTCGTGCCGTAGATCGGGACCTCGATGAGCTCGCGAAGCACGTACGGCAGCGCGCCGATGTGGTCCTCGTGCGCGTGCGTCATGAGAAAGCCGCGGATCCGCGACTTTCGCGGCCGCAGGTAGGCGATGTCGGGGATGACGAGATCGATGCCCAGCATCTCTTCGTCGGGGAACATGAGGCCGGCGTCGATGACGACGATGTCGTCGCCCGATTCGATCGCCAGCATGTTCTTCCCGATCTCGCCGACACCACCGAGCGGGATGACCCGCAGCGGGCTAGCCAAAGAGCGTGATCTGCTCCGCCGGCCTCTTCGCCTCTTCGGCCTCGGGCTTGGGAGCGGGAGGTCGCGCGAGGTAGAGGGCGAGCGCGGCGAAGTCCGCGAAGAGCGCGTCGCGAAGCGCGGGCTGGTGAAGCGCCGCCGCCGGGTGGTAGACGGGGAAGATGACGAGCCCGTCCTTCAGCCGCGGCTTGCCGTGGATGCGCGAGATGGATTCGCCCGGGAAGAACTTGCCCATCGCGTGCCGGCCCAGCGTCACGATGACCCGCGGGCGCAGCACCTCGAGGTGTCGGCGAAGCCAGACGTCGCAGGCGGCGACCTCGTCCGGGAGCGGGTCGCGATTTTCGGGCGGCCGGTGCCGGACGACGTTCGTGATGAACACCTTCCGCCGGTCGAGGCCGATCCCGGCGAGGAGCTCGTCCAGGAACTGGCCCGCGGCGCCGACGAACGGCTTGCCTTGCACGTCCTCGTGGTACCCGGGGGCCTCGCCCAAGAAGAACAGGCCGGACTCGCCGGTGCCGTCGCCGGGGACGGCCTGGCGGGCGCTTCGGTGGAGCGGGCAGGCCCGGCAGGCACGGATCTCGGCGGCGACAGCGTTCAGGTCCATCGGGGCCGCATCGTTCACCGCGCGTGATTATGGCGGCAGGGCGGCTGTTCTTCGATGGCATTTCGCGTGCTGCGCTCGTCGTGATGGGGTCGGACGAGACCAGCGGACGCACGCCCGTCTTCAAAGCCAAGAGCTACGCCAGGCCTGGCCGGCGGATCGACCGCGAAGCCTTTCAGAAGCAGAGGCTCACCGACGTGCTCCGAGTGATCGGCGTCGGCGAACGGGCCGGCTCGTCCGAGATCGCCCTCACGCTCCTCGCGGTCGAGCTCTACCGCGACGGCGCCGTCGCGCAGTTCCACCTCGTCCAGCACGGGGTCACCGGCGGTCCCGGCGACGCCTTTGGGCTTCCCCGCTTCGAGGTCCAGGCGACGGACGACCGCGGCACCGCCTACAAGGAGCGACCGTACGGCGGGAGCGGTGGCGGCACGGATGGCGGGGGCGTCGTCTGGCGTATGGCGTCGGCGTTCGCGCCGGCCGTGCCCGAGGGCGCGCGCGAGCTCCGGCTCCGCGTCGCCGAGGTCGTCTGGTCGACGCTCTCCGGATCCGAGATGGTCGACTCGCAGCGGACGGCGGGCCCCTGGGAGTTCCGCATCCGCCTCTTGAACCCCTAGAGCGCCGGCTTCTTCCGTCCCAGGTAGAGGACATCCGTGTACGGGCGGCGCGGCATGTCGACGACCTCGATAGCGAATCCCGCGCGCTCGAACATCGCGAGGGCGTCCTCGCGCGACGGAAAGAAGAACCGCTCCCGCCCGCCGCGCGTGAAGCCCAGGCCGACGGTGACGAGCTCCTGCGCGTAGGTGAGCACGTAACGCGCGTCGGTGCGGCGCTCCTGCGCTTTGACGATGAGCGGACCGCCTTCGCCAAGCGCCGAGGCGACGTTCCGCAGGACCCGCTCCTGGGCCTCGAACGGAAGGAGATAGAGGACGTCCACGATCGTCACCGCGTCGCACTTCGGCGGCGCGTCGGCGACCATGTCAGCCACCTCGAACCGCAGCCACTGCGTGTCGCGGATCGCGCCCCGCGCGATCTCGATCTTGTCCGGATCGAGGTCGATCCCGAGGACGCGTCGCGTGTCGGAGGCCTCACGCAGGACGCAGGCGAAGAGCCCATGCCCGCAGCCGAGATCGACGATGAACCCGGTACGCGGGACGTAGCGCTCGATGAACGCCAGGTCGGAAAGGAATGCACGCCCGTGGACGAAGAGGCGCGCGCCGAGCGGCGCGGAGCGGTACCGGTGGACCGCACGGTTGAGCGCGCCGCTCGTGCGCGAGCCCGGCACTTACGGAACGCGCCAGCGGATCGCGCCGTCGAGCGCGGCGCGGACGAGCGGGTCGGTGAGGAGCGCGAGATCCGCCTCGCGCTCGGCGAGGACCGGATCGACCCGCCGGAGCTCGGCGTCGACGTAGCCGGGGTGCGCACCGATCTCGCCCAGCCGGCCGTAAGCCGGGAGGAGCGCCAGGCCGGTCGCATCCAGGCGGGGCCGGCTGCCGGTGAGGTCGACGTACCAGGCGTTGCCCGCGATGCCGCGGTACGCGAGCGCGCTCACGAGCGAGGCGGCGTGGATCGCGGCGCCCTTCGCCCCGGGCCAGCGCGGCGCGGTGCCGCGGCGCACCCAGCGCACGCCTTCCTCACGCGCGACGCGGCTCACGACGCGGGCGACGGGCGGCATGAGGTGCACGTGCCGATGCGAGTCCCAGGCGAGCGCCGGGACTCCCCAACGGCGCGCGAGGGCGACCTGCGCGCGGACCTCGGCGGCGAGCTCGTGCGCGCGGATGCGTCCGATCGCGAGCCTGCGGGCGAACTCCGCGAGGGGATGGAACCGTCCGTCGTCGTCGCACAGGCTCGGTATGGATGCCGGATCGGCGATGGGTCCGCCGCCGACGAGGTCGAGGTGGAGGCCGACCTCGAGATCGTGCTCGGCCCGGGCGAGCGCGGCGGCCTCCTCGGCGGCCGCGAAGGTGACGACGAGCGACGCGGATCGGACGACGCCGCGGCGGTGCGATTCGAGGATGCCCTTCGTCACGCCGGGCGAGAGCCCGAGGTCGTCTGCGGTGACGACGAGCGTCATGCCCGATACAGCCCGCGCAGCGCGTTGATGCGGATGAGGAACAGGTCGCGGAACATCCGCGGAGCGTCGCTGAGGAAGTCGACGCTCGTCTCGCGGCGCTGACGGAGGGCGAAGGGGATCTCGCGGACGCGATAGCCCGCGCGGCGCGCGAGGAACAAGACCTCCGCGTCGAACGCGAAGCCGTCGAGCCGCTGCCGCCCGAAGAGATCCTTCGCCGCCTCGGCGGTGTACATCTTTCCGCCGCACTGCGTGTCGCGGATGTCGGTCGGCACGAGGAGGTGCACGAACCAGCGGTAGACGTCGCCCATGACGCGGCGCCACCAGGGCCGGTCGACGATCGATCCCGGCATGTACCGCGACGCGATGGCGACGTCCGCGCCGCTCGCGAGCGCCTGAAGGAAGAGATCGAGGATGTCGATCGGGATCGTGAGATCTGCGTCGAGGAATGCGATCGGATCGCCGGTCGCGGCCTTCACGCCGGCGCGGACCGCGGCTCCCTTTCCCTTGTGCGGCAGGTGCAGGACCTTGAAGGTCAGCCCGGCCTGCGGGAGGGCCGTCTTCGCGCGGTGGAAGATGTCCACGGTCGCGTCGCTCGAACCGTCATCCGCGAGGATGATCTCCGCGCCGAGGCCTCGCCCGCGGAAGAACTCGACGCAGCGCGTGAGGCTCTCCTCCACGCGCCGCGCCTCGTTGTAGGCAGGCAGGATCAGGCTGAGCAGATCGTTCTAGCCGCGCGGCGGACCGCCTCGCCGGAATCCCCCTCCGCCGCCGGGCCCGCCCGGCCCGCGGCGGAACCCGCCGCCTTGGTCACGGTCGCGGTAGCGGTCCCGTTCCGCGCGCTGGCGGGTCTCGTAGCCGTCGCCGTCGCCCTCGCCCACCGCGCGCATCGAGAGGTTGACCCGGCCTTGCCGGTCGACCTCGGCGATCTTGACGGTCACCGCGTCACCGACCTTGACGACGTCCTCGACCCGGCCGACGCGATCCTGCGACAGCTCGGAGATCCGCACGAGGCCTTCCTTGCCCGGGAGGTACTCGACGAACGCGCCGATGCTCATGATCCGCGTGACCTTGCCCTGGTAGACCTCGCCGACCTCGGGCTCCTTCGTCAGCCCCTCGATCATCGCCCGCGCCTTCTCGCGGCCCTCGGCCTTCGCGCCGGTGATGCGCACGGTGCCGTCGTCCTCGAGCTCGATCGTCGTCGCGGTCTCGGCCTGGATCGCGCGGACCATCTTGCCACCGGGGCCGATGACCTCGCGCACCTTGTCCGGCGGGATCTTGATGGTCTCGATCCGCGGCGCCCAGCGCGAGAGGTCCGGTCGCGGCGTGTCGATGACCTGGCGCATCGCGTCGAGGATCGTCATCCGCGCCTCGCGCGCCTGCGCGAGGGCGCTCTTGATGATCTCGATCGAGAGGCCCCGTACCTTGATGTCGAGCTGGATCCCGGTGATGCCGCGCTCCGAGCCCGTGACCTTGAAGTCCATGTCGCCGTAGTTGTCTTCCATGCCCTGGATGTCGGTGAGTAGCTTGTAGCCGCCGCCCTCGTCCGTGACGAGGCCGATCGAGATGCCGCCGATCATCCCCTTGATCGGCACGCCCGCGTCCATGAGCGAGAGCGTCGAGCCGCACGTCGCGGCCATCGACGTGGAGCCGTTCGAGCCGAGTGTCTCGGAGACCACGCGGATCGTGTACGGGAACTCCTCCTTCGGCGGGATGACCGGAAGGAGCGCCCGCTCGGCCAGCGCGCCGTGCCCGATGTCGCGACGGCTCGCGCCGCGGAGCGGCCGGACCTCCCCGACCGAATACGGCGGGAAGTTGTAGTGGTGCAGGTAGCGCTTGGACTCGACGGGCGACAGGGTGTCGATGATCTGCTCGTCGCCGCCCGGGCCCAGCGTGACGACCGAGAGGATCTGGGTCTGGCCGCGTTGGAAGAGCGCGGAGCCGTGCGTGCGCGGGAGGACGCCGACCTCGATCGAGAGCGGCCGGATGTCCTTCAGGCCCCGGCCATCCGGTCGGATGCCCTCGTCGAGGATGGCGCGGCGGATCTCCTTCTTGAGGAGTGCGTCGAAGGTCAGGCTGACGTCCGCCTCGCTGATCGAATCGCTGGGGGCTACGCCCCCCTCGGACCCCCCACGGGACACCAGCGCGGCAATGCCCTCGCGCTTGAGCTCGTCGAGGCCGACCTCGCGCTGCGCCTTGTCGGGGTTGCGGACCTTGCCACGGATCCTGTCCTTGAAGAACTCGGCGACCCTCGCCTCCTTGGCTGGATCGACCTTCTCCGGCGTCCACTCGATCTTCGGCTTTCCGACGGCGCGGACGAGCGCCTCCTGCGCGGTGATGAGCTCCGCGATGGCGGGCTGCGCAAGCCGCAGTGCTTCGACGAACCGTTCCTCGGTCACCTGGTTCGCGCCCGCCTCGAGCATCATGATCGCGTCGCGGGTGCCGGCGATGACGAAATCCATCTCGCTCGTCTCGAGCTCCTGGATCGTGGGATTCAGCGTGAGCGTGCCGTCGACCGTCCCGACCCGAACGCAGCCGATCGGTCCGTCGAACGGCGCGTTCGAGATCGCGAGGGCGGCGGACGCGGCGTTCACCGAGAGGATGTCGGGTTCGTTCTCCTGGTCGGCGCTGAACGGCGAGACGACGATCTGGACGTCGTTGCGGAACCCCTTCGGGAAAAGTGGCCGGATGGGTCGGTCGGTGAGTCGTGCGGTGAGGATGCCCTCCTCGGACGGCCGGCCCTCGCGGCGCGGGAACGAGCCGGGGATCTTGCAGGCCGCGTAGAGGCGCTCCTCGAAGTCGACGGTGAGCGGGAAGAAGTCGATGCCGGGCCGGATGGTCGGCGAGACCGTGGCCGCCGCGAAGACGATCGTGTCGCCGTAACGGACGGTGACCGCGCCACCGGCCTGCTCGGCCAGCTTTCCGGTCTCGAAGACGAGGGGCTTGCCGTTGATGACGGCCTGGGCTCTGGTTATCGACATGTGGTGTTTGCTCGGATGCCGGCGCGAGACCTACGCGGGGCTCACCGCCGCAGACCGAGTCGCCCGAGGATCTCCTGGTAGCGCTCCGGGCTCTTTCGGTGCAGATAGGCGAGGAGCCGTCGCCTCTGGCCGACCATCATGAGCAGACCGCGACGGCTCGCGCTGTCGTGGTGCGCGGTCCGCAGATGCTCGGTGAGGTGCTTGATCCGCGCGGTGAGGATGGCGATCTGGACCTCCGGCGAACCGGTGTCCTTCGCATCGCGGCGGTTGGCCGCGATGACCTCGCCTTTGTTGGGGATCGTTGCTGACGGCACCCGTTGTCCTTTCTTGATTTCCTTCGCGATGAAGTCTACCGGAAAAGAATGGTCGGCCGTGCGCTGGCCACGTCGCGAGTCCGTCTCTATGCCGAAATTGACGGAGCGCGTGGCGCGACGAATGCCATGATGCAAGACCGATGCAGACGGCCTCTCGCGCGTTCACGATCGAGCAGCTCGACCTCCCGAGCGCGCCTGAGCCGCTCGTCGCCGAGGTCGCGGCGCTGCGCAACGCGCTGCAGCGTGAGTACCTCCCGGACGATCCGCCCGTGCCGGCCGCGGCGATCGCGGCCCGCGCGCGGGCGCGGCCCAAAATGTTCCGGATGCGGGAATGGCTCGCGCGGGACGCTGCCGGAACGGTCGTCGCGCAGGCCTCCCTCGGGCAGTTCGTGGCCGACACGAACAAGCATCTCCGCGAGGCCGGCGTGAGCGTCCTGCCGGCGCACCGCCGACGCGGGATCGGCCGCGCGCTCTACCGCGAGGTCGTCCGTTCGGCGGGCGACGGCGACGACATCGTGTTCGAGCACTACACGAACGACCGCGTCCCGGCCGGTGAGGCGTTCGCGCGCCGCATCGGCGCGCACGAGACGCTCCGTGCGCACGTGAACCAGCTCGACCTACGCGAGCTCGATCGCGATCTCGTGCGCGAGTGGAGCGCGCTCCGGCCCGGGGGGTACCGGCTCGAGTGGATCGACGCCGACGTGCCGGATGCCCTCGTGCGCAACGTTATCGTCGCGTACGACACGATGAACACGGCGCCGCGCGGCGAATCCGGCATCGAGGACTGGCATCACACGCCGGAGCTCATCCGCGAGTGGGACCGCTCGCGTCGTGAGGCCGGGCGTGAGCGCCGTCTCGCCCTGGTGATCGACGAAGCGACCGGCGACACCGCCGGCTTCACCGAGCTCACCTACGACCCGAAGATCCCGCACGTCATCTCGCAGCAAGGCACGGCGGTGATCCCAGCGCATCGCGGACGGGGCCTCGGGAAGTGGCTCAAGGCGGCGATGCTCGCGCGCGCGCTGCGCGAGTGGCCGAACGCGCGCTTCGTGCGCACGGGTAATGCGGACGCGAACGCACCGATGCTCGCGATCAACACGCGCCTGGGCTTCGCCCCAGTGTGGGCCT
Organism: Chloroflexota bacterium; assembly: GCA_005883625.1. Classification (GTDB taxonomy): domain Bacteria; phylum Chloroflexota; class Limnocylindria; order P2-11E; family P2-11E; genus 3-1-20CM-2-70-9. Next base: position 110,993 of record VBDU01000076.1, on the reverse strand, counting down.
CGATCATCTGGGAGATCGGCATCGGCGACGCGCGCCGGTACGCGGAGGGCGGCACCGCCTGATGCCGGCGGCGGGCGCGTTGGCGGATCGCCTCGCCACGCTCCCGCGCTCGCCCGGCGTCTACCGCTTCCGGGACGCGCGCGGTCGCGTCCTTTACGTCGGTCGCGCGGCCGAGCTCCGTTCGCGGGTCCGCAGCTACTGGGGCGACCTCCGGGACCGGCCGCATCTACGCCGCATGGCGCGGCGGATCGCCGCGGTCGACGTGCTCGAGTGCGCCTCGGAGCACGAGGCCGCGTTCGTCGAGCGCCGTCTCCTCGAGGCGTCGTGCCCGCCGTACAACTGGATCGTCGCGGACTCCGTCGAGGCGTACCTGCGATACGACGATGGGACCGGCCTCGCGTTCGCGCGCGACGCCGATCCGCAGGCGCGCTCGTTCGGCCCCTACCTCGGGTCGACGCCGGCACGCCACGCCGCGCAGGCGCTGAACTTCCTTTTCCCCGTGGCGCACGCGCTGGGCGGCAGTTCGCGCGTCGCGCGAGAGCTCGGAAGGAGCCGTGGCTTCGGGGCCGCGGACGCACCGACCCTGCGCGCGGAGCTCTTCGCCGTCCTCGAGCGCGACCCACGGGCGGTGGCCGGGGCGATCGAGCGGCTCGTCGCGAGCCGGGACGCCGCGGCGGCGACGACCGCGTTCGAGGGCGCCGCGCGGGTGCAGGCGCAGATCGCGGGGATCTCGTGGATCACGCAGCCCGTCGCGCCCGAGCGGGTGGAGCGGCTCGTGCGCGACTGGCGCCCACAGGAGGTCGACGCGGCGCGGAGATAATCCCGCGGATGGCGCCCGCGATCTCGCTCCGCGACGTCGCGAAGGTCTACCGGCCGCCGCGGAAGCGGCCGTACCTCGCGATCGAGCACGTCGACCTCGACATCCCCGCGGGACGTTTCGTGTCGGTCGTGGGGCCGTCGGGGTGCGGGAAGTCGACGCTCCTCGGCCTCGTCTCGGGGCTCCTGCCGCCCACGGTCGGCGAGGTGACGCTCCTCGGCAGCCGCGTGACCGGTGTCCGCACGGACGTCGGCTTCATCTTCCAGCGCGACGCGCTCCTGCCCTGGCGGACGGTGCGCGAGAACGTCGAGCTGCCGCTGCGCTTTCGCGGGGAGCGCGATCCGGCGCGCGCGAAGGAATGGATCGTCCGCGTCGGGCTCGGCCCGTTCATCGACAACTACCCGCACGAGCTGTCGGGCGGGATGCGCAAGCGCGCGCAGCTCGCGCAGTCGCTGGTCCGCGATCCGTCGGTGCTCCTGATGGACGAGCCGTTCAGCGCCCTCGACGTCCAGACCCGCAATCTCATGGAGAACGAGCTGCTGAACCTGTGGGGCGCGTCGGGCAAGACAGTGCTCTTCATCACGCACGATCTCGAGGAGGCGATCGCGCTCTCGGACGAGATCGTCGTCATGACCGCGGGCCCCGGGACGATCAAGGCGCGCTACCCGGTCGCCCTCCCCCGCCCTCGGAACGTCACCGAGATCCGCTTCGCGCCCGAGTTCGTGGCCCTGTACGAGCGCGCCTGGGCGGACCTGCGCGACGAGGTCGCGCGCTCGTACAAGCGCAGCCTCGAGGCAGGATGAGCACGCTCGACCTGACCGCGACGACCGCGGTCCCCCTCACCCGGCGCACGTGGTTCGTCCGGACCATCCAGCTCGCGGTGATCGCGTTTTTCATCGGGGCCTGGGAGGTGCTCGGGCAGGCCGGCATCCTCGACAAGTTCTATTACTCGCGGCCCTCCCTCTTCGTCCCGCGGATCGGTGGCTGGTTCGCGGAGGGCCTCGGGCAGGGGTCGATCTACCGGGACATCGGCATCACGCTGCTCGAGACGATCCTCGGGTTCGTCATCGGCACGCTCCTCGGGGTCGCGATCGGCTACCTCTTCGCGCGCAACGAGCTTCTCGGGAAGGCGTTCGATCCGCTCCTGTCGATGTTCAACGCCATCCCCCGCCTCGTGCTCGCCCCGGTGTTCATCCTCGCCTTCGGCATCGACCTGCAGAGCAAGGTCGCGCTCGGCGTCACGCTCGTCTTCTTCATCGTCTTCTTCGCCACGTTCACGGCGATCCGGGACGTGGACCAGACCCTCGTCGACAACGTCCGCGTGCTCGGTGCCCGGCGCCGGGACGTAACGTCGCAGGTGCTCCTCCCGGCCGCGTTCAGCGCGATCGTCGCCAGCCTGCGAACGAGCGCGGGCTTTGCGTTCGCGGGCGCCGTCGTCGCCGAATACATCGGCTCCAACGCCGGACTGGGGCGTCGCATCGCGACCGCGGAGGCGTTCTTCGACTCGACGGGTGTCTTCGGGGGTATCGTGCTCATCGCGGCGCTGGCGCTCCTGCTCGACGCGGGGCTGCAGCTCGCGGAGGGGGCGTTCTCTCGCTGGAAGCCGCGCCGGGAGCACTGATCGACGACAGGGTGGAGGACATCATGACAAAGCGAGGCTTCGGGTTCGCGCTGGCCGGGCTGCTCCTCGCGGCCGCGTGCGGCGGCGGCGCGGCACCGGCCGCCAGCCAGGCGGCAGGCACCGCCGCCGCGTCCGCCGCGCCGACGAAGCCGCCGCGCGCCGCGATCAAGGTGGCGATCGGGTCGGCCGCGTCGCTCAACTACCTTTCATGGGACCTCGCGAAGGCGCTCGGCTACTTCGAGGACGAGAACCTCGACGTCTCGCTCAGCTATTCCGCGTCGGGAAACGACGCGGCGACCGCCCTCCTCTCCGGCTCGGTCGAGTTCACGGGCAACTCGATGGATCAGTCCATCAAGGCACAGATCGCTGGGAAGCCGACGAAGATGGTCGTTTCCTTCTCCAAGACGCCGGGCGCCGCGATCGTCGTCCGGAACGAGCTCAAGGACACGGTCAAGACCCTCAAGGATCTCAAGGGCAAGACCGTCGGAGCGACGGGGCAGGGCACTGGGACACACGTGGTGCTCACATACGCGCTCAACCAGGCCGGGCTCGTGCAGGACAAGGACTACACCTTCAAGCCGTGCGGCTCGGGCACGATGGCCGCGACGCTCGACTCGAAGGGGGCCGACGCCTGCATCAACTCGGACCCGTACATCACGCAGTACGTCGCGGCGAACAAGGGCTTCATCCTCAAGGATTACCGAACGGTGAAGGACACCACCGAGCTCATTGGCGGGTCCTACCAGTTCACCGGGGCAGTCACGACCGCCGACTTCATCGCCAAGAGCCCGGACGTCGTCCAGCGGGTCGTGAACGCGCTCGTGAAGACGAACAAGTACATCCAGGCGACGCCGTCGAAGGACATCGCCGCGAAGCTGCCGAAGAGCGTGACCGGCGACGACGTGGACCTCTACGTGAAGACGCTCGACGCAGCGAAGGGCTACGTCTCGGCGGACGGCCTCATCGACCCCGCCGGCGCGCAGAACGTGCTCAAGATGAACGTCGAGGACTGCAAGGTGAACCCGACCCTGTGCGGCAACGTGAAGCCGGACGACAAGGTCGACGTGAACAACCTCTTCGACAACAGCTTCGCGCAGAAGGCCCAGAGCAAGTAGCGACAAAAACAGAGGGCGGCTCTCCCACCGGGGAGCCGCCCTCTGACGTGGCACCGCAGATGCATATCCGCTGCCATGCGGATCGCCCTCGTGCTGGAAGATGACTACGCGACCCGCCGCGCCATCGCCGAGCTCCTTCTCCGCGACGGCTACGGCGTCTGCGAGGGCTTCCAGGCCGACCCCATTCCCTTCGTCCCGGCCCTCGACGTCATCGTGACCGACGTCGTGATGCGGCCCGAGATCGAGGCGGTGCGCCTCTGGGCCCGCTCGATGACGGAGCGGTTCGGCGTGCCCGTCGTCCTCGTGACCGGGAGGAGCGAGTTCGTATCCGCCGGGCCGAGCGAGCTCGGCGTCGCCGACGTCGTTGCAAAACCGTTCGACATTACGGACCTGTTACGGCGCGTGCGGAGAGTCGTCGACAGCGGGCACGTCGTGCCCGGCGCGCTCGCCTGGAACTAACGGAGCGCCCTCCGGGTCTCCTCCACGTCCCGGGCGATCTGCACGCTGAGGTCCGCCGGGCTCGCGAACGCCAGCTCGTCGCGTAGCCGCGCGACGAACGCGGCCTCCACCGTTTCACCGTAGAGGTCGCCCGAGAAGTCGAGCAGGTACGCCTCGAGGACGCGTTCCCCGCCGCCGAACGTCGGCCGCACGCCGAGCGAAGCCGCAGCGGCGAAGCGCCCCTCGCCCATCTCGATCCACATGGCGTAGATGCCGTCGCGCGGCAGCAGCCGCTCGCGCGGGAGAGCGAGGTTGATCGTCGGGAAGCCCAGAGCGCGGCCCCGCTTGCTCCCGTGGACGACCGTGCCGCGGACCGCGTAGGGACGGCCCAGCAGATCGGCCGCATCGGCGACGTCGCCTGCGCGGAGCAGATTACGGATTCGCGTCGAGCTGATGACCGCGCCGCCGCGCTCGACCGGCCGCACGACCTCGACGGTGAAGCCGTCTCGAGCGCCTCGCGCGCGGAGCGTCTCGACGTCGCCTTCCTGCCGGTGACCGAAGTGGAAGTCCGGGCCCACGACGATCCGCCGCACCTCGCCCGCGCCCCGGATGCGGTCGATGAACTCGTCGGGCCCGAGCGCCGCGAACCGCTCGTCGAAGCGGAACACGACGACGGCGTCCGCGCCCGCGCGCCGTAGCAGCGTTGCGCGCTCGGCGGCGTCGGACAGCGCGGACGGCGGCGCGCCGGGCGCGAGCGCCTGGATCGGGAGCGGGTCGAACGTCGCCGCGAGCGCGGTCGCCCCCGCGACGCGCGCGCCGCGCGCGAGCTCGGCGATGAGCGCCTGGTGTCCGCGGTGTACCCCATCGAACACACCAATTGCTACATGGATGGGCCCTCTAGGCCACCCGGCGAAGTCCTGAAGCGCCTCTATGACGCCGAGGTTAATCCGCCGAGGTCGCGACGACCGGTGCCGGCTCGAGCGAGGGCTCGAGAACAGGATCGGTCGGAGGCGGCGCGGCTGGGGTGCCGGACGGCGGAGCGGGACTCGCCCCCCGCAAGCCGGCCGTCAGGGGGACCGGTTGAACCGCAGGCTTCGGGCGAAGGGACCCGCGAGCACGGACGACGTCCCGGACCCGCCGCGAGCGACGCTGCTCGCGAGCGGGACGAACGGCGAGGAACGGGACCGGCGACGCGATCGCGAGGATGAAGCCGAGGTAGTTCCCTTGGAAGTACCTCCCGAAGAAGAGGAACGCGAGAAGCGCGAGTGCGTAGCCCGACAGCAGCGTCGCGATCGTCGGCCGGCGCCACAGCCTCACGAGCCACCACGCGGCGATCGGCGCGGCGACGGCGATCTCGACCGCGGCGAACGGGAAGTCCGCCTGGCGGTACTCGATGACGCCGAGCGCGAGGAGCAATGCGGAAAAGCCCATGCCCGAGATCGGATAGGTCCAGGCGGCGCCGCCGGCGTTGTAGCGCACGACGTCGTCGTAGAACGCGGCGAAGTCGTTCACCAGGAACGGCACGAAGGTCGCCGCGAGGACGAGGGCCGCCGGCCAGGCGGGCCGCCACAGCGCGGACCAGGCCTCGCCGACGGTGCGCGGGCGTCTCGTTGCCACGAGATACACCGCGACGAAGGGCAGGATGAAGAGCGCGTGCAGCTTCGCCGCGCCGGCGACCGCGAACGCGAGGGACGCGAGCGTGCGCCGCTCGCGCTGGAGCAGGAGCACGGCGCCGAAGAGTGGCAGGAGCACGAAGAAGTCGTTGCGCCCCTCGACGACGAACGGGAAGAGCTGCGGGTTGAGGGCGACGATCGCGGTGAGCGCGAGGCGCGCGCGCATGTCGCCGTCGTGTACCCCTAGGGGGTGCGGGGGCTCGCCCCTGCGAGGAATGAGGAACGGGACCACGCAGAGCGTCGCGACGTACGCGGGCAGGTAGAGGTAGCGCTGGTCCCAGAAGATGCCGACGTGGTCGAAGAGCCACACGAAGGGCACCGTGACGAGGAACATGAACGGGAAGTAGGTCAGGTGGTACAGGGCCGGGTTGTTGATCATCGGCCAGTAGAACATCGGCGTGTCCAGGTAGTCGGCGACGTATGGGTTCATCCCGTGGAGGAGCTTGCGCGCTGCCTCCTCCACCATGAGCGCGCCGTCGTGGATGTAGGTGTACGGGCGTCCGGTCTCGCGCAGGACGAGCGACGCGACGGCCGGCACGATGACGAACGCGACGACGATCGCCGCGAGATGGATCGCGCGATCGCGCGTCGTGAACGAGCTCCCCGAGCGCCGGTCCCGGAGCGGGTAGGTCGCCGCGAGCGCGCCGCAGGCCATGAGGAACGCGACGTCCGCGCCGAACGGGAAGAGCTGCCAGAGCGGGACGTCGTGCGTGGCGGCGACCGTGGTGTGGCTGCCGAAGAGCAGCAGCCAGTTCGCGACGGCGACCGCGCCCACGACCTTGGCGTCAACGGACAGCTCGCGCCACGCCTGGAGTGACCACCTGAGAACGCGTTCGACGGCCCTGGCGAGCACTAGATCGACTCCCCCGCCCCGACGATCGTCCCCGCCTTCTCCGTCAGGAACCGTCGATCGAGGCGCAGGAGCAATTCGTCCGGGGCTCGCAGAGCGGCGAGCGTCCCGGCCCTTCCGCGCTCGCGGAGGAGATCCGCCCGGAGGGCATCCCGCGCCTCGAGTGCCCCGACCGCGAGGCGGCGCAGTGCGGCGAGGTGCGCGGCCGAGCCGAGCGCGCGGCCGAGGTCGCGCGCCAGCGAGCGGACGTACGTGCCCGATGAGCAAACGACGAGCAGGCGGACATCGGGGGCGGCGGTCGAGATCACGTCGAGCCGTGCCACCTGCACGGTCCGCGCCTGGAGCGTGACGACCTCGCCGGCGCGAGCGCGCGCGTAGGCCGGCCGACCTTTCACTTTCACCGCCGCGTACGCGGGCGGCACCTGCTCGATGACGCCGCGTAATCCCGCGAGGCCCTCGTCGAGCCGGCCGAGGTCGGGAACGGGCGCCGCACGTGTGACCTCCCCCTCGCGGTCGTCGGTCGCGGTCTCGGCGCCGAACCGGACGACCGCGTCGTACACCTTCGGCGCCTCGTGAAGGCGATCGGCGAACTTCGTCGCGCCGCCCACCAGGATCGGGAGCAGCCCCGACGCGAGCGGGTCGAGCGTGCCTCCGTGCCCGACACGGCGGGCCCCGAGTACGCGGCGCACGAGCGCGACGACGTCGTGCGACGTCCAGTGCTCGGGCTTGTCGAGCGCGATGACGCCGGAGGCGTCGCGGGAGAGCGCCGCCGTGCTCAGACCGTGACCGCGGCGCGCGAGCGCGCTTCGGCCAACGCGTCGCGCGCGGCCGCGAGGACGGTGTCGCGGACGGCCGCGAGCTCGCCGGGGACGAGCGCTCCCGCGGCGCGAATGTGCCCGCCGCCGCCGAAGCGCGCCATGAGCGCGCTCGCATCGACCGACGGCTCCCACGCCGACGTTCGGCAGGAGACTTTCACCATCGGGGGCAGGGGGACAGAGCCCCCCGACGGCTGCTCGTTGAAGAGGAGCGCGACGCGCATGCCGCTCGAGCGCGCGATCTGCTCCACGAGCCCTGAGACGTCCTCATCCTTCGCCTCGGCCGCGGCGACGTCCGCCGCGCGCAGCTCCGTCCACACGAGCTGCCCGCGGCTCTCGCGCACGAGACGCGAGAAGGCGAATCCCCACAGCTTGAGCGCCTCGAAGCGCTTGTTGCGGAACACGTTGTAGGTGATGGCCTGGAGGTCGGCGCCCGCCTGCCGCAGCATCGCCGCGCGCTCGAGGGCGCGCGTGTCGGTGCTCGGGAACTGGAACGAACCCGTGTCGGTCATGATGCCGACGAGCGCCGCGGTCGCCATCTCGGGCGTCCAGCGGATGCCGAGCGCGTCGATGACGCGACCCACGAGCTCTGCCGTCGCCGCGCTCGTGACGTCGACGAGGTTCGCGGACCCGAAGGCCTCGTTCGAGGCGTGGTGGTCGATGTTCGCGAGCGGCGGACGCGTCGGGAGCGCGAATTTCGCGCGATCCGGCGAGCCGAAGTCCACGGTGACGACGAGATCCACGTCCTCGGGCGGAGGCTCCTGCGTGAACCGCTCGGTGCCCGAGAGGAAGCGCGAGGCCTCCGGCACCGGATCGGCGCAGTGCCACGACACCCTTTTGCCGAGCGACTCGAGGCCGAGGCCGAGCGCCAGCGCGGAGCCGATGGTGTCCGGGTCGGGATCGCGGTGCGAGACGATCGCGATGCGGCGCGCCTTCCGGAGCGCGTCGAGGACCGGCTTCAGCGGCGCTCTCCCTCGCGTGCCTTGCGCAGCAGCGTCGCGATCCGCACGGCCCGCTCGGCCGAGGTGTCCGGCACGAAGGTCAGCTCCGGCACGAACCGGAGGTCAGTCCTGGCGCCGATCTCGTGGCGGAGGTGCCGCTTCGCGTCCTCGAGGGCGGCCATCGTCGAGCGCGACTTCTCCTCGTCGCCGAGAACGCTCACGTGGACTCGCGCGCTGCGCAGATCGTCCGTCACCTCGACCGCGGTGACCGTGGCAAACGCGATGCGCGGATCGCGGAGCTCCTCGCTGATGAGCGTTCCGAGCTCGCGCTGCAGCAGCGCGTTCACACGGTCCGCCCGCTTGTACGCCATGACGATCAGCGGGGCTTCGGCTGGACCACGTAGCACTCGATGACGTCGCCGACCTGGACGTCGTTATGGTCCTCGAGGACGATCCCGCACTCGAGGCCCGCGTTCACCTCGCGCACGTCGTCCTTGATCCGGCGCAGCGTGGCGATCTTGCCGTCGTACACCGGCGCACCGGCGCGAATCAGCCGCGCCTGGGCGCCGCGCCGTACGAGGCCGTCGACGACCATGCACCCGGCGATGGTGGTCTTGCCCGCGGTGAAGATCTGGCGCACCTCGGCGTGGCCGAGGGTGGACTCGACCATCTCGGGCTCGAGCATCCCGGTGAGCGCCTTCTGGACGTCCTCGAGGAGCTCGTAGATGACCTTGTACTGGCGCACGTCGACCTTCGTGGAGTCCGCGACACGGCGTGCCGGCGCCTCCATCTTCGTGTTGAAGCCGATGACGACGGCGCCCGAAGCCGCCGCGAGCGTGAGGTCCGATTCGGTGATGTCGCCGACGGCGTCGTGGATGACCGAGAGGGCGACCTCGTTCTGTGGGACTTTCGCGAGGGCGCTTTTGATCGCCTCGAGCGAGCCCTGCACGTCGACCTTGAGGACGATCTTGAGCTCCTTGGCCTTGCCTTCCTTCACCTGCGCGAACATCTCGTCGAGCGTCGCCGGGGGCGCGGCGGCGGTCCCGGCGGCCCGCTCGCGCGCGTTCCGGGCGACGAGCGCGCGCGCGGCCTTCTCGTCCGCCACGACGCGGATGACGTCGCCGGCCTCGGGGACCTCGGGGAGGCCGAGGATCTCGACCGGCCGCGACGGCTCCGCCCGGCCGACGTTCTTGGCCTTGTCGTCGACCATCGCCCGGACCTTGCCGAACGTGGTCCCGGCGACGACGAGGTCGCCGCGCTCCAGGGTGCCGGTCTGCACGAGGACGGTCGCGACGGGTCCGCGGCCCTTGTCGAGGTGCGCCTCGATGACGCGGCCGATCGCCGGCCTGTCCGGATCCGCCTTGAGGTCCGCGACGTCCGCGACGAGCATCACGACCTCGACAAGGTCTTCGATACCCTGCTTCGTCTTCGCCGAGACCGGGACGAGCGGCGTGTCGCCGCCGTACTCCTCGATCGTGACGCCGTGCTCGGCGAGCTGCGCCTTCACCTGATCCGCGTTCGCGTCGGGCCGGTCGATCTTGTTCAGGGCGACGACGATGGGCACGCCCGCGGCGCGGACGTGCGAGATCGCCTCGACGGTCTGCGGCTGGACGCCGTCGTCCGCCGCGACGACGAGGACCGCGACGTCGGTGACCTGCGCGCCACGCGCGCGCATGGCGGTGAACGCCTCGTGACCGGGCGTGTCGAGGAACGTCACCTTGCGGCCGTTGTGCTCGATCTGGTACGCGCCGATGTGCTGGGTGATCCCACCCGCCTCGCGCGCGGTCACGTTCGTCAGGCGGATCGCGTCGAGGAGGCTCGTCTTCCCGTGGTCGACGTGCCCGAGGACGGTGACGACCGGCGGACGCTGCTTCAGCTTGCTGCTGTCCTCGTCGGTCCAGAGGATCTCCTTGCCCGGCGCGATGTCGGTCTCGATCTCCTCCTCGACGGGCGCCGCCACCTCCTCCTCGGGCTTCGTCTCGAACCCGAGCTCGTTCGCGACGAGTGAGGCGGTCTCGAAGTCGATGGTCTGGTTGATCGAGGCCATGACGCCCATGTTCACGAGACCGCGTATGACGTCGACGACCGAGACCTCGAGCGCGCGGGCGAGGTCGCCCACGGCCATCGTCTTCGGCAGCACGACGACGTTCGGCTGTGCCTCGGCCACCGCCACCGGCGCGGCCGGCTGGGGCGCGGCCGGCTGCTGGACGGGGCGTGGGGGCCGGCGGCCCTTTGGACGCCATCCGCGCTGGGGCGGCAGCCTGCGTGGTCTCGCTTTTGGCATCTAGTGTGTTCTTCTTCCTTTCACCATCGTGGACCTATTCCGTCGACTTCCGTGTCGGTTTCTCGCCCACCTTTGACTTCTCATTCGCAACCTGGCCGAGTTCCAGTCGAAGCCTCGCCGCGGTCCCCTCGTCTATGGGCGTCTCGAGGGCCCTCGCGATCGCTCCCCCCGCCAGCCCGCGGTTCAGGCACTCCTCTACAGGGTCAAGGTACGCCCCTCGACCGGGGGCCTTTCCCCGGGCGTCGACCGAGAGCTCGCCCGAAGGCGCCCGCACGACCCGTACGAGGTCGCGTTTCGCGCGGATCGAGCGGCAGGCGACGCACGTCCGTTGAGGTAGTTGGGGGGCTCTGCCCCCCGGCCCCCGCCCGGGCGTACTGGCCCGGGGTTCGGGCGGCGGCGCCCCCGGACTACCGGCGCTCGGCGCGCTTCTTCTTGGCTCCGAGGAGCGCGCGGTCCTCTTCATCCAGCTCCTCCTCGTCCGCCTGCGCCGATTCTGCCTCGACCTCGGCGACGAGGTCGTGGCGGATGTCCTCGGTCTCGGGCTCCACGGGCGCCGGCTCGGCGACCGCCACCGGCTCGGGCTCGGGCTCGGGCTCGAGCTCGGCGCGGACCTCCGACTCGGACCGGATGTCGATACGCCACCCGGTGAGCTTCGCGGCCAGGCGGGCGTTCTGGCCCTCCTTGCCGATCGCGAGCGAGAGCTGGCGGTCCGGGACGACGACGTATGCGGTCTTGTCCTCGGGGACAATGTCCACGCGGACGACGTGCGCGGGCTCGAGCGCGTTCCCGACGTACTGCTCCGGCTTCTCGGCCCACTCGATGATGTCGATCTTCTCGCCACCGAGCTCGTTCACGATCGCCTGCACCCGGAGGCCGCGCTGGCCGATGCACGCGCCGCGCGCGTCGAGGCCGGGCTGGCGTGCTCGCACCGCGATCTTCGTGCGAGAGCCTGCCTCACGGGCGATGCCGACGATCTCCACCTGTCCGTGATAGATCTCGGGCACCTCGAGCTCGAACAGCCGCTTCACGAGCGCCTTGTGGGCGCGGCTGACGATGATCTGAGGGCCGCGCAGCGTGCGGCGCACCTCGAGGACGACGACCTTGCGGGCCTGCCCGGCGAAGTAGCGCTCGTGCGGCGCCTGCTCGGAGCGCGGAAGCACCGCGGTCGCGCCGCGGTCGAGCTCCATGATCGCCGCGCCGAGATCGAAGTGGCTGATCTTCGCGTTGATGATGTCGCCTTCGCGGTCCGCGTACTCCGCGAAGACCTGCTCGCGCTCCGCCTCGCGCAGCGATTGCTGGATGACCTGCTTGGCGGTCTGCGCGCCGATGCGGCCAAGTGCGGCGGCCGACTCCTCGAACGGCATGACCTCGCCGAGCTGTACGTCCGGCTTGATCTTCTTGGCGACATCGAGCTGCACCTGAATCTTCGGGTCCTCGACCTTCTCGACGACCGTCTTCAGCAGGTACACCTTGAATGCGCCGGTCTGCACGTCGACCTTGACGTCGATGTGCTCCTCGTCGCCGTACGCCCGCTTGATCGCGCGGGCGATGATGTCGCTGACGACCTCCTTGGGGAGGCCCTTCTCGGCGGAGAGTTGCGCGAGGCCGGTGACGAGCTCGCGGTTCATGTCACAACTCCCCTTGTCTCTTCGGTTGTCGCGGGCGACAAAAAAAGTGGGGACGACCCACTTTTGCGCCCGACGCGGCTCCCGGCCAAGGCCAGTCGCCAGACACGACTATATCACCGTCGGGGGCTCCGCCCCCCGGCCCCCGAGAAAACCCTGGGGATCCGAAGGGGCGAAGCCCCTTCAGCTGAAGGGCGCCGCCGCCGCGCCGTCGTCTTTACGTAAGGTTGTTCCCGATCATCGAGAACTCGTTCTGTAGCGCGCCCCTGAAAAAGATCATTGCGACGATGACTGCGATCGCGATCACCGCGATGATGAGTGCGTATTCGACGAGGCCTTGTCCTTCCTCGTCGCGCCAGAGACGCTGCATGGATGCTCCTTCAGGCGGCGCGGCGGCGCGGCAATGGTCGCATCCGATTTGTTCAGCTACCAGCGTTTAGGCCTCGATCAGTACTTTCGTCACCCTCCTGCGACCAGTGCGCGGCCGCTCGCCCGTAACGCCGCAGATACCCGCTCTTCAGTGCTCGCGCGACCTTTGACGGGAACGCCGCGGAGCGCATTCGCCGCCTCCGCGGTCGTGTAGCCGAGCGCGACGAGCGCGGCATGTGCTTCGTCGTCCATGACGAGAGGCGGACCCGCGCCGTCCGAGCTGACCTTCCCGATCTTCGAACGCAGGTCCACGATGAGACGCTCCGCGGTCTTCTTGCCGACACCGGGCGCGCGCGCGAGGGCCGCGGCGTCACCGGACGCGATCGCCGCGGCGACCTCCGACGGCCGCGCGACGGACAGGATCGCCATCGCCGCCTTCGGTCCGACGCCAGACACGCCGATGAGCATCTCGAAGAGCGCGAGCTCCTCCGGCGTCTCGAAGCCGTAGAGCGCCTGCGCGTCTTCGCGGATCACCTGGTGCGTGTGCAGGAGGATCTCGTCGCCCGCCGGATACCGCGGGACGAACACTTTGTAGCCGAGGCCGCGCACGTCCACGACGACGTGATCGGCGCCGCGCGCGATCACCGAGCCGCGAACAGACGCGATCACGACACGCGGTCCCCGGAGAACACATGCCAGTGGAGATGCTGCGTGTCCTGATAGCGACCGAGATTCGTCTGGATCCGGCACGCGCCGGTCTCGGACACGACCTGGGCAGCCACCTCGCGTACCACGTCGAGCAGAGCGAGCAGCTCGGCCGGCCGGATGCTCAGATCGAGGAACGAGGGGATATGGCGCTTCGGTATGACGACGATGTGCGTCTCGAACGAGGGCCGGGTGTGACGGAACGCGAGCACCTCGACGGTCTCACGGATCTTCACCACCGGCGTCCGACCCGTCAACGCCTCGGCACAGTAAAAGTCCTCGGAGCCCGCGGGTGGTGCGGTCATCTCGCCAGCGCGACGGCTTCGGTCAAACGCGCGCGCTGTGCGTGGGTGAGCGCGATCGCGATCGCGTCGGCGACGTTGTCCTGCGTGATCGCGGCATCCATGGCGACGAGGTGCGGGAGCATCCGTTGAACGCCACGCTTGTCGGAGCCGCCATCGCCGGTCACCGAGAGCTTGACCTCTTGCGGCGTGTACTCGGCGATCTGCAACCCTGCCCGCGCCGCGCAGAGGAGCGCGATGCCGCGGGCCTCGGCCACGCTCATCGCGGTCCTCGCGTTCCGGTTGAAGTAGAGCCGCTCGAGGGCGAGCGCCACGGGCCGGTGTCGGCGGATGAGCGTGTCGAGCGCGTCGGCGATCGCGAGGAGCCGAAGCGCCGCGGCGGCCCCGGACGGGACCGCAACGATCCCGCACTCGATGACCGCGGGGCGGTCGCCAGAGACGATCACGAGCGCGTACCCCATTCCGGTGGTCCCGGGGTCGATCCCGAGGACGGTCCGGGGGCCTTCGCTCCCCGAGGGCCCCCCGCGCCGCGAGCTACGCGTGCTGGAGCACCTCTTCGGGTACGTCGAAGTTCGCGTGGACCCTCTGTACGTCGTCGAGGTCCTCGAGCGCCTCCACGAAGCCGATGAGCTTACGCGCGGCCTCGCCCTCGACCCGCACGGTGGTCGTCGGCCGCATCGACAGCTCGGCGGAGGCCGCACGGATCCCCGCCGTCTCGAGCGCCTTCTTCACGCGCTCGAAGGCGGCCGGCGTCGTGTACACGGTGATAAGGCCCCCGTCGGCCTCCACGTCTTCGGCGCCGGCGTCGATCGCGGCGAGCTCGATGGCGTCGGGACTCGTGCCCTTCGCGTCGATCTCGATGACGCCCTTCTGCTCGAACAGCCACTGGACCGAGCCGGATTCGCCGAGCTTTCCGCCGTGCTTGGTGAACGCCGATCGGATCTCGGACACGGTGCGATTCCGGTTGTCGGTCGCGACCTCGACCATCACCGACACGCCGCCCGGCGCGTAGCCCTCGTACACGATGCTCTCCAAGACCGAGCCCTCGCCGCCGCCCGTCGCGCGGTCGATCGCCCGCTGGATGTTCTCCCGCGGCATGTTCACGCCGCGCGCCCGCTCGATCGCGAGGCGGAGGCGGAAGTTGCCGTCGGGATCGCCGCCGCCTTCCTTCGCGGCGAGCATGATCTCCTTGGTCATCTTGGTGAAAACGACGCCCCGTTTGACGTCCGCCGCACCCTTCTGTCGCTTGATCTGACTCCACTTTGAATGGCCGGACATCGGCGCGAATACTATCAACGACACCTCGCACGGGGAGAGTTCAAGAATGCCTCCGGTCCAACCGGACAAGATCCGCAACGTCGTCGTCGTCGGTCACGGCGGCTCCGGCAAGACGAGCCTCGTCGAATCGCTCCTGCACGCGGTCGGCGCGACCACGCGCCTGGGCAAGGTGGATGACGCGACGAGCATCCTCGACACCGATCCCGAGGAGCAGAAGCGCCACATCACCATCAACATGGCCCTCGCCGCCTTCACGCACGAGGGCGTGAAGATCAACCTGATCGATACGCCCGGCTACGCGGACTTCGCCGCCGACCAGCGCGCCGGGATGCGGATCGCGGACGCCGCGATCGTGTTCGTCGACGCGTCCGCGGGGATCCAGGTGGGCACGCAGATCGCGTGGAACGAGCTCGAGGCGAGGCGGACGCCGCGCGTCTTCCTCATCGGCCGGCTCGATCGCGAGAACGCCGACTTCGACGAGGTCCTCGGCCAGCTTCGCGAGACGTACGGCATCCGGGTCGTGCCGCTCCACGTGCCCGTCGGGGAGCACCAGCAGCTCTCCGCGACGATCGACCTCCTGCACGGCCAGCTCCTCAAGGGCCCGAAAGATCCCGTCGCCGAGCTTCCGAAGGAAGAGGCCGACCGCGTCGGCCAGTACCGCCAGCAGCTCGTGGAATCGATCGTCGAGACGAACGAGGACCTCCTTACGCGCTACCTCGACGGCAAGGAGCTCTCGTACGACGAGCTGCGGGATGCCCTGCACGCCGCCGTGCGGGACGGACAGGTCGTGCCGGTCCTCGCGTCCTCGGCGCACCGGCACGTCGGCTACGCCGCGCTGCTCAACGCGATCCGCGAGATGCTCCCCTCCCCCGCCGAGGCGGGCTCCCTCATCGGCAAGTCACCATCCGGCGACGAGATCGCGCGCAAACCCGACCTCGGCGAGAAGCTCTCGGCGTTCGTGTTCAAGACGATCGCCGACCCCTTCGTCGGAAAGCTCTCGTACGTCCGCGTGTACTCGGGGACGCTGCACTCGAATACGTCGATCTACGACGCGACGAAGAAAGAGGCCGAGCGGGTCGGGCAGATCTTCTTCCTACGCGGAAAGGAGCAGGAGCCGACGAACGAGGTCGGGGCGGGCGACGTCTGCGCCATCCCCAAGCTCACGGCGACGACGACCAATGCGACGCTGTGCGAAAAGGACGCCGTCATCCTGTACGACGCGATCGACTTCCCGGCGCCGTCGTTCTCGGTGGCGATCGAGCCGGCGAGCAAAGCCGACCTCGACAAGCTGTCGACCGCGCTGCACAAGCTGACCGACGAGGATCCCACGCTCCACGTGCGCCGCGACGACGCGACACACGAGACGATCCTCTCCGCGATCGGCGAGTCCGCGATCGAGGTCGCGGTCCACCGGCTGAAGGAGAAGTTCGGCGTGCAGGTGGAGATGCACACCCCCAGGGTCCCGTACCGCGAGTCCATCCGCGGGAAGGCGTCCGCCCAGGGACGCTACAAGCGGCAGACCGGCGGCCACGGACAGTTCGGCGACGTCTGGCTCGAGATCGAGCCGCAGCCCGCGGGGACAGGGGTCGTGTTCGAGACGCACGTCGTCGGCGGCTCCGTCCCGCGCAACTTCTGGCCCGCCGTCGAGAAGGGGGTGCGCGAGACGTCGCAACGCGGCGTCATCGCGGGCTACCCGCTCTCGGACTTCAAGGCCACCCTCACCGACGGCAGCTTCCATAGCGTCGACTCGAGCGAGATGAGCTTCAAGATCGCCGGGTCGCTCGCGCTGCAGAACTGCGTGAAGGAGGCCGATCCCTTCCTGCTCGAGCCGATCATGACGCTCGAGGTCCTCGTCCCCGAAGAGCAGATGGGCGACGTCCTCGCGGACCTCAACTCACGTCGCGGTCGAGTGCTCGGGATGGAAAGCTCGGGGGCGGGGCTGCAGCGCATCCGCGCTCACGTCCCGATGGCCGAGACCTTCCGCTACGCGACCGACCTGCGCTCGATGACCGGCGGCCGCGGCACGTTCAGCGCCGAGATCCTGGGGTACGAGGAATGCCCGTCGCACATCGCGCAGAAGGTCATCGCCGCGCACGAGTCGGAGGGCGCGGAGACCGCCGCGGCGCGCTGATGGGCCTAGGGCGTTCGCCAGTGGAAGGCGAGATACGCACGCGCTCGGCTCGCGTCACCGTCGACGAGCGACCGCAAGAACGAGAAACGCGTTTCGCGCTCGGTAGGCGCGACATGATCGGCGAGGGGCATGACGAAGAGATCCGGTCTCCCCTCGGGGAGGACAACGATCACGGCATCGCGGATCTCCAGGCCATGTGAGTAGAAGCACCCACTGAACCGCCAGTCCGACGAGTTCTCGCTCACTCGGCGCGGGGGATCCAGCCGAGCGCCGATCTTGTAGTCACGCGCCAGACCACAGGGCATCGAGGCATCCTCGGCGGCAGCCACCAGGAACGGAGCGCTCACGTACTCCCATGCTGGTCCGGCGTCACGTGGGGCCGGCGCGGCGCAGGCGGACACCGCGAAGGTGAGACCCAGCAACACGGGCAGAATTCGGCCCACCGCACGACGTACAACCGCGATCCGCCGACGGTTCCGGCCCCGCCTGTCCGAGAGAGGCCGCTCACCCGGTGGCCGCGCGAATGCTCTCCAGATGCCCGCGGAGGTGCGGCAGGACGACCCGGCGGACGAGGCGCTCGACGTCGAAGCGGTGCTCCTGGTACGTCAGCGCGAGCCGGTGGAGGCTCTGGTCGTCGAGGCCGCCGAGTTGGCTCATGAGGCGCGACCGGCCCTTGTGCAGCTCGCGACGAACAAGAGCCTTCGAGGGGAGACCGCGCGCCGCGACGCGCGCGTTGAGCGCGTGCGTCGCTTCCCAGTCGAACGCGAACGGCGGATCTCCGCGCAGCGCGAGCGCGATGAAGCTCGCCTGCCGGCGCAGGCCGAGCGCGATGTGCAGGGCGGTGACGGCGACCGGCCAGCCTTCGCCCTCGCAGCGGCGATCCCAGGCGTCATCGGCGAGCGCGTCGATGGTCGTCGCGGCCTCCTCGATGGCGGCCTCGACGTCCGATGCGAGCGTCATGGCGCGTCCGCGACGAGACGCCCGGAAAAGTACGAGAGCACCCACTCCATGAGGAGCGTCGCGCGGTTCCGAACACCGAGGAGCTGGAGGAGGTAGTTCCCCCGCCAGACCGTCCAGGCGGGGAGCCCGCTCATCACGACGCTCCCGCGCACGAGCGCGAGCTCAGCTCCCGCGTTCGTGCGGCCGAGCGCGATGAGGTCGCCTTTGCGCCGGTACACGTACGGGACCGCGGGCTGGCCGCGCACCAGCGCGGCGACGTTGCGCGCGGCGGCCTTCGCCTCCATGACCGCCACCTGGGCCAGCTGCGGCAGGGGCCGCCCCTGGTAGTCGAACGCGGCGGCGTCGCCAAGGGAGAGCACGTCGTCCCGACCGTCCGCGCGCAGGCGGGCGTCGACGAGAAGACGGCCGTCCTTCGCCTTCGGCAGGTCGATCGTCGCGAGCAACGGATTCGTCTTTACGCCGGCCGACCAGACGATGGTCCGCGCGCGGAGCTCGGCGCCCTCCTTCGTCCTTACGAGGCCTGGCCGGATCTCGGACACCGCCGCCTTCAGCAGGACGCGGATCTTCTGCTGCTCGAGCCGCTTCATCGCGATGCGGCCGAGGCGCGGATCGAACGACGGCAGCACGCGATCCGCGGCGTCAAGGAGGTGGATAGTCACGTCGCGCTCGAAATCCACCGTCGGGTAGATCCGGCGCAGTGTGTGGTCCATGAGGTCGCGCAGCGACGAGGCGAGCTCGACGCCGACGGGTCCCGCGCCGATGAGCACGAACGTGAGGTCCTGCTTGCGCTTCGCGGCGTCGCTCTCGATCGCCGCGTCCTCGAACGCGCGGATGACCCGCTTGCGGACCGCTTCGCCGTCGGCGAGCCACTTCATCGCTACGGCATGCTCGGCCACGCCGGGGATGCCGTAGTCGTTCGTCACGGAGCCGGGCGCGACCACGACGTGGTCGTACGGAAGGTCGCCGTCGGCCGTCCGCACGACGTGCCGCTCGACGTCGATCGCCTCGATCTCGGTCTGGATGAAGCGATACCCGGCGAGCGCGGTCGCGAGGCGGAGCGGATACGCGACCGCATGTGGCGGCAGCTCGCCCGTCGCGACCTGATAGAGAAGCGGCGTGAAGAGGTGGTAGTTCTGCCGATCGACGAGCGTGAGGTCGACGGCTTTCCCGGGCAGCCGATGCTCGAGGGCGCGGATGAGGTGCAGGCCACCAACCCGCACAAGAGCGTCGCGGTCTGAGCAATCCGAGGTCTGGGACCTCGCCTGCTACGTGCTCAAAGAGAAGACCCTTGATCTCCGGGTGTAGATCAAGGGCCTCATCGCGCGACACGTCAATGAGCTCAGCCTGAGTCAGACGTCATACCTTCCGCAGGCGATCCAGGACGCGGCGATTCTCCGAAATGACACGTCGTCCGGCGTCCAACACGCGCGGCCGGAGCTCGACGGCAGTGAGGACGACAACTCCGGCTTTGACCGTCGGGACGACGAGATCACCCTCGCGAAGCTTGGCGGCGTCGAGCGTCTCCTGATCGAGGGTGACCGCCAGGCTGTTGCCTTGCCTCCGGATCTTCACCGCTGCTTGGCCGCGGCGGCCTCCACGCGCTCGAGCTCGGCGAGGTACGCGCGAGTGAGCGGATCCTCCGCGTCGAGGCCGCTCGCGAGACGAAGCCGTTCGCGAGCGGTGTCCAGGTCGCCGGCGCGGAGGTGCGCGAAGCCCGCGTCCGCGAGGTAGGCAGCGTCCTTCGGGCGCAGCGCCGCGGCGCGGTCGAGGAGCGCGAGTGCCTCGCCGGCGTCACCCGCCGCGAGGAGCGCCACGCCAAGCTCGTGAAGCGCGTCGGGCTGGTCGGGCACGAGGTCGAGTGCACGGCGCAGCTCGCGAGCCGCGAGAGCGCCGTCCTCCGTCTGCCTCGCGACAAGTCCGATCCCGAAATGCGCCTCCCAGAGGGCATCGTCGTGCGCCGCGACCCGCTCGAAATCCGCGCGCGCCGACGCGAGGGCGGCAGGGTCGGACGAGAGCGCGTCCCGACCCGCTCGCTCGAGCACCTCTTCGAGATCGGGACGGTCGAGTCCGAGCAGGAGCCGGCGGGCCTGTGCCAAGACGGCCGGGTCGTCGGCGCCGTCGCGGATCGCGACGAGCCCGCGCCGGGCCTCGTCGGGGCTGCCCGAAGCGATGAGGACGCGCGCCAACTGCAGCCGCGCTGAGCCCGACGCGCCGGCGGTGACCGCGCGCTCGAGCGACGCGCGGGCACTCTCCACGTCGCCTTTCCCGAGCGCAAGGATGCCGAGAAGCTCCTGTGCACGCGCGAACGACGGGCTCGCGGTCGCGATCGCGCGCAGATGTGCGGCCGCCCTCGACCCGGCGCCTCCCGCCAGGTAGAGCTCGGCGAGGACGATGACGTCCTCGTCGCGGAGCGGATGGAGCGCGTGCGCGTGCTCGAGCGCGACGATGGCACCGCTCGGCTCCCCGCTCCGGCGGCGTAGCTCGCCGAGAAGGTAGTGCGCGCGCCACGAGCGCGGCCGCAGCTGGCTGAGCTCTTCGAGCGAGCGCGCACTCCGGGCCTCGTCTCCGCGCTCGATCGACTCCGCCGCGAGCACGAGGAGGCGCTCTTCGGCGGGCACGCTGCTGAGGTCGGCGCGAAGGGCGGCGACGTAGGCGTCCTGCGCGCGAGCGACCTCACTCGCGGCGCGCGCCGGGTCGCCGGCCCGCAGCAGCGTCGCATTTACCTCCGCGTCGGCGCCGTCGAGGAGCGCGACGTACGCCGGCTCGTTCCCCGCGGCGGCCGCCGTCGGGGGTGCCGCGATACCGAGCACCGATGCGAGCCAGGAGGAGGCGGCGGGCTCGGCCAGCTGGAGGTCCCCCGCGGCGATCGGGAGCTCCCACGTGGCGACCGCGCGTGACGTAGCGACGTCCACGAGCGTGAGCGCGAGCGCGCGGCCCCCGCCGTCCTCGCGATAGAGGCCGGTGACCGTGTGCGTCGCGCCCGCGGACGCGCCGTACCGCGCCGCGAGCTCCGGATTCGGAGTCGATCCGAACACGAGATAGCCGTCGGGGGGCTCTGCCCCCCGACCCCCGGCCGGCAGCGCAACGAGGAAGACCGGACGCAGCTCGACCTCGTCGTGATCCGCGAAGCGCTCGACGAGACGGCGCGCGAGCTGCCGCCCAACGATCCCGGCGCGCCCGTCGGGTCCGCGGGCGCCGAACGGAACGACCGCGAGAACCTTGCGGGGGCCCGGGGGCGCAGCCCCCCGACGTGTGCTCACCGGAAGCGGATGCGCGCGAAGCGGCGCGGGCCGAGCTGCATCAGGAGCTCGCCACTGGTGGGAACGCGAGTCTCGAGCGTCGCGCGCTCGCGGTCGACCCGCACGGCGCCCTGTTCGACGAGCGTGCGCGCCGCGCGTTTGCTCTTCTCGAGACCGGCCTGAACGATCAGCTCGACGATCGGGACCTCTTTTGCGCCGTCGCGGTCGACGGTGATGACGTCGATGTCCGTCGGCGCCGCGCCCTCTTTGTGCAGGCGGTCGAACGCGCGCTCGGCCTCTTCCGCGGCGGCGGATGAATGCAGCTCCGCGGTGATCCGGCGCGCGAGCGCGCGCTTCGCCTCGCGGGGATGGAGCTCTTTGCGAGCGAGGGCGTCGAGGATCGTCCGGACCTCGCCGAGAGGCATCTCCGTCGCCCACTCGAAGTAGTGGGGCATGAGCTGGTCCTGGATCGCCATCACCTTGCCGTACACCACGCTCGGCGGGTCCACGAGCCAGATCGCGGTCGCGGGCTTCGACTTATGCATCTGGTCGCCGTCGAGCCCTTCGAGCATCTCGACGATGAACACCGCTTGCGGACGCTGCCCGATCTGCTCCTGCAGCTCGCGTCCGGCGAGGATGTTGAAGAGCTGGTCGGTACCGCCAAATTCGACGTCGGCCTTGATCGCCACCGAGTCGTAGGCCTGGAGCAACGGATAGAGCAGGTCTTTGATCGGGATCGGCGTCTTCTTGTCCAGGCGCTTCCGGAACTCCTCACGCGCCAGCATCTGCTGCGCCGTGAAGCGCGAGCTGAGCTCGATGATGTCTCGGAGGCCGAACGTGCCATACCACTCGTCCTGCAGGACGACGCGTGCGTTCTCGCGGGGCACGATGAGGTGGAACTGATCGAGGTAGCTCTGCGCGTTCGCCATCACTTCGTCGCGCGACTTGAGCGGGCGAGTGAGGTCCCGATCGGTCGGATCGCCGATCTGCGTAGTCCAGTCCCCGACGATGAGGACGATCTCGTGGCCCCAGCGCGAGAGCGTGCGCAGCTTGCGCAGCGAGATCGCATGGCCGAGGTGGAGGTTCGCGTGCGTCGGGTCGAAGCCCTGTTTGATACGGAGCTGACGCTCGCCCGAGGCCAGGGCGGCGCGGAGGTCGCCAAGCACGCTCACGGAGCTGACCGCGCGCGTGAGGAACTCGTCCAGCTCTCGCGCCGGAACCGGCTTCGGCACGGTCACAGAATAGGGTCGCGGCCGTTAGCATTGCGCTATCGCGCGCTCAAAAACGACCTTCGACCACGCGTTCCGGCGCGGTCCATATCGCTCGAAGCGGCGCCGGAATGGCGCTGCGTTCAGCGGGTGGCGCGCCGCGCTGCCGTCTGGCCTGCTCGGCATCCTGTTCGCGTCGGCCGGGCTCCTTCTGTTCGGCGCGACCACGGCGTTCGCCTTCTTCACGCAGGATCTCCCCTCCCCGCAGGACCTCGCCAGGGATCCCCTCGCCCAGTCGACGCGGGTCTACGACCGGTCCGGCAACGAGCTCCTGTACCAGTTCGAGGTCGAGCGCCGCGAGATCGCGAGGTACGAGGACATGCCCAAGGTCCTCGTCGACGCGACCGTCTCGGCCGAGGACAAGTCGTTCTGGACCAATCCCGGTGTCGACGTCGGCGGCATCGTCCGCGCCGTCTACGCCGACCTGGCGCGCCGCAACTCCGGCCAGGGCGGCGCGTCGACCATCACGCAGCAGCTCGTGAAGCAGCGGATCGTCGGCGGCGAGGTCAGCCTCCAGCGCAAGATCCGCGAGGCCATCCTCGCCATCGAGGTCACGCGGACGTACTCGAAGAAGCAGATCCTCGAGCTCTACTTCAACCAGATCTACTACGGGAACCAGGCCTACGGCGTGAAGGCCGCTGCGCAGACGTACTTCGGGAAGGCGGACCTGAGCACGCTCACCCTCGCCGAGGCCGCGCTCCTCGCCGGCCTTCCGCAGTCGCCGTCGGTCCTCGACCCTTCTCACGAGGAGAACCAGGACCGCGCCAAGGAACGACGGCAGTACGTGCTCGACCAGATGGTCGACACGGGCGCGATCACCCAGGCGCAGGCGGACCTCGCGGCGAAGGAGCCGATCAAGACCGCGGGGCCGCAGGCGACGGTCATCAAGGCGCCGCATTTCGTCTTCCAGGTCCGCAATCAGCTCGCCGCGATCCTCGGCGGCGATGAGGCCGCGGTCTCGCGCGGCGGCTACAAGGTCACGACGACGCTCGACATGACGAAGCAGGAGATCGCCGAGCGCCAGGTGCGCGAGTGGGTCGAAGAGCTGCACAGCCGCAACGTCTGGAACGCGGCGCTGGTCTCGATCGACCCCAAGACCGGAGAGATCCTCGCCTACGTGGGCTCGGTGAACTACAACGACCGCGACGATCCGCGCGTCCAGGGGCAGTTCGACGTCGCGGGGATCGGCCTGCGACAGCCGGGCTCGTCGTTCAAGATGTTCAACTACGTCACGGCGCTGAAGAACGGCGCGACGCCGGCGACGGTCGTGGTCGACGCGCGCACCGACTTCGGCGGCAAGGCCGAACCCACGCGGCTGTCGCCCTTCGCGTGCAACTACTGCCCGGAGAACGCCGACCTCCAGTACCACGGTCCGGTCACGATGCGCCAGGCGATCCGCGAGTCGCGCAACGTCCCCGCGGTGAAGTTCCTCGCGCAGTACTCGGGCATCGAAGCGACGATCCAGACGGCGCACGACCTCGGGATCACGACCGACATCGATCCGTCGAAGGTCGGTCTCTCCCTCACCCTCGGCGCGCGCGAAGTGAAGCTCATGGACATGACGAGCTCCTACGGCGTGCTCGCGAACATGGGCGTACGCGTGGCGCCGACGTTCATCCAGCGCGTGGAGGACGCGAGCGGGAAGGTCATCTGGGAGCACAAGGACTACGAGCAGCGGCGGGCGGTCGACGCCGGGATCGCCTGGCTCATGACCGACATCCTCAAGGACACCACGCAGCCATCGAAGGACTTCATCTTCGGCTCCTGGACGAACATCGGCCGCGTCGCGGCGCTCAAGACGGGCACGACGGACAACCTCAAGGACGTGTACTCGGTCGGCTACGTGCCGACGCTCGTCACCGGCATCTGGATGGGCAACAGCAACGGCGAGCCCATGAGCACGCGCGACTTCTCGAGCGCCATGGGCCCCGGCCAGCTCTGGCGGGACTACATGAAGGAAGCGCTCGCGGGCACGCCGGCGTCGGACTGGGAACGGCCGGCGAACGTCGTGAGCGCGAACGTCGTCGCGGCGCCGGGCGCCTTCGGCGGCTACGGCTCCGGGCTCCTCGCCTCGGGCCTCTCGCCGTTCACGACGAGCGAGTGGTTCATCAAGGGCACCGTACCGGGGCAGAGCGACGACTGGTTCGTCCAGGGATGCGCCGGACCCGACGGCACGCGCAAAGTGGCGATGAAGATCCAGGAGCGCGCGCCGGCGATGTGGCAGCGCTACACGGATCAGTGGATCCGCGACGCGCAGGCGGGACGGCACGGGTACGGGCGCTACTCCTGGAACCTCATCAGTCCCGATCCCTGCCCGACGCCGTCGCCGACGCCGAGCCCGACCCCGTCGCCGAGCCCGACGCCGTTCAACCCGCCGGGCCGGACGCCGTTCCCGTCGCCGTCGCGGTTCCCGTTCCCGATACCGATCCCGAGCCTCACGCCCGAACCACGAGGGTGAGCGGCGCGGGCGAGCGGCGCCGTGACATCGGCGCGGCCATCGCCTGCACCGACACGCGCGGCAGAGTGCTTCTCGTCAAGCAGCGGCTGACGGGCACCTGGCTGCTCCCTGGCGGAGCGCTCGAGGACGGCGAGTCCGCCGAGGATGGCGCGCTGCGCGAGCTACGCGAGGAGACCGGCTGCGAGGCCGACGGGCTCGCTTTTGTCGCGCGTTACGACGTCGCCTGGCCGAACGAGGGATTCACCGGCGCCGTCCACATCTTCCGCGCCACGGCGCGCGGGGAGGCCCGGCCCGAAGCGGGCTCCGCGATCCGGTGGGCCGATCCGAACGATCTCGCCGACGCGCATCCGGCGCTGCGTCGCGAGCTCGCAGACCTCGGGCTGCGACGCGACGACGACGCGGACATCGCGCGCGCCTTCCGCGATATCGGCATGGGGATGCGCCGAACGGGCTGACCCCTACAGCTCCACGATCGTTGCACCCTCGCCCCCCTCGGCGGGACCGGCGGGCTCGTGAGCGCGGACGAGGGGATGCTCCGCGAGGGCCGCACGCACCGCCGTGCGGAGCGCGCCGGTGCCCTTCCCATGAACGACGCGCACGCGCGCGATCCCGGCGACCGCGGCGTCGTTGAGGTAGCGGTCGAGCACGGCGAGGGCCTCCTCGGCGCGCGCGCCCCGCAGATCGAGCTGCAACGCCACGCTGGGGACGCCGCCGGTGATGTGCGGCCGCTCGAATCGCAGCGTGCCCGTCGGTTCCGGCGCGGGCCGGAGCTGCGTCGCCGGGACGCGCAAGCGCAGCATGCCGGCCGCGACGTCGGCGACGCCCTTGTCGTCGATCGCGAGCAGCGTGCCTGGATCGCTCACGCCGTCCACGAGCACGGGCGAGCCGACCGCGATCGGGACGATGGGGCTCGGCCGCTCCGGCGGGGCGGACGCGGCTCGTGCGCTCTCCACGGCCGCGAGCGCGGCACGCGCTTCCTCGACGAGGTTGCGTTTCGCGGCGAGGTCGCGAGCCTCTTCGGCCTGCCGCAGCGCGCGGCGGGTCTGCAGGATCAGCTCGTCGGCCTCGGCGCGCGCCCGCCGCAGCGCCTGCTGTGCCTCATCGCGGACGCGAGCCGCATCGCGCTCGGCTCCGGTCGTCACGCGCTCCGCGTCCACCGCGGCGACCCGCGCCTCCTCGAGCTTCGCGGCGAGCTCGGTGCGATGCCGCTCGGCCTCGCGCAGCGTCCGCTCGAGCGAGCGATGCAGCTCCGAGAGGTGCGTCTGGGCGCGTTCGATGATCGACGGGTCCATCCCCAGGCGCGACGCGATGGCGAACGCATTCGACGCGCCGGGCAGCCCGATATGCAGGCGGAACGTCGGCCGCAGCGTGTCCGGGTCGAACTCCATGCTCGCGTTCCGGACGCCGGGCGTGCCCAGGGCGAACGCCTTCAGCTCGGGATAGTGGGTCGTGGCGGCGACGAGGACCCCGCGCGCGAGGAGCGTCTCCAGGACGGCCATCGCGAGAGCGGCGCCTTCGTCCGGATCGGTGCCCGCGCCGATCTCGTCGAGGAGCGCGAGATCGCCGGCCTCGGCCTCGGCGAGGGTCGCGACGACGTTCCGCAGGTGCGAGGAGAAGGTCGACAGCGACTGCGCGATGGATTGCTCGTCGCCGATGTCGGCGAAGACGCGCCGCACGACCGGCGCTCTGCTCCCGCGCTCCGCCGGGATCGCGAGGCCGCACGCCGCCATGAGGACGAGGAGGCCGATCGTCCGGAGCGTCACGGTCTTCCCGCCCGTGTTCGGCCCGGTGATGACGAGCACGCGGAAGTCCGAGCCAAGCCGAACGTCGATCGGCACGACGCTCCCCTGCTCGATGAGAAGGGGATGCCGCGCGCCGACGAGGTCGAGCACGCCGTCGCGGCCGAGCGCGGGCCGCGTCGCCTCGTGCGCTTCCGCGAGATGCGCCTTCGCCATGACGACGTCGATCGCGGCGAGCGATGCGACGACCGCGTCGAGGTCTGGAGCCGCGCGCTCGACGCGGCGCGAGAGCTCGTCGAGGATGCGCTCGACCTCGGCGCGCTCGGCGAGCTCGGCCTCCCGAAGCTTGTTGTTCGCTTCGAGGATCTCGAGCGGCTCGACGAAGACCGTCTGCCCGCTCGCGGACTGGTCGTGGACGATGCCCTTCACCGCGCCGCGATGCTCCGATTTCACCGGTACGACGTAGCGGCCGCCGCGCTGCGTCACGATCGGCTCCTGCAGCACGCGCAGCAGCTCCGACGAACGCAGCAGCCCGTCGAGACGCTGCTGCAGGCGCGCCTGCGCGGCCCGCAGGTCCGCCCGGAGCGAGCCGAGCTTCGCGCTCGCGCGATCCAGCACCTCGCCGGCCCCGCCGATCGCGTTCTCGATCGCGGCCGCGACATCGGCGGGCGGGCGCGCGAAGCGCGTCTTCGCGGCGAGCGGCGGGTACGGCCGCACGTCCTCGAACGTACGCAGCGCCGCGCGCACCGTGTCGGCGATCGCGACGAGCTGTTCGGGGTCGAGAGTCCCGCCGAGCCGCGCGCGGCGAAGGGCCTCGCGGATATCGTGCGCGCCGCCGAGGCCGGTCGACGGCTCCGCGCGCAACAGGTCGCGCGCCGCGGCGGTCTCGGCTTGCAGCCGCTCGGCCTCGGCGAGGTCGGTCGTCGGCGCGAGCGCTTCCGCGAGCTCGCGCCCCGGCGCGAACGACGTGCGCTCGGCGAGCAGCGCCCGGATGGCCGGAAGCTCGAGCGTGGACCAACTCTTCGCAGGGGGAGTACCCCCTCCCTCCCCCCTTTTCACGCCCGCTTCGCGGGCGAGGCGTGAGCCGCCCCCCGCCCTGCAACCCCCCTTTCAACGGCGGCTTCGCCGGCGAGTCTGTCGCTCGCAACCCCCCCGTCCTTCACGTTCGCGACACTCCGGGTGAGCCGCGCACGTAGAAGCGCCAGGGCTCGTGCGCCGTCGACCCCGTCGCGAGGCCGATGCGCGCGGCGCGCACGACGCGGGACGACGCGACCGGCGGGGCGTCACGGATCGAGAGCCGGGAGCGCACGAGGTCCATGTTCGTATGCGCGGTGGTCAGGCCGAGCGCCCGCGCGAGCTTCCCCGGTCCGGCGAGCGCTCTCGGATCGTCGCCCGTACCCTCGACCGGCTCCGCGCCGCGCAGCAGGACCGCGCCGGCGACGCCGGCCCGTTCCGCGACGACGTTCACGCAGTGGTACATCCCGTACACGAAATACACGTAGCTCCTGCCCGGCGGACCGAACATGGGCGCGGTGCGCGCCGTCGGTCCGCGATACGCGTGAGATGCCGGGTCGGCGGCGCCGAGATACGCCTCGACCTCGACCAGCCGCACGGCGCGGCGCCCGGTCGGGCCATCGTAGACGAGCACCTTGCCGAGGAGGTCGCGGGCGACGCGCGCGGTCGGGCGCTCGTAGAAGGCGCGCCCCAGACGCGGCCCGAGCGAGCTACGCAGACTTGCGCGGATCGAGCGCGTCGCGAAGGCCGTCGCCGATGTAGTTGATCGACAGGACGGTGAGGAAGATGAGGAGTCCCGGGAAGATCGCCCAGTGCGGGGCGACGTCGATGTAGTTCTGCGCGTCGTAGAGGAGCCGGCCCCATGTCGGCACGTCTGGTGGGAAGCCGAGGCCGAGGAACGACAGCGTCGACTCGGTGAGGATCGCGCCGCCGACCCCGATCGTGGCCGCGACGAGCACCGGCGAGAGGACGTTCGGGAGGATGTGCCGGAAGATGATCCGTCTGTCTGCCGCGCCGATCGCGCGGGCGGCCTCGACGAACTCCTTCTGCTTGAGCGACAGGAACTGCGCTCGCACGAGCCGTGCGACGGGCATCCACTGGAGGACGCCGATGACCGTCACGATCATGATGAAGACGCCGAGCTCCGGCCCGAAGGCGGCGCGGAGGGTGTCGCGGAAGAGATAGATGATCACGAGCAGCAGCGGGAGGATCGGCAGCGACAGGAACAGGTCGGTGAACCGCATGAGCGGGTTGTCGAGCTTGTTGAAGTAGCCCGCGAGCGAGCCGATCGTGGTCCCGAGCGTGATCGCGATGAGCACGGCGGTGAGGCCGACGGCGATGGACACGCGGCCGCCCCAGAGCGCGCGGGCGAGGAGATCCCGGCCGAGGTCGTCGGTGCCGAAGAGATGGTCGGGCGACGGTCCCTCGATGGCGACCTTGAAGTCGATGACGTTTATCGGCGTGCGGTAGACGAACGGCCCCACGAGCGTCCCGAGTACGAGCAGCAGGAGCACACCGAGCCCGGCCATGGCGAGCTTGTGGCGGCGGAACTGGTACCACGCGTCGCCCCAGAGCGACCGCGGTGGCCGGACGGCGTTCGAGACCGGAAGCACGCCGACGCGGACGTTGGTCGTCGTCGCCACTAGGTGTACCGAATCCGCGGGTCGAGCACCGCGTACAGCAGGTCCGCGACGAGATTGACGAGGACGACGAGCACGGCGAAGATGAAGACGACGGTCGCGACGACCGGGATGTCCCCCGTGCCGATCGAGTTCACCAGGAGGTCCCCGATCCCGGGGACGCGGAAGACCTGCTCCGTCACGATGGCGCCGGCGAAGACGGCGGGGATGCCGAGCGCGACGAGGGTCACGACAGGGATGAGGCTGTTGCGGAGGACGTGCCGGAGCACGACGAACCGTTCGCGGAGCCCCTTCCCTCGCGCCGTCCGCACGTAATCGAGCGGGAGATGCTCGAGCATCTCCGCCCGCACGTATCTCGCGATCGTGGCCACGTTGAAGAGACCGAGCACCGTGATCGGCATGATCGACTGCCGGATCTGCTGCGTGAGCGAGTTGAGGTCGTGGATCTGCAGCGTCGAGTCATAGATGAACGGGAACCACCGGAGCTTGATGCCGAAGAGGATGATGAGAAGGAGACCGGTGAAGAACGTCGGCACCGAGAACCCCATGAACGCGAACGTCGTGCCCACGTGGTCGAAGATCGAATAGCGCTTGATGGCGGAGATCATCCCGATCGGGATACCGATCGCGATCCCGACGAGCTCGGCGACGCCGACGACGGCGAGGGTGTTCGGCAAGCGCTGCTTGATGAGCTCGCTGACGGGCGAGTGACTCATGAAGGAGACGCCGAAATTGCCGGTGAACATGGCGGTCATCCACTTCACGTAGCGGATCGGCCAGGGCTGGTCGAGGCCGAGTGCGCGGCGGATGTTCTCGCGGGCCTCCGGCGGGATCCGCGGATCGGCCCCGAACTGCGATAGGGGGTCGATCGGCGCGAGGGCGAGGATCGCGTAGATGACGAAGCTGATGACGATGAGGGTCGGGATCGAGACAAGGAGTCGTCGGACGACGTAGCGGCCCATCGCTAACCCACCCTCACTCTGCCGGTGGTGCGGGTAGTGCGGTGGAGGCCCTCCACCGCACTACCGTAGCACCGGCAGCCCTGTTCCTGGTTACTTGGTCCAGTCCGCGATGTTCCACATCTCCGAGTCCCACGGCGTCGGGTCGACGCCCTTGAGGCTCTTCGACACTCCCGAGGTCGCGAAGGTGCGGTTGATGAGCGGGATGACCACTACATCGCTGACGAGGATGTCGTTCGCCTTGATCGCAAGGTCGTTCCGCTTCTTCTGATCCGTCTCCTTGCGGAGCGAGTCGACGACCGCGTCGAGGTCCGGGTTGGAGTAGCGGTGGTAGTTGCCGAACTGCCAGTTGTTGGCCTTGCCCGTCATCTGCTTCGTCGTCCAACCGACGAAGTACGACGTCGGGTCGGGGTCGCCGCTGTTGGTGAACATCTCGACATCGGACCAGAAGTGGTTCGCGCCGTCCGGCGAGGTGTTCGTGAAGAAGGTCCCCGCGGGGACCGACTTGAGCTCGACCTGGAAGCCGACCTTCTCCCAGTTCGCCTTCATGATGTCCTGCGTCTTTTGACGCACCGGGTTCACGGTCGTCTGGTAGAGGATCTTCAGCTTCACGGGGCCCTTGGCGCGGACACCGTCGGATCCCTTTACCCAGCCCGCCTTGTCGAGCTCGGCGTTGGCCGCGTTGAGGTCGAACTTGCAGATGTCCAAGCCGTCGGTGTTCTTGGAATTCATCGGCTCGGGCGCCGTCAGGATGTTGCAGCTCGCCTTCCCTGAGAGGCCGCCGCCATAGAGCTGCTCCGCGACGCTGTTGCGGTCGGTCGCCATCGCGAGCGCCCGACGGACGGCCTTGTCGCTGAAGAATGGGTGCTTGGTCCCGGGCTCGCCGCGGTTGTCGCCCAGCGCCGGGTCGGGGTTGCTGAAGTTGATGAGGATGCGCTCGACGCTCGAGCCGTACACCGTCGTGAGGGTCGCCGTCGAGCTCTGCTGCGCCATGGGCTTGAGCACCGTCGCCTCGACCTGGAGGTTCCAGGCGTAGTCGACGTCGCCGGTCTGGAACGCCGCGCGCGCGGCGGACGTCGCGTCGCCGCCGCCCTTGAACGTCACGCTCTTGAAGAACGGCTTGTTCGGGTCGCGGAAGTTCTCGTTCAGGTCGTACGTCACGACGTCGCCTGCCTTGAACTCACGGACCTTGTACGGGCCCGTGCCGATCGGCTTCTGGTCCGCGGCACAGTCCTTCGCCTTCGCGCCGAGGCAGTTCGCGTACTGCGCCTTCTGAAGGATGGTGCCGGCGTCACCCACGCCCCACTGGTAGTAGAAGGGCTGCGGTTCCTTGTAGGTCACGACGGCGGTGTTCGCGTCCTTCGCGGTGACCGACTTCACGCCCTCACACCGGTCGATAGTGGAGGCGGCGCTCTTCTCATCGCATTGGTACGTGAACGTCGCGACGACATCGTCGGCAGTGAACGGAGTCCCGTCGGACCACTTCACGCCCGTGCGGAGCTTCCAGGTGACGGTGGTGAAGTCCGCCGAGACGCCGCCGTTGGCGGCGGTCGGGATCTCCGCCGCGAGACCGTTCGCGACGGGCAAGCCGTCCTTTCCGAACGACGCGAGCGGCTCCGTGATGAGACGGGACGCGTCGGCGTCCTTGGTGCCCGTCGCCTGGTGCCGGTTCAAGATCGTGGGAGCCTGCCAGTAGAGGATCTTGAGGTCGCCGCCCGCGCCGCGCTTCGCCGCCGCCGAAGCTGCCGCGCTCGGGCTGGCGCCTGCCGGGGTCTGCTGCGTGCACGCCGCGAGTGCCAAGACCGCGGTCATCGCGAGGACAGCGCCTCGCTGCCAGTGTCCTGTTGTAGCCACACACACCTCCCTAAACGCTGGTGGGCGAGTCTATCTGGGTACCGGACCCCGAGCGCGCGGGTTCAGGATTGGTCAGACCATGCTCCTCGCAGGGCGCCCACCATGCACCCCCGACCCTACGAGCGGATGGCCGCGCCCAGGGCGTGTTCGAGCCGCCCGACGACCCGTTTCATCGCTCTCTCCACGTCGCCCTCGGAGAGCGTGCCGGTCGCCGAGCGAAAGACGAGCCGGAAGGCGAACGACTTCTTCCCCGGTCCGGCCTGCGGGCCGCGATAGAGGTCGAGCAGGCTGGCCGATTCGAGCAGCTCCGGGGCCGCCGCGCGGATCTCCCGCACGACGTGCC
Organism: Chloroflexota bacterium; assembly: GCA_005883625.1. Lineage (GTDB taxonomy): Bacteria > Chloroflexota > Limnocylindria > P2-11E > P2-11E > 3-1-20CM-2-70-9. The sequence continues at coordinate 78,555 of VBDU01000076.1, read as the reverse complement.
GATACGGCGTCGCCTCGTCGACCACGATCGCGAGGTCGCGCAGCGCCGGCGGGTAGCGCGAAGGCGCCTTGGCCTCGGGCCGGCGGCTCGCCGCGTGCCACCACGCGAGGTCGATCTCGCCGACGAAGGTCGCGAGCGGAAGCTCCCAGCGCTCGGCGACGCGCGGGTCGAGCTGGCCGGCGGCGAGGCGGATCGCGCCGTCGTGCGCGAACGCGATCGAGCGGCCGGGGTGGAGTCCTGGCGCGCTCGCGGGCTCGGCCGGCGGGTGCGAGACGTGGAGGAGCTCGGCGAGCGCGTCGAAGAACCCTTCGAGGTCGCGGATGTCCCAGGGCCGTGGCTTGGTGAGCCAGGTCTCGCCGTCGCGCGCCGGCTCCGCGTTGCCCGCGAGCAGGATGCCGATCGTCCAGCGCTCCTCGGGCAGATCGCCGCGGCGCGGCAGGTAGACCGGCGCGATCTCGAAGATCGCGATCCCTTCACGGTTCCGCAGGTTGCGGCGTGCCGTGTCGAGCAGGCTCGGCCGTAGCGTCGGCCGCGCGACCGACTGCGCGAGCGAGGTGGGGTTCGTGACCCGCAACGGCTCGGGCGCGAGCGGTGACCCATCGGCGGTGAGCTGCGAGAGCCACCCTGGATCGATGAGCGAATAGGCGACGATCTCCTGCAGGCCGAAGCCGGCGAGCCCATCGCGGGCGCGCTCGCGGAACTCCTCGAGCGGATGGCGCTCGTGGAGCGGGAGCGGACCGTCGGGGATCCGCATCGGCAGGCGGTCGTAGCCGGCGATACGGCCGACCTCCTCGACGACGTCCTCCGCGATCGCGATATCGGTGCGCACGGCCGGCGGCGTCGCGACGAGCGTGTCCCGATCGGCCGCGGCCTCGAACTGCAGACGCCGGAGGATGTCGAGGGTCTCTTCCGGAGAGATCTCGATCCCCATGACGCGCGGCACGTCGGAGAAGCGCATGCGCACGTTCACGCGTGCCCGGGGTCGCGGATAGCGGTCGACGACGCCGACGAGCTCGGCCCCCGCATGCTCGCGGAGCAGTCGCACCGCGCGCGCGAGCGCGAGCGGGACCAGGTCGGGGCTCAGCTCCCACGCGAACCGGCGCGCCGCCGCGCTCCCGGATGAGCCGCGAAGCCCGAGACGCGTGGCGGTGCGGCCGATGCCGCGCGGCTCGAACGAGGCGCACTCGAGGGCGACCGTCGTGGTGTCCTGGCGGATCTCCGAGCTCTCGCCACCCATGATCCCCGCGACGCCGAGCGCCCGCTCCTCGTCGGCGATGACGAGCGTGCCGTCCGGCAGCACACGGTCGACGCCGTCGAGCGTCCGCAACGTCTCGCCGGACCGGGCGCGACGCGCGACGAGCGCACCGCCGCGGAGCTCCCGATGGTCGTACGCGTGCAGCGGCTGGCCGAGCTCGAGCATCACGTAGTTCGTGATGTCCACGACGTTGTCGATCGGCCGCATCCCGGCGGCGACGAGCCGCCCCTGCAGCCATGCCGGCGAGGGTCCGATCCGCACGTTCCGCAGGAGTGCGGCCGCGAACCGCGGGCACGCCTCGGGATCCTCGATGCGCACGTCGAGGCCCTTCGGTGTGCGGGTCGTCAGGGGGTCGAGCGCGGCCTCGCGAAGAGCCGTCGCGAGGAGTGCGGCGACCTCGCGGGCGACGCCGACGATCCCGAGGCAGTCGGGGCGGTTCGGCTGCACATCGAGCGCGAGGATCGTCTCGCCGAGGACCTCCCGCAGGAGCGCGCCGACCGGCAGCTTCGGGTCGAGGAGCTGGATCCCGTCGTGGTCCTCGCCGAGGCCGAGCTCCTTCGCCGAGAGGACCATGCCCTCGCTCTTGATGCCGCGCATCGGCTTGCCGCGCAGGGTCGTGCGCTCGCCGGTATGGCCGTCGATGATCTCGGCGCCCTCGTCCGCGAACGGGACGATCGCGCCAACCGAGAGATTCGCCGCCCCCGTGACCACGGTCTTCCGGCGACCCTCGCCGTACTCGACCGTCGCGAGCTGCAGCTTGTCCGCGTTCGGATGCTTCTCGAGCTTCTCGACGCGGCCGACGCGCACGTTGTCGTCCCACCACGGGCGCTCGACCCCCTTGACTTCGGTGCTGGACATGTGGATCTTCAGCGCGAGCTCGTCGATCGGGACGCGGATGTCGACGTACTCCCGCAGCCACTCGAGCGGGACCTTGATGAGCATCAGAACTGCTCCAAGAACCGAAGGTCGTTCTGGTAGAAGAGCCGGATGTCGGGCGCGCCCGTCCGAAGCATGCACAGGCGCTCGAGGCCGCCGCCGAACGCGAAGCCCTGGTACGTCGTCGGGTCGTAGCCGACGCGGCGCAGCACGTCGGGGTGCACCATCCCGCAGCCCGCGGCTTCGATCCAGCCATCGCCGCCGCACGTGTGGCACTTCGGATCGCGCCCCTCGCAGATGAAGCAGCTGAACGCGATCTCCGCGGACGGCTCGGTGAACGGGAAGTAGTCGATGCGGAAGCGGATGCGACGGTCGCCCCCAAATACCTGCCGCGCGAACGCATACAGGACGCCCTTGAGGTCGGACATGGTGAGCTTCTCGTCGATCGCGAGGCCCTCGTACTGGAAGAAGATCGACTCGCGGATGGCGTCGGTCGCCTCGTAGCGGTAGCACCGACCGGGGATGACGACGCGGATCGGAGGGCGGCGCTTCTCCATGATGCGGACCTGCATCGGCGAGGTGTGCGTGCGGCCGAGCAGCGGATGCGCCGGATCGTCGCCGAGGGGATTGCTGATCCACAGTGTGTCCCACTTCTCGCGCGCGGGATGGCCCGGCGGGATGTTGAGCGCCTCGAAGTTGTAGTAGTCGGACTCGATCTCCGGGCCTTCGACCGTCTCGAACCCGAGTGTCGCGAAGATGCGCGAGACCTCGCGGATCGTCTGGCTGATCGGATGGACGCGACCGAGTCGCAATCGCCGCGGTGGCAGCGTCATGTCCTGGCGCTCCGCGCCAAGCTCGCGCTCGAGGTGCGCCGCCCGCAGCGCCCCGGTCCGCTCGTCGAGCGCCGATTCGATGCGGCGCTTCGCATCGTTCACCGCCGCGCCCATGGCCGGGCGCTCCTTCGCGGGCAGCGCGGGGATCTGTTTCGTGAACTCCGCGAGGGCGCCGTCCTTGCGTCCGAGGTAGCGCACGCGCGCCGCCTCGAGGGCGGCCTCGTCCGCGGCGGCGCCGATCTCGGCGACCGCGCGGTCCGCGAGCGTCTTCAGGTCCGTGTTCGCCATCGCGCCTCCGAAGACCAGACGTCCCCGCGAGAAACACAAAACCCGCCTTCGTTCGGGACGAAGGCGGGCCTCCGCGGTACCACCCATCTTCCGAACTTGGGGGGCTGCGCGCCCCCCAGCCCCCGCACGGGGCGACGTTCGGCACTTGGTCGAAGCTCTATCGGGCCTCAGGCGGACCGGCTTTCCTGCCGGTCGGCTTCGGAGCGAATTCCCGCGTCGCCTGGCGCCCCCTGCTCTCAGCCCGTGGCCGGGGTCTCTGGTGCGCCTCGTGCGCGGTACTGCTCTCCTTCGACGCCTCTTCTTAGATTAGCTGCTCGCCTTGATCGTCTTCTCTTTCACCATGTCGACGTAGCGACGGAACACCTTCGGATCGCGGACCGCCATGTCCGCGAGGATCTTGCGGTCGAGGTCGACGCCAGCCAGGCGCAGCGCCGCCATGAGGCGGCTGTAGCTCACGCCCGCCTCGCGGGACGCCGCGTTGATCCGGGCGATCCAGAGCGCGCGGAACTGGCCCTTGCGCGCGCGCCGATCGCGGTAGGCGTAGCGGAGCGCGTGCATGGCCGCCTCACGTGCCGGCCGGACAAGCTTGTGCTTGGAGGCGCGCCGGCCCTCGGCCTGGTCGAGGACCTTCTTGTGCTTCTTGTGTGCGGCGACGCCGCGCTTCACGCGTGACATCTCTTGGCGCTCCCTTCCCTAGAGGCTGGGCAGTAGCTTGCGGACCAGCTTGAGGTCGCCCTTCGCCACGAGCGCCTTCCCCGCATGACGGCGCTTGCGCGCGGGCGACTTGTGCTGGTTGAGGTGGCCCTTGTACGCCTTCGCGCGCCGAAGGCGTCCGCGACCGGTGAGCTCGAACCGCTTTTTCGCGCCACTGTGGCTCTTGATCTTGGGCATCGAGAAACCGACCTCCTGGGTCCCGCGCACCGTGAAAAGGTAAGTCTACTTAGGCCGGACGGCGCGCGCGCGGTGAAGGAGACGGACGAGCGACCGGCGCGGAGGGGGTCGCCGCCGGTGCAGGTCGAGCGACCGGCGCCGGTCCAGGCGGAGGGGGCGTGTGGGCCGCAGGGGCAGGGGCCCCCGCTGAGCGAAGCGAGGCCGCCCCACGAAGAACCGGCTGTGCGCTCGCCGCGGGTCGCGACGCGGGCGCTGCCGTCGGAGCCGGACGCGGTGCCGTGGCGGCCGGCCGGGCCGCCGCGGTAGCCGCCGGCGCGGGCTGAGCGCCCGCGGGACCCACCGGCGCGGGTGCGGCGTCGCGCCGCAGTGGGTTCATGACCATCCCCATCGAACGGCCTTCGAGGAGGGGCTGGCGCTCGATCATCCCGTGCTCCTTCAGCTTGTCCCCGATGGCGAGGAGCAGCACGCGACCGCGGTCCGGGTGCGCGAGCTCGCGTCCGCGGAAGCGGACCGTGACCTTGAGCTTGTCGCCCTCGTCCAGGAACTTCGCCGCCGAGCGGATCTTCGTGTCGATGTCGTGCTCGTTGATCTTCGGCGAGACCCGGATCTCCTTCCAGGTCACCGCGCGCTGCTTCTTCTTGGCGTCCTTGGTCTTCTGCTGGAGCTCGTAGCGGTACTTCCCGAAGTCGAGGATGCGGCACACCGGAGGCTGGGACGTCGGCGCGATCTCGACGAGGTCGTACCCCTCTTCCTGCGCCTTCGCGAGCGCGCGCGCCGTGGGCACGACGCCCAGCTGCTCCCCGTTCAGTCCGATGAGGCGGACGGTAGGGACGCGGATCTGATCGTTGATCCGCAGCTCGGGCGCGGCTATCGAGAGGCTCCGGTCAGGGGCGTGCGGTCTCCGCTAGCAGCGCTGGGGCTCCCCGTGGAACGACTTCAACTCGGGCGAGTGTATCACCGGAGGAATCCCTGAAGGCGCGCCTTCACCGGCGGCCAGTCCTCGCTCGTGACCGCGAACACGACGCTCGTGCGCAGGCGACCGTCGGGAAGGATGCGCTCATTCCGGAGCTCCCCCTCCTTGATCGCCCCGAGACGCGCGATCGCCGCCTGTGAGCGCTCGTTGCGCTTGTCCGTCTGCAGCCACACGCGCTTCGCCCCGAGCGTGTCGAACGCATGCGTCAGCAGGAGCAGCTTGCATTCCGTGTTCGTCGCGGTGCGCCGCGAGCCCTTGCCGTAGAAGGTGTATCCGATCTCGAGGGTGTGATTCGCGCGGTCGATGTGCGCGTAGCGCGTCGTCCCGACGAGCTCCCCGTCGGCCTCGCGGATCACCGCGAACGGGATCTGCGCGCCAAGGGTCTGCTGATCGAGCGCCCACCGGATATAGCGTGCATAACCCTCGCTGCCTTCCGGCCGAGGCTGCACGTGATGCCAGATGTCGTCTTCGTCGCCCGCCGCAAAGAGGGCCTCCGCGTGCTCCATACGGAGCGGGACGAGGCGGACGTGCGCGCCCTCGAGCGTCACCGGCCGCGGGTCGAACGCCGGGCGATCCCGGCCGGCGAGGTAGGCCATCTTCACGTCGTCGACGTAGGTGCCGCGATCGGTCATGACGGCGTCGCGCTCGATGCCCTCGATCTCGAACCCCGCCGCCTTGTACGACGCGATCGCGCGATCGTTGTAGCTCACGACGCTCAGCGTCACGCGATGGAGGCCGAGGTCCTCGGTGAGGTGGCGCAGGAGGAGGCCGAGTGCCTCGCGGCCGAGGCCCTGGCTCCACAGCGCCTTCTCGCCGATGCCGATGCCGATCTCCGCGCTGCGCGCCTTCGGCACGAGGTCGCGGTAGTTCGCGAAGCCGATGGGCGCGCGGGCGTGCTCGATGACGAAGAGGCGACCGGTCGGCGGCGCCAGGCGCGGGCTGTCGATGAACGCGCGCGCCGCGGCGTCATCCGGAAAACGGCCGGGGTCCCGCGCCCACTGGTACCACGCGAAGTCGGCATCCGACGCCCAGCGGACGAAATGCGGTGCGTCGTCGTGCGTCGCGACGCGAAGCGCGACGCGCGAGCCGCGGAGGACCGGTTCCGCCGCGACCGTCACCCGAGCGTGTCGGCGAGCGACGGACCGCGCGGGCCGAAATCGGGAGGTAGCGCCTTGGTCTCGCGCTCCGTGATGAGCCGCTCGAGGAGCGCCTCGAGCGCGACGCCCCGCTCCTCTTCGCGCGAGCCGCGCCGGCGGACCGACACGGTACGCGACTCCGCCTCGCGGTCGCCGACGACGAGCATGTAGTTCGCCTTCCGGCCCTGCGCCTCCTTGATCCGCGTGCGCAGGTCGCCCGGCTGCGGGTCGAGGTGGATGCGGAAACCGCGCGCGCGGAGCGCCGTCGCGATCTCTTCGGCGTAGGGCCGCGCGGTCTCGCGGATCGGGATGACCGTGGCCTGCTCCCACGAGAGCCAGAGCGGAAAATTGCCGGCGTAATGCTCGATGAGCCCGCCGACGAAGCGCTCGAGGCTGCCGAAGAGCACGCGGTGGATCATCACGGCCCGCTCGCGCTCGCCCTTCGCGTTCACGAACGTCACGTCGAACCGCTCGGGCAGGTTGAGGTCGATCTGGATGGTCGCGCCCTGCCACTCGCGGCCGATGGCGTCGAGGACCTTGATGTCGATCTTCGGGGCGTAGAAGACGCCGCCGCCCTCGTCGACCTGGTACGGCACCTCGCGGACGCCGAGCGCCTCCTTCAGCGCGCCCTCGGCCTTGTCCCAGAGCTCGTCGCTCCCGAGGCGGCGCTCCGGCCGCGTCGAGAGGTAGATGCGCGGGTCGGAGTACCCGAACGTGCGGAGGAACTCCATCGCGAGGTCGAAGACCTTCCCGATCTCGTCCTGGGCCTGCGCCCACGAGCAGAAGATGTGCGAGTCGTCCTGCGTGAAGCCGCGGACCCGCAGCATCCCGTGGAGCGCGCCGCCCCGTTCGTAGCGGTACACCGTGCCGAGCTCACCGATGCGGAGCGGCAGCTCGCGGTAGCTGTGGACCTTCGACTGATACACCTTGATATGGCCCGGGCAGTTCATGGGCTTGATCCAGAAACGGTCGGGCGGGCGCTGCCCCCCCGGCCCCCCGCCCGACTCCAGCAGCAATGGGCCATACATGTTCTCGCCGTACTTCTCGAGATGCCCCGAGCGCTGGTAGATCTTCTCGTGCGCGATGTGCGGGGTGTAGACGAGCGTGTACCCGTGCTCGCGATGGATCGCGCGCCACCACGTCTCGAGCTCCTCGCGCACGACCGAGAGGTTCGGCAGCCAGAGCACGAGACCCGAGCCGAGCTCGTCGTCGATGCGGAATAGCTCGAGGTCGGCGCCCAGGCGACGGTGGTCGCGCCGCTCGATCTCCTTCAGCTTCTCGAGGTACGCGTCGAGCTCCTTCTGTGACGGCCACGCGGTCCCGTAGATCCGCTGCAGCTGTGGATTGCGCTCGTTGCCGCGCCAGTACGCGCCCGCGACCGAAAGCAGCCGGAATGGTCCGATCTTCCCGGTGCGCTCGACGTGCGGGCCCCGACACAGGTCGACGAAGCCGCCGTGCTGGTAGATGGACACGGTGCCGTCCTGTACCTCTTCGTCGAGCTTGGTGATCTGATCGATCTTGTAGTCCTGACGACGCTCGCGGAAGAACGCGAGGGCCTCGGGGACGCTCAGCTCCTTGTGCTCGAACGCCAGATCCTGGCCGACCGTGGCGCGCATCCGCTCCTCGATCTTCGGCAGGTCCTCCACCGTGAGCGCGCGTGGCAGGTCGAAGTCGTAGTAGAACCCGTCCGCGACCGGCGGGCCGAAGCCGAATTTGGCGTCGGGGAACAGCTCGAGCACGGCACCCGCCATGACGTGCGCGGTCGAGTGCCGCAGCGCGTAGAGCTTGTCGTCGCCGTGGTCGGGCTTTCGCTCGGTCTTCGCCATCGCGACACCCCTCAAAACACAAGATCACCCCTCGTCTGGGACGAGGAGTGATCCCGCGGTTCCACCCAGCTTCGCCGGACGCGCCGGCGCACTTTCAGCGATCCGCTGTACGGGGCGGGCCCACGTCGCTCGGCGGTGGTGGCTCCGACGCACGCCGGCCGGCTCTCACCTCACCCGGCTCTCTTGGCGACGGTCGCGAAGGAGCGTCCGCGTCGTGGCGAGGCCTCGATGATAGCGCGCTAGAGAGCGCGCTCGAGCGCCTCCCACACCTTGCGCTGGACGTCGGGCTGGGCCTGCCAGCGCTCGTCGACGCGCCGTGCGAGGATCTCGCGCTGCTGGCCGTAGACGAATGCGATCTCCTGCAGCATCGAGAGCGCGTCGTTCCGCGACTCGTGATCGCGCCATTCGAGGACCCGCTGGCGCCCGCGCGTGAAGCGCTGGTGGATGCGGTCGACGACCACGTAGTCGTCGCCCGCCGGCCAGGTCTGCGCGCGAACGTCGATCCCGTTCACGAAGACCGTATTCATGAGGTCGGCGCCCGTGAAGTCGTTCCCGCGGAAGGCGTTCGTGGCACGGGCTGGATCGAGACGCTGGATCCCCGGGCCCCAGGGCCGGCCGTGGAACGTCACGCCGCGGAGGCGACCGCTGAAGCGGCAGTCGACGAACTCCGCGCACGCCGAGAGCCAGCCGTCCAGATTCGCGTCGACGAAGCTGCACCGTTCGAAGCGCGTCTGGCCCGGGCGCACACCACTGAGGTCCGCGCCGTCGAAGCGGCAGTCGCGGAAGACGCCCTGCCGCCGGCTCGTGAAGAGCGCCTGCCATTGCTCGCCGAAGGCCTCGCTCCGGAAATCGCAGCGCTCGAATACGCAGCCGTTCGGGCTGAAGCGATCGAACGCGGCGTGGCGGAAGTCCGCGTCGCGGACCGTTACGCGATCGAGGAGGAGGACGCCCTGCACGCTACGGGTCGAGCGCTCGCGCTCAGTCTTCCGCGGCGTGCAATGAGACGACGTTCGAGCTCTGGACGCTCTCCATCTTGGTGTGTCCCTCGAAGACCACGCCCTTCTCGATCATCAGCGACGGCGTGGTGATGTCGCCGTGCACCTTGGCCGGCCGGTGGAGCTCCACCGCGCTCGTCGCCTTGATGTTGCCGACGACCTCGCCCTCGACGACGACCGTACCGCAGCTGATCTCGGCCGACACCTTGGCGCCGTCACCGATGACGAGCATGTCGTTCGTCGAGATCTCGCCTGTGAAGTTGCCGTCGATGCGGACCTTCCCTTCGAAGGCGAGCTTGCCTTCGAACTCGGACCCGCGTCCGAGCAGGGCGTTGAGCTCGCCTGCCTGCATCGAGACGTCCCGCTGCTGCATGTCTTTCGCCTCCGCTTCCTCTACTCGCTCGGGTCGCTCGGTCCACGACGCGTACGTCGGCGAAGAGGCCGGCGGACGCGGTTGTTCGTGCCCTCGCTTGAACGTGGTTCGGAACACTAGGGACTCAACGTCAGCGGGTCGAGAACGTTGTCGTCGCAGTTGCGGCCCGCTGCGCCAGTACGCGAGAGCGATTCCCGCGAGGGCGAGGGCTCCGGCAGAGCCGAACACGACGGGCAGTCCGCCGCGAACCGCGTCCGCCGCCGGGATCGCCAGCAGGACGCCGATCCCGAGTCCGGCGATCGCACCGAGGACCCCGCCCGTCGTCATCGCGCCCACCCTTCCCACTGCCACGGCGCGCGATTGTCGTCCGCCGCGCTGCCCGGAGCAATCGCTCGCGGCCGCGCCGGCCATAAGAAAGGGAGAGGGCCCGTATCGCGCCGGTGTCGGTCGGTGGTGAGGGAGCTTCGGGCACCCCTCCCCCCGCCCGTGGCTTCTCCGTGTGGCTGCCGTAACGGGCCGACTTTCGTGCACGGACTCGTTCGGTCCTGGCCCGAAAGCGCGCCCGCCTCCTAGTACGCGCCCCTAGACCTGTTTCCCTCTCGTAGTCGGCCTCCCCCGGGCCTATCCCTGCGCCTGGAGGAACGCCGAAGGATGTATTCGACCCAGGCACTACCACGCGCCGCCGGCTTCCCGGTGAAGCGGTTGCTCGTCGTGCTGCTCATGGCGCCCCTTCTCGTGATCGGGTCCGCCGTCTGGGTCCCGCTGTCCCCGAATCTCGCCGCCCTCGCGTTCCACGCCATCCTCGCCGAGAACGTTCCGACGCTCACGGTCGCCCCCGGCCGGACCGCCGTAACCTCGGTCCACTACCGCAACGTCGGGCTCGCGCCCTGGCAGCGAGGGGTCGCCGGTCGCGAGGTCACCCTCGCCGTTCGCGGTGATTCCGCGCAGTTCGCGGACTCGAAGATCGCCGCCGGCTGGCTGTCTGCGAACCGCATCGCGGCGCCCGTCGAAGACACCGTGCTCCCGGGAGGCGTCGCCACCTTCACCTTCAGCGTGCGCGCCCCCGACAAGGTCGGCGCGTACCCCATCCCCCTCCGGCTCGTGGTGGACGGCCTGACCTGGCTCGAGGACGACGGGACGGTCCTCATGATCGCGAGCGACTTCGGCTTCCACAGCCAGCTCGTCGACCAATCGCGGAACCCCCTCCTGCGGGTGGGCGAAACGAGCGCGCCGCTCACCGTCCGGCTTCAGAACACCGGCACGCGGACCTGGCTCAAGGGAGTCCCCAGCGCTCAGGTCAACCTCGGCGTCGCGGGCGATGACCGTTCGCAGGTGTCGCTCGCCGCGGGCTGGCCGACCGCCGACCGGGTGGCCGTGCAGACCGAGCCGAACGTCGCGCCCGGCGGGATCGGCACCTTCACGTTCAAGATTCGTGCGCCCGCGACGCCCGGCACGTACATGCTCCGCCTCCGGGCGGTCGCCGACGGGGTGACCTGGCTGGAAGACGACGGCATCGTCAGCCTCGTCACGGTGACCTCCGCCTCGGTGGTCACGCCGACCGCGCAGACGCAGGGCCAGCCCCAGAGGCCGACGGGGATCACGACCTTCGCGTCGACCGCGACCGTCGACCCCGCGAACGTCGCGGCGCAGGACACGGTCACGGTGTCGGCGGTCTTCAAGAGCAGCGTGTCGGCGAGCGCCGTCGTCGGGATCGAGGTCTTCGTCCCGGACGGCACCGCGCTCGCGCACCAGAAGTGGTTCAACGAGCAGGCCTTCGATCCCGACAAGGCGCGCACCTACCAGCTCTCGTGGAACGTCCCCTCGAGCGCGGCGCTGGGCACCTACACCGTCACGCTGCAGGCCTTCGCCACGGGCTGGAAGACCCTGTACAGCTCGCAGCCGACGGCCGCATCGTTCGCGGTGATCCCGGCGCGAGCGCCGAACGCGCCGCCTCCGGTGCCGACCGCGACCCCGACCACCGCCCCGGCCGCAAGCGGCACCGCGACGCCCACCAACGCCCCGACCGCGGCACCGACCGGGGCGCCGACGGCCGCGCCGACGATCGCACCCACGGCGGCGCCGACCCTGACGCCCACGGCCGCGCCGACGATCGGGCCCACGTTGCCGCCCGCGACCCCGTCGCCCACGGCCGCGCCGACTCCCACGGTCGGCCCCACGCCGACGCCGACCGCGGCGCCAACCTCCGCCCCGAGCGCCACGCCGACGACGGCGCCGACGCCGACTCCCACCGTGGCCCCGACGGCCACGCCCACCGTCGCGCCGACCGCCGCGCCGACGCCGACGCCCACCGTGGCGCCGACACCGGCACCGACGGCGACCCCGCTGCCGACGCCGCCGCCGGTGCCCAACGAGCTGATCGTGAACGGTGGCTTCGAGGCCGCGAGCGCCGGTTGGGGCCTGAGCCCGAGCGCCGGCATCGACGTGAACCCGGCGAACGCGCACACCGGCACGAGCGCGCTCAAGCTCGTCGCGACGGCGGCGTGGCAGGGCAGCGCCGAGGTCATCACCGTCGTCGCCGGCCAGACCTACACGGTGAGCGGCTGGGAGCGCTCGACGACGAACGGCGGCTTCCTCACCGTGATCAGCCTCGACGCCGGCGGGCTCGAGGTCGGCCCGCACCTGGACCTGGCCTTCTCGGGCAGCGGCACAACGCGGTCGCGACCCCGACGCCCGCGCCGACCGCGACGCCAGGGCCGCTCCCGACTCCGACGCCCGCGTCCACCCCGACGCCGCTTCCCACGACGGCGCCGGCGTTCTCGGGCATCCACGTCCAGGGCAACCAGCTGGTCAACGGCTCAGGGCAGCGCGTCATCCTCCGCGGCGTCAACCGCTCGGGGATGGAGTCCGCGTGCATCCTGAACGGCGGCTGGGGCTTCTCGGAGGGCCCGCGCGACCTCGCCTCGGTGCAGGCGATCAAGAGCTGGAAGACCAACGCCGTCCGCGTCCAGATGAACGAGGACTGCTGGCTCGGCATCAACGGTACGAACCCCACGTGGACGGGCGCGCCGTACCAGCAAATGATCAAGGACTGGGTGGCCACCCTGAACCAGGCCGGCATGTACGTCATCCTCGACCTGCAGTGGAGCGCGCCCGGCACGACGCTGTCGACCGGTCAGTCGCCGATGCCGGACAAGGATCACACCGTGACCTTCTGGACGCAGGTCGCGACCGCGTTCAAGGGCAACGACACGGTGATCTTCGACGTCTTCAACGAGCCGTTCCCGGACAACCAGCAGGACACCGTCGCGGCCTGGACCTGCTGGCGCGATGGCGGGACGTGCTCGGGCTTCTCCTACCAGGCCGCGGGCATGCAGCAGCTCGTCACCGCGATCCGCGCGACCGGGGCGACCAACGTCATCGATCTCGGCGGCGTGTCGTACTCGAATTCACTCACGCAGTGGCTCGTCTACAAGCCGGTGGACCCGCTCAACAACCTCGCCGCCGCGTGGCACGTCTACAACTTCAACGTGTGCCACACGATCGCCTGCTTCGACAGCCAGGTCGCACCCGTCATCGCGCAGGTGCCGGTCGTCGTCGAGGAGGTCGGCACCGACAACTGCGACGGAGTGTGGTTCAACGCGCTGCTGAACTGGCTCGATGCGCACCAGACCGGCTATCTGTCTTGGGTCTGGGACACCTGGGGAACCGCGTGCTCGACCTTCTCGCTCATCACCGATTACTACGCGGCCACGCCGACGACCTGGGGCAAGATCTACCACGACCACCTCGCGCTGCTGCCCTGACCGCCGGCACGCGGAGGCGGCCCGTTCGGCCGTCGCGGTGGGGTCAGGCCGCCCCACGTTCGCGCTCGTCACCGACCACGCCGGCGCCGCGACCACCGACGGCGAGATCCACCGGACTCAGCTCAGAAGACTGATGCCCTGCGAGACCGCGGGGCATGCTTCCGGCGCGGAGGCCGAGCACATCGCGCACCGCGTCCTGTGCCGCGGGCATGCCGTGCTCGCGCCCGAGGAAGGCAAAGGCCGCGTCACGCAGGCGCGCTTGCCGGAGTGGCGAGGTCGCGGTCTCGATGACGCGGGCCGCGAACGCGCTCGGCTCGTCTTCGACGAACGCCTCGCGGCCCGGCTCGATAGCCAGCCCGGCCGCGCCGTCGGACGTGGTGATCACCGGCACGCCGTGGCGGAACGCCTCGAGGAGCTTGAGACGCACGCCGCTGCCTCCGAGCGTCGGCGCGACCATCGCGACCGATCGGTCGTAGACGGCGGCCACGTCGGGCACGAACCCGACGGTCGTCACGCCCGGCACCGACCACGCGCGCGGCGCGACGGCGGCGCCGTGCGGGTCCACCGGCAACCCGGCTCCCGCGATCTCGAGCGTCGCGTCGGGCAGGCGCTCGCGAACGCGCGGCCAGACCTCGCCACAGAACCAGTCGAGCCCGCGCGCGTTCGGGCGCCAGGACAGCGTCCCCACGTAGCACAGGCGCGCGCCGCCCGCCGTGCGGGTCGCGCGACGGTCGAACGGCACGACCTGCGGCACGAACCGGGCCTCGACGCCGGCGAGCTCGCGGTAGGCGCGCGCGTCGTCGGTCGAGATGGCCGCGACGGCGTCGACCGCGCGGAGGACGTCGCGCTCGAAGTCCCGCGCGAGACGCCATTCCGCCTCGGCGACGAGGCGGCGGATGCCGCGCTGGCGCCGCGCGAACTGTCCCCAGAGCGCGCTCTCCACGTTATGGCCATCGAGCACGATGCGCGCGTCCGGAAGGCGGTGCCGCACGAGGGGGAGGTACCGCGCCATGCCGAGCGAGCCGAGCCACACGACGTCGTAGCGGAACGCATTGAGCTCTCTCGCGAGCGCGGCGCGCACGGTCGGCGACTCCCACTTGCCTGCGAGATACGGCACGCCCCGCGCGGCCCGCAGCCAGGCGACACGCGGCACGTATCGCGGATAGGCGAAGAGGTGCACCGGATGGAAGACGGGCTCGAGCACCTCGAGCTTGGGCACCTCGCGCCTGAGCGCCGCGCGGTCCTCGCCCCGGAGCCCGTCCTCGCCAAGCGAGAACAGCACGACACGGGCGACCTCCGGCAGCGAGCCGAGGACGTGGAGCTGTGACAACGTACGGATCCGGCCGCCGCCGCTCGGCGGCCACACGAGATCGGCGGCCAGGAAGAGGATCTCGATCACGTCGCGTACCGGTAGAGGAGCTCGCCTGTCGCGCGGCAGAGCCACGGCGCGGAGTTGCGGATGAGCACACCGAGCAGCTCGTGCGAGCGGTTCCCTCCGAGCTTCACCGGCGCGCTCGCGATCCACGAGTACGCGAGCGGCGTCTCCCGCGCACCCCAGCCGTCCTTGAAGCTGCGCAGCTGTGTTTGCTGGACCTCGGATCGGCCGAGATCGAACGTGTGGTAGCCGTTCTCGCAGGCCCAGCGGATCGCGGACCAGAACAGGAGATGGATCGCGTCGATCTTCGTGAAGCCGTCGGCCCGCGCGCTGTACTTGCACATCACCGTCCCGTTCCACGCGCAGAAGAGGGCGCCGGCGACGGGGACGTTGTCGCGATGCGCGGTGAGCACGAAGCCGAGTCCGGTCCGGATGACGCGCTCGAGCAGCAGCGCGAAGAAGCGCCGGGGCTGGACCGGCACGCCCAGGCGCCGCCGCGTCTGGAGGTGCAGCCGGTAGAAGGTCTCGACGTCGGCCGCCGACTCGCCGCGGACCACCCGCACGCCGGCCTCCTCGGCATCGGCGACGCTACGGCGATGGTTGCGGCGAAGGCCCTTCCACGTCGCGGCGACGTCGCCGGTCACCGCAACCTGGTGCAGGACGAAGGGCGCGTGGCTCTGGATGCCGTGCTCCTCGCCGAGCGGCGCCCGGATCTCGAGCCGGTCGAGCCTCGAGGCCCGCGCGACCTCGGAAAGGGCGCCCGCGAGCTCGGCGCCGCGGACGCCGGCGAGCGGTGGGCAATGATCGGTGAACGGGAGCGAGACCCACCGACGGCGACCAAGCGGCAGGCTCACGTCCACGACCGGCAGCCCGGCCACGAGCGCGCCGCCGTCGCTCAGCGCCACGGCCATCGCCCGGTAGCCGTAGCTGTCCGCGAGGAGCTTCGCCCACACCGGGTGGTGGAAGATCGTCGCGTCGGACTGTGCGCCGACGAAGTCGGACCAGCGCGGATCGTCGATGGCCAGGACGGTCACGTCGCGCCGCCGTCGCTCGGCCGCGCCGCCCCGATCCTGACCGGCCCCGTCCCGCGCGTGCTTGCGCGACGCTTCCACGCGAGGTACGCGGTAGCGGGCAGCTCGACGAGCGCCGGCAGCGGATCGTCCGGGGCGAGGACCGCGAACTCGATGGGACCGCCGAGCGACGAGAGGTAGCGCGGCAACGAGAGGCGTCCGGCGCGGATCTCCGCGATCGCTTGGGGCACGTCGGTGAGCGCACGAACCCAGCGCACGCCCGGCCGTCCGCGCAGCTCGGGGACGTCCTCGCCGTTCAGCATCCGCCACAGCAGGTACGCGAAGTCGACGCCCGCACGCGCGCCGAGCGTGTGCCACCCCCAGGCGCGCGGATTGATGTCGAGGAGCTTGAGGCGCCCGTCGCGCGGGTCCCGCTTGAACTCCACCTCGACGAGCCCGGCGAAGCGGAGCGCCGCGAGCACCGCTCTCGCGACCTCCTCGACCTCGGGAGCGTCGATCGTCTCGACGTACGTGCTCGCCCGCCCGAAGTCCCTCGGCCACTGACGCGTGCGGCGCGCGACGACCGAGGCGAGGGGCCGGCCGTCGCGGCAGAGGGCCGCGAACGAGAACTGGCATTCGCCGCCGCCGGGGATCCGCTCCTGGATCATGACGAGGCTCGGATCGATGTTCGCGCACGCCTCGTCGTAGCGGTCGGCGAGCGCGCGAGCATCCTCGGCGAGCCAGGCCTTCGCGAGGGTGAACCGATTGAGCTCTGGGCGGTATGCGGGCTTGAGGATCGCGGGAAAGAGCCCGTCGAAGGCGAGGACGTCTTCGCGGCCGCGCGGATACCAGGTGCGCGGATGGTCGATGCCGAGCTCGCCGGCGAGGCGGTACGTGAGGCGCTTGTCGTGGGCCCAGCGCAGCGTCTCCCACGGCGCGAGCACGCTGAGCCGATAACGCGCGACGAGCGCGTCCCGGTTGCGCGCGATCATCGCGGCGGGCTCTTCGTCGCCGGGGAAGAGCGCCCAGCCGTCAAGGTCGTCCGTCCGCGCGAGATCGAGAAGGTAGCCGACGCGCTCCTGCTCCTGGGCGCCCCGCCAGCGATAGCTGCGCTCGGCGTAGCGAGACGCGCTCGCGAGCAGGTGATCGTCACGTAGCACGCGGACCCGCACGCCGCGCCGTCCCAGGCTCCGAACGATGCCCAGGCTCTTGTAGTCGCCGCCGATGACGAGGGCGCCACGGGCTCGGCTCACGGGCCGGCCCTCATCCCGCCCGTTCGGCGCGGCCGACCTCGAGCGCCGGCTCTGCGGTCGCGCGGGGCCGCTCGGCGATGGACCGCGCGAGCGCGCGTGCCGCGAATTCGGTCCCGGCCACGAAGCGGACGAGCGGCCCGAACGAGTAGGCCGCCGGCGCGCCCAGGAAATGCAAGCCCGGAGCGGTCGACTGCATGCCGCCGTCGAGCACCGGGTATCCGTCTATGCGACGGACCGCCGCGAGCGTCGCCGGCGAGAGGAACGAGTAACGGGCGACGTCGACGCGATAGCCGGTCGCGAGTAGGACGTGATCGACGTCACGCGTCGCGCCGTCGTCGAGCCGCAGGCGAAGATGTCCGTTGGCGCGGGTGGCCTCGACGACGCGGCGCCCGGCGGAGACCGGCAGGTCCCGCACGCGCGGACGAAGCCAGAGCGCCGCGCCGGCCACGAGCGATCGCCGGTGCGCGCGGTCCATCAGCGCGCGGGGCAGGCGCCGCAGAAGGGCCGGCCGGGCGACGAGCTGGCTCAGCCCCGCCGGGCCGACGTCCGTCCGGTGGAAGAGCAGGTGGCCGAGCCACCCGGCGCGGGTCGCGCGGCCCACCCAGCGCAGCCGGGGCGCGCGCATGATCACCTCGACGTCGGCCCCGTGCTCCTTCAGGAGCGCCGCGGACTCGAGGGCACTCTGGCCGCCGCCCACCACGACGACGTGACGGCCCGCGAACCGCGCGAGATCGGTGTGTTCGCTCGAGTGGCTCGCGAGCTCGGCGGGCAGGCCGTCGAACTCGCGCGGCCGCGACGCGAACGCCGCGATGCCGGCGGCCACGACGAGCCTGACGCACTCCATCGTCTCGCCGTCCACGAGCCGGAGGCGGTAGCCCGAGGGCGCCGGATCGACGGTCTCGACGTGGCGAGCGTCGACCTGCGGCACGGTCCGCTCTCGGAACCACCGCCCGTACGCGACGAACTCGGCCAGCGGGATCGGGCGCGCGATCCCGGCGGGGCGCGTCCGCTCGAAGTCGTCGAGCGTCGGCCCCGCCCGCATGTCGCCGATGCTCGAGCCGCCCCACGGGCTGCGCAGGAGCATGCCCCGAGGCATGTGCCGCTCCCAGAAGGACATCGGCTCGCCGAGCACGTGAACCTCGCGGCCCGCGCGCCGCAGTTGGGCCGCTGCCGCCAGCCCGTAGGGGCCCGCCCCGATGACGACGACGTCCGCCTTCGTGCTCATGACCGATGCCGTCCCGCCTGCGCCGAGGCGCGGGTCTCCCAGGAGCGCAGGAGGAAGTCCCGCAGGGTCAGCGCATCGATGTCTCCGGTCACCGCGAGCGCGCTCCGCATGCCGCGGGGCCAGCGCCAGATGCGCACGAGCGGGCCCGGCGCGCGATCGATCGCGTCGAGGACCTCGGATTCCCTCCACTCCGCGCCCACGTCGACGTAGCCGCCGTACGCGTCGCGCGCGTCGGAGACCTCGACGGGCACGCCCTCCTCCGCGAGCAGCGCGCCGACGGCGGCCGGCGAGCGCCGCGAGACGCCCATCACCGGGACGCGCGCGGAGCGCACCTCGAGGTCACGGCCGTGCGCGACGGCGTCGTTCCCATACCAGGGCGCCGCCTCGACGTTGCACCCGCGGACGAGGAGCGTCACGTCGTCGTCCGCGTCGAGCCGCACCCGGTAGCGGCCGTCCCCGGCGCGCAGCACCTGCACGGAGAAGCGGCTTCGCCGGCGCCACCACTCCGCGATCTCGTCGAGGCGCGCCACGAACACCGCCGGCTCGCGCCGGCGCGCCGCGGTGAGCGTCTCGCGGAGCGCTCCGTCGAGCTCGCGGATGCGCTCCGGATGGAGCTGGATCGTGAAGAGGTCGCCGCGCTCGTGCGTGCGGTCCAGGATGTGGACCCATTGCGCGCCCGCGTCGGCCCCTTCCAGGCGCAGCCGCTCGACCATGGTCTCGTCGTCGGGTATCGCGACCGGGATGTCGACGAGGCCGTCGCGCAGGCGCGGTCGCGCCGCGACGCTGGCGGCGTCGTGCGCCGAGTACAGCCGCAGCGCGAGGCCGTAGCTCGCGACGCGTGCCTGCGCAGGGTCGCTCGCGAGCATCGGGAATGCGACGGCCTGGCTGCTGTGCCAGCGAAAGCCCAGCTCCTTGAGGACGTCGAGGGTCGCATCGTTGTACCGCAGATACGGGCCGCGGAAACCGACCGCGGCGATTCCCGCGCGCGAGAAGATCTCGGCGGCCTTCGCGATCGTCTCGCGCTGCCGGCGGCGGTCCAGGACCGCGTGGTCGCCGTGCACGAGTCCGTGCAGCGCGAGCTCCGCCCCGCGGTCGGCATAGCCGCGGAGCAGAGCGGGATGGCGGGCGAGCACGCACGCGGTGGTGGGCCAGGTCGGCCGGACCCCGAGATCCGACAGCAGCCGCATGTAGCGATCGAGCCGCCCGGCCATCCCCGCGGCGGTGACGCCGAAGCGCGAGAGCACCGCCGCGGTCCGCGCGGCGGAGCCCGCGGGTCCGCGAGAGCGCAGGCTCATCGCGAGGCTCATGCGTCTTCGCTCCCCTCGGCGGCCACCGGCAGCATGGCGGCGACCCTCCCGCCGCGCGCGGCGCCCTCGACGACGGCGACGTACCGCGGCTCCTGGCGTGACCAGCGGTAGGGCTCGTTCTCCAGGGCAGCCCGTGCGACGAGGCGCTCGGCGAGCGCGGGATCGGCCGCGAGCTCGCGGATCGCCCGCGCCAGGTCGTGCGCGTCGCCGGACTCGAACATCTGAAAGCAACCCTCGCCGAAGGACGCCTCGACCGCGCGGGTGCGCGACATGATGATCGGCCTCCGCATCACGATGAGGTCGAACATGCGACTGCAGTGGGTGAGGTCACGGAAGTCGTTGCGCTTGATCGCGAGGACGCCGGCGTCCGCGTCCGCGATCGCGCGCAGCAGCGCCTCGATCGGCGCCCAGCCCTGGCTGAAGGAGACGCGGTCGGCGACCGACAGCTCGTGCGCGAGCGCCTGGAGCGGCGTGCGCTGCGTCCCGTCCCCGAAGACGACAAGGCGCAGGCCCGGCATCTCGTCCTTGAGCAGCGCGATGGCCTGGAGCACCGTGTCGAGCCCGTAGTGCTCCTCGATCGACCCGTGGCAGATGAGCACGAAGCGGTCGGGCCGCCGCGGCGCTCCGGGGTAGCGGCGGGGATCGAAGCGCCGCTCGTCGGAGCCGTTGACGCTGATCGCGATCTTCTCGCGCGGCGCGCCGCGCTCGACGAACCGTTCGCGCATGAGGTCGGTGGAGGTGATGACCGCGTCGGCGAACCGGATGCTGGCCTGCTCGAGGAGCATCAGCAGCCGTACGAACGCGTGTCGCGGGGGGAGCTTGAACTTCATCGCGAAGAACTCGGGCATGCATTCGTACAGGTCGAGGACGATCCCCGCCCCGAGGAGCCGCGGCACGGCGGCGGCGAAAACGAGACTGTCGGGCAGCGAGTTCACCTGCACGACGGCGTACCGGTGGCGGAGGTGCAGCGCCGTGACGAGCACCGCCGCGGCGGCGAAGAAGGCCGCGTACTCGAAGAGGTAGCGCAGGACGCCGCCGCGCTTGCGCTCCAGCGGAACGCGGTAGATCGTGAGTCGACCGTCACGCTCCCGGAGCGGCTGGCCGGGCACTCTGAGGCAGATGACGTCGACGTCGTGCCCCGCGGCGACGAGCGCCTCGATCTCACGCGTGCCGCGCGCGTCGAGCGGGATGCCGCTCTGGCGGATCACGCACATATGGGCCATCGGGCGGCAACCTAGAGACGCGGAATTAAGACGAGAGTGACGGCGTCTTGACCGCCGACCCAGCGGGAGCGCTGCCATGCCGTGCCGGCCCGCCGGTATCTCAACGTTCCCTGCTAACCGGCCTCAACGAGCCGAGATCGCCGATGACCGCGCCGAGCCCGAGCACCGTGCCCAGCGTGATCATCGTCCGGCTGTACGTGAGTCCGAGCTCGACCGACGAGAAGACGAACTGCGTGAGCACGAGGAGCACCGGCAGGGCTGCCGCCCAGCGGAGCCATGGGTCGGCGAGCCGGACGTGCCACCGGGAGCCAAGCACGAGCACCCGCGCCACGAGGAACCAAAGCGCGAAACCGCCGAGCGGTCCCGCTTTCAGCCATAGCCAGAGGACGGCGTTGTGCGTCTCGTAGCGCCAGTACGTGAAGCCCCAGAGCGGCGGCGGCTCCTCGCGGAAGATGTACTGCTGGCCGAGACCCACACCGGTAAGCGGGAGCTGGTGCATCGTGTACTCGATGTTCCGGTTCTCGATCTCGCGCCAGGCGCCGGAGAGCTGATCCCGCGCGCCGACCTCCGATGGGTCGATGACGCTGCGGAGCGCGCGGATCGGCTGACCGAGCGCACCGGTGTCCTGGCCGAACACGACGATGTAGGCGCCGAGCAGGAGCGCGCCGACGGTCGCGAACACGAGACCCCGGCGCGGCGTACCCGCGAGCGCGAGAAGCGTGATCGCGAAGGCGATCGTGCCGAGCGCGATGAAGGCGACGCGGCGTTCGGTGAAGAGCTCCGCTCCGAGAATGACCGGCTGCAGCGCGAAGAGCGCGTACGCGAGCTTCGTGCGGATGCCGAGCAGCGCCGCGACCACCGCGAGGCCGATCGCGACGTCGAAGAAGACCACGTCCTCGTGGCTCGTGACGGCGTCGAGATCGTACGCGAGCTTGAGCGATTCGCCGTAGTTCCCCACGCCCTGGAGTGCTTTGACGCCGACGAGCGCCATGAAGACGGCGAGGACTGCGGTGAGCTGCGTGCGGTCCCGCACGAGATTCGCCGCGAGGAAGTACATGAGGCACACGTGAGCCGGCTCGCGGATCTCGTTCAGGGCGACGACGGGATCCCAGGCCCCGCCGCGCGCCGCGCCGATCACCATCCCGACCGCGAAGACCGACAGGTAGAGCAGCACCGGCCAGCCGAACGGTCCCATGCGCGCACCCAGCCGTTCGCCGGCGAGCCGCCGCGCGAACCAGCTCGCGTAGGTCAGCAGGATCAGGAGGTCGAGGAGGCTGAGCCGGAGCGGGATCGGCGTGAACTGCGAGAGGTTCTGGTAGATGGGCGCTTGCGACGTCAGCGGCGTCAGACCGGGTATGGGGAACTGCTCGAAGAGCAGGGCGGCGCCGAACACGAGGTAGAGGCCGACCACGGGATGGACGCACACCGCGAGCACCATGAGGATCGCGGCCGGCGGCACGAGGAGCCGGGGATCGCCACCGGTGAGCACGATCGCCGCCGCGTACGCGCTCGCGATCGCCAGCGCGGCCCCGCCCAGCAGGACCGCATCGCGGCGCGCGCGTACGACGTACCAGTCGCTCGTGCGCCAGATCCGCTCGCTGCCGAGAGCGGCGCTCACCGCGAGACGCTCATCGCGAGAGCAGGACCGTCAGCTGGGCCGCGGCCATCGCCGCGGCCAGCGCCACCGCGACGCCGGGACGCGTGACGCGCTCGCCGCCCCAGGCGCCGAGCGCGACGCACGAGATCAGGAAGCCAACGACGAGCGCCGTGTACGTCACACGCGGACCGGATGGAGCGCGGGCGCGAGGTCCGCCGCCGCGACGGCGGCGCGATTCAGCACGATCTGTGGCGTCGCGCTCGGCCCGAGGCGCGCGAGCGCCTGACGCACGACCGGGAGCGGGGTCGCCCCTTCGCGTAGCACGACGAACAGCTGGTCCAGGAGCCCGGCCCACGGCAGGACGAACGCCTCGCCCGCGAGGATCGGAGGAAGGTCGACGACCACCGTGCCATGCGAGGCGACCTTGCCGGCGAGGAACGACGAGAGCGCGCGCAGGCTCGGCCGCGCGACGGCGCGATCTCCGACCGGAAGGAACGCGAGGCGTGGTCGCGATGCCCACCGCAGGAGCCCCGCGAGCTCGCCCCGCGTCGCGAGGTGGTCCGCGAGGCCCCCGGCTTTCTCCGCGCCGGCGTCGGCGGTCAGCGAGGGCTGCAGCCAGTTCGCGTCGACCAGAAGGACCGTCTCGTCGCGGAGGGCCGCGAGCGAGAGCGCCGTCCCGAGCGCGGTCGTGGTCGTGCCTTCCCCGGAGAGGGCGCTCGTGAAACCGACGCTGCGGAAGCCGCTCGCGTCGATCCGGCTGGCGAGGCCCTCGAAGACGCGCGTGAGCTGAGCCGCTCCCGTCATCGCCCCGCGGCGCGGGATCCGGCGCCCGCGTCCTCGAAGGCGATCAGGGCGAGCTCCGCCCGCAGATCGCGCTTGCCGCGACCGTCGGTGCCGACGCGCGGGACCGTGGCGAAGAGCCGCGCCGGGGCCAGCCGGCCGACCGTGGCCGGGCCGGCGAGTCGATCGGCGAGGAGCGTGCCGACGAGAACGAGCAGCGCCGCCAGGACCGCACCGGCGGCCAGCGCGATCGTCACCAGCAGCGCCGCCGGCTTCACCCCACCACGGGGGACCGTCTCCTCGCGCGCCTCGTCGAGGATCTGGAACTCGCTCCCGCTCACGTCGACCAGCGCCGGGGCCAGCACCGCCTGGTCGATGCGACCTCTCAGATCGCCCAGGCGGATCTGGACGTAGTCGAGGGCCAACCGCAGCTGATCGCGGCGGCGTTGCTCGAGATCGCTGAGCGGGCCGTCGTGGTTCTGGTCGAACTCCTCGACCTGTCGCTGCAGGTCCAGGGCCTGCGCTTGGCCGAGCGCGAGCTGCTTCTGGTAGAGCCCGCTGATCTGCGACGTGGCCGTCACGCGCGCCTGCGCCACCCGCTGGCCCCGCACGGCGAGCGCGGCGTCGACCATCTCGCGCGCGATGGACGCATCGCGCCCGGTGAACGAGAGGCTCAGGAGGTTCGTCCCGAGGGTCTGCACGCGGAGGCGCTTGCGGATGTCGTCGAGCGCCTTTCTCTCCTGGACCGCGTTCCCGAGGGTGCCGTTGAGCGACGTGCGCGCGACGACGTCGCGCAGGAAGCTGTCCGCCAGGAAGAGCTGGTTGAACAGCGACGCCTGCTGCGACGCGGCCGTCTGGACGACCGTGACGTTGGGATCCTCGGGATTGCCCGCGAGCTGCGGCGGAGCGCGCTGGACCCAGATGATCGCCTCCGACTCGAAGGTCGTGGTGTATTCGCTGTACGCGGCGACCAGCCCGGCGCCCCACACGAGGGCCAGCATCGCGCCGAGCAGCCAGCGATAGCGACGCGCAGTCTTCAGGTACGGGCCCATCGGCCGCCGAAGGTAGGGCCGTCCGATTGCGATTGTGTGGATTCGTTCTTGACGAATCGCTTCCGCATCGCCAGGGTCCTGGCGTTCGTGCCACGGGCCTCAACAAGCTCCCGCAGGCGGTCTCAACGCGTTTTTCGCGTCTTATGCAGTGACACGAAACGGACGGAGGTCGCGAGGTAAACGCGACGGGGCAACGGACACCGCCGAAGGACCCTCGCCGGTTCCTGCCCGGAGTGCGTGTGGGCGCCGGAAGCGTGATCGAGGACGATGTCCGGCTGGGGAGCGAGGCCGAGCCCTCGCGGCGGTGGAAAGGGCTCGAGATCGGAAACGATGCGCTCATCCGCGCCGGCTCCGCCGTGCACGACGGCGTACGGGTCGGGGACCGGTTGGAGACGGGTCGCAACGTCGTGATCGGCACCGACACCGTCGTCGGGAGCGACTGTCGCATCCGGGACAACACGATCGTCGGCGCGGACTGCACGATCGGCGACGGCGTGCAGATCCACGCGAACTGCTACATCGCGCGGGGCTCCACCATCGAGGACGGCGTGACCATCGCGCCTGGGGTCTGCATGGTGGATGACCCGCATCCGGGCAGTAAGACCAGGCTCTGCCAGCGCGGGCCGACGATCGAGCGCGGGGCCCAGATCGGGACGAACGTGACGATCCTCCCCTTCGTGACCATCGGCGAGCGTTCGGTCGTCGGCGCCGGAAGCGTGGTCACGCACAACGTGGCCTCGGAGCTCGTCGTCGTGGGGAACCCGGCCCGGGTCCTGAAGTCGATCACCGAGGTCACCTGCCCGCTCGACCTCCAGCGCGGCGAATACCTGCGGAGTCCTGACCGGGGATCGTCGCGCGGCGAGTGAAGATCCTGTGGCTCCCCCATCTGCCATGGGCGCGGATGGAGGGCCAGCGCGAGTGGCACCTCGTCAAACGGCTGCTGGCGCGCGGTCACGAGATCCACGTCCTCACGTGGGAGGCCATCGGGGAGCTCGGCGCGCTGCTCCGTACGCTCGGCTCGCGCACCGGCCACGACGGAGCGCTGACGATCCATCGTGCGCCGCGCCTGCCGAACCCGGTCGGGCGGATCACCCGCGATTATTCACGCGGCTTCCCGCCCAATGAGTGGCTGTTCCGGCGCCACGTCCGCCGGATCCTCGCGGACGAGCGGATCGACCTCTTCGTGTACGGGCTGAGCCACAAGGCCGTCGGCCTGCCCCCGTTCGACGTCGCCGTGCCGCGCGTCTTCGATTACCTCGACCTGTGCCTCTATCCCGGGGTCGAGGACGCGTATCTCGCCAACAGCGACCTCGTCCTCTGCACCTCGACCGTCCTCGTGGAACGCGTGAGAGCCCGCGGCGTGCGCGCGGCGTACCTCCCGAACGGAGTCGACCGCGGGCGCCTGGCATCCGGGAAAGCGGAGGCCGTCCGCCGGGCGCTCGGGCTGACCGGCAAGCGCGTCGTGAGCCTCATCGGCCTCACCTGCAGCCCGACCCTTTTCTTCGTCGACGCGATCGCTCGGGCGCGCCGCGAGATGCCCGACATCGTGTTCCTCGCCGTCGGGGCCGCCGGCTGGCTGCCGCGTGAGGGACTGAGCCCCTTCGCGGCGCGCTGTCGCCAGCTCGGGGTCCCGCTCGTCGCGACCGGCCCGGTGCCGAACGCCGCGGTCGCGGATTACTTCATGGCGACCGACGTCGGTCTCTATCCCGGCGATGCGAACCCGTACTTCGACGCCGCCTGCCCGATCAAGGTGCTCGAGTACTCGGCGGCCGGTAAGCCCGTCGTCGCCACCGATCTCGAAGAGCTGCGCCGGTTCGGCTGGCCGAATGTGTTCCTCGAGCCGCCCGAGCCGGCGGCGTTCGCCGCCGGCATCGTGCGCGCCTTCTCGGAGCACCCGCCAATGCCCGACCTCGCTTCGTTCGACTGGGACGTCCTCGCCGCGCGATTCGAGGAGAGCTGCGAGGCGCTCCTCTCGGAGCGGGCGTCCACCCGAGCCGCGTCCGCGCAGGTGCGGCGCGGGGAGGTGCTCGACGAGCGCCCCGTCCCCTCAAGCCCGGTCTGAGCGTGCGCGTCCTCGTCGTCCTCGGCACGCGCCCCGAAGCGATCAAGCTCTGCCCGGTCATCCGTGAGCTCCGGGTCCGGGATGAGCTCGACGTCCGCGTGTGCGTCACCGGTCAGCACCGCGAGATGCTCCAGCCGATCCTGGATCTCTTCGACGTCGTGCCCGACCACGACCTCTCGCTCATGCGACCGAACCAGACCCTCTCGGCGCTGACCGCCGCCGTGCTGACCGGCGCCACCGCGGTCATCGAGGCCGAGCGCCCGGACTGGGTCGTCGTTCAGGGTGATACGACGACCGCGTTCGCCGCCAGCCTGGCCGCGTTCTACCGTAGGGCGCGGATCGCCCACGTCGAAGCCGGGCTCCGCACGGGCGACATGCGCCGGCCGTTCCCGGAAGAGGCGAACCGCCGCATCGTCGACCTCCTCGGAGACCTCTACCTCGCGCCGACGGAGCGCGCGCGACAGAACCTCCTGCGCGAGGCCGTCGACCCCGCGCGGATCCACGTGACCGGCAACACGGTGATCGACGCGCTCCACCACGTCGTCGCCGGCGACTACGACGTGGCCGGAGGTCCGCTTGCCCGGATACCGTTCCATCGCCGGATCGTGCTCGTCACCGCGCACCGCCGCGAGAGCTTCGGCGCGGGCTTCATCTCGATCTGCCACGCGCTCCGCCAGATCGTGGACGCGCGCGACGACGTCCACATCGTCTACCCGGTGCACCTCAACCCGAATGTTCGCGATCCGGTCCACCAGCTCCTCGGCGGCCACCCGCGGATCAGCCTCATCCCGCCGCTCGATTACGTCTCGCTGATCCAGCTGATGCGCCGGTGCACGCTCATCCTCACCGACTCGGGTGGCATCCAGGAGGAGGCCCCCAGCCTGGGCAAGCCTGTCCTCGTGCTGCGCGACGCGACCGAACGCCCGGAGGCCGTCGAAGCGGGCTGCGCGCGCATCGTCGGCACCGACGCCGCGCGCATCGTCGCCGAGGCGCGCCGTCTCCTCGAGGACGAAGGCGCGTACGAGCGAATGGCCCGTATCGCGAATCCATTCGGCGACGGCCACGCGAGCGGGCGGATCGTGCAGCTGCTCCTGCGCGTTGGGCCGGCGGCGGCCGTCGGACTTCCCCGAGCTCAGCTGCTCCCTGCCCCGCGAGCGACGAACTCGAGCAACGCGACGCCGTAGCCCGAGAAGCTCACGGTGGCGGAGCTTTCGGCCGGGAGCCGCAGGAGCGCCGGGCCCGTGTCGAGCGGAGTGCGTTCGTCGAGCGAACGCTGCGTCACCGCGCTCAGGCCGGCGAGGCCCTTCACCGTCACCCGTACGGTGGCCGGCACGCCGCTTCCCGCCACCGCGGTCGCGCTGTCCAGCTGCCGATCCACGACCAGCACGTGCACGCTCGGCGAGCCGGGCGGACGGACCGCGAGGGCTTCGATCCCGCTTAGGCTCGAGCTCGACGAGAGCACCGTGCTCCCGGGAGGGAAGTAGCGCGCCAGGTAGTAATCGCGCCAGTACGGCAGGAGCGGCTCGGCGGTCTGCGCGTCCAGGAGCGAGAACTGGCCGAGCTCGGGGTGCGTGAACTGGTACTGGCAGAGGACCGCGGCGCCGCCGAGCGCCAGCCGCCGGAACGCGCTCGCCCCCCAGGCGGCGCCGAACGCATCCCAGGCGCGCCGTGCCTCGGGCCGCCGATCGTACGCGGAGTTGACGTTGAGCTCGGTGATCCAGACCGGGATGCCAGGCGCCCACTTCTTCACCTGGGCGAGGCCGCGCTCGATGCCGTCGAGACCGAATCCGCCGTCGTCGCCGCCGAAGAGGAAGCGATCGGTCTGCGTATTGAGCCAGCCGCCATAGCCGTGGAAGCTGACGATGTCGGGCTTCTGGACGGCCCCTGCCATGAGCGCGGGCAGGTAATCGTGCGCCTCGCCCGTCGTGGCGTGTGCCGTCGCGGGCCCGATGAGCTTGATCGTGGGATCGGCTTGCCGCATCTTCGGGGCGGCACCGTTCCACATCGCGACGTACTGATCCACGCTCAGGCGGTTGCCGGACGGTGGGCAGCCCTCGAGCTGCTCCGGTTCGTTCCAGAGCTCCCAGTAGGGGATGCGCTCGCTGGTGCCGGCGGGATTTGTGATGACTCGCCCATCCTCGGCGACGAAGGATCCGGCGTTGAAGTAGCCGACGAGCCGCGCCATGTAGTCGCCGAACTCGGCGAACGTCCGGTCGCGGATCCCACCGGCCGCGCAGTCCCACATCCACTCCGGCGCGTACGCGACCGCGAGCACGACCTCGCCTCCGGCGCGCCGGATGTCGTGGACGATCGACTCGAGGTTGCCGAAGCGCCAGTCCCCTCTCGTCACACCCGCCGGGAGGACCTTCTCGGCCCCGACCGTCGTCGCGTTGATCCGCACGACCGGCGGGGCGAGGGCGTCGAATCGCTCACGCGCCGCCGAGCCCGCGAGCTGACCCGGCCACACGAACTGCGTGCCGAGCCGGGTGTCGATGGTGCCGCTCGAGCCGGACGCCTCGACGGTCACGACGACATCCGGGTCCCGCCCGGGAGGTGCCGCGGCTACCAGACCCGCCACCACGGCCGCGGCGAGGACGATGGAAACGGCGGCGAACGTGATCGCTCTCGGCATCTGGGGTCTCGCGCAATTCACAGGCCGATCGATTGAGCGGTCGTTGACGCGGAATTGACGGATGAGAACGAGGACCCGCGTCTTCCGGACGAGCGGCGCGCGGCGGTCATTGCGTCGGCACAGCGCCCTTCAATCAGAGCGCGTCAGGATCGCCTTGACCTTCGGGGCGGCGGCCGGGCTCACGCCCGACGCAGCGCGACCCGCCCGCCCCTCGACGGCGCACACATGAGATCGCGCAGCGTACGTACCCGCGCTGCGCGATCTCGCTTCGTGTCGCGCGGGGGCTCGGCTCGTCTCAGGCGGCGTCCGCGCTCCGCGGCCCCTCGGCTCCGGCCAGCGCGGGCTGGAGCTCCGTCGGGCCTCCCGGCGCGGCGCCCGTGCGGTCGCGGCGAAGGAGCGAACCCGCGATCCACCCCGTCACATCCGGAGGCAGGAGGCCGGTCCGCAGCACAGCCGCGAGATAGCCGCCGCCGCCGAGCACGGCGGCGAGCATCCAGGGCGCGCCGAGCGTCCGGCTCCCGAAAAGGAAAGCGCCGAGGAGGACGCCGAGCGCAACCGCCCGAGCGGCGACCCGGCGCGACTCGGCACCGAAGATCCCCGACGGTAGCGCGCGCAACGTGCAGACGAGGAAGAGCACCTCGGTGACGAGCTTGCCCACCGCCGCCCCGATCGCGCCATTGCCGAGTGACGCCGCGGCCGCGGGGATCAGCAGCCAGTTGATCGCGGGATTGAGCAGGCACGACGCGGCGACGAACGCGATCCAGCGACGCTCGCGTCCGATCGCCATGAGGATGCAGACCAGCAGATAGTCGACGTACACGAGCCCCAGCGAGACGGCCTGGACGCGCAGGATCGGCACGGCAGGCGCGTACGACGCCAGCGTGAAGAGAAAGCCGACGATCTCGTCGGCCAGCGCAAAGAGCGTGACCGCGACGGGCACCGTGATGACGAGGAGCAGGTGCAGCGTCTTGCGTACCGTTGCCTGGAACTCGGCCGCGGACGTCACCCACAGCCGCGAGGCCACCGGGAACGTCGCGGTCGTCAGGACGAGCGGAATGAAGTTGAACGCCTCCACGACACGCGACGCCGCGCCATACCACCCGACCGTCGCCTCGTCGGCCATCTGCCCGAGGATCACGACGTCGATGCGGATCACGAATATCCCGAGTCCTTGCGCGGCGAGGAACGGCAGCCCCGCACGCAGGAGGTCGCGCCACGACGGCGGGGACGGCGGCCGCTGCCGGAAGCCGGTCAGGCGTCCGAGGGTGACGCCGGTCAGAGCGAGGCGGAGGCACGACGCCAGCACCATCACCGCGGCGACCATCGCCGCGCCGTAGCCCCGTGAAAGCAGCGGAACGACGAGCGCGACCATGGCCACGTTCCCGATCACACGCGCGAGCGCCGGCACGAGCATCCGTTCGTGGGCCTGATAGACCGCGGCGAGCAGCTGCGCGAATCCCTCAGCCACCATGAGCAGGCCGAGGATCGCGACGAGGAAGCGCACCTCGGCCGTGTACCCGAGCGCCTGCGCGACGCCCAGCAGGAGGACGTACAGGAGCGCGCCGAGGATCGCGACGACGATCGCGGCCCGCCGGAGATACGGCCGGGCGAGCGCCGGCTCTCGTGCGACCACGCGCGTGACCACCTGACTCAGGCCGACATCGACGACCACCCCGACGATCGCGCTGAGCGTCAGCGCCAGGTAGAGACGCCCGAACTCGACGTCCCCGAGGGTCCGGGATACCACCACCATGAGGACCATCGCGACGAGGCTCGAGACGATCTGGGCGCCCCCGAGCAACGACCCGTTGCGGAGGATGCTGACGAGCGGGTCCACAAGCGCGCCTAGATCGTCGCGCCGGCGGGAGTCGGCGGCACGTCGGTCGGCCTCGCGACCGGCGCCGGCACGGCCTCCTCCCGAGCGTCGACCCCGATGAAGCGCAGCCAGGCCAGAGACGAAGCCATCCCCGCGACGAACGAGGTCGTGTTCTGGTGACCGAAGGTCGCCCTGAACTTCGCTGTCGGCAGCCGGTGCCTCGTCGTCTGCAGGTCGTGCATCTCGCGGGTCACGACCGGACGCCCACGCCTGTCGGGCGGATCGGGCAGGTCTCGACCGAGGGCGCGCGCGAGACGACGCTTCACCTCCGCCCGTGCCTCGACGGATAGCCGGCCCTTCAGCCACGCGTAGGCCGCCAGCTCCTGGACATCGCGCCGCAGATCGCGGAGTCCCGCGCGATACCGGCCGCCGGGCACGAGGTGGATCGTCGCCGGGTCGACGCCGAGACCGGCGGCCAGGCCGCCGTAGAACTCGCGCCAGGTGGTCGTCTCGTCGTCCGCGACGTTGTAGAACCCTGAGGCCGGGGCGGGATGGCCGACGACCGCCGCGATGCTCCGCACGAGGTTGTCCACGTACATCAGGTTGCAGATGCCGCCGCCATCGCCGACCAGGTACGCGGCTCCGCGGACGAGGTCGCTGCCCGACCCGAGGACGTAGGGCGAGCCGGGTCCCCAGATCAGGCCGGGCCGCAGGACGACGGTCGTCAGGCGCCCGTCGCCCATCCGCTCGCGCAAGAAGTTCTCGGCGCGTCCCTTCTCGCGCGCGTACCGCATCCAATGGTCGAGCCTGGGGAGTGCGTCATCGGCGAGGTCGGGGCGCTCGAGCTGCCCGTACACCGTGGCCGAGCTCAGGTGCACGAGCACGCGTACGCGCGCGGCGAGGGCTGCGGCGTGGACGCTCTCGGCGATCCGCGGCATGTCCGCCGGGTTCCCTTTCGTGAGGTCCACCACGGCCTCGCAGCCCTCCAGTGCGCGAGCCAGGGAATCGGGCCGCGAGGCGTCGCCGAATCGATAGGTCAGGCCGAGGTGCGCGGTCCGCGCGACGCTCTTCGCGGCGCGGACGATAGGGATGACCTCGTCGCTCCGCCCGTCGAGGACCGCCAGCTCGACGAATCGGGCGCCGACGAAGCCGCCGGCGCCCAGGATCGCTACGCCGCCAGCCATCGCCGCCCCTTCCAGTGCCGCGCGTCGCTCTGCGCCTGTTCCCCAGGCGCCAGCCACGGGAGCGGAAGCGGCGTCGCGCGGCGATAGCACTCGTCGATCGTCCGCACGACGTCGAGCGCGTCGTCGCCTCCGACGGGGACGGGCTCACCGTGCACCATCGCTCGCAACACCCGCACGAGCTGGTAGTAGATGCAGTCGTGATGGCTTCGCGGCGTCCCCTCACGCGGATGCGGTCGCAGGTCGGACGGCCAGGTCGCCGCGCTCAGCACGTGCTCCCAGGCGCCGCCGTGGGGGCGCCACCACAGCCCGTCGATCCGCGTCGGGTCCAGGCGCAGCTCTCCGGCCGAGCCAAGGATGTGGAGGCCGGTCACCAGAGGCTGGTTCCACGACAGCTGCACGACGCCGGCGGCCCGCGGGTACGCGACCTCGATCCGGCAGTTCGCCTCGACGCCGTCCGTCTGGCCGTCGTCGGCGTAGCCGGCCACGATCGCCCGGCCGAACAGCGCCCCCAGGAAATCCAGCACGTGCGAGCCGAGGTCGACGAGGACGCCACCGCCGGCGGTCGCGCGACGGAACGCCGAATCGCTGCTGACGGGCCAGCCGTAGACCTGGCCCTGGCGGTAGACGAAGCGGAGGCCTTCGCCGAGAGCCCCTCGGGCGAGGAGCGCGCGCGCTTCCACCAGGCTCGGGTACAGCCGCCGGGTCATGCCGACCGCGAGGACGCGCCCCGCGACGCGGGCGGCCGTCACCATGCGCTCGGCGTCGTCGAGCCGGATGGCCATCGGCTTCTCGCACAGGACGTGGCTGCCGGCCGCGAGGGCCGCGACGCTGTGCTCCATGTGAAAGCCAGGCGGCGAGGCGACGATCGTCAGATCCGGCGTCTGGGCGAGCGCCTCGGCGGGTCTCGCGAACGTGCGCGCGGAAGGGAAGTGCCGCGCGAGCGCGGCGGTCCGGGCGGGATCCGGATCGACGAGGGCCGCGACGCGAGCGATCCCACGGGACTCGAGGGTTCGCAGCGGAGCGAGGTAGAGGCCCTCGACCACGGCGCCGCAGCCGATGACGGCAAGGGCGAGCGGTGCGGGATCCGCGCTGTCGTGCCCGTGGGATCGCCGAGACATCAAGCCACGCCGAGCCCCCGCGTCGAGGTGCACCGCCGGCGAGGCTAGGTCGGGGTCATTGAAGGGATGTTGGCGCCGCGTTGAACCGCACCGGCCAGACGCGCAGCCGGACCGTCTCGTGGCCGCTCGCTTTCATGAGAGCCACGCAGCGCGTCTCAATCCCGGGGCGCTTCCATCCGCCCCGATGGCCGCGGGCATCGTTCGGTCGCGCAGCGTCGTGATTCTCTTCACGGCGCTCCTCGTCCCTTCGCTCGCAGCCGGCGCGGTGCTGGCACACGCGCCCGCCGCGCTCGCCGCAGAGCCCTCGCCCGCGGCGCCCTCCGCCGCTCGCCTCCCGGTGGGCCCGGCGACCCCCGCCGCCGCCGCGAATCCGATCACCGTCGAGAACCAGAACCCCGGATCGATGGGCTGGCTGCTCGGGTCGCCGGTCGGCGGCGACACGGCGAATCAGATGAAGGGCTACTGGTCGGCGGTGAGCGCGAAGGCCGGCGACACGATCACCCTCTACGCCACGACCAATCCGGCGCAGGCTTTCACGCTCGACATCTACCGCATGGGCTGGTACGGGGGCGCGGGTGGCCGCCTGCGTCTCACCGTCGCGCTGACGGGGATCTCGCAGCCGCCCTGCACGCCGGACGCGACGACCGGGATGATCGCCTGCGGCTGGACGGGCAGCTACAGCCTCACCATCCCCAGCGATTGGGTCAGCGGCATGTACCTCGGTCTCCTCACGAACGCGGCCGGCTACCGGAACAACACGATCTTCGTGGTGCGTGACGATCGTCCCGCGCCGTTCCTCTACCAGCAGGGGATCAACACGGACCAGGCGTACAACAACTATCCGAACGACGGAGCCACCGGGAAGAGCCTCTACACGTTTAACAGCTACGGCGCGAACACGGTCTCGGGGCAGACGCGCGCGGTGAAGGTCTCGTTCGATCGCCCGTACAAGGACTTCGGTTTCGACCAGGTCGACGAGATCGAGTTCATCCGCTGGATCGAGCGCATGGGCTATGACGTCACGTACCAGACGGACGTCGACACCCACGCAAATCCCGACGCGCTGAAGAACCACAAAGCGGTGCTCTCCGTCGGCCACGACGAGTACTGGTCGATGGAGATGCGCAACGGCTTCGAGTCGGCGCGCGACGCGGGCGTCAGCCTCGCCTTCTTCGCGGCCGATGCGTCCGAGGTGCAGGTGCGGTTCGAGCCGTCGGCCGACGGCGTCGCGAACCGCGTCGTCGTCTGCTACAAGGACGCCGTGCTCGACCCGGTGCAGGGGCCGACGACGACGACCAAGTGGCGCCTGCCCCCGGTGAACCGGCCGGAGCAGACGATGCGTGGCGTCCAGGTCGTCTCGATGGTGAACGGCGGGAACGCCAATTTCGTCGTGGCGAACAGCTCCCACTGGATCTACGCCGGTACGGGCTTCAAGGACGGCGACAGCGTCCCGGGCATCGTCGGCTACGAGATGGACAGCTTCCAGTCGAGCTACCCGGGCCCCAACTCGACGAGCTTCACGCTCCTCTCGAGCTCGCCGTTCACGGACTACGCCGGCGTTCCGCAGGTCTCGAATTCCTCGATCTACCTCGCACCGAGCGGCGCGTGGGTCTGGTCGTCGGGCACCATCTCGTGGAGCTGGGGGCTCGACGGCTTCTGGCATCAGCGCAACGACGTACGTATCCAGCAGACGTCGGTGAATCTGCTCAACGCCTTCATCAACGGCGCACCGCTAGACAACCTCTTCATGACGGTCCCGACCACCGCGGTCGCCGGTCAACCGTTCACGATCGACGTCACCGCCGCCGACTCCCTCGGGAACCCGATCGCCCAGTACGGCGGGACCGTGCACTTCAGCAGCAGCGACGCGGCGACGGCGGCCAAGCTGCCCCCCGACTCCAAGCTGACGAAGGGCCAGGGCTCGTTCTCCGTGACGCTCGCGACCGCGGGGTCGCAGACGATCACCGTCTCCGACGCGGCCGCCGCGAAGACGACCACCGTGCCAATCACGGTGAGCGCGGCGCCGGCCAGCCGGTTCGCTCTGGCGACCGGCGGCAACCCGACAGTCGGGACGAGCTTCACCTTCACCGCGGCCGCCCAGGATCCGTACGGGAACACCGACCCGACGTACACCGGGACGGTGCACTTCACGAGCAGCGACACGTCGGCCGTGCTGCCGCCGAACTCGACCCTGACGAACGGCCAGGGCAGCTTCTCGGCGACGCTCACGAAGGCCGGGTCGCAGACGATCGTGGCCACCGATACGGTCACGGCGGCGATCACGGGGACGCTCGCGCTGAACGTCCGCGGCACCGCGGCGAGCCTGGACGTCGTGGTCCCCGCGACCGCCAAAGCGGGCACGGCCTTCTCGGTCGCCGTCACCGCCAAGAACTCCGACGGCACGACGGCGACGGGCTACAACGGCACGGTGCACTTCACCAGCAGCGATACCTCGACGGGCGTGGTGCTGCCGGCGGACTCGCCGCTCACGAACGGCCAGGGCACCTTCTCGGCGACGCTCGCCAAGGCCGGCGCCCAGACGATCACCGCCGCCGACAGCAACAACGCGCTCTCCACGACCGTGACAGTCGCGGTCAGCGCGGCAAGCGCGACCAAGCTCGTCCTCGCGAGCAGCGCCAGTCCCGTCGCCGGCACGAGCTTCGGCTTCAGCGTCACGGCACAGGACCAGTTCGGCAACACCGACCTGGCCTACGCCGGGACGGTGCACTTCACGAGCAGCGATACCGCGACTGGCGTCGTCCTACCGGCCGACACCATGCTCTCGAACGGGCAGGCCACGCTTGCGGCGACGCTCATCAAGTCGGGCGCGCAGACGATCACCGGCCGCGACACCGTCACCGCGACGATCACCGGCACGCTCAGCGTGACCGTCCGCGCGGGCGCCGCGGCGAGCCTCACGCTCGACGCGCCGGCCGGCGCGAAGTCCGGCCAGGCCTTTACCGTCAGCGTCACGCTCAAGGACCAGTACGGCAACGTCGCCACCGGCTACCGCGGCACCGTCCACTTCGCGACCAGCGACCCGCTGCCGACGGCGGTCCTGCCGGGCGACTACACCTTCACCGCCGCCGACGCCGGCACGCACACCTTCACCCAAGGGGTCACCCTCTGGACGATCCCGAGCCAGACCGTCAGCGCGACCGACACGGTGAACGCGAGCCTCACGCAGTTCAAGTGGGTGAACGTCAGCCTGCTGTGACCCTGGCGAGCTGACACCCGCCCGACGCCGCGTCGATCTCCCCGACCCCGCGCGCTCACGTGTCTCGCGGCGGCGTGCGCCGAGCGATTGAGCGGGGGTTGACGGTCCATTGAAGGCTTGCGGCGACTGGCCGGATGCTGAACGCCGAGCCGGCTCGCACGTCATGGCATCCCCGCACCGCGCCTCAACAGGCCTGGTGTGACATGTGCCCGTGGCCGCAGAGACGATGGCGCTCTCCTCCGCGATCGCCGCCGACGCGGGCGCCGCGCGGGCCCCCGCGTTCGTCCTGCGGCCTGACGATGCCGCGGCGCTCGGCCGGATCGCCAGTGCCTGCGACGAACCGCTGTACGCCCTCGCGAAGCGGACGCTCGACCTCGTCTGCGCGGCGGTCCTGCTCGTCGCGCTCCTCCCGGTCTTCGCCCTGGTCGGCCTCGCCATCGTGCTCGAGAGCCGCGGGCCGGTCTTCTACTGCGCGGAGCGGATCGGCCGCTTCGGCCGCCCTTTCTGTGTGGCGAAGTTCCGGTCGATGCGCGCCGACGCGGATCCGGAGGCGCACGCGGCGTTCATCGGCAGCCTGCTGCGTGAGGAGGCGCGCTGCGCGGTCTACAAGGTGCCCGACGACCCGCGGATCACGCGTGTCGGCGCGTTCCTGCGGCGCACGAGCCTCGACGAGCTCCCGCAGCTGTGGAACGTGCTGCGAGGCGAGATGAGCCTCGTCGGCCCTCGCCCGGACGTCCCGTATGCCGTCGCCCAATATCCCGACTGGGTCGGCCCGCGGCTCGTGGTGAAGCCGGGCATCACCGGCCTCTGGCAGGTGAGCGGTCGCAGCACGCTGAGCCTCCTCGACATGTACCGGCTCGACGTCAGGTACGTCCAGACCGCTTCGCTGCTCGGGGACCTTCGCATCCTCGTCCGGACCGTACCGGCGGTGCTCAGCCGCACGGGGGCGGCGTAGGGGCCTCGTCTCGATGCGCGTCGTCCTGACCGGCGGCGGCGGATTCATCGGCTCGCACCTCCTCGCTCGTCTCGTCGGCGCGGGGATGGATGTCACGATGGTCGGTCCGCACGCCGGCAAATCTCGCTACACGGCGTCCCTCATCGACGCGGGCGACGTGCGGTTCGTCCGCTGCGACGGGGCGTTCATGTGGCAGGGACTCCGGCCCGCGCTCGAGGATGCCGACGCGCTGGTCCTCCTCGGCTACGTCATGCCGGCTTCGTCCTCACCCGCCGAGCGCCTGGCGGACGAGCTTCGCCGGAACGTCGCGCCGCTCGTCCGGCTCCTCCATGCAGCGCAGGGCGCGCCGCGACACGTGATCTTCGCGAGCTCCGTCTCGGTCTATGGCGCACCCGCGGGCGTGCCGCTCCACGAGTCCGACGCTGCCCGCCCCGCGACCGCGTACGGGGTCGCCAAGCTCGCGTGCGAGGACGCGCTCCGCTTCGTCGCCGCGACGTGGGGCTGGCGGAGCTGCATCCTCAGGTATGCGACCGGATACGGTCCCGGAGAGACGGTCCCGCGAGCGATCCCCAATTTCATTCGCGCCGCGCTCACCGGCCAGCCGCCGGTGGTCAACGGGGACGGGCTCGACGAGCATGACTACATCCACGTCGCCGACATCGTCGAGGCCACCGTCGCCGCGCTGCGCTGCGGAGCCGAAGGCGTCTTCAACGTCGGTACCGGGATCGGAACGCGGACGATCGACGTCGCGCGTCTCGTGCTCGAGCTGACCGGCTCGAGCCCCGAAATGGTCCACCGTGCGGCGCGCGTGGATCCCGCCGGCCCGATCCGCATCATCTGCGACACGGAAGCCGCGCGGTCACAGCTGGGATTCGTCGCGCGGCGAGCGCTGGCCGAGGGGATCACCGAGGAGATCGGGTGGTTCAGAGCGGCCCTGGCCGGCGTTGCGCAGCCGGCGTTCGCCGTCGGTGCATGAGCGACTGGCGGATCCTTTCCGCCGTGATCGGGGGCGTCATCCGTCATTCGATCGCCGATCCGGGCCAGATCCGTCGCGCGCTCCTCGATGACCTCTGGGTCGACCTCAAGAGCTTCGGCGGCGCGACGGTCCGGCCCATCGAGCTATCGCGCATCAGAGGGATAGACCTCGTACAGGTCGACGGTCCGGTGCGCCGGCGCTCTGCGCTCGTCCTCGCGACGATCGCCGCGATCCTCGATTGCGACACCGTCTTCGAGCTCGGCCCCGACAGGTCGCAGACAGCGGACCTGCTGGCGCACAACCTGCCCGCGGCGCGGATTTACACGCTCGCGCCCGGGACGGCCGGACCTGCCCGGACCGAAGACGACCAGCGCGTGACCGCGCTGCAGGGTGAGCCGGCTACGTTCGATTTCACCCCCTACAGCGGAAAGATCGATCTCGTCTACATCCGCACGGCGCGCCCGCAGGCCCGGCTGCGGACGAGCACGGACGCCGCGTTCGGGATGCTCTCGGAGTACGGGACCGTCGTCTGGGATGCCTACACCAGCGACCCGGCGGTCTACGCGTTCCTTAACCGCCTTGCGCCGTCGCTCGATCGGCCGACGTTCCACCTGATGGGGACGCCCTTCGCCGTCTACAGCCGATGGGACCTGATACTGCCGCCTGATTGAGCCTGGTTGCCCGCCCGCCTGTAAAGCCATGTTCTTCTCCCCGTTTCACCTGTATGCTCTGCCACCGCGCGCGAGAGGTGGTGGGTACGAGCGTCAACGGGGACCGCCCCGAGATTCTTGTCGTTGATGACGATCGCGATCTCGTCGATCTGCTCGCATTCCTGATCGAGCAGGCCGGCCTCGCGAGTCTCGTCGCATACGATCCCGCGGGCGCGCTCGAGGTCTTCGAGAAGGAGCGCCCGGCGGTCGCGATCATCGATCTCAATCTCGATCCGTGGGACGGCTTCGAGCTCGTCGGTCAGCTCAGGCAGCGCAGCGCGACGCTGCCGATCGTCGTCCTCACCGGACTGAGCAAAGAAGAGGACAAGGTCCGGGCCTTCGATATCGGCGCGGATGACTACGTCGTCAAGCCGTTTGGCCACCGGGAGTTCGTCGCGCGCCTGCGCGCGCATGTGCGCCGCTCCGACCTCGCCGGCGATCCCCAGCTTCCCGAGGTCCTCGAGGTCGGTCCGCTGCGGCTGGACGTGGCGGAG
This sequence comes from Chloroflexota bacterium, assembly GCA_005883625.1. Lineage (GTDB taxonomy): Bacteria > Chloroflexota > Limnocylindria > P2-11E > P2-11E > 3-1-20CM-2-70-9. Next base: position 39,359 of record VBDU01000076.1, on the reverse strand, counting down.
CGCATCCTCCACATCGATGGCGAACCGCGCCGCCTGACCGGCACCGAGTTCCGGCTCCTCCACTACCTCATGCGACACCGGGGCGCCGTCGTGCCGACCGCTCGGTTGGCGAAGCACGTGTGGGGATACAACGACGCGCCCGCGCGCGACAGCGTGCGGGTCACCGTGCACCGGCTGCGCCGAAAGCTCGGCGATGATGGGGGCCGCCGCCACTTCATTCATACGGTGCCCGGCGTCGGATTGAAGCTTCGCGCGTCCTAAGCGGACGAGCCTGCGGTCGGTGTAACGCGTTTGTCCCTTCGTCGCCAGCCTCTGTAATGGGTCTGTTCCCTAACATTTAAGGCCAACGCACATATCGTTGGCGTTTTATACATGCTCGTGTCAGGAGCGTCTCCACCATTTCGGATCCCAGGAGTGACTGAATGAGCAAGATCCTGCTCGTCGAGGACGATGCCGACATCCTCGATCTGACCGCGTACGTCCTCCGCCGGGAGCGCTACATCGTCATTGAGGCGCGCGACGGCGCGCAAGCGCTGCGCCGCTGGAAAACCGACTTCGCTGCTTCAATCTGGGGACCGATGACTTCCTGCCGAAGCCCTTCGAGTTCCGCGAGCTTTCCGTGCGGATCCGCGCCATCCTCCGGCGCGCCGGCAAGAGACATCGAGAGGAGGCCGAGCCCCGCGTCCAGGTCGAGGGACTGAACCTCGATCCGGAGACGTACGAGGTGAGCTGGCGCGGACAGTCGGTCCGGCTCACACCGACGGAGTTCCGCATCCTCTACCTGCTCGCGACGAACGCCGGTCACGTGGTGCCCGCGAGTCGCCTCTACACATACGTGTGGGGAAGCGAGGGTGGAGATGCGAACGCACTGCGTTCGCACATCAGCCACATCCGGCGCAAGCTCGAGATCGACGGCTCAGGGCCGGGAAAGATCACGTCGGTGCCCGCCGTCGGATACGTGCTGCGCCCCGATGCCTCCAGCGTCCCGGCCTCGGCCGCCCCCGCCGCACGAGCGCCGGCGCCCGAGTCCACGCCGCTTCCTATCGCGAGGCCGTCGCTGCCGGCCGCTCGTCTCGCGCCGGCGACGGTCATGCTCGCAACGAGCGAGGCGACCGCCTCGTCCGACTGAGCCTGGGAGTCGCGACAGACCGGAGGCCGACCGGTGGGCTCTGGGTGGCTCGAACACCCGACCTCAGCGATGTCAACGCTGCGCTCTAACCAGCTGAGCTAAGAGCCCGCGGAGTCCAAGGATACCGCTCGCACCCGTCAGTCGTCGCGGGGCGCGAGCCCGATCGTCCTGCGCCAGTGCTGGTAACCGAGCTCGAACCCGATCGCGCAGCCAAGGTCGACCAGCTCGGACTCGCTGAACAGCAAATGCAGCCGGGACCAGAGCGCGTCCCCGGCGCGGTCGGAGTCGTAGGCGATCGCCTCGGCCCACTCGAGGGCCGCGCGCTCGCGCTCGGTGCGAACCGCGACGTCCCTCGTCGCCGGGTCACCCGCAAGGAATCGGAAGCAGAGCTCCTTCAGGTCCTGGTCCACGACGCCGCGTCGGAGGACGTTGTCGCGGGTGAACTCGTACGCCTCGAGCACCGCGGGGACGCGGGCGCGGATCTCGTCCGCGGTGCCCGGAAGCTGTCGGACGGGCGCAGCTCCGCGGCTCATCCCGGGCCGTCCGCGTCGGCGGCGAGGCCGGCGGTCGGATGCGCGGGCAGCTCGGCGTGCCCCACGGCCCAGGTCTTGATCACCCGCTGCTGACCGTAGGTGAGCGCGACGAAGGAGCCCAGCTCCACGATCTGTTCGTCGCTGAAGTGCTCGCGAAGCCGCGACCACACGCGCCGGTCCGCGCCCTCAGGATCCCAGACGAGCATGCTCGTGTAGAGCAGCGCGGCCTTCTGTCGGTCGCTGAACCGGGCGGACCGCTCGAAGTTCAGAAGCTCCTTGTAGTCGTCCTCGGTGAGTCCTTGCTCTCCCGCCCGGAGAGACCGCTGGCTCCCTCAGTAGCTGCACTCGATGGTCTTCGACACGTACACGCGGCAGAGCTCCTTCAGCGCGTGCTCGACGAGGCCGTTCCGGAAGATCCTCTCCCACGCGCGCGAGAAGGCCTTCGCGACCGCAGGGACGTGGGAGCGGATCGCCTGCGTCTCCGGCCGCGGCGTACCGAACCGCCGCGCCTGCTCCATGTACTCGCGGAGCTCCGGATCGGCGGACGCATCGACGTTCGCATAGCTGATCCGCGCCACCAACCCGAGGCTAGCATCGCGAGCGCGTGATCCGCCGGGCGGAACCAGGTGATGCGCAGGCCGTCGCGCGCGTGCTCGGGGAGGCGTTCCGCGAGTACGAGCCGCGGTACACGCCCGCGGCCTACGCCGCGACGACCCCTATCGCCGAGACCGTCCGCGAGCGGCTCGCCGAAGGGCCCATGTGGGTCGCGATCCGCGAGAACGAGATCGTCGGCACGGTGTCCGCGGTCATCCGTGAGGACGGCCTGTATGTCAGGAGGATGGCGATCGCCCCCACGGCCCGCGGCCGCGGGCTTGGCCGAGCGCTCCTCGTCGCGGTCGAAGCGTTCGCCGCCGAGCATCGCGCTCGGCGCCTGTATCTCAGCACGACGCCCTTCCTTGCGGACGCGATCCGCTTGTACGAAGCGGCAGGCTTCCGGCCGACCCACGAGCCGCCGCGGGACCTCCACGGCACGCCGCTCTTCACGATGGAGAAGAAGCTGCGGCCTTAGACGCGCGCCGCGACCGCGCCCGAGAACATGCGAAGTCCCTCCGCGGGGGCGTCCTTGGCGAAGCAGACCACACGGAAGGCGCCGAGGCCACTCGGGTCTAGGAGCAGGTCGATCGCCGACCGCCGGGTCGCCGCCCGGAGCTGCTCGATCGGCGTCGCCGGGCGGGGAGTGCCTTCGCGGATCCCGAGCGCGAGGAGCACCTCGCGCTGGGTGGCGCTCCCGGCGAAACGGAAGCCCGCTCCTTCGGCCGCGCGACGGATCGCGGTGAAATTCACCGTTGCGGTGAGATCGAGGCGACCTGGTTCCGCGAGCGGATCCGGGACGAGCCGGTGTCGCGCGAAGCCGCGGACCGTGCCCCCGCCCTCACGGCTCAGGAGATCGGTCTCGTCGCCACCATAGTCAATGAGCACGAGGTACCCCGACACGAGCGCGGGCGCGAGGCTCGCGACCCAGCCTTCCGCGGCGGGGCTGACCTCCCAGCGGCCACCGACCGGCAGGGCGTCCGGCGATCGGAGCCGCAGGTCCGCGGACGCGGGCCGCAGGACCTCGACGAGAGCGCCGTCGCGCTCGCCGACGTAGACCTCGCGGACGCCGTCCGCCGCGCGCACGAGCACGTGGACCGGGAACGCATCCAGCACCTCGTTCGCGAACACGACGCCCTGGATCGGCGCGAGCGTATGCGCGACGGATGCCCAGCGGAGGTCGCGGCCCTCCAGGGCGAGCGACTGTTGCACGCGCAAACGCGATGAGACCTCCACGATCGCCGGCCGGGCCGAGCGCGCGGCGTCCGGACGCTCGCGCTCGAGCGCCGCGAGGAGGTCGCGCATGACGATCCCGCGACCCGCCCCGGCCTCGACGAGATCCCACGGCACCGGGCGGTCGGCGAGCGCCCAGAGATCCGCGACCGCGCGGGCGAGCGCGCGTCCGAAGGCTGGACCCAGATCGGCCGACGTGAAGTAGTCGCCGTCGAAGCCGAGCGACGCGTGGCGCGTGTAGTACCCGTCCTCCGGATCGAAGAGCGCCGCCTCCATGTAGTCCGCGAACGTCATCGGACCGGACGCGCGGATGCGTCCGACGATCCGTTCGGCGACGCTGCCCACGACCCGAGCGTAACCGTATGGTGACGACGCGCTCCTTTTGATTGAGTCCTCGTTGACCTCGGCTTGAAGCCGGATGCCCTCCACGAGGCGTCCAGGCGCGCGGCGTGGAGGAAGTCATCCCGTCCTGCACGACGCCTCAATGCCCCCGCGGTGGCATGTATCGCGTGACGACGAGCCGCATGCCGCATTCGCCGGCGAAGTGCCTTGGTCTGCGGATCGTCGCGTTCCTTCTCCTGTCGGCCTTGCTTACGCTCGCGACCGCGTGGCAGGGCGCACGGTCCGCGGCCGCAGCGCCCGGGGACCTCGTCGCCGACCTGATCGTCGCCGAGTACCCCAACGCCACGTCACCGAGCGTCGCGTTCGACGGGCACTTCCTCTATCACGTCGACTACGGCGGCTCCGTCCTCCACCGCGTCGACGTGCCGCCGGCGGGCGGACCGTACACCGCGTCCGGCCACGTCGACGTACCCATCACGGGCGCCAGTACGGGGATCATGACCCTGTCGTACGACGCGGGCCGCGACGCCTTTTGGGCGGTGAGCGGCGACGGTCTGTCGATCTACCTGCTCAGGAAGTCGGGTGCCGCGGGGCTGGCGTTCACGATCGACACGGCGAACGACCTACCTGGCTACGTGCCGGCAGGCGACTTTCCCAACGAGACGAAGGTCGCCTACGACCGGTCGGACGACACGATCTGGTTCAGCCGCGACGCCGGCACGCGCATCTACCATTTCCACACCTACGCCGACGCCCAGGGCACCGCCGCGCTGGTCGCGGCGACACCGTTCATCGATGTCAACGTCGCGCCGAACGACATGGTCCCGGAATGCGGGTACAGCCAGAGCAGCGGCGTGACGGTCGGCGGAAGCCATCTCTTCGTCACGGCGGCCGGATGCAGCCACTACTTCGAGTACACCAAGACGGGCGGCAAGGTCGCGTCGTACGCCTACAACCCGTACATCGGCACCAGTGCGCAGGATCTCGAGTGCGACAACCTGAGCTACGGCGTGCCCGTGTTCTGGCTCAGGGACGGCTATGACGGGCACATGCGCGCCTACCAGCAGCCGGCGGGCGCGCCCTGCGTCTACGGTGGCGGAGCGCCGCCGACGCCGGCCGGGCTCGACGTGTCGGTGCCCTCCGCCGCGCGCGCCGGGGACGCCTTCCTGGTCGGCGTGACCGCGAAGAACGCCGACGGCACGACCGCGACCTGGTACACGGGGACGGTGCACTTCACGAGCACTGACACCTCGAGCGGCGTCGTGCTGCCTCCGGACGCGGCGCTGACCAGCGGTCAGGGCACGTTCTCGGCGACGCTCGTCAAGGCCGGCGCGCAGACGATCACCGCCGCCGACCGCGCCAACGCGCTTTCCACGACCGTGACCGTCTCCGTGACCGCGGCGCCGGCGAGCCGGTTCGTCCTTGCGAGCAGCGCCACGCCCGTCGCGGGAACGAGCTTCAGCTTCACCGTCACGGCCCAGGACCAGTTCGGGAACACCGACCTCGCGTTCGCGGGCACCGCGCACTTCGCTGGCACCGACAGCTCCGCAGGGGTCGTCCTGCCAGCGAATTCGACGCTCGCGAGCGGTCAAGGCAGCTTCTCCGCGACGCTCATCAGGGCCGGCCCGCAGACGATCACCGCCACGGACACGGCGACAGCGACGATCATCGGCACGCTCGGCCTGACCGTCCGCGCGGCGCCGGCGAGCGGGCTCGCCCTGGCCAGCACGGCCACGCCGACCGCCGGGAGCAGCTTCTCCTTCACGGTGTCGGCGCAGGACCAGTTCGGCAACACGGACACGGCCTACGCGGGCACGGTGCACTTCACGAGCAGCGACAGCTCGGCGGGGGTCGTCCTCCCGGCCGACTCGACGCTCCTGAACGGCCAGGGCGCCTTCTCCGCGACGCTCATCAGGGCCGGCTCGCAGACGATCACCGGGACCGACAAGGTGACGGCGACGATCACCGGCACGCTCGGCCTGACGGTCCGCGCGGCAAACGCGGCGAGCCTGGTGCTCGACGCTCCGGGCGGCGCGAAGGCCGGGCAGGCCTTCAACGTGACCGTCACGCTCAAGGACCAGTACGGCAACGTCGCGACCGGCTATCGCGGCACCGTCCACTTCGCGACGAGCGACCCGCTGCCGACGGTCGCCCTGCCGGCCGATTACACGTTCACCGCCGCCGACGGGGGCGTGCGCGGCTTCCAGGTCAGGCTCTGGACGCCCCCGAGCCAGACCGTCAGCGCGACGGACACGGTGAACGCGAGCCTGACCCAGTTCAAGTGGGTCAACATCGGCCTGATGTGACGCCCGCGAGCTGACCATCGCGCCGCTCGGGCTCTCTCGCACGTCCGGAGCGAGATCGGGAAGCGGCCGATTGAGCGAGCGTTGACCCGCCGTTAAGAGCGGATCCCGCTCGACCCGCCCCGTACGCCATCGCTCGAAAACCTCCCGGCGCCCCCGCACGCCGCCTCAACGGGCAGGTCGTCAAATCAGCTTGGTGGCGGCTCGACGTTCGAGCCCGTGGGTGTGGGTGCGGATCATCGCGGCAGCGGTGGTCGGCCTCTGCGCGCCCGTGAGCTTTGGCACGGCCTCGGCGCACGCCTCGGTCGACGAGCGCGCGATGGTCCCGGGGAGCCAGCCGAGCGCCCTGAGCCCCCTGCCGGTCATCAGTCGCAACGCCCCCGCGTACACCAACGACACCTGCGGTGGGGCCCTGCCGGCGAGCTTCGCGGACGACGCCGACTACGACACGCAGTGGGGGGCGTGCGTGACGCCGTCCAGTAACGCGCCGATCTATCTCGCCTACGACCTGTCCGCGGTTCCCGCGGCTAACCGCGGCCAGGTCCTCGTCCTTTGGTACAACGACCCGCAGACGATGCAGTACGACCACACCTACGTCGGCGTTCATCCGTGCTGCAAGTGGGTCGGCTACGCGATCCCATCGTCATACACGCTCCAAGGGAACGCGGCTCCGGGCGGAGCGCTCCCGAGCTCCGGGTGGGTCACCCTCGCCACCGTGAGCGGGAACGTCCTCCACTCGCGGCAGCATCTCGTGGACCTGACCGGCTACGGCTGGCTTCGCATGCGCGTCACCGCCTCCGATGGGTCGCCGGGCTGGAAGGGCGTCTTCCTGAACATGGACGTCCATGACGCGCGCGGCGGTCTTCAAGACGACTGGATCTTCTACGGCGACTCGATCACCGAAGGCGCGATGGCCCACCAGTCGCTGTCGAACGCCGGCGGAACGGGGACCTGGGCCCAGCTCATCAACGCGGCGAATCCGAGCAACTTCCCGGCCTATGAGGCGGGTTCCATCGGCGGGACCCTGAGCGCCGACGGAGCGAAGAGCCTGAGCGGCTGGCTCGCGCTCTTCCCCGGCCGCTACGCCGGCGTGGCGTACGGCACGAACGACGCCGGCTGGAACGTGAGCCCGGCGGCCTTCTACGACAACTACGTCGTCATGATCCAAGCGGTGCTCGCCGCCGGGAAGATCCCCATCGTCCCCAGGATCCCGTGGGGCTGCACGAGCAACATCCTCGCGAACGTGCCGGTGCTCAATCAGAAGATCGACGCGCTGTACGCGGCGTACCCGCAGATCATTCGCGGTCCTGATCTCTGGGCGTACTTCCAAGCCAACCAAAGCCAGATCTCCGCCGACTGCGTGCACCCGAGCGACCAGGGCTACTTCGGCATGCGCAGGCTCTGGGCCGACACGATGCTGGCGAGCGTGTACGCGGCGCCGTCGCCGCCGACGCTGCAGCTGACGAGCTCCACGTCGACGCCGACCGCCGGCACGAGCTTCTCCTTCACGGTGACCGCCCAGGACCGGTCGGGCAAGACCGACCCCGCGTATGGAGGCAGGGTGCACTTCACGAGCAGTGACGCCGCGGCGGGCGTCGTCCTCCCCGCTGACTCGACGCTCACCAATGGCCAGGGGACCTTCTCGGCCACCCTCATGACGGCGGGAGCCCCCGAGCGCGACCAGGCTCGTCGTGTCGAGCGCCGCGACGCCGACCGCGGGAGCGGCGTTCTCGTTCACCGTGACGGCTCAGGACCAGTCCGGCGCGACCGACACGACGTACGCCGGCACCGTGCACTTCACCAGCAGCGACACCTCCCTCGGGGTCCTGCTCCCGGCCGACACCACGCTCGGTAACGGCCAGGGCACGTTCTCCGCGACGCTCATCAAGGCCGGCTCGCAGACGGTCACCGCGACCGACACCGTCACCGCGACCATCACGGGCGGCCTCACCCTCACGGTCCGCGCGGCGAGCGCGACGAAGGTCACCCTCTCGAGCTCGGCCACGCCCACGGCCGGCGCGAGCTTCTCCTTTGGCGTCAGCGCCCAGGACGCCTATGGGAACACCGACACCGCGTACGCGGGCACGGTCCACTTCACGAGCACCGACACCTCGGCGGGGGTCGTAATCCCGGCCGACTCGACGCTCACGAACGGCCAGGGCACTTTCTCCGCGACGCTCATCAAGGCCGGCTCGCAGACGATCACCGGTACCGACAACCGTGGCCGTCACGCTCAAGGACCCGTACGGCAACGTGGCGACGGGCTACCGCGGGACCGTGCACTTCGCGACGAGCGACCCGGTGCCCGCGGTCGTCCTGCCCGCCGACTACACCTTCGCCGCCGCGGATGGCGGGACGCACCAGTTCTCGGTCACGCTATGGACCCCACCCAGCCAGACGGTGAGCGCCACGGACATCGTGAACGCGAGCCTGACGCAGTCCCAATCGGTCGACATCAGCCTGGTGTGATCCCGACCGGCCGTCCGTAAGCGACTGGTGGTCCTACACCGCCTCAAGAGGCGTCGCCGGCGTTTGACAACGATGGAACAACGACCGGAGACTGCGCGCCGCGCAGGGGCATTTCTGCTCGCGTGACGCGCGCGAAGGGAGGGATGAAATTTCGGCGCGGGGTCGGCCAAGCGAATCGCCTCCGCGCCGTCGGAAGTTGTTGCTCCGCACCGAAACACAAAAGGAGGAGAAGCATTGGCTCCGTTTCGCAATTCCAGGAGACTCATCGCTCTCGCGATGGTCGTCGCCCTTGCGGTCGGGCTCGGCGCGGCGCTCGTCGCATACGGCGCCACCACCGGCACGTTCTCCGCATGCCTCAATAAGCTCGGCAACCTCTACAACGTGACCGTCAGCCCGACCTCGCCTGAGTCGTGCAAGGCCGGAGACGTGGCGGTCGAGTGGAATGGGCCCGGAACAGCGGGCCCGACGGGTCCCGCGGGTCCGGCTGGTCCAGCAGGGCCGGCTGGGCCACAGGGTCCGACAGGCCCGACCGGCGGCGCTGGCGTTCCAGGTCCAGCAGGTCCTCAGGGTCCACAGGGGCCAGCAGGTCCGACAGGCCCACAGGGTCCGGCTGGTCCGACAGGCGCGCAAGGCCCGACCGGCGCCGAAGGTCCAACCGGCCAACAGGGTCCGGCTGGCGTGTCGGGCTACGAGATCGTCAACAGCGGAATGCCCTTTACGCTTCCAGCCGGCTCCACAGTCTCAGGCGGGGTAGCTTGCCCGATAGGCAAGAAGGTCCTCTCCGGAGGCGTCGACACAAGCGACGCGACGGTTACGGTTATCACAAGATCCTTCGCGGTCAGCGACACCTTCTGGACCGTTGCTGTGAAGAACACCGGCATGGGCCCCGTACTCATCACATTCCAGGCGATCTGCGCTTTCGTCTCCTAGGTGAGCCTTCGTGAGCAGCTCCCCGTGTCTATCCACGGGGAGTTGCTTCTCTCCCCTACTCTTCTTGGCGTCTGCGCGAACGCGGATCGTGAGGGGCGGGGGGTCGGACGCGTGACCCTTACGCGCCCCAGCGCGGCGGGCCGGGCGGGCGGATCTCCGGTGGGCGCATGTCCTCGTGGCCGTCGAGCGGGATCCGCTCCGATGGCTTCCAGCTCCGCGCGACCGCGAGCTCTTCCTTCGCGAGCACGGTCGTGCCGAACCGCTGGTAGGTCGAGAGCTCGAAGTTCGGCGTCTCGCCGAGCGCGCCGTGCGGGCACACCTCGACGCAGTCACCGCAGTAGATGCAGCGCACGACGTCGAGCTCGTACGTCTGCAGGTCGCGCTCGCGCATCATGAGCGCGCCCGTCGGGCAGGTCTCCGCGCAGGCCCCGCACGAGACGCAGTCGGTATAGCTGAGCGACACGTTCCACGGCGTCGTGACGATCGAGTCGTAGCCGCCACCCATGAGTCCGTAGCAGTTCGCGCCGATGACGTCGCGGCAGATACGGACGCACTGGGTGCAGTTGATGCACTTGTTGAGGTCGCGAAGGATGAAGTCGTGGCTGAAGTCGTACTCGTAGTCGTGGTAGTCGACGGGCTCCGCGCGGTGGAAGCGGTTGTCGGTCAGTCCGTGCTCGAGCGAGAGCCGCTGGAGATGGCAGCGCCCGACGTCGGGGCACACGCACTGGAGGCAGCGCGCGGCCTCCTTCTCGGCGCCGGCCTTGTCGTAGCCGTTCTCGATGACCTGGAAGCTCTGCACTCGCTCGGTGAACGGGAGCATCGGCATGCGGACCTGCGGCTCCTCGGGCTTGTACGGGACGATGTCGATGAGCTCCGGGACCTTCTCCTCTTCGGCGATCTCTTGGGCGACCTTCGCCATGTCGTGGCCTGCGAGGTACCGGTCGATCGCCTTCGCCGCGAGCTTGCCCTGCGCGACGCACTCGATGACGGTGCGCGTCCCCATCTGCGCGTCGCCGCCGGCGAAGACGCCAGGCCGGTCGGTCATGAGCGCGCCGTTGGTGATGATCGTCTCGCGCTTGGTCTTGCGGACGGCCTGTTCGCGGTCGAAGAAGTCGAGGACCGGCAGCTGGCCGATCGCGGGAATGACTACGTCGCAGTCGATCGTGAAGTTCGAGCCCTCGATCGGCACCGGACGGCGGCGGCCGGAGGCGTCCGGCTCGCCGAGCGCCATGCGCTGGAACTCGATTCCGCCAACGCGTCCGTCCTTGTCGACGATCCGGACGGGCGACGCGTAGAACTCGAGCTTGATGCCCTCGTGCTCGGCGTCGTCGACCTCGCTGTAATGCGCGCCCATCTCCTTGCGCGAGCGTCGGTAAACGACGGTCACGTTCGCGCCGAGGCGGCGTGACGTGCGCGCGCAGTCGAACGTGGTGAAGCCGCCGCCGACCACGACCACGCGCATGCCGGCGCCGACGGGCACCGGGTCGCCTTCGGCGTTCTGCCGCAGGTAGCTGATCGCCTCGATGACGCCCGGCAGGTCCTCGCCGGGGATGCGCAGCTCGTTCGACCGCCATGCGCCGATGCCGAGGAACACGGCGTCGTAACCCTGCGTGAAGAGGTCCTCGATCGAAAAGTCGCGGCCGAGCATCATCCCGCCCTTGAACTCCGTGTCGCGCAGCTGCCAGACCGAGTTGAGCTCCTTGTCGAGCTTCACCTTCGGCAGGCGGTACTCGGGGATCCCATAGCGGCAGATCCCGCCCTGCTTCTGCATCATGTCGAACACGGTCACGGCGTGACCCTTGAGCGCCGCGTAGTAGGCGCAGGTCATCCCGGCCGGGCCCGCGCCGACCACGGCGATGCGCTTCCCGGTCGCGGGCTCCTGCGGGAACGGCGTCGGGGCCTTGTCCATCTCCATGACGAGCTCGCCCGTGTAGCCGTGGCACTGGCAGATCGCGATCTCTTCCTCGACGAGCCCGCGCCGGCAGACCTCCTGGCAGGGCTTCGGGCAGACGAGGCCGAGCATGTACGGGAACGGCAGGACCTCCTTCACGAGACGAGCCGCCTCCACGTGCTGGCCCTTCGCCATGAGCTCGAGGTACCCCGGGATGTCGATGTGCGTCGGGCAGCTGATCTGGCACGGCGGCATGCAGTACGCGTTGTGGTCACTGAGGATGTACTCGAGGTTCTGCCGACGCAGCTTGAAGAGCGAGTCCGAGGCCTGCGTGATGACCATGCCCGCCTGCACGGGCAGATGGCACGACGGCATCGGCCGGTCGTAGCCCTCGATCTCGACGAGGCACATGCGGCACGCCGCGGCGGGCGCGAGCTTCTCGTCGTCGCAGAGCGTGGGCACGGTGAAGCCGGCGCGCTGCGCGGCGCGGAGGATGGCCTCGCCCGGGATCGCGGTGACCTCCTGGCCGTCGATCCGGATCGTGCACGTGGGCTGCCCCGACGGGATCTCGCCCTGATGCGAGACCGTCGGGATCTGCTGCTCCGCGGGCTGCGTGTATCGCTCGAGAATGCTCATGCCATGTCCACTTTATCCAGCGACGCCGGAGCAGCGCGCCACGGCGGGGAAGGCGAGTGGGTGCTCGCGGCGGAGCGGGACTCTCCCCCAGCGAGCCGGCCGTCAGGGGCTCCCAGCCATCCGACAGGCCGGGGAGAAGGGACCCGCGAGCACGCGAGCACCCCGAGCCTCGACCCGCCGATGGCGCACGCCGGTGCGCTCACGGCTGCGTCATGGTCTCGTAGCGCCGCGAGCGGACGGGCGAACAGGTGTTCGTGGGGCAGCGCCGCTCGACGATGTGCGCGCGGTACTCGTCGGCGAACTCGCGCATCGTCGTGCGGAGGATCGAGGGTGCGGTGATGCCGAAGCCGCACAGCGAGAAGCGCTCCATGTGCGTCCCCAGCTCGTCGAGCCAGGCGAGATCGCTCTCCCGGCCCAGCCCGGAGTACGCGCTCTCGAGGATCCCCTGGACGCGCTTCGTCCCGACGCGGCAAGGCACGCAGATCGCGCAGTTCTCCTTCGCGAGGTAGGCGAAGAGCCGCGCCGCCTCGTTCACGATGCACACGCCGGCCGGGATCGCGCGCACCTGGGCGGAGCCCATGTGCGTCCCCGCGGCCTTGAGCGTGTCGAAATCCAGTTTCACGTCGGCACGCACCGCGGCGAGGATGCCGCCCGTCGGCCCGCCGACGTGAAGCCCCTTGAGCTCTCCGGTCGCGCCGCCGGCCTCGTCGACGATCCCGCCCAGCGTCGTCCCGAGCGGGACCTCGTAGACACCCGGCCGCGCGACCGCTCCCGTCACCGACACGAGCTTCGCGTCCGCGCGCGCGCCGCGCGCGACGATCTGCGGTAGCCAAGCGACGGTCTCCGCGCTCGCGATGAGCGTCGGCCGCGCCTGCACGCCGTTCTCCGCGGGGTACGGCGGACGCTGGCGCGCCATCGCGCGCTTCGATTCGAGCAGGTTCATGAGCGCGCTCTCCTCGCCGCCCATGAAGCCTCCGGGACCGACAGCGATCGAGATCAGCACGCCGCCGAGCGAGCCTTCGATCATCCCGAGCTCTTTTTCGAGCGCGCGACGGGCCGCCTCGGCCCGGGGATGCATGTAGATGATGGCTTCGCGTGCGCCGACGGCGACGGCGGCGATCATCGCGCCTTTGGCGACGAGCAGCAGCGTGCGCTCGATGAGCGTCTGCGACAACGGACTGTCCGGATCGGCGTCATACGCGTTCACCACGACGAGCGGCTCCCGTCCCGATGCTGGGACGGCCGCCCGGACCGCGGCGAGCTTCTTCGCGAGGGGATAACCCGCGCCGCCGCGACCACGCAGACCGCTCCGCTCGACCCGGGCGATGAGCTCGTCGGGAGCGATCGACCGCACGTCCCCGCCCTCGGCGGCGCTCGCCGCGAGGAGGCGCGTCGCGGCGCTAGCGGGCAACGGGTCGCCCGTCGCCGTCCCCCGGCCCTCGATCAACCGGCATACGTCGGCGCGACCACGTGATGGACCTCGTCCTCGTGAAGCCGGTCGTGCGACGGTGCGGGCGTCCGTTCGGGCCATGCGCCGGCGATCCCGAGGTTGCCGGTGAACTTCCGGCCGCCGCGCGGCACCGCGGTCCCCTGGCCCTCGGGCGCCCCGCGGAAGTTCGCGAGGAGCGACGCCGTCGTGTACAGGTCGGTCATCGTCTTGCCAAGCTCCGCGGCGATGAGCTCCGCGGCAGACCACGGCAGGTAGCCGTAGGCCTCGTTCGTCGCGTAGAGCACGCGCGTGACACGGTCGGCGCCCTCCGGCGTGTCGGCGATGATCCGGCGGACGGGCGAGAGGTCGAGCCGGGTCTCTTCCTCCGCCGGGATCGTCGTGACCGCGGTCGACATCGGACGGCGCGCGCCGTACGGGGCGGTCTGCACCATGCGGATGCGGTAATAGGACGCGCGCGGCGCGAGGGACGGCCGCTTGCGGAAGCCGTTCTTGAAGCGGTACGAAATCGAGATCGCGCGAGGCGGGCAGGCCTTCTCGCACATGAGGCAGGACTCGCACTTGAAGATGCTCGTCTCGGGCTCGAGCAAGAGCGCGATGAGGCCGCGGCTGCGCTCGGGGAGCTCGCGCTTCTCGTACGGGTACTTTCGCGTGACCGGCCGGGGTCGCAGCATGTGCTCGAGCGTCCGCGCGAGTCCCGCCAGGATCCCTCTCATGCTGCGCCCTTCGCGCTGTCGCGTCCTCGCCAGCTCATCGGTCGACATCCCCGAGGACGATGTCGATGGAGCCGAGGATCGCGACGGCGTCGGCGACGAGCCGTCCCTGGAGCAGCCAGGGAAGGATCTGCAGGTTCACGAAAGACGGCCCGCGCATCTTCGCGCGGAACGGGTTCGGGCTGCGGCCGTCGCTGATCATGTAGATCCCGACCTCGCCCTTCGCGCCCTCGACCGTGTAGTAGGCCTCGCCCTTCGGGCATTTCCACACGTGGCCGAGCCGCGCGCGCACCGGACCGCCGGGCAGCTTGTCGATGCACTCGCGGATGAGCGCGATCGCCAGGCGCATCTCGCCCAGCCGCACGCGGTAGCGCGCGTACGCGTCGCCCTCGGCGTAGATCACCGGCGCGAGCGAGCGCAGCTCGGGGTAGATCGAGTAGGGCCGGTCCCTCCGCAGATCCCAGTTCACGCCGGACGCGCGGAGCATCGGGCCGGTGACGCCGTACTGCTTGGCCACGTCCGCGGGGATCGTGCCGACGCCCACGGTCCGCTCGAGGAAGATCTCGTTCTGGTCGAGGATCGTCACGTAGTCCTCGGTGATGTCCTTCTCGTACCGGTCGAGGAACCGCGACAGCTTCCCGAGCCAGCCCGGCGGCAGGTCGTAGAGCACGCCGCCTGGCCGGTAGTAGTTGAAGTTCATCCGCGAGCCGCAGAGCTCCTCGAGCATGTCGAGGATCTCCTCGCGGTCCCGGAAGCACCAGAGCACCGGGGTCGTGGCGCCGACGTCGAGACCGTACGTGCCGAGCCACACCAGGTGCGATGCGCAGCGGCTCATCTCGTCGACGATCACACGGATGAACTCGGCTCGGCGCGGGACGTCGATCCCGGCGATCGCCTCCATCGCGCCCGCGTACGCGTGCTCGTTCAGCATGTTCGAGACGTAGTCGGCCTGGTCCGCGTAGCGGATCCCCTGGTGGTAGGTCCGCCACTCGAAGATCTTCTCGATGCCGCGGTGGAGATACCCCATCACCGGGATGCACTCGATGATCTTCTCCCCGGCAAGCTTGAGGACGAGACGCAGGACGCCGTGCGTCGAGGGATGCTGCGGGCCCATGTTGAGGATGAGCTCCTCGATCTGCCCCTCTTCACCCTCATAGACGGGAAGCGGGATCGTGGACGGGTCGACGGGCGTGCGACGGAGGCCGGTCTCGGTGCTCAGCGGCTAACCGCCTCTCGCGATCTTTTCGCGCAGGCGAAGGATGCCTTCGATGAGCGCCTCGGGGCGCGGGGGACAGCCCGGGACGTACACGTCGACGGGCACGATCGTGTCCACGCCCTGGAGCGTGGCGTAGCTGTCCCAGAACTCGCCCCCCGACGAGGCGCAGTTCCCCATCGCGATGACCCACTTCGGCTCGGGCATCTGCTCGTAGAGGCGGCGCAGACGCGGCGCCATCTTGTGGGTCACGGTACCCGCCACGATCATCACGTCGGCCTGCCGCGGGCTCGAGCGGAACACCTCCGCGCCAAATCGCGCGGTGTCGTGATGCGACATCGACGCTGCCATCATCTCGATCGCGCAGCACGCGAGGCCGTAGCCGAGCGGCCAGGGCGAGCGGGACCGCGCCCAGTTCACCAGGTTGGTCACGCTCGTGAAGACGATGTTGTCGTCGTTCGCCAGGACGCCCGGCGCGGGCGAGGTGGCATCCGCGGTGTGCAGGCCTGTCTGCGTGGTGATGGGCCGGCGCTGGATGACGTCGTGCTCGAAATCGAGCGGCCGCGCCGGGGTCTTCTCGTCGACAGCCATCGAGGTCAAGTCTAAGGAGTTCCGGGCCTTCTGCACGGTCCCTTGAGAGGCCTCAGGCGGCCTTCACCGCCCGGGCGAGGAGCTCCAGGAGCGCGTCGTGGATCGCGGGGGCGCTCGCGACGATCCGCGGATGCGCCGGGTCGTTCGGCGTGAGCTCGGTCACGCGGCCGCCCGCCTCACGCACGAAGATCGCGCCGGCGACCCAGTCCCAGGGCTTGTCCACCGATTCGAAATATGCATCCACGCGGCCGGCCGCGACATACGCGAGGTCGAGCGAGGCCGAGCCGAGGCGGCGCAGGTCGCGGACCTGGCCGAGGACGCCGGCGACGATGCGCGCCTGCACGTCCCGCTGCTTCGCGACGTAGCCGAAACCCGTGGCAACGAGCGCGCCCGCGAGCTCGCGCTGATCGCGGACGGCGAGACGGGTGAGCGAATCGGTGAGGATCGCGTGCGCCTGGGGATCGAGCCACTCATCGAGGCGCGACGGCCTCGCCAGCCACGCGCCCTCGCCGCGCGCGCCGATGAAGATTTCGTCTCGCCATATGTCGGCGATCGCGCCGCACGCGGGACCGTGCTCGTCCTCCAACGCGACGGTCACCGCGCTGTGCGGGATGCCGTAGAAGTAGTTCACCGTCCCGTCCAACGGATCGACGAACCATTTCTTCGTTTTGCCTCTCGCAGGGGAGTCGCTTCGCTCCGCAGGGGCCCCTACCCCTGCCCCTCCCTCCCCCCTTTTCACGCCGGCTTCGCCGGCGAGTCGACCGTTCGCGGCCCCGCCCGGTTCGCGGGCCCCGCGCGGCCCGCCGGCGCCGCCCTCTTCGGCCACGATCTCATCGTTCGGGAACTCGCGGCGGAGGATCTCGACGACCGCGGCCTCCGACGCGCGATCGGCGTCGAGCACGATGTCGGTCGGGCTCGACTTCGTCGACAGCCCCGCCGCCCGCGAACGCTGTCCGCGCAGCACCTTCGCCCCGGTGAGGGCGGCATGGGCCGCGACCGTGAGCGCGTACGCGAGCGCGTCGTCTATCGCTGCTGGATCCGGCCCTCGACCCTCGGATCGACGGGCGAGTGCGCGGTCAGGTACGCGGCGACGACATCGACCTCGATGTCTCCGTAGATCACGTTCGTGCCCTTCGCGAACTCGCTGTGGCCGTCCCCGCCGAGGAGGAGGTAATCGATCGTCGCGACGTGGTACACGCGAGCCGTATCGAGCGGCTGGCCGCCCACGGTCGCGGAGAGCACGCGCTGGCCCGCGGGATTCGCGAAGCGGTAGGCCCAGGCGCCGCCACCGATGTGGAGGCGGCCCGCGCTCCCCGACGCCGCCTCGAGGACCTCGCGCAACACGGCGCCGGACAGGTCCACGCTCACGATCGTGTTCGTGAACGGCAGCACTTGATAGAGCTTCCCGTACGAGATCTCGCCGGCGGGCAGCGGCGCTCTCACGCCCGCCATGTTGTAGAAGGCGACGTCGGTCTTCCAGCCCTGCGCGCGCCCGTAGTCCACGAACGCGTCGGTGACGAGGTTACCCAGACCGCACTCCTCCCGCGGGTTGTCGAGGGCCGCGACGGTCCTTCCCACGATCCGCGCGGTGTACTTCTCCCCGTCGGCGCGACGCTCTTCGACGAGCCTGGCGACGTCGGGGTCGGGCTTCGTCTGGCCCGCCGCGATCGCGACGAGCTCGTCGGTGCGCTGCGCGGCGGTGACGTGGTGCGTCGCCGGATCGAGCGTGAGCTCGAGGTGGCCGAGGTTCTCCGTGTACGCGCCGGCATCGACGATCGTCGTCTTGCCGACCGCTCGCGCGGTGCGGAGCGGCTGATGGTCGTGGCCGGCGACGATGACATCGATCGCGTCCGGTACGTCCTGCGCGAGCTGCGCGGAATCAGCCGCGCCCATGTGGGCCGCGACGACGATCACGTCGGCGGAGCCTCGCAGCTCGGGCAGATATCGCTTCACGGTCTCCGCCGCCGGGAGGAAGCGCAGGCCGGCGATCGAGGTGGCCTTGATGATCCCCGCCGCGCCGGGAAAGGTGAGCCCGAGGATGCCGACCTTGGCGACGCCCACGTCGCGCACGACGTAGGGGGCCAGGTACGCCGGGATCTTCCCGCTCGCGTCGACCACGTTCGCTCCGAGGAATGGGAAGGTCGCCTCCTTCGCGCGCTGCGCGAGCACGTCCTGGCCCCAGTCGAAGTCGTGGTTCCCGACCGCCATCCCGTCGTACCGCATGAGGCTCATCGCTTTCGTGACGGCCTCGCCCTTGTTCGCGTTCGAGATGAACGTCCCCTGCCAGGCGTCGCCGGAGTCCAGAAGCAGCGTGCGCTCCGGGGCGCGCCCGCGGTACGCCGAGACCTGGCCCGCGAGCGCCGCCATCCCGGCCTGCTGGAAGCTCGTCGCGCCGCTGCGCACGGTCTCCGCCTCGAGATGGCCGTGGATGTCGTCGGTATGGAGGAGCTGGATGCGATCCGCCGGGAGCGCGCTCCTGGCCGCCTGCGCGCTCGGCGCGACCGCCGACGGCGTGCACGCGACCGCGACGGCCAGGAGGAGAGCGCGGAGCGATCTAGACAGGGGTCTCATGCGCGCGGTACTGCAGCTCGTAGAGCCGGTGATACACACCGCGCTGCGCGAGGAGGTCGCGGTGCGTCCCTATCTCCACGACTCGACCTTTGTGGAGCACGACGATGCGGTCGACGTTCTGGATCGTCGAGAGGCGGTGGGCGATGATGATCGAGGTCCTCCCGAGCATCAGCTTCGCGAGCGCGTCCTGGATCAAATGCTCGGTCTCCGTGTCGACCGAGCTCGTGGCCTCGTCGAGCACGAGCAGGATCTCGGGGTTGAAGGCGATGGCCCGGCCAAAGGCGAGGAGCTGCTTCTGGCCGACGGACAGCGTGGATCCGCGCTCGGTGACCATCGTTTCGTAGCCCTCGGGAAGCCGCTCGATGAACTTGTCCGCATTCACGAAGCGGGCGGCGGCGCGGACCTGCTCGTCGCCGATTGCCGTGTTGTTCAGCCGGATGTTCGACGCGATCGTGCCCGCGAAGATGAACGGGTCCTGGAGCACGACGCCGACGTGCCGGCGCACGTCGCGCTGCCGCAGCTCACGGATGTCAACGCCGTCGAGGAGGATGCGCCCCCTCTGCACGTCGTAGAAACGCGAGATGAGGCTGATGATCGAGGTCTTCCCCGCCCCGGTGGCGCCGACGATCGCCACGCTCTCGCCCGCGGCGATCGTGAAGTCCACGTCGCGGAGCACCCAGTCGCCCTCGTTGTACGCGAAGCTCACGTTGTCGAAGCGCACCTGGCCGCGGACGTGCGCGAGCTCCCGCGGGTGCGGCGGGTCGACGATCGTCGCGGGCGTGTCGAGCAGCCGGAACACGCGCTCCGACGACGCCATGGCCGCCTGCATGATGTTGTACTTCTCCGACAGATCGAGGATCGGGCGGAAGAACTGCTCGAGGAGCTGCCAGAAGGCGAGCAGCGTCCCGATCGTCATCGCGCCGCCGAGGATCCAGTACGAGCCGGCGATGAACAGCGCCGCCGCGGTGCCCGCGCGCGTGAAGTTGATGAGGGGCTGGAACATGCTCATCGCGCGGACCATCCCCTGGTTCGCCCGGAGCAGGTCGGTGTTGAGATCGTCGAAGAGCTCGAGCGTCCGGCGCTCTCGGTTGAAGAGCTGGATGATCGACATCCCCGAGAGGTGCTCGTTGAGGTAGGCGTTGACGCGCGCGAGGCGGATGCGGATCGCACGGAAAGACTCCCGCATGATCCCGCGGAAGTAGGCCGTGAGGATGACGAGGATCGGCAGCGAGCAGAACGTCACGAGCGCGAGCCGCCAGTCGAGGACCAGAAGCGCGATCGAGATCCCGACGAGCATGAAGATGTCGCCGAAGATCGCGACGACCCCGCGCTGCACCATGTCCGTGAGCGCGTCGATGTCGTTCGTGATCCGCGTCATGAGCCTGCCGACCGGATTCCGGTCGAAGAAGCGGAGCGGCAGGTACTGCAGGTGCCGGAAAAGGGCGAGCCGGAGGTCGTACATCGCCTTCTGGCCGATCCACGCGGTGAGCACGCTCTGCCCGTAGCGGAGGAGAGCCGCGGCGACGAGCACGAAGAGGTAGATCGCGCCGAAGAGCCCGAGGCGCGCGAGGGCCTCGTCCGCCGGGAGCGTGCCCGCGGCGGCCGGCGCGATGGCCGCGTCGATGATGAACTTGGCGATGACCGGCGGGGCGATCTGCGCGATCGAAAGGAGCAGCAGCAGCACCAGGGAGAGGATCGTCAGCGCCTTGTAGGGTCCGAGGTAGCCGACCAGGCGCCGCGTCAGGCGCGCGTCGTAGGCCTTCCCGAGGATCTCGTCCTCCTGGAAGAACCCGGTGGCGCCGTGCCCTCCGCCGCCGCCATGCGCCACTAGGGGCCGTCCCCGCCGAGGCGCTCCATGCGCGGCCCCGCCGCGAACGGCTCGTCGCGATCCTGCGCGCGCACCCGCTTGCTGTGCTCCTCCTGCTCCTCGTCGACCTCGAGCTCCTCCTCGAGGAGCTGCCGCCGGTACATCTGCGCGTAGAGGCCGTTCCGCTCGAGGAGCTCGCGGTGCGTCCCGCGCTCAGCGATGCGCCCGTCGTCGAGCACCAAGATCTCGTCCGCGTCCTTCACCGTCGAGATGCGGTGCGCGACGACGATGCTCGTCCGCTCGTTCATGACGCCGCGCAGCCGGCGGAGGATCTCCGCCTCGGTGTACGTATCGACCGCGGACAGCGCGTCGTCGAGGATGAGGACTCGTGGGTCCTTCGCCACGGCACGCGCGATCGCGGTGCGCTGCTTCTGTCCACCCGAGAGGGTCACCCCGCGCTCGCCGATCATCGTGTCGAACCGCGCCGGGAAGTCCTCGACGTCCTTGTTCAGCTGCGAGACGTCCCCGGCCCAGTCGAGCTGCGCGGCGGTGAGCGGCTCCTCCGCGCCGAAGCCGACGTTGTCCGCCAGCGGCACGGAGAAGAGGTACGTCTCCTGCGGCACGTAGCCGACCGCGCGCCGGAGCTGTTGCAGCGGGTAGCGCATGACGTTCACGCCGTCGATGAGCACCTCGCCTTGCTGCACGTCGAAGAGCCGCGGGATGAGATTGACGAGGCTGCTCTTCCCCGCGCCGGTGTGCCCGACGATCGCGAGCGAGCCGCCAGCCGGGACATGAAAGGACACGTCCCGCAGGACGATCGACTGGCCATAGGCGAAGTACACGTTGCGCAGCTCCACGTCGCCCCGTATCGGCGTGGTGACGGCGTCGATCGGATCGTCGACGGCCGGCGTCGCGTCGAAGATCTCCTGCAGCCGCCGGAGCGAGGCCCAGCCCTGCTGGAACATGTTCGTGACCTCGCCGAGCGCGATCATCGGCCACGACAGCAGGTTCAGGTACGCGACGAACTGGATGAGCTGCCCGATCGTGAGGCGGCCCGCGATCGCGTCCTGGCCGCCGACGTAGAGGACGGAGAGCACCGCGACCCCGAGGACGAAGGCCATCGCCGGCCAGATGAGCCCGTTCACCTTCGCGAGATCGACGGCCCCGTCGAGGTACTGGCGGTTCACCGTCGCGAACGATCCGATCTCGGCCTCCTCCTGCGAGAACGCCTTCACGACGCGGATGCCGGAGAAGTTCTCCTGAGCCTTCGTCGAGAGATCGCCGAACCGCGCCTGCAGCTGCTCGAACCGCTGGTTCACACGCCGCCCGATGACGGCGAAGCTGATCGTGGCGATCGGCATGAGCACGAGCGAGATGAGCGTGAGCTTCACGCTGACGCCGAGCATCGAGA
Organism: Chloroflexota bacterium; assembly: GCA_005883625.1. Lineage (GTDB taxonomy): Bacteria > Chloroflexota > Limnocylindria > P2-11E > P2-11E > 3-1-20CM-2-70-9. Next base: position 17,549 of record VBDU01000076.1, on the reverse strand, counting down.
TGACCGTGAAGATGACGACCAGGCTCGTCGAGCTCCCCATGAGGATCCCGAAGCCGGTCATCTGGCGGACCGCGTTGAGGTCGTTCGTCAGGCGCGCCATGAGGTCGCCGATGCGCTGGTGCTGGAAGTACGCGAGGTGCATCCGCTCGAGATGGGCGAAGAGATCGTTGCGCATCCGGTACTCGAGGCGGCGCGACGAATCGATGATGTTGAAGCGGCCGAATCCGCGCACGACGTTCTCTACGGCTGCGAGAGCGATCATGAGGAGCGCGAGCTGAACGATGGCGCCGAGCTCCGCCCCGCGGTTCAGGTCATCGACGATCGCCCCGATGATCCGTGGCGGGATGACGGCCACGAACGCCGCGACGGCGATGAGGACGAGCCCGATGACGAGCCGAACGGTGCTTTGGCCGACGTAATGGAAGAAGGTGGCGCGAGCGGAGCTCACTCGGTCACAAGTTTAGTCGGGCGCGCTCCGCGAGTCGACCGTCCGCCGACCCAGACACCGCCGACGATCACTGCGGCGACGACGAACACCGGGGCGACGCCCCACACGTCGGCGATCGGTCCCACGAGCACGAGCGGCAGGAGGCTGAAGACCGAGATGAGCATGTTCAGGACGCCGAACACGCGCCCGCGGATGTCGTCGCGCAGCTCTTCCTGCAGGAGCGTCATCGAGGGTACCGTGACGAACGAGTACGCGATGCCGAAGACGAACGCCGTGCCCGCGACGGTCGCGACGAAGAAGGGGAAGGCCTCGCCGAGGCCCGCCGCGCCGACACGCTCGCTGAGCCGCTGGGAGATCTCCGCGAACGGCCGGGCGGCGGCCAGCCCGAGGAGCGCGGTGAGCGTCACGATCAACCCCGCGCCGATCGTCCGCGAGCGGCCGATCCGCGGGCCGATGATGTTGAGGAGCGCGAGGCCGAAGATCACGCCGATCCCCGCCGGCGCCACCAGGATCACGACGTTGCGCTCGCCGACCTTGAGCCCCTCGCGGACGAAGCCCGGCGCGAGCGCGCCCGCGACGGCTACCAGCGTGTACGTGAGGGCGATGTACACGAGCGCCCAAGTCACCAGTGGTGTGGAGCGCAGATAGCGGAACGCCTCCGCCATCCCCTGCCGCGTCTGCGCGACCGCCATCTCGGCGACCCGTGGCGACAGCTTGTCGGTCGGGGGCGGCGAGGGCGGAAGTGTGGAGCACAGGAGCGAGGCGATCGCGAACATCATTGCGATCACCGTCCAGAGGATCTCGTAGCCGTAGAGGCTCACGACGACCGGGGCGAGGATGATGAAGCCGACGAGGAACGCCCCGTTGAACGTGAAGGTGAAGAGCGAGTTCGCGACCAGGAGATCGCGCTTCCGCACGATCCCGGGGATCATCGCCGACTCGGCGGGGACGAAGAAGATCGTGACCGCCGCGACGAGGAAGCTGACGGTGTAGACGACCGTCAGGCTGGTCCCGAAGAGCAGCAAGGGCACGATCGCGGCCGCGCGGAGCGCGTTCGTGATCATGAGGACCAGTCGCTTGTCGGCGCGGTCGACGATCACCCCGCCCGCGATGCCGAAGAGCACCGCCGGGAGCACCGCGAGGAGGATGAGGAGCGACGACGACGTGTTCGAGTGCGTGATCTCTGCGACGAGGATGATGAGCGCGCTCGTCACGGCGTTCGCGGCGACCTGCGACAGGATCTGCGCCGACCAGATCGCGAGGAACGCGCGATTGCGCAGGACGCCGCGGTCAGCGGCTGGGATCGCCTCGTTCACGCCGGGATCAGTCGGCCGGTGCGAGCGGCCCGCGTTCGGCGAACCGCTTCAAGTCCTTCTCGAGATCGCGACGCGCGACGAGCACTCGCCGGGCGCACGTCGTGCAGCGGAGCCCGATGTCGGCGCCGAGGCGCACCACGCGCCAGGTGTCGCCGCCGCAGGGATGCGGCTTCCGCAGCACGACGACATCGTCCAGGTAGAACGGAAGGGGACCCTTGGCACGCGAGGTCGTTGTCATGGCCGCGAAGTCTAGGCTGGCGCGGCCTAGCGGAGTGTCGTCGCGAGCGCAGGGAGGTCGAGCGCGCTCTCCTTGCTCACCGAGAATCGCGTGCGCGCGTAGATGAGCTCGAACTGGCCGATGATCCCGCCGGTCCGTGTCATCGCGACGTAGATGACCTCGGGCGAGCCGATCGCGCGGATCATCCACGGACCGCGCAGCGATCGACCGTCCACCGCGATGGCGCTCGGCGCAGGCGTGAAGTAGCTCCGCGGCCCGACACGCATCTCGTTGACGGAGATCGCCTCCGCGCCCGCGTTGCGAAGCTCGTTGACGAGGTCGGAGAGCGCGCGCTCGTCGAACGCCCCCTCGATCTTCACGCTGATGCCGGGGCCGCTCGCCGCGCTCTGCGCCGTGAAGACCTTGAGCTGCGTGAGCTGTCGTTCGCCTTCGCTCAGCGTGCCCTTCCCGCTCGCGACGGCATCCTGCGCGGACTCGACGCGGAGACGCAAGTCGAAGATCTCCTCCCGCAAGGCGTTGTTGCGCTCGGAGAGGTTCGCGACGAGCGTCGTGAGCGACGACGGCGTCTCGAGCTGCAGGCTGCGCGAGTACACGTCCTGCGAGCGGAACTGGGTCGCGGCGAGGAGACCCAGGAAGAGGGCGATGACGGCGGCGGCGATGCCGCCGGCATTCGTGCGCATGGCTACCGGGGCTGGGCGTAGCGGATGTTGAGTGCGCCGCTGTACGCCGGCACGTGGATCGCGGACGCGCGACGGACCGTGAAACCGAGGCCCTGGACGTCGCGCCGCTGCTTGATGTCGCTGAGCTGCGTTGGGTCGTCATAAGCGGCAAGAAGCGCGTTCTGCTGACCGATGACCGCGACGCTGAACGGCGGCGACATCAGCGTCCCGTTCACCATGATCGTGGAGCCGACGCAGTACACGCTCGAGGAGTTGACGATCCGCTCGTCGTTCACCGCGACCGCGTCGGCGCCGCCGCGCCAGGCCGTGTTCACGATGTCGGTCAGGTCGGTGGAGTGGCAGATCGACTTGTCGAGGTCCTTGCTTGCCACGCCGGTCGCGTGCGAGTCGTCGAGCTGCACGACGACGCCGTCACCGGTGCGGTCGGTCAGCCCGGCGCGGGCTTTGAGCTCCTCGATCCGCGTCTGGAGCTCGTGCGCGGTGCCGCTCTGCGTGCCCGCGTTGCGCTGGATCTCATCCAGACGCGCGCGCAGGTCGGTGAGCTGGGCCTTGAGCCCGTTCTGCTCGTTCTGGAGCGCGCTCGCCGCGTCGGTGAGCGGTGCGTTGTAGCGCACCGTGAGCTCGCTGCGCTCGGATTGCGTCCGCCATTGGAGCGATACCAGGAGTCCGAAGAGCAGGGCCGGCACGAGCAGGACGAGCTGCCGCTGGAGCCGCCGTTTCTGCTCGACGCTGACCGCCCCCACGACTGAAAGTGTCCCACGCGCGAGAGGACACGCTCGGTCGGCTGAGCCTCCCTCGATGAGCGCCGCTCCGAGGGCGATGGCACCTACCGGGACAACGGTCGCGTTCGTCAGGTTCGGCCGAGACCGCCGGGCCTGTCAAAAGCAGCGTTGTCGGGAGCGTTTAGGCTTGACGGCGGCTTCGCCGCCGGGGGCTGTGTCCGTCGCAGCCGGCTCGCTCGCTGACGCTCGCTCGCCAGTGACGGCAGCCCCACAAGCGGCGCAGCCGCTCGCGGGGCTGTAGCTCAGTGGATAGAGCGCCGCCGTCCTAAGGCGGGCGTCGTGGGTTCGACTCCCACCAGCCCCCCAGGCTCGAGCGCTGCCCGATGCCGATCGTGTCGGGGTGGAGAGATTTGAACTCTCGGCCTCTTGGTCCCGAACCAAGCGCTCTACCAAGCTGAGCCACACCCCGCGGGACGAGCGGAATTGTAGTTGTTGACGGCTGGTCGATCGCGCGGGACGCGACAGCGCAGCCCGCGGGACGAAGACGTTCGCGTGAGCGCTAGGTGATCCTGAACGTCACCGAACGGACCGCGCCGCCGGTCCGGACCGTGAAGAAGTAGGTGTCCGGCGGGAACTGTGCGTTCGTCTTGAGGTCGAACGTCAGGACACCGTTCGCGGGCACTTCGCCGTTGTTGTACTGCGTCGTCACGTTCCCCCGCGTGTAGCTCGCCGAGTACGGGTTGCCTCCCAAGAGACCCGTGAACACGACATGGAAGACCGTCCCCGGCGAACCCGCGGCGGGCGACACCGACTGCGGTGCGGGCGTCGGCGGCGGAGTCGGCGGAGGCGTCGGCGCCACCGTCGGGCGTGGCGTCGGCGGCCGTGTCGCCGGGCCGGGCGTGCCGACAGGAGCCTGGGTCGCCGGATCGGCCGACGCGGTCGGCGAAGCCGCGGCCGGCGCTGACGGGGCTCCGGAGCCCGCGCCGCTCGGACGCGCGCTCGCGCCGGGCGTGCCTGACGGCGTCGTTCCGGCGACGGAGCTGCCAGCTCCGCCGAGCTGCGTGAAGCCGAGCACGATCCCACCGACGACGAGCACGGCGACCGCGATCGTCGCTGCGGTCTTCGTGGGGAAAGGCTGCTCGACGGGTTTGCGGAACCCGGCTTCGCTCTTGACCAGGTCGCCGAGCGGCATGCCGGCGTAGCGGAGCGGGCGCATGAGCGTCTCGATGTCCTCCGGCTGTGGCCGGTCTTCCGGACGCTTCGCCAGGAGCTTCGCGAACACGGCGTTCCAGGCGCTGCCCGACGGCTCGCCCGGCACCGGCGGGACGGGCGCCACGCGCTGCTTCTGCCGCGTCTCGTTGTCGTCGGCGCCGACGAACGGCGGCGCGCCCGCGAGCAGCCGGTAGAGGACGCAGCCGAGCGAGTAGACGTCGGAACGGATGTCGTCGCTCTCGTAGTCCGCCGCCTCGGGCGGCGTGTACCGCGGATCGTTCGCCGCGAGTCCGCTGCGCGCCACGTCGGACGAACCGATCGAGCGGATCCCCTCGAGGCCAAGCAGCGACGCCTTCCCGTCCGCCATCAGGAAGATGACGTCGGGGTTCAACGAACGGTGCACGAATCCGGCGAGCCGGAGGGAGCGAAGGCCGGCCGCGAGCTCGACCGCCAGGTCGACGACCGTCGACTTTGGGAACCCGCGGTCGAACGCCGACGAAAGCGGAGCGCCGGCGTATGCGAACGCCACCCAGTACCCGTCCTCGGCGACGTCCCAGTCGACCGGCTCGCCGAGGCCGCGCATCCTCGACAGGGTGAGCGCCTTGACGGCCCGCTCGAGCGTCCGCTCGAGCGCCTCGCGCGAGTCCGCGGCCATGGGGGTTATCTGGACGACGATCCGCTGGCCTGTCGCCCGGGATCGGCCCTCGAAGAACTCCGACACCCGGGTCTTGCACAGGACAGGACCCAGCTCGCAGCGCTCGTTTAGCCCGCTCATCCGTTTACAGGCTAAACGTCCCTCCCTTGCGAAACGGTCGCAAAGCGGTCGCTCCGACCGTCGCGGCGACCGCTTCTCCCCCGCGCCCGGGGCGTCGCATCACCCGGTCGGGGGACTCGCTCCGCTCACGAGAACACGAGGTAGCGCAGCCAGATGTCGATGGTGCTGACGATCATCGTCGCGAGCGTGGCCGGAACGCCGTAGCGCAGGTACGACACGAACGAGATCGGGTGGCCCCGCGCCTCGCTCATGCTCGCCACGACGACGTTCGCGGACGCCCCGACGACCGTCGCGTTGCCGCCGAGGTTCGCGCCGAGCGAGAGCGCCCAGATGAGCGGCTCGACGTTCACGGTGCGACCGAGCTCCTGCACGAGCGGCACCATCGTCACCGTGTAAGGGATGTTGTCGACGATCGCGGAGATCACGCCGCTCATCCAGAGGACCGCGAGCGCCGCGACGTCCGTCCGCCCGCCGCTGAACGCGAGCACGCCGCGCGCGAGGTCCGCGATGATCCCGGTCTTCACGACGCCGCCGACCACGATGAAGAGGCCGAGGAAGAAGAACAGCGTCGGCCATTCCACCGTCTTGAGGATCTCGTGCACGTCCTCGCGGGCCACGATCATGAGGACGACCGCCCCGGTCAGCGCGATCGTCGCGCCCTGCAGCCCGAGGGGCCGGCTCAGCAGGAAACCGACGATCGTGAGTCCCATGACGACCGCGGAGATGCGCAGGAGCCGCGGGTCGGCGATCCGCCGCTCTTCCTCGACCAGCCGCCGGATGTCTTCCGCGTCGAGCACGCGGCCGGCCGAGCGGAGCTCGCTGCGGAAGAGCCAGCGTGCGAGCACGAGATAGACGACGAGCGCGGCCGTCGCCGCGGGGCCGGTGTTGAGCAGGAAATCGTTGAAGTCCTTCCCCAGCTGGCTGCCGATGATGATGTTCGGCGGGTCGCCGATGAGCGTGGCCGTGCCGCCGATGTTCGACGCGATCACCTGCGAGATGAGGAACGCCACGGGCGACGTGCCGAGCCGCTGCGCGATGAAGAACGTCACCGGGGCGAGGAGCACGACGGTCGTGACGTTGTCGAGGAACGCGCTCACGACCGCGGTCACGATGGAGGTGAGCACGAGGAGCGCGTACGGCCGGCCCTCGGCGCGCCGGACCGCCTCGACGGCTATCCACTGGAAAACGCCGGTCTTCGCGGCGATGTTCGCGATGACCATCATCCCGGCGAGCAGGAGGATGACGTTGAGGTCGACGAACGCGAACGCCTCGTTCTGGTCGACAATGCGGAAGAGGATCATGAGCGAGGCGCCCAGGAGCGCGGCGAGCGTGCGGTGGATCTTCTCGGTCACGATGAGCGCGTAGGTCGCGAGGAACAGCGCGCCGGCGACGAGCTCGGTGCTCAATCCGCCCAGAGACTACGTCGGCTAGATTTTCGGGATCGCCCCGCCGCCACGCGCAGACGACTCGCTGGCCTTCGATCTGAGCGTCGCTCCCGAGGGCGCGCTGGCGCGCCTCGCGTCCGCGATCAACCGGCCGAAGCGGCGAGCCCTCGGGCTCTTCAAGCTCGAGAGCGAGTTCCTGGGATCGGTCCGCGCGAATGAGTTCGAGATCTGGGAGCGAGGGCAGCACGCGATCCACGCGCGGGGCAAGGTCAAAGGGCGGCGGGGCGGGACGCGGATCGAGATGCGCTTCGTCCTGTCCACCCGCGCGCGCGTGCTCATGGCGATCTTCGTCCTCCTGTACGGCGCGCTCGCGCTCGAGTTCGTGCTGCGGCCGGGCGAGACCGCGGAGGTCGCGGCCAAGGCCGCCGTGGCGATCGGGGGCCTGGGGGTCATCGGGCTCATCTTCTTCCTCGGCGCGCGACGGCAGCGCGCGGAGCTGCGCGCCTTCATGGAGCGCCTCTTCGGGGACTTGTCCCGGATCTAGCGCCCGCGGCCGTGCCTCTAACGGAAGCTCGCCCCATAGACCAGGTTGGCCGGGCCGTAGGCGAGCCACGGCGCTACCCACAGCACGAACATCGCGACGATCTGGATCGCCATGAACGGGTACATCCCGTTGAAGATCTGGTTCAGCGTGATGGCCTTCCCGACGACGCCCTTGAGGTAGAAGGCCGACATCGCCACGGGCGGCGAGAGGAAGGACGTCTGCTGGTTCAGCGCGGCCATGATCCCGAAGAAGAACGGGTCGGTCGCGATGTTGTCGGGGAACCGCTGATGGAATTGCCCGAGCAGCGGCAGGAAGAGCGGCATGAAGATGATCGTGATCTCGGTCCATTCGAGCGGCCAGCCGAGCAGGAAGATGAGGACCTGCGCCAGCCAGAAGAATTGCTCCGGGCTCAGGTTGAGGCTCGTCACGAACGTGCTGATGACCGCCGCTCCCCCGAGACGCGCGAAGACCGCCGCGAAGATGCTCGAGCCGACGAGCAGCCAGCCCACCATCGCCGCCGCGCGCACGGTGAGGAAGACGGACTCCTTCACCATGCCGAAATTCAGCCGCTTGTGCGCGGCCGCCAGCAAGAGGCCGCCGAGCGCGCCCAGGGCGGCGCCCTCCGACGGGGTCGCGAAGCCGAGGAAGATCGCGCCCATGACGAAGAGGATGAGCGCGGTGATCGGGACGAAGCCCCGGAGGACGAGAACGAGCATCTCGCTCCGCGTGAGCTTCTCGCGGAGCTCCTTCGGCATCTTCGGTGCGTCCTGCGGCCGGAAGAATGCGCGCGAAACGATGTAGCCGAAGTACAGCGCCGACAGCGCGAAGCCGGGAAGGAACGCGCCCGCGTAGAGCCGGGGCACGGAGACGCCGGCGACGAAGCCGTACAGGATCAGCAGGACGCTCGGCGGGATGAGGATCCCGAGCGTTCCCGACGCCGTGATCGCCCCCGCCGCGAACGTCTTCTCGTAGCGAGCCCGCATCATCGCGGGGAACGCGAGGAGCCCGAGCAGCGTGACCGAGGCGCCGACGATGCCGGTAGCGGTCGCGAAGATCGTGCCGGTCGCGAGCGTCGCGACGGCGAGTGATCCCGGCAGCCAGCCGAACATCGCCTGCACCGCGTGGAAGAGCTCGTCGAGGATGCCGGCTCGCTCGATGAGGTACCCCATGAAGAGGAAGAGCGGGATCGCGACGAGCACGTCGTTCTGCATGACGAAGAACGCGCGCTGGACGACGAGGTCGAAGACGACGAAGCCGATCCCGAGGAAGCCGAAGGTGACGCCGAGCGACATCAGCGTGAAGGCCGTGGGGAAGCCGATCATGATCGACACGACCATGAGCGCGATCATGATGAGACCGAGGACCTCCGGGCTCATCTTCTAGACCTCGCTCTGCCGAGCCAGGATCGTCTCCGTCTCCTCCACGTCCATGAGCCGCGGCGGCCACTCCCCCGTGCGGAACGCGATCCACGCCCTGAGGGTCTCGGCGACGCCCTGAACGCCCATGAGGGCCGCCGCGATCGGGATGACCGTCTTGAGCGGGTAGATCGGTGGGGCGGCGCCGGAGGTGAACGAGCGCTCGTGGATCGACCAGGAGTAGCCGGCCCACTGCGCGCCGACCGAGATGAGCGCGATGATCGCGGGCCAGAACGCGAACAGGTACAGCGCGAGGTCGACCGCGCCCTGCACCTTGATCGGCCACGAGCGATAGAACATGTCGCCGCGGACGTGCTGGGCGCGCGAGAGGGTGTACGCGCCGCCGATCATGAAGAGGATCGCGTACAGGTAGTACGACATGTCGTACGAGTAGCTGTAGGTGAACCAGATGGCGTGGATGAAGTCCCCGAGGGGCTTCGAGAGATAGCGCATGAGGATGTCGTAGCTGATGAGGAACGTGCTCAGCAGGATGATCCAGGAGATGGCCTTCCCGGACCACGCGCTCAGTCGATCGATCCGTAAGAGGAACGCTTGCACCCGCTACCCCCTACCGTTTGCCCCATCTACGACCGACGGGGCCCTCGGTCGCCCGAGAGCCCCGTCAGGATATCGTCCGAGTGATCGGCTAGGCGCTCGCTAGACCTTGGGTCTCGCAGCGTACGACACCGGATCGGGCGTCGGGATGTTGATCGCGTCGGCCCATGGGAAGATCCGCTCGGCCCAGGCCTTCTGCGACTTCAGGATCGCGAGGTAGTCGGGGTTGTCCTTTGACTCCTTTGTGTTGACGTCATCCCAGGCGCGGAGCTGCGCGTCGAGGACGGACTGAGGCGTCTTGATGATCTTGATGCCACGCGCGAGGAGCTTGGCGTAGTCCTGCGAGTTGCGGTCCATCATCTTCCACTCGCCGTTCGCCGACTCGGCGAACGCGGCGTACTTCATGATCGCCTGCAGCTCCTTCGGCATGCCGTCGTACTTCGTCTTGTTCAGCGAGATCTCGAGGATCTCGCTCGGCTGGTGGTACGAGCGTGCCATGAGGATCTTCCGCACATCGGGCAGGCCGTACACCGTGTCCGACGTCGTGTTGTTGAACTCGGCCGCGTCGATCGTGCCGCGGTCGAGCGCGGAGGCGACCTCGGAGCCGGCGACGGAGATGACGCTCGCGCCAAGACCCTCGTAGATCCCGGTCGCGAGGCCCACCGTGCGGAACTTCATCCCCCTGAAGTCGCTCGGCGCCTTGATCTCATCCTTGAACCAGCCCAGTGGCTGGACGTTCATCGGCATGTGGAAGAGCGAGACGACGTTCAGCTTTAGCTTGCCCTGGACCAGCTTCTCGTAGAGCGCCTGGCCCCCGCCGTAGTAGTACCAGCCGAGCCACATCTCGCCGCTCATCCCCATCATCGGGCCGGTGCCCATGAGGCTCACGGCGTGGTCCTTGCCGTAGTAGTACGCGGGCACGTGGTGCGCGCCGTCGAGCGTTCCGGAGTGGACCGCATCGATCGCGCCGTTGATGTTCGTGACGGCGTTGACCGGCAGGGCGTCGATCTTGATCCGCCCGCCGGACATCTCCTCGACCATGTTCTTCCAATCGAGGAACTGCTCCTGGAAGATGTCGTTGCCGGCCCAGCCGGACTGGATCTTCCACGTGACGGCATCGGCACGAGCGACCTGGCTCGGCGCGCCGACCCCACCGCCGCTCGCCGCGGTCGTCGCCGTGGCGGCACCCCCGCTCGGGGCGTTCTGCGATAGGCACGCGGTCACGAACGCTCCGAGCCCCGAGAGCGAGAGGTACTTCAGGAACCCGCGACGCTTCAGTGCCGGTATGTCCAAAGACACGCCTCCTTTGTCCTCTCCCACCGGTCATCGCAGGGGCGGGCCCCCGCACCCTGGTGAGGATCAGGGCTCATTCGATGCCGGTCTTTTTGCCCTGTCAAGACCGGCTTTTCGTCTGGCGCTACGCGAGCGTGGCCGTACCGACCGAGAGGATCTGCGGAAGATACTCGGCGACGAGCGACCAGGACTTGCCTTCGTCGGCGCTCGCCCAGAGGTCCCCCGTCGTACTACCGAAATAGACGCCCGCCGGATCAAGCCGGTCGGTGGACATCCCCTCACGCAGCACCTCGAGCCGCGCGCCGCGCGGAAGTCCGCCGGCGAGACGCTTCCAGCTCTTCCCGGCGTCCCGCGTACGCCAGACCGCCGCTCCCGGTTCGGGCGCGAGTCGCTCGGGCACCGCCAGCGGGAACACGAACGCCGTCTCGGCGTCGCCTGGGTGCAGCGCCATGGCGAAACCGAAATCGCTGGGAAGGCCGGCGCTGATCTCGCGCCAGCCGCCGTTCGCGCCCCAGTACGTGCCGACGTGGTTCTGCTGCGCGCGCACGCCCGGCACCGTTGGATGCGCGACGAGGTGATGGACGCAGCGGTGGTGCTGGACCTCCTTCGGGACCGGCATCACCGTCCGGGTCCCGCGGTTCGCGATCGTCCAGGTGCGGCCGCCGTCGGCCGAGTCGTAGACGCCGGCGACGCTGATGCCGATCGAGATCCGCTTGGGGTCGGTCGGGTCGAGCGTGATCGAATGGAGTCCCTCCCCGCCCGCGCCCGGGCTCCACTCGTGCTCGGTGGCATGGGCGCGCAATGAAGGGACGTGTGTCCAGGTCATGCCGCGGTCATCGCTGCGGAAGAGTCCCGCCGGCTCGGTGCCGGCCCACACGACTTTGGGCTGCGAGGCGTGGCCGGCCTCGATGTGCCACGTCCGCTTGAACGTGAGCGCGGGCTCGTCGAACGCAGGGTTCTGCGCCGTCTTCCACGTCTTGCCGAGATCGCGGCTCACCTCGATGCGCGGACCGCCGAAGGCCGAGTTCACCGCCGCGTAGAGCGAGGACCCGTCACGCGGGTCGAAGGCGACGTGGTACACGGGCTCAGCCCCGAAGTACGGACCTTCGAGCTTCCAGCGCTTGCGCGCTCCCGTCGCGCGGAAGACGTATGCGCCCTTGCGCGTCCCAACGAGGATCGCCACGCCCTTCGCCATCTTCAGCCTCCTCCCGACATCGCCGGGACGATGTGCACCGTATCGCCATCGGCGACCGCCTGCGATTCCCCGCCGGCGTGCTGTATCTCCTCGCCCCGCGCGAACACGCCGATGTGCTCGCGCAGTCTGCCGTGTTCATCGCGCAGGCGCTCGCGGAGCGACGGGAAGCGTTGGGCGAGCGCGTCGATGGCGGTGCCGACGGTCGACGCGTCGACCGTGGTCGAGCGCGCGCCGCCGGCGAAATCGCTGAACACGCCGTGAAGGCGGACGTTCACGCGCGGCACGCGCGCGAGTCTAATTTCGCTAGCGGAAGCTCGCCGCGACGCGGAGCGCGGCGTCCTTCGTGATCTGCGCCTCGATGCGATACGTGACGCCATCCTGCTCCCAGAGGAGCGTGTTCCCCGCGAGGCGGAGCGTCTCCTGCTGGAACTGGCCGCGCTGGTCCAGGTAGAAGACCTGATGCGGCTGACCGGCGATCCAGAACCCGAGGCCGCCGTTCACGGTCAGCTGCTCGAGCGTCGTGCCGGGTCCGATCCCCTTGCCCATCACGTTCTGATCGAGCCGCCCGCCGAGCTCGACGACGAGCGCGCTGATGCCGGGCTGCGACGACGGCGGGATGTCCGGACGATCGCGATAGACGAGCGTCACGCGTGCGCCGCCGGCGACGGGCTCGAGCGTCACCTCATCGGGATCACCCAGCGCGGCCGGGACGCGCACGGTGAAGCCCGCCTGCGCGCGGGCCTCCTCGAGCGTCACGCGCCCGCCCGGGACCAGCGGCGTGCCGGTCGGGCTCGGTGTTGGCGTGGGCGTCTCGGGCACCTTGATGATCTGCACGCCGCGAAGGCCCAGGAGCTCGGCCGCCTTGGCGCGCGCCTCCGGCGACACCGCGAGGACCACGAGGAGGATCACGACCAGCGTCGCGACGATCGGCATGACGGGCGCCGGGAAGCGCAGGCCCCCGACGAGCGAGCGCCACCACGGCCGGCGACCGGCGACGATGCGCTCGCGCACCGCCGGCCAGAGATCGACCGACGGGTACGCCAAACGTCCCCCCAGATCGGTGAGGGCGAGCTCGATCGTGCGGTCGTCCATCCGGCTAGCCATCCAGGCGCACCTCACCGGCCGCCACCGTGCGCAGTCGCGCGAGGGCGCGCGAGAGACGCGACTTCACCGTGCCCCGCGCGACCCGCAGGGCCTCGGCCATCTCAGCCTCTGAGAGGTCGAAGAAGTAGCGGTAGGCGATGACGAGGCGGTCCTCGTCGCGGAGCTGCCGGAGCGCGCGCAGAAGCATCTCGCGCTGCTCGCCGGCGAGCGCCGCCGCCTCGGGCGACAGGGCCGTGTCACCCGAGGGGCGGCCTTCGGCGACGCTCAGGTCGACGGTCGCTCGCCGGCCCGCCGCCTTGCGGCGGTTGATGGCCTCGTTCGCCACGATGCGCAGCAGCCACGGCCGGAACGGCGCCCCCGAGCGGAAGCGATCCAGCGCGAAGTACGCCTTCGCGAAGGCGTCCTGCGCGGCGTCCTCCGCGTCGGCGCTCGTCCCGGTGATGACGTAGGCCGTACGCGTGGCGATGCCCTGGTAGCGCCTCACCAGCTCGCCATAGGCGTCGACGTCACCATGCTGCGCACGCTCCACGAGAGTTGTGTCCTCCGCTGGTCGGCCCTCCACGCGGTCGGATCTCACCTTCTGTACAACCGGGGCAGCCCGAGGTTCCGCGTCAGGGGGCGACGAGCGCCTCGAGCACGCGGATGCGGCCGTCGACCCCCGGCAGGGTCGCCCGTTCCATGCCGTCAACGCTGAAGGTCTCCACGGCGTACGACGCGCAGACGGTCCCGTGCAGCACCGCGCGGCGTAGGGTCGCGTCGTCGGCCTTCCCCGTCCGGGCGAGGTGGCCGATGAACCCACCGGCGAACGCGTCCCCTGCGCCGGTCGGGTCGCGCACCTCTTCGAGTGGATATGCCGGCGCCCAGAACGAGCGGTCCTCCATGAACAGCTGCGCGCCGTGCTCCGCCCGCTTCACGATGACCGCTCGCGGCCCGCGCGCGAGGATCTCCCGCGCGGCCTTCAGGACGTTGTGGGTATCGGCGAGCTGCCGGACCTCCGCTTCGTTCACGCTGACGACGTCGACCTTGCGCAGCACCTCGTCGAGCGCGGAGCGCCGGTTCTCGATCCAGTAGTTCATCGTGTCGAGCGCGACGGCGACGGGCTCGCGCACCTGCGAAAGGACCTCGAGCTGGATCTCGGGGTCGATGTTCGCGAGGAACACGAACTCGCTGTCCGCGAACGCCTCGGGCACCCGCGGCCGCCAGTCGCCGAACACGCCCAGGTCCGTGTTGATGGTCTCCGCGGTCGCGAAGTCGTAGTCGTAGCGGCCGAGCCAGCGGAAGGACCGACCGGACCGGCGCTCGATTCCGGAGATGTCGATGCCGGCTGTGCGGAAACGCTCCACGTCGTCGTCGCGGAAGTCGTCGCCGATCACGCCGACCAGCCGGACGGGGGCGTAGAGGCGGGCCGCGAGCGAGAAGTACGAGGCCGCCCCGCCGAGGACGTCGCGGCGGCGCTCGAACGGTGTCTGCACGTCGTCGTAGGCGAGCGAGCCGACGACAAGGATGTGCGGCACGGAGACGCGGATGTTAGTTGGTAAGCGCGGCCGCGTACGAGATGAGGATCGACACGAAGTAGACGGCGGCCACGGCCATGGCGAACCAGTCCGTCTCGAGCACGCGCTCTTCGACCGCGTCGCCCGGCCGGGCCAGCCAGTAGTCGTTGAGCGCGCGCTGGCCGTAGGCGACGACCGCGGTCGCCGCCGCGAGCTCGAGCGCGTCGAGCAGGATGAAGAGCGGCTCGCTCGAGTAGTGAAGCCAGGTGAACGACCAGAGGACGACACCGATCGTCGCCGAGAGAGCATCGACGCGACGCGGCGCGCCGACCTTCGCGAGCAGGTGGTCGATGAGCGCGAAGTGGCGGTACACCTGGTAGTAGCCGTAGCCCGGGACGAAGAGGCTGAGCGCGTGCCCCAGCGGCTGCATGGTCTCGTCCTTCGTCTCGCGCCTGAGCTCGACCCAGGAGAGCCCGAGCCAGATGGGCAGGTAGATGCCGAGCGAGAGGACGGTGAGCGCCGCGACGACCCACAGCGGCCGGCGACGCGGCGCGAGCGAGCGCGTCGTGATCACACGACCGCGTCCGTGCGCAGCTTTTCGATCTCGGGCTCGAGGTAGCCGAGCTCGCGGAGGATCTCGTCCGTGTGCTCGCCGAGGAGCGGCGGGTACCGGCGTACGGAGGGCTCGGTTTTGGACAGGCGAACCGGGATGCCGGGCGCGCGGACGCGGCCCGCCACCGGGTGGTCGACCTCGGCCACGAGCCCGAGATGGCGCACGACGGGATCGGCGAAGACCTCGTCCAGCGCGTTGATAGGGCCCACCGGCACGTTCGCTTCGCGCAGGCGGCGGACGACGTCGTCCTTGCGGAGCTGGCCGACGCGGCGCTCGAGCTGCGGCACGAGCGCGGCGCGGTTCTTCACGCGCGCTCCGTTGTCGGCGAACCGCTCGTCCTCGAGGAGCTCCTCCAGATCGAGCGCTCGGCAGAGCCGCTCGAACAGGGCGTTGTTCCCGCAGCAGATGTTCACGAACCCGTCCGCGGCACGGAACGTCTGGTACGGGACGATCGAGGAGTGCTCGTTCCCTTCGGGCCCCGGGACCGTGCCGTCGGCGAAATAGCGCGCCGCTTGACGCGAGAGCAGCGCGACCTGTCCGCCGATCATCGTCGCGTCGATGACCTGGCCTTCACCGGTGCGCGCGCGAGCGTGCAGCGCGGCGAGGATCGCGTACGCGGCGAACATCCCGGCGATCATGTCCGCCTGCGGGACGCCGACCATGACCGGGGGCGACCCCCGATGGCCGGTGAGGCTCATGATCCCGCCCATCCCCTGGACGATGAGGTCGTAGGCGGCCCACGCGCGACCGGGTCCGTCCTGACCGAAGCCCGAGATGCGACAGAGGATCGCGCGCCGGTTGAGCGAGCGGACCCGGTCGGGCGCGAAGCCGAGCCGCTCGAGCGTGCCGGGGCTGAAGTTCTCGACCACGACGTCCGCGCCTTCGATCAGGCGCTCGAGAACGCGCTTGCCGTCCGGATGCTTGAGATCGAGCGTCAGGCTGCGCTTGTTCCGGTTGATCGAGAGGTAGTAGGCGGAGACGCCGCCGATCGAGGGCGGCGCCCATTCGCGCGTCTCGTCCCCCTTGCCGGGCTGCTCGACCTTGACGACGTCGGCGCCGTGGTCGGCGAGCATGAGCGTGCAGTACGGGCCCGCGAGGGCGCGCGTGAGGTCGATCACGCGGATGTCCGAGAGCGCGCCGCCATCCTCCCCGCCGCTGATCGCGGGAAGCACCTCGAGCCGGTCGCCCTCCGCGAGAACGCGATCGGCCTCGACCTGCTCGGCGTTGACGATGAGCGCCGCCGTCTCGTGGCCGGGTATGCCAAGGTCCTCCAGGATCGCGCCGGCGGTCCGTCCCGCGCCCCGCACCGCGAGCTCCTTGCGCCCACCGGTCCGCTGGCGGAGCTCGCCATGGAGCACGAGGGTGATCACGTCGCGTGAGAGTACCGTTGAGCCCGTGCCGGACATCCCGCTGTTCCCGCTGGGGACGGTGCTTTTCCCGGGCACGCTGCTCCCGCTCCACATCTTCGAGCCGCGCTACCGATTGCTCGTCCAGCGATCCCTCGAGAGGAAGGCGCCGTTCGGCGTCGTCCTGATCCGCTCGGGCCAGGAGGTCGGCGGCCACGCGGAGCCGCATGCGGTCGGGACCGAGGCACGCATCGTCGGGCTCTCGCCGATCGCCGACGGCCGGTCCTACATCGTCGCGCGAGGCGAGCGGCGCTTCGCCATCGAGTCCGTCGTCACTGACGCCGAGCCGTACCTGGTGGGCCGCGTCCGCTACCTCGACGAGCAGGACGGACCGGATGCGGCGGCGCGCGTCGCGGAGGCGCTCGACGCGCTCGGCGCGTATCTCCTCGGCGTCGTCGCGGTCACCGACGGCTCCCACGGGGAGCGCTCGCTGAGCGACGAGCTCAAGGACGCCGCACCGCCCGACGTCGCGTACCACATCGCGGCCGCGCTCTCGGTCGATGCGACCGAGCGCCAGGCGCTGCTCGAGCTCGCCACGGCGGCGGATCGCCTCGGCGAAGAGACGCGGATCCTGCGCCGCGAGACCGAGCTGCTGCGCGACCTGCTCGTCCGTCTGCGCGCCCGCGGCGAGCGCGACGCGCGCGCCTTGAACTGATCTAACCGAGCCCGTCGGCGAAGCGGACGACGCCGTCGGTGATCGTCGCCCGGATCCGCGCGTCGAGGATGTCGTCGCCGCGGAGCGTCGCGAGGTCGCGGTCGACAACGGTCGCGTCGCAGCGCATCCCCGGCTCGAGCGTGCCCCACTCGCGCTCGCGGGCCGTGGCGTAGGCGCAGCCGGCGCTGTAGGCGGCGAGCGCCTCGTCGAGCGTGAGCCGCTGTCCGGGGGTCCAGGCGTCGCGATCGCTCGGCCGCTTCCTCGTCACCGCGGCGTGGATCCCGAGCAGCGGGTCGATCGGCTCGACCGGCGCGTCCGAGCCGAACGCGAGGACGGCTCCGCGCTCGAGCAGCGTCCGCCAGGGATATGCGCGCGGCGTGCGCTTTGGGCCCCAGTGCCGGTCGGCCAGATCGCGGTCGCTCGTCGCGTGGATCGGCTGCATCGAGGCGACGATGCCGAGCGCGCCGAAACGCCCGAGGTCCTCCTCGCGGATGAGCTGC
>VBDU01000010.1 GCA_005883625.1 Chloroflexota bacterium | reverse complement strand
CCATCCCAGCCGAGCGCCCCGAGCGCGCCCGAACGCGCTTGCGCGAAGGTCCGCGTGTCGCCGCCGGCCGTTGGGATCGCGATGACGTGGTCGTCGCCGTCGAATCCGGCGAGCCAGGCGCCGTCTTCGGAGATCTGCAGCTGCCCGGCCTGCGCCACGCCCAGCTGCCGGCGCGCACCGGTGGGCGACACGATCGACACGCCGTACGTCTTCAGCTGCGCCTTCGTGCCGGTGGGCGGCAACGGCGCCGTCCCCCGGGCAACGAATCCCGTTCCGTTCGGTAGCCAGCCGCTGAAGGACAGATCCGCGAACGATGTCACCACGTCCGTCGGGATCTCGACCGCGCCAGGGTCCGGGTGAAGCCGCAGCAAGAGCAGGCGCGAGCTCGCCGTCAGGGCGATCGGGGCGACGCCGCCCTTCGCGTTCGGATCGCCGGTCGCGGTGGACGTCTGCCACGCGGTGCTGACGACGGCGAGCGCACCGTCCGGGGACACGCTGACCGTGTCGGGCCGCACGTCGGGCGGAAGCCGCAAGACCTGGAGGGGCTGCTGCAATGCCGCGGTCGACCCGGCGCCGCTCTGCGCCGTCGCGTCGGCGGCGGCGCGCTCCTCCCGCGTGAGGCGGACCTGTTCCGCGATCCACAGCCCGATCAGCACCAGCACACAGGCGAGGGCAAGCGGGAGCGCCAGCCGTCCGAACCAGCTCATCACCTTGTATGACGCGCGCAGGCCGCGTTCGTTCCGCATTCCTCAGGGCTTCGACTGCGCTTCACGTTGCGGCGCAAAGACGATCGTTGTGATCGAGGGCGTAGGTCGGTCCTGAGTGCAAGGCGAGCCAACCTACGATGCGGCGATGAACCACGCTGAAGCCTTCTCGCTCGAGGAGTCCTACGACGCCTTCCCGCGCATCGAGGCCGAATTCGAAGGCGCCCTCGATGCGAGCTTGGGCCCGCGCGGGCCGGAGCTGCTGTACGAGCTCGTACAGGGACTCCATCTGGCGCCGCGCGCAAACGTGCTCGACGTTGGTTGTGGCGAGGGACGACATTCGCTGGCCCTCGCGGAGCGCTTTGGATTCTCGGTCCACGGCGTAGACCCGGTCCCACGTCACATCGAGCTCTCGACGGAGCGGCTGGACGCCGCCGCCGCACGCAGACCAGAGCTTCGCGAGCTCGTCCGTTTCCATCGAGGCAGCACGGAGTCGTTGCCTCTCGAGGACATGACCATTGATCTCATTTGGTGCAGAGACGTGCTCGTCCACGTCTTCGCGCTGGAGACGGCGTTCACCGAGTGGCGCCGAGTCCTGCGCGATGACGGCCGAGCGATCGTGTTCCAGACCCTGGCCACCGATCGCCTGGAGCCCCGTGAGGCCGCGTGGCTCTTCGCGACGCTGGGCATCGCCGTCGGTAGCACGGACCCAAAACGGGTGGACGAGAGCATCGCTGCCGGCGGTCTCCGCATCGATCGACGCATCGACCTCGGCCACGACTGGGCAACGTTCAATGAAGAGCAAACGGGCCGTTCGACACGGAAGCTCCTGCACGCGGCGCGTTTGCTCCAGGATCCGGATCGCTACGTGGCGCGGTTCGGGCGCAGCGCGTATGAGATCGAGCTCGGTGACTGCCTGTGGCACGTCTTCCACATGATCGGCAAGCTGACCGACCGCGCGTACCTGCTCTCCAAACAGCCCTAGCTCGGTCGAGCATGCCCTCACGTCGGTCGACCGCCAAGCGGTGAGACTGAGCGGAGCGTTGCACGTTCTTCCATCGATCTCGCCGTCAGGCGGATGCAGCCGAGCGGATCGCGGGACCGACGCGCAACGAGCCGACGAAGCTGATCGCGCCCACTGCCATCAGGCCGACGCCGGCGATCGTGAGGATCGCTACCGGTCCGGCGACAGAAGCGACGGCTCCGGTGGCCGCGAGCGAGAGCGGTGTCGTCAGCTGGATGCCGGTGCTGAACGTCGCGAAGGTGCGACCGCGCATGTCATGGGGGACCGAGACCTGCATGAGCGCCGAGAACGACGCGTTCAGCACTGCATTGGCGATCCCCATCGCGAAGAGCGCGATCGCGGCGAATGCCAGAGTCGGCGAAAACGCGAAGAGGACCTCGATCGCACCGTCAACGAACACGCCGAGCGCGATGAGCGTCACGAGCGGAAGCCGAGCACGGATGCCGCTGACGACAACGTTCGCCGCGACCAGGCCGGCCGCGAATGCGCTCATGATCGTCCCGTACTCGACCGCGCCGCCGCCGAGCGCGACCGCCACCCATGCCGGGACTATGACGCGCCAGGGGCCGCTGGCGAACAGCTGGTTGGCGGCGCCGGTGAGAACGCAGAGCCTGCTGGGGGCATGCCCGGCGATAAAACGGAGCCCGTCGGCGGCCTCATGGAGCAGTGGTCGTCGTGGCGCGGGTCCAGGCAGCGCCGGTCCCGGCGTGAGGCGGCTGATGAAGATGGCCGACCACACGAACGACGCGGCGTCTATCGCCAGGAGCCCCACCGGGCCGACCGCGACGAAGAGCACGCCGCCGATAGCGGGCGCGAGCAGTTGCGAGCCCTGGGCCGTCGCCTGCATGAGCGCGTTGGCCGGGACGAGCTCCTCCCTCGCGACGTACGCCGGCAGCACCGAATTCCGCGCCGGGTAGAAGAAGAGCGCCGCGAGCGTGAGCAGCATTCCCATGACGATCACCATTGGTACCGAGGCGTTCCCGCTCGCGACAAGGAGCGCCAACACCGCGACGAGCCCGGCCCGTATGAGGTCGGTGCCTACCATCACGCGTCGGCGGTCGAGGCGGTCGACGATCGTTCCCGAGAGGATCCCCAGGGCGAGCGCGGGGATGAGACTTGCGATGCCAAGGACCGCGAGCGCCTGCGGCCCGCCACCGAGCGTCTGGAACACGAGCCAGGTGATCGCGATCGCGTGGAACCCGTCGCCTATCACCGACCCGGCGTGCGCGAGCCAGAGCCGGCGGAAGTCGGGGATCGCGAGGACCCGCCAGCCGGGTGGGATCAAGCGGTCCACCGAGCGGCGAGCGTACTGCGCGCTCGCGTGCCTCAGACGAGCGCGCGCACCGCCATTCCGAGCGCGGACCGATTCGTATGATGCCGAAGTGAAGCGCGTGTTACTTACAGGCATGTCGGCAACCGGCAAGTCCACGGTCATTTCTGAGCTCGCCGCGCCCGTGGCTACAAGGCTGTTTTGTCGACAGAAGACGCGGACGTGCTCTTCATCAGCGGTGGCGCCACGAACCAAGTGAAGTTCTACGGACAGTTCGATTACATCGTTCTGCTGACGGCGCCAACCTCGGTGACCACCGAGCGACTCGTCACCAGAACGAACAACCCGTATGGGAAGCATCCGGACGAGCTGGCCCGAGTCCTAGCACTGAAGCAGACCGTCGAACCGATGCTCAGGCGCGTCGCGGATCTCGAGATAGACACGAGCGTCCCACTCGAACAGGTCGTAGAGAAGATCCTGGGCGTCGTGTTGCGCTAGCGGCTTTAACTGTGGCGTGACGCGCCGATGCTGTTCTGGTCGGGGGTACGATGCGGCGCAGGAAGGGAGCGATGCAGCACACCGAAGGACTCCTCGCGAGGCCATGGCTGGTCGTAGTCATCGTCGCGCTGCTGATCGCGATCCCCGTGGTGGTTCTGGGGGAGAGCTCAGCGAACGACAGCCGCGACCGCCTGCGCGCGGCGGAGCTCGATAGCCTCACCAAGGCGGCCGATCGGACCGCGGCGAGCCTCAGCGAAAGCCTTGACTCCGTCGCGCGGCAGGTCTCGGCGGGATCCGCGACGCCGCTCACCGGCAGGCCCACATCGCTGCTGCTCGCGATCGAGCGTAATGACGTTGCCGCGCTGAACTCCTTCGTGTCCTATCTCGGTGGGCTGCTGAGTCCGCAAGTGCTCCGGATCATCCTGCTCGATCGCGCGGGGCGGGTACTGGCGCTCGAGCCACCAAAGCAGCAAGTGGGACCCGGCGCCGATTACTCGGAACGCGACCTGTTCGCGCGCGTGTCGAGCTCCACACCGATCTATCTCTCGGACCTGTACACGACCGACAACCCAGCCTGCGATTGCGGCAATACCGCGGCCGCGACCCCGGTGATCGGCGTGTCTTCGTTCGTCGCGGA
Organism: Chloroflexota bacterium; assembly: GCA_005883625.1. Lineage (GTDB taxonomy): Bacteria > Chloroflexota > Limnocylindria > P2-11E > P2-11E > 3-1-20CM-2-70-9. The sequence continues at coordinate 13,966 of VBDU01000010.1, read as the reverse complement.
TTCGCAGGGCGCACGCGCGGGCGTTGTCGTCGCGGAGGTCGACGTGCACCTGCTCGGTCGCGCGCTCACGGCTGCGCTGGGCGCGGCAGACGACATCTACGTGATCGATGCTGACGGCCGTCTCGTAATGCGCGCGAGCCACGCCTTCACCCCCGACCCTGATATCGGGCGCGATATGCGAAGCTCGCCGGCGGCCGCTGCGGCCCTCGGAGGCGCGAAAACGGTCGAGGCGGACGATCCGCTGAACGGCGGGGCACGATTCATCGGCATCGCCCCGGTCTCGACGCGCGGGTGGCGCGTGCTTGCGCTGCGCTCCCCCGCGGCGCTCCAAGCCGATCTGGAAGGGCCACTCCTCCAGGGGCGCGTCGCCCGGCTCGCGCTCGCGGCGGTCTTGTTGCTCGGCAGCGCGTTGTTCGCCGGCACAGCGGGACGGGTGATCCGACAGCGGCGCCGGCTGAACGAGTCGTTGGTACTCAATGCGCGATTGCTGAGCGATCTCGAAGCAACGAGCAAAGAGCTCGAGAGCGCCAACCAGCACAAGAGCGAGTTCCTCGCGAACATGAGCCACGAGCTCCGCACGCCCCTCAACGCGATCATCGGCTTCGCCGATGTGCTCGGCGAGCGGATGTTCGGGGAGCTCAATGAGCGCCAGACCGAATATCTGCAGGACATCCGCAGCTCCGGCAAGCACCTTCTGGCCCTGATCAACGACATCCTCGATCTCTCGAAGGTGGAGGCAGGGCGTATGGAGCTCACGCTCGCCGAGGTCTCGCTCCAGGAAGCGCTGTCGAACGGCATGACGATGGTCCGAGAGCGCGCGACGCTCCACCGGATCGGCCTCGACCTGCGCGTCGCTGGCGTCGACGTGATCACCGCCGACGAACGTAAGGTCAAGCAGATCGTCTTCAACCTTCTGTCAAACGCGGTGAAGTTCACACCCGACGGCGGAACGATCACCGTCACCGCTGGGCGCGAGGACGGCGAGGCCCATGTGAGCATTCGTGACACAGGCATCGGCATCGCGGTCGATGACCGCGAGCGGATCTTCGAAGAGTTCCGCCAGGCGCGAGGGGGATCGGCGGAGCGGGTCGAGGGCACCGGGCTCGGCTTGAGCTTGACGAAAGCCCTCGTAGAGCTGCATCACGGCAGGATCTGGGTGGAGAGCGAGCTCGGCCACGGCAGCACCTTCAGCTTCACGCTGCCGCTCAGGCAAACGCTCGCGGCGGGGCCGAGCTAGCCGACCCGGCCGACCCGAGAGCCCGCGCCGACAGCAGGACGGTCCTCACGGCACAGACGAAACCGCTCAGCCGGCGGGTAGTCCGCCCACACCGCGGTAGCGGAAGCCGGCGGCCGCGGCGCGGACGGGATCGATGACCGCCCGGCCGTCGACCAGCAGATCGCCACGAGTGACGTCGCGCAGCGCGCGGAGGTCGAGCGCCGCGAACTCGGGCCACTCGGTCGCAACGACGACGGCGTCCGCGTCCGTGCACGCCGCGAGCGCATCGGGGTCGACACGTGAGATCGCCGTGTCCGACGTGGACCGGATCGCCGGGTCATAGGCGTTCACGCGCCTACCCGTTCGCGCGAGCCGGTGCGCCAGCGCGAGCGCCGGCGATTCGCGCGTATCCGCGGTCCCCGCCTTGAAGGCGAGACCGAGAAGGCCGATCGATGCGTCCGTGGGTGTCTCGCGCTCGATCATCAGGGCGAACTGTGCGAGCTGGCGGTTGTTCTGTTCGATCGCCGCCCTCAGAACGATGAAGTCGTAGCCTTCCCCGGCGGCGAGCGCCGCGAGCGCGCGCGTGTCCTTCGGAAAGCACGAGCCGCCCCAGCCGAGTCCGGGCCGCAGGTGGCCCGCTCCGATGCGCGGGTCGAGCGCCATCGTTCGGAGCACCGCTCCGGCATCCGCGCCGACGACGTCCGCGAGATTGGCGATCTCGTTCACGAAGCTGAGCTTCGTCGCGAGGAAGCCGTTCGCCGCGTACTTGGCGAGCTCTGCGCTACGGCTGGTCGTCCAGATGAGCGGAACCTGGGCCGCTGCAACACCGCTTCCGCACGGCCGCTCGCGGAGCGGCGCGTACAGCGCCTCAACGACCGCGCGTGCCGCCGACGGCCCGCCGGCCACGATGCGCGTCGGGACGAAGGTGTCCTGTAAGGCGTGCCCCTCGCGGAGGAACTCAGGATTCGAGACCACGAGCTGGTGGAGGAGCGCGCCCGTCTGGAGTCGATCGCAGGTGCCGACCGGTACGGTCGAGCGTATCGCCACGACCGCGCCGGGCCGCGCACCGAACGCGATGCTGCGAGAGACCTCGTCGACCTGGACGAGATCCGCGTGCCCGTCGGGCCGCATCGGCGTGCCCACCGCGACGAGAACGACGTCGGCGCGATCGATCTCGGGATCGGTCTCCACGAACCGGACCGCCGTCTGACCGAGCAGCTCCCCGACGCCCGGCTCGCCGAGGGGATCCTCCCGCCGGAGGAGCCGCGACAGTCGGACAGGATCGCGCTCGACGCAGACCACGTCATGCCCGACCACGGCGAAGGCGAGCGCGCTCGTGAGGCCGACGTATCCGGCGCCGATGACCGTCAGGCGCATCGTCGACTCCCGACGTGCAGCCGGCCCGCGGCGAGCCGCTCCTCGCAGAGCTCGAGAAGCGCGCGGGTGAAGGGGCGTCGCTCTGGAAACGTCGTGCTGAGGTAGACGTGGCGGGCGAGGGTGAGCGTCGCGTACGTCCTCACCGCGGGGCGCACGCTTTCGCCGGCGAGCTCTACGAATCGGTCCTCGAGCGCTCTCTCGCGGTCCGCCAGCGCGTCGGGCCGTCCGAGCTTGCGCAGGCCGTACTCGGTGATGTGCCCGATGAAATTCCCTATGTCGAGCGCCGCCTCGCCCTCGCAGTAGAGGTCGAAGTCGATGAGATAAAGGTGCGAGCCGTCGACGATCACCTGATCGGCGTAGAAGTCGCGGTGGATGCCGATGGGCGCGGAGCGCGGTGTCGCCGCGGCGAGCCGCTCGCACCCGGCGAGAAGCGAGCGAAGGCGCCCCGCGTATCGCGGCTCCGCGGCTGCCACGCGCGCCAAACACTCGCTCAGGATCCGCAGCTCGTCTTCCATCGCGTGGCTCTCGGAAGGAGGGATGCGAATGCGATGGATCTTGTGCGCGGCCTCGGCGACCTGGCGCGCGAGACCGACCCCATCGGGGCCGGCCAGCACCTCGGTCGCGCAGATCCCCGGGACCTTTCGCTGCAGCCACATCCTGAACGTCGCCACTGTCCCGATCGGCTCGGGCACGGAGATGCGGTCCGCACATTCCGAGTCGAACCCGGACTCCCAGAACGCGGAGAGGAGACGATAGCCGGCGTTGCCGTAGCGGCCGAAGCGCACCTTGCCGACCAGCGTCACTCGCTCGTCGGGCGCGTCCGCTCTTTCGACATCGACGTCGTACTCGATGACGCACCGGCGTCCGGGCTTGTGTCTGGTCACCCGGATCGCGCGTAGGCGCGCGACGCCGCCGGGCCCGGTGAGGCGAACCAAGTGGCGGAGCTTGCGCTGCGCCCGGGCGGGGTCGAGTGCGAGCCCGATCGTAGGAAGCGCGGGATCGGCGGCGGCGCCGAGCGGGTCGAAGACGTCGACCGTCACGCCAGCACCTCTGACCACAGCGAAAGGAGCCGGTCGACCTGACCGGCGATCGAGAAGCTCCGCTCGACCCTGCATCGCGCCGCCGCGCCGAGCCGCGCCGCGACCTCCCGATCGCGCAGGAGCCGCTCGAGGGCCGCGGCGAGCGCGCTCGCGTCGCCGGCGGGAACGAGGAGCCCGGTGATCCCGTCGTCGACGAGCTCGGGCACGCCACCGACCGCGGTCGCGACCGCCGGAACCCCGCAGGCGCCGGCTTCCATGAGGCTCACCGGCATCCCCTCGCTGTCGCTCGTGAGGGTCGCGACGGCGGCACGTTGCCACAGGGAAACGACCTGGTGCTGGGTGACGGCGCCGACGAGCTCGAATGTCTCCCCGAGCGCGAGGCGTTGGCGCGCCTCCTCGAGCTCGCCGCGGCAGCGGCCATCGCCGACGAGGAGCGCACGGAACTCGACGCCTCGTGACCGCAAGGCCGCGCAGGCCTCGAGGAGGAGGCCCAGATTCTTCACCGGCACGAGCCGGGCGACGCAGACGATCCGGGGCGGCGAGGCGGGCGCCCCATCCGGTCGGAATCTGGAGGTATCGACACCGGAGGCGATGACCCGGACGTGGGCGGCGGGCACGCCGAAGCGCTCGACGATGGTCCGCGCGTTCGCCCATGAAACGGTGACGACCGCGGCCGCTCGCGCGGCACGAAGAGCGAAGTCCGCGGGCGGCCGGCGGTAGATGTCGTGGCCGTGCGCGGTGAACGTGAACGGGACGCGGAGCTCGCCGGCGAGCTCCCACGCGGCCGCCGCCGGCTCGGTCGCGAAGTGCGCGTGCACGACCTCCGGGGCGAACGTGCGCAGCGCCGTCGAGAACCCGGCGCGGTCGTACACGGTGCGCTGGACGAGGCCGGCCTCGGCGACGATCTCGTGCTGCAGGCTCTCGGTGGGCGACCGGAGCGAGAGGATCAGCACCTCGACCCCGCGGCGTCGGAGCTCGACAAGCTCGTTGGCGATGAACGTCTCGGAGAGCTTGGGAAACGTGTTCACGATGTAGGCGACGCGGCGGACGCTCACGGTGCGACCGCCCGCTTCGCGATCAGCGGCTCCGCGATCTGCGTGATGCGGGCCGCATTACGGTCCCAGGTGTACTTGTCGCGCACCTCGGCAGCCGCCGCGACCCCGAGGCGGCGCGCGAGCGCACGGTCCGACAGCAGCCGGTCGCATGCATCCGCGAACGCCGCGGGGTCCGACGGCGAGTACAGCAGTCCGGTCTCGCCGTGGTGGAGGACCTCCTCGATCTGCCCGAGGCGCGGAGCCGCGATCGCGGCGGCGCAGCCCATGTACTCGAAGAGCTTGAGCGGTGAGAAGTAGAAGTCATGGGTCGGCGGCGGGTAGGGCGCCACGGCGACATCGAACTCGCGAATGAGCGCGGGCACATCCTCGTGGGGGACGGCGCCGGTCACGCGGACGTGCGCGGCGAGCCCGCGGGACTCGATCTGGCGCTCGAACTCGCGACGCCCGCGACCGTCTCCGACGACCACGAGTCGAACGTCCGGGTGCCGCGGCAGGAGGCGCTCGAGAAGCGCCGGCAACGCGTCGATGCCGTGCCAGGGCTGATAGCCGCCGACGAAACCGACGACCGGCTCGCCGTCGAGGTCCCAGCGCGCACGCACCGCCGGCGCGCGCGGGCCGGGCCGAAAGGCCTGGGCGTCGATGCCGTTCGGCACGCTGTGCACGCGCTCCTCCGCGACGCCGAGTGACACGACGTACGCCCGCACCGCCGCCGACACCACGAAAACGGCGGAGGCCCGCGTGATCGTCCACCGCTCCGCGGCGGCCGCGAGCTCGTTGGCTCCCTCCCCGCGCCGGTAGATCCGGTCCTCGAGGAGGAGCGGAGCGTTGACCTCGAGGAGCAGCGGCACGCCGAGCGCTTCGGCGGCCACGGCGCCCGCGGTTCCGTAGATCGCGCAGCGCTCGTAGATGATGTCCGGCGGCGCATCCCGAAAGCGGCCGCGGAGCGCCTCGGCGAGATCGCGGTTGTAGAGGATGCGGCGAAGCTCGTCAGGAAGCGGGCTGGTCACGCCGAGCGTGGCCGCGAACGCGTCCACGGAGCGCGACGCCGAATCGGTGAGCGCGCTCGGCGCTAGGTGGAGGACCGGCACCTCGAGCCGCGCGGGTCTCTCCCAGGACGACTTGGTGAGGAGCGGTGACGCGAGGACGACGGAGTGTCCGGCGCGCCTGAACGCGTTCACCAGACTGCGCACGTGGACAGAGCCGCCCCGATTTCCCAGGACGGGAATGCCGAGGTCGGAGCAGACGTAGAGGATCCTCATGCGCCCGCGCTCATCGCGACCGCCGGCTCGCCCCGTGCCGCGGCCCGCAGCCCAAAGACGGAGGCGTATCGACCGTTCGCGTGCATGAGCTCCTCGTGCGTCCCACGCTCGACCACGCGCCCGCCGTCGAGGAACAGGATGAGATCCGAGCGAGACACGAGGTCGAGGTCATGGCTCACCAGGAGCGTCGTCCGGCCGCGCGCGATCGCTCTCAGGCCGTCGGTGACCGCTCGGGCGTTCTCGTCGTCCAGGCCGGTCGTCGGCTCGTCGAGGATCAGGATGGACGAGCGGCGCACCGCCGCTCGCGCGAGCGCGATCCGCTGGCGCTGACCGCCCGACAGCGTGACGCCCCGCTCCCCCAGCATCGTGTCGTATCCGCTCGACAGCGCTCCGATGAACCCGTGTGCGCTCGCAAGAAGCGCCGCGGCCCCGATCTCCCCCGCCGTCGCACGCGGCGCGCCGTAGGCGATGTTGTCGCGCACGCTCGCGGCGAAGAGCATCGGATCCTGAAGGACGACGCTGATCTGGGAACGAAGCGATTCGAGCGTGTAGGCGCGGATGTTGTGACCGTCGATCGTCACCGCACCCCGCTGCGGGTCGTAGAGGCGCAAGACGAGGCTCACCAGCGTCGACTTCCCGCTGCCCGACGCGCCTGTCACGGCGACCCACTGTCCCGGCCTCACCTCGAACGAGACGTCGTCGAGCACGGGGCTGCCGGCTTCATAGGCGAAGCTCACACGCTGGAAGCGCAGGGCACCCGAGAACGCGGGGGCGGTCCGCGCACCCGGAAGGTCGCGGACCTCGGGCTGCTCCTCGAGGACGTCGAGGACGCGTTCGCCGGCGGCCGTCGCCTTCGCGAGCCGTCCGGTGTACTTCGCGAAATCGCGCGCCGGTCGGAAAGCGCTCTTGAGGTAGCTCAAGAACACGATGAGGTCTCCGGCCGTGAGCGCGTGCTGGAGGACGAGCCGTGCCCCGAACCAGAGCACGAGCGCGGTGGCGACGGCTACGAAGAGATCAACGCTCCGTTCGAGGCTCGCCGAAAGCCGGCTCGCGCGTACGCCGGCGCGAAGGCTCTTCGCGTTCGCGCTGGAGAAGGCGTCGGAGAAGGTCCGCTCGAGGGAAAGCGCCTGCACGATCTTGATCGCGCCGATCGACTCGACCGCGGTCGCGGCCATGGCGCCGTCGCGTTGCCGCTGCTTCCGCGACGCCTCCTTGATGAGCCCGCTCAGCTTCACGGTCCGGATCCAGAAGAGCGGAGCAGTCGCGAGCGCGAGGACGGCGAGCTCCCACCGCAGCCAGAGCATGAGCCCGACCATCCCGAAGAGGACGAGCGTGCTCGCGGCGAGCGGCAGGATGGCCGTGACGGCGACATCGTTGATGACGCCGACGTCGCTCATGACGCGTAACGCCAGCTCCCCGCTCCGGGATCTCGTGTGGAAGGAGAGCGAGAGGTATTGAAGGTGTCGGTAGACCGCGGCGCGCACTCCGGTGAGCACGCGGTTGCCGATCAGCGCGAAACCGACCGTGTTGGCGTATGACGCGAGCGCGCGCAGACCTGTGATGGCGACCAGGCCGATCGCGATCAGGGTGAGGACGATGGTCGGGTCGAGCGCGTTCAGGAAGGCCGGACCCGACCCGTTCTTCGGCGACGCGAGGACGCGATCCAAGACGAGCTTGAGCGGCCATGGCTCGAGCAGCTGCAGCGCCACCTCGGCGAAGAGCGCGCCGAGCGAGGCGAGGACCAGGAGCCACTGGCCTCTGAGGTGGGGCCAGAAGTGGCGGCCAAGCCGCCAGAGACCCGGCGCCGACCGCCGGGCCGTCAGCGCGCGAGCCACCGCTGCGTGAGCGCCCCAGCGAACCGCGGCCTTCCGCGCAGGGCCTCCGCGTACACCCTGGCGTAGATCGCCTCGGTCTCGCGGACCATCGCCTCGTGCCCTGGGAGGAGCCGGATCTCGCGGGCGCCCGATCTTGGTCGACGGGCGCTCTTGGCCATCTTGACGAGCCCTCGCGCGAGGGCGTCGACATCGCCCGGCTGCACCAGTGCCACGCGTTCGAAGCCGCGGACCTGTTCGGGAATGCCGCCCACCGAGCTCGCGACGACCGGGACACCCGCCGAGAGCGCCTCGAGCGTGACGAGCGGCGTGCCCTCGTTGCTGAGTGATGGCACGGCGAGCACGTCGAGCTCCGCGATGAGCCGCGGACCGTCGATGCGCGCGCCGAGGAAAGACACGCGCCCGCCGATGCCGAGCTTCTCCGCGGATGCCACGAGCCCCTCGCGAAGCGGGCCGTCACCGATGACTACGAAGCGCGCGCGCGGCAGCTCGCGCAGGACAGCCGCGGCGGCGAGGAGGAAGCACGCGACGCCCTTCTCCGGAACGAGGCGCGCGACCGTTCCGATCACCGGATCGTCCGGCGCGAACCGACGCTGGAGCGGATCGGCGTCGCCGCTCAGTCCGCCGGCGGGCGGTATCGCGTTCAAGATCGGCGTCACTCGCGCCGTGGGGACGCGGTCCACCTCGGTGAGGCGGCGCCCGATGCTGCCCGAGACGGCGATCACGTGAGCGGCGCGCCGGTACGCCGAACGGCTTGTGCGCCAGGCGCGCTCGTCGCGCCAGGACGCTTCCGAGTGTTCGGTGATCACGAGCGGGATGCCGTTCCGCGCGCCAGCGACCGCGGCCGCGGCCGCGCTCGCGTGCATGTGCGCGTGGATGAGATCGAACCGTCCGCGGCTCAGGAGTCCCTCAAGCAGACGCGTGTAGGAGACCGATACGCGGCGTTTGACCAGATGCTCCGCGAGGACGCGGAGCGGGACTCCAGACCTGACGACGTCCGCACGGAGCGGGCCCGCCAGCGAACAGGCGATCGTCACGTCGTGCCCGCGCCGCTTGAGCCCGGCCGCCAGACCGATGACGTGTCGCTCGGCGCCACCGATGTCGAGCGAATCGCACACGAGGAGGATTCGCAGCCGAAGGTCGGACCGTCCGAGCCAACCGACGGCTCCTCCTCGTAGCGCCGCGCCTGGGGTCGCGGGCCCGACCATGCGCACAGAACCTCTAACGCGTGCACCGACGCGCGATGTTGGAGGAGTACTAGCGACGCAAAACTACGGGGCCCGATAGGACTAGCGGGCGCGCCTTGGGCTCGTCGACGAGTTCAGCTCAACCCTTGGCGAAGCGTGCTGCCGACAACGACGCGCAGGTACCGCGGCTAAGTGATCCGGTCCGCCCATTGCATTACCGCCTGAAGTTCCCTCCGCGCCGAGGTCGTCCGCGCGACGAACGGACCACTGTTGGCCGGGCTCGATCTCCTCGCCGTCCTGCTCGGAATCCCGCGACGAGGCGGGCAACGCCCACGCACGTCCCCAAATCACAACCGTGTAACGCAGCCGCGCGCGAGCCGAGAGAGCAGGCCTCGGCACGCTTACTGCTTCGCGAGCTCTCGTGTCGGGATCTCGGCGTGAATGTCGACCGCGTGAATTCGCAGAACGATGAAGACGGCACAGTCGCGCCGCGCGCGCTGCGGTGGCGCGCTTCTGATCGCTCTCGCACTCACGCTCTTACCGGTGCCGGCCAGGGCCGAGGACAGGGGCGATTCGACTGGCGCTGCCGTCTTCTACACCCTGGTAGAGAGCGATAACGAGCCGAACCAGCTACTGGCGCATCTCGGGATCGGCGGACCTGACGCATTCCGGGAGATGCTTCTGTGGAACCCGCAGCTCCACAACATCTACGCGCTGACTCCGGGCACGCGCCTGCGGGTCCCCGGCTTTGGGCAGCGCCCGGCGTTCCCAGCGTTCCAGAGCGATTACTCGAAGTGGAAGATCATCGGCAGCCACACGAGTCGATTCATCGGCTCACCCTGGGAGCGCGTGACCAACATCATCGTGTCAGCGAACGCGGTCAACAACTTCTTTGACAACGCAGCGCACCCTTACATCGCGCCGCGCGACAGCCTCTCGCTGACCTATCTGCTTGGCGAGATCTCCCTGCGAACCGGCTACACGTTGGGCAAGGCGATCGGCCTCGAGGACGGCGAGCTGATCGACATCCCGGCCATCGGCGGCGGCATCTGCCAGCTGCCCTCCACGGTGTTCCCGGCTGCGGCCAAGGCGGGCCTCGACATCGTCGAGCGTACCTCGCACGCGTACTTTCCCTACTTCTACTGGGGCTACCCCGAGGGCTTCGGATTCGACGCGACGGTCGCGCCGCCATGGGGACCCGACCTGGTGATCCGCAACCTGTACGACCACCCGGTGCGCCTCTTCGCCCGCGTCGACACGAACGCGCAGAGTCTGACGATCGAGGTGTGGGCTCCGCCCGAGCTCAAGCCGTTCCACGTCGAGATCGATGGCCCCTATCTCTACGCCGGCGGCACGTACATCCCGACCGCACAGGCGGGGTGGGTCTGGTGGTCGTCGCAGGCGGTCGTGTCGCAGAAGGTCTGGGTCGACGGGAACATGTGGAACCGGCCGTTCTGGAGCACGTACAAACGCGACCCGCACCGGTAGGCGCGTCCGCATAACGCGGCGACGATCCCCACCGCAGAAGACGTGGCAGAGCCACATCACGCGGGCGCCCGCGACGGGCGACGCGCTCGCCCATACGGGCCAGCTCGGCGATCCGATCGGGAGCTGCAGCTGCTCGGGCTTCAGGTCACGCAGCCGCGCGACGAGTCGCTCGTTCTGGAGCTGCCAGCCGCGGAAGAGCGGAGCGATCGTCGGCCTGGTCATCACATCCGAAGGTAAGCGCGCCGCACGTCGGCCGAGTTTCGGTCCGTCAGGCCGCCGAAGCAACCTTCGCGACGTCACCGATGACCGCGGCGAGCTCCTGCGGGCGCGACCACATCGGCCAGTGGCTCGTCGGCAGGTCGACGTAGGTCACGTCGCGCAGCTCGGCCAGGCCGCCGATCCACGCATAGCCCTTCTTCACGGCGTCCTTGATCTGCTCGGACGTCATCGACGTGCACACGACCGTGGTCGGCACGTCGAGGCGCGCGTCGTTGGTCAGCTTGGGAGCCTCGCGCAGCGCGCCGCCCGGCTCGGAAACGGCTCGGCGGCGGAACGTCTCGAGCTGCTCCTCACTGAGCCCCTCGAGGCTTTCGTTCTCTGCGAGCTCCTTCCTCGTGGGCAGCGGTTTCTCGACAGCGCTGAACTCGGGGTCGAGCGCGCCCGTCGCCGGGCCCGAGTCGACGTACACCATCGCCGCGATCCGCTCCGGAATGCGGTCGGTGGCCGCGTAGCCGGGGAGCCCGGCGCCGCTGTGCACGGCGAGCACGACGGGACGCCCCGCCGCCCTCACCGCCTCGCAGATCGCGTCGACGTGATCGGCGAGCGTGACCCTCGACCGGTCGGCGTCGGCCGACTCGAGACCGGGCAGCGTCAGCGCCCTGACGTCGTGCCCGTCGGCCCGCAGGGCGGCGGCGACCTCGTCCCACGCCCACGCGCCGAGCCAGAACCCGGGAACCAGGATGATCGGTGTGGTCTTCATGCCCCAAGCCCATGATGTGACACTTCGGCGACCACCCTCACGCGCCGGCCCCGGCGCGCCACAGCAAGGCATGACGTGGAGTTCGACGAGGCCTCATGGTCCGTTCGGAAGGATGACATCACGTGCACGATGCACGGCAGACGAGTGGCGTAACGACCAAATAGCGAGGCGTCGTGTGTCCACGACAGTGCACTCGCTCAGTCGCGGCCCCTCGTCGTGGCGATGTCCGCCTCGTTGCCCGCCGCGTCGGCCAGCGTCCACCACGACGGCGCGAACTCGTCGCGCACCATCCGGCCGCCCGCGGCGAGCGCCGCCGCGATGCGAGCCTTCGCCTGCTCGTACGGCACCCAGATCGCGACATGGATCGCGCCGAGGCCACCCGGGCGCGGCTCCTTCATCTGCTCGAACCAGAAGGGCACCGCCCGACCGTGCGGATCGACGAGATCCTCAGCGGGGCTGTCGCGGCGAGGCTCATATCCGAGGACGGCGCGCCAGAACGGCATCACCGCGGCTCGATCAGTGGCGCCTGGGATGACGAGCAGGCTCTGGACCGCCGACGGGTCGGCAGAGAAGCCGAGCTTTCGGGCAACTGCCGAGATCCGGCTGGCCAGCTCGACATGGCCCCGGGTCATCCCGGCGTAGTCATCTGTGATCTCGAGCATGCGCACGGTCACCCCGTCGTGCCGCAGATCAACCTCAGGGCGGTTGTCGTCGAAACCCGGCAGCTCGCTGATCGCTTGCACGAGCCGGGCGCCTGCGGCGAACGACCCGGTCTGGAAGTACGCGTTCGCACCATCGCCGAGCACACGCCAATCCTCGATGCCCTCGGACTCGTGGAACTGCTTTGGGCTGATTCGGTCGGTCATGCGGGCCTCCTTGCGTCATGTCACGAGGACTTGCGGGATTGTGCGGCGCGAGACTGTGAAGGCGCGGAACAGGTTCGGGCAGCTCGCGAGGGTGCGCGACGACGGGCTCGTGTAGCGTGAGATCGGGAGAGCGACGATGAAGATCACCAAGAACACCGTCGAGTCGGCGACGGGCCCGCGTGAATGGTTCACGGGCGTTGTGTATGTCGATCCCGTCGCGACGCCGTCAGGCCCATCGCGTCTGAGCGCGAGCAGCGTCCACTTCGCACCAGGCGCGCGCACCGCGTGGCACACGCATCCGAACGGACAGACCATCTACGTCACAGAGGGGGTTGGTCTCGTCCAGGGCCGCGGCGCGCCGATCGAGGTGGTCCGCCCGGGCGACCGCGTGTTCTTCGAGCCGGGCGAGGACCACTGGCACGGCGCCGCGCCGACGCGCTTCATGACGCACCTCTCGATGGTCGAGGTCGACGAGAAGGGCAACAGCGCGACGTGGGGCGCGCGCGTCAGCGACGAGGAATACCGCGCAGCGCCGTCCGTCGGCGAGGCCCGTCGATGAGCGCATGGACGAAAGGCGAGCTCGACAGGATCGCGGCAGCGGACGAGCTGGAGATCGCGTCGCTGCGACGCGACGGCACCCTGCGAGGATTTGTGACGATATGGGTCGTCCGCCACGGCGACGACCTGTACGTCCGATCGGTGAAAGGGCCGACCGGCGTGTGGTTTCGCGGAACGCAGGCGCGCCATGAAGGCCGCATCCAGGCTGGCGGCGTCGACAGAGACGTGACCTTCGTGAAGGCCGACGACAAGCTCAGTGACGAGATCGACCGCGCGTACCGCACCAAGTACCGCCGCTACGCCGCGAACATCGTGAACAGCGTCCTCACGCCCGGGGCGCGGTCAGCGACCCTTCGCCTCGTGCCGCGCGAGAGCGCGCGTGCGACATCGCGTACGCCATCGTCTTCGAGGATGCCCTAGCAACGCGTCGCCGGTAGCCCGGAGGGGATTCGAAACCCCTGACCCTCGTCGTTGAAAGGGAACGGGACGCGGGAAGCGGCCTAGATGAAGAACTGCGAAGAGATGACGCGCCGGGCCGACCGAGCCTGGCTCATCCGTGCGGTATCGCCTGATTCGCCAGCCGATCGGCGCGCTCGTTCTCCGGATGCCCGGCGTGCCCCCTGATCCAGCGCCACTCAATCGAGTGCCGCGCCGCCGCCCGATCCAACTCGCGCCAAAGGTCGGCGTTCTTCACCGGCTTCTTGTCCGCGGTGAGCCAGCCGCGGCGCTTCCAGGCCCCGATCCACTCGGTGATGCCCTTCATTAGGTAGAGCGAATCGGTGTGGAGGCGCACTTGACTCGGCCGCTTGAGCGCGTCGAGCGCGCGGATGGCGGCGGTCAGCTCCATACGGTTGTTGGTGGTCTGCGCCTCGCCGCCCCAGAGCTCCTTCTCGGCCCCCTTGGCTCGTAGCAGCGCGCCCCAGCCGCCGGGACCGGGATTGCCCTGGCAGGCGCCGTCGGTGTAGATCTCGACCTCATACATCGCCGTGCGCTGCCCGTCGCGCGTCGACGCGAACGGGCACGGCTCCGCCGTGTGCTCCGAGAGGCCTTCGTCGGGCTGGTTCGGCTCGTTCGTGTTTCTCCACAGTCGTGAAAGGTCCTTGGGGATC
>VBDU01000009.1 GCA_005883625.1 Chloroflexota bacterium | reverse complement strand
CCCGGCCGCGACCTCGCCCGCGGCGAAGAGGCCGGGCACGGTGCTCTCCGCCGTGTCCGCGTTCACGCGGATGCCGCCCATGATGTAGTGGAGCGTGGGGCCGACCTCCATGGCGGTCGTCGTGATGTCGACGTCGGCGAGCTCCTTGAACTGGTGGTACATCGAGGGCAGGCGCCTTCTGATGTAGTCCGCGGGCCGGCGCGAGGCGATGTCCAGGTAGACGCCGCCGTGCGGCGTGCCGCGGCCTGCCTTCACCTCGGCGTTGATCGCGCGGGCCACCTCGTCGCGCGGCAGCAGGTCCGGTGTCCGGCGCGCCGTCTTGTCGTCGTACCAGCGGTCCGCCTCCTCCTCGGTCTCGGCGGTGTCCGCTTTGAAGAAGGCGGGAATGTACCGGAACATGAACCGCTCGCCTTTGTTGTTCTTGAGCGTCCCACCGTCGCCGCGCACGCCCTCGGTGACGAGGATGCCGCGCACCGAGAGCGGCCAGACCATCGCGGTCGGGTGGAACTGCGTCATCTCCATGTCGATGAGCTCGGCGCCCGCATCGAGCGCCATCGCGAAGCCGTCGCCGGTGTACTCCCACGAGTTCGAGGTGATCCGCCAGGCCTTCCCGGTGCCGCCGGTCGCGAGGACGATCGCCTTGGCGCCGCCTTGTTCTGGAGCGTGCGGATCATTTCGAGGCCGGTGCGGTCGCCGACGTGCGCGAGGCGCGCGTATCTATGGCCGCCGAAGTCGCGCTGCAGGATGAGGCCGTCCTTCGTCCGGTCGAAGAGGGCGCCCCACTCCTCGAGCTCGAGCACGCGGTCGGGGGATTCCTGTGCGTGCAGCTGGGCCATGCGCCAGTTGTTGAGCAGCTTGCCGCCGCGCATGGTGTCGCGGAAGTGGACCTGCCAGCTGTCCTCCTTCCACACGTTCGCGAGCGCGGCGGCGATGCCGCCCTCGGCCATGACCGTGTGCGCCTTGCCGAGGAGCGACTTGCAGACGATCGCGGTCTTCGCCCCCTGCGCCGTCGCCTCGATCGCCGCGCGCAGCCCCGCGCCGCCGGCGCCGATGACGACCACGTCGAAGTCGTGCGTCGTCGTCATCTCAGGAGATCCACCGTGGATCGTTGAGGACGCCCATCGCGAGAAGGCGGATGTAGAGGTCGGTGAAGGCGACGACGATGAGGCTCGCCCAGGCCCAGCGCGCGTGCCGCGCGTTCAGCCGGTTGGCGAGCGACCAGAGCCGGAAGCGCAACGACTTTCCGTGGAAGCTGTCGAGATAGCCCCCGAAGAGATAACGCACCGAGTGGCAGGAGAGCGTGTAGCCGGTGAGGAGCAGGACGTTCGCGAGCATGATGAGCGACCCGAGCCCGATGCCGAACCGTCCGCCGAAGTCGAACGCGAGGATCGTGTCCCACCACAGGAACGCGAGGATGACCGTGGCGAGGTACAGGAAGTAGCGGTGGAAGTTCTGGATGACGAAGGGGAAGCGCGTCTCGCCGGCGTAGCGGCCGCGCACGTCGGGGACGGCGCACGCCGGGGGCGACCAGAAGAACGCGCGGTAGTAGCTGCGGCGGTAGTAATAACAGGTGACGCGGAACGCGATCGGGAACGCGACGATGAGGATCGCCGGGGAAAGGTTCCACCACGGGCCGACGATCGGCAGGACCGGGTGCACGCAGTTCGCGGCGATGCAGGGCGAGTAGAGCGGCGAGAGGTACGGCTCGGAGAAGTAGTTCGCGTTCGCGATGCCGGCGAGGAACGAATAGACGACGAAGAGCGTGAGGACGACGAAGATGACGGCCGGCTCGAGCCACCAGAGGTCGTGCCGCTCCTGGGGTCGGGTCCGCGCGGGAACCGGTGCCGCGGTCTGGACCTGCGCTGCCACCGCCAGCGATGGTGGGCGCTCTGCACGCAGAAGACAAAGACATAGACGCGCTCGTTTCGATAGCCGTAGGCTATTGAGAGACCCGACGGCCCGAGGAGCAGGTTGCAGACGCATCAGCTGCGCTATTTCGTGGCGGTCGCCGAGCAGCGGCACTTCACGCACGCCGCGCGGGATCTCGGTGTCGCCCAGCCATCGGTGAGCAAGCAGATCAGAAAGCTCGAGGAGGAGCTGGGCGCGCCGCTCTTCCACCGGATGAAGGGCAACGTGGCGCTCACCCCGGCCGGCGAGGCGCTCCTGCCCTGGGCGCGGCGGGTCCTCGGCGATCTGGACGCGGCGACGGTCGAAGTGCGCGAGCTCACCGAGCTGCGACGCGGACGCCTCGCGCTGGGCGCCACCCCGAGCGTGTCGACCTCGCTCCTGCCGCGCGCGCTGGCGCGATTCCACGCGAGCTATCCCGGCGTCGAGCTCGTCGTGCGGGAGGCCGGCTCGCGCGACCTCGTCGCCGCGCTCGAGGAGGGCGCGCTCGACCTCGCGCTGGTCATCCTGCCGCTCAAGCACGAGGTGCTCGAGACGACGCCGCTCTTCAAGGAGGAGCTCGTGCTGGCCGTGCCGCCGGGTCATCCGCTCGCCGCGCGGAAGACGGTCGCGATAGCCGACCTGCGCGGCGTGCCGCTCGTGATGTTCCGCGAGGGTTACGACCTGCGCGCGGCGACGTTCGCCGCCTGCCGGCGCGCCGGGTTCGAGCCGACGCTCGCCGTGGACGGGGCGGAGATGGACGGCGTCCTGCGGATGGCCGCGGCGGGCATCGGCGTGGCGATCGTGCCGAGCATCGTGATCGAGCCGGGCGGTCCGCTGCGCGCGGCGCGGCTCGCGCAGCCCCTCTCGCGCACGATCGGCTTCGCGCGCCGCCGAGACCGCCGGCTCGCGCGCGCCGCGTCCGAGTTCCAGGCCACCATCTGGGAGCTACTCGGTACTCGCGAGTGGACGCGCCGCGTTACGCGGGCCTAGCGAACGCGCGCGTGCGGCTCGCGCGCGAAGCCACTGCGCGGCGGCAGGAGTCCGCTTAGCGCTCCTATTTTCGGATGCCAGCATGATGTTTTAGGATGATGGCATGAAACGTGTTCAAATCCAGCTGACGGAGGACCAGGACGCGCGCCTGAAGCGACGCGCGCTCGCTTCCGGCCGCTCGGTCTCGGCCCTGATCCGCGAGGCGGTCGATCGCCTGAGCGGCGAGGGTGACCGCGACGACCGCGTTCGCCGAGTCATGAAGTTGGCTGGAAAGTACCGCTCGGGCATGAGCGATCTGGCGGAGAACCACGACCGGTATTTGGCCGAGGCGTATCGAAAGTGAGCCTCTTCGTGGATCCGTCCGCATCGATCGCCTTTCTGGACGAGGACGAAGGAAATCACGAGCGGGCGGTCGCTACGTTCGACGAACTGCTGCGAGACGTCGAGCTCGTCACGCATAACTACGTCGTGCTCGAGGCGACCGCGCTCGTCCACTCGCGCTGGGGCACGCGAGCTAGCCGAGATCTCCTTCGCGGGGTCGTTCGATCCCTGAACGTCGCATGGGTCGATGAGGATCTCCACGACGCCGCGGTTGCCGCGTTCCTCGCTGCCAATCGACGAGACGCCTCTCTGGTCGATTGGACAAGCTTCGAGTTCATGCACCGTAGAGGCCTCGCGACCGCATTCGCCTTCGACCGCGACTTCGGGGAGCAGGGTTTCGAGACGATCCCAGCAGAGCGCTAGAGATCAGCGACACGAGATGGCCCTGGAACGCCCTGAACGGCGCGGTCGGTCGGCCGTCCCTCGTGAGAGCGTGCGCTCGCATTCACCGATCTGCGACCCCGCTCGCCCCGTGCGTGCTTCATGCTGTAGACCGACGGTGGATGAGTTGAGGTCGTCCCCACTCCGCGCGGTCTGTCTCGCCCTCGCGGTCGCGCCCGTCGCGGCCTGCGCAGGGGGCGGGGCGGCTCCCGTCACGACGGTCGAGCAGACGCCGAGTCCGACACCCGAGGCGACGCCGGCGCCCACGACCGAGGCACTCACGACCGCAACGGTGCAGCCGAGCGCCACGCCCGCGCCGCGCTGGGACGAACTGCCGGTCGCCGCGAACGACGCCGCTTCGCTGGCGAAGCAGCTGGTCATGGTCGAGACGGCGCTCCGCGACCCGAACGTGTCCGGCGCGCAGCTCGCCTGGATGGGCCACCTGCAGCAGCTCGCGTACAGCCGGCTCGCCGACTACCCCGACTGGAAGGACACCGTGTTGGGCGCGCTCCCGGTCTCGACGCGATCGGCGGTGCTCGGCAGCCTCGAGGCCGGCAAGCAGCTGCGCTCGATGGGCGGCCCCATCCCGAAGACGCTGCCTGACTGGAAGATCGTCGAACCCGCACCGATCGACGAGCTGCTCGGCGACTACCGCGAGGCGGAGACCGCATTCGGCGTCCCGTGGTACTACCTCGCGGCGATCCACCTCGTCGAGACGCGGACGGGCCGGATCCGCGGCCTCTCGAGCGCGGGCGCGCAAGGTCCGATGCAGTTCATGCCCGCGACCTGGGCGATATACGGCAAAGGCGACATCAACGACACCCACGACGCGATCATGGGCGCGGCGCGGTACCTCAAAGCCGCGGGCGCACCGGACAACATGCAGAAGGCGCTCTTCGCGTACAACCACTCGCAGGGCTACGTGAACGCGCTCGTGGCGTACGCGGCCGTCATGAAGGCCGATCCAATGGCATACCGGGGCTACCACGGCTGGCAGGTCTACTACCCCACGGCGGACGGACCGGTGCTCCTCGCGGTCGGCTGGACCAAGGAATAGCTGCTAGCAGCGACGTAGACGTTCGCTCGGCCTCAGCGGAGCGTGAACACCTCGATCGCCTGCGCCTTCCCCCGGACCGTCGCCGCGCCCAGAGGGCGAAGCTCGATG
>VBDU01000019.1 GCA_005883625.1 Chloroflexota bacterium | reverse complement strand
GAACGAGCTGCGGACTCGCTGCGATGAACGAGCGGCCGATCGACATCGACGCGGTCATGGCAGAAGTCCGCAAGCGCGTGCGCGAGCGCCGCGAGAGCGGGGCGTACGGTCCCGAGGTCGAAGCCGCGCTCGCGCTGCCGCTGCCGGGCGGGCGGCCGCTCTTCACCGAGGAGCTCGCGGACCCGATCCCCGCGCTCGCTGAGGCGCTCGGCGAGGAGGTCCGCTACGACCCGACCAGCCGCAAGCCGCTCGTCGGCCCGCTCATCACCTTCGCGCGCCGGACGGTCATCGGGCTCCTGCGCTGGTGGACGGCGGCGCTGGGCGAGCGCCAGGAGCGCATCAACCAGCTCGCGGCGCGCGCGATCGCCGACCTGCGCGACCGGCCGACGCCGGGCCTCGACGCACGCCTGCAGCGCCTCGAGCGCGAGCTCGCGCGCTGGCGCGAGGACTACTTCGCGTCGAACCTCCACTCGGTGTACTTCCAGGCGCGCTTCGGCGGCGACGAGCCGGTCGTCCGCCGCCAGTCCGAGCAGTTCGTCGAGCTCTTCAAGGGCCGCAGGCGCGTCGTCGACCTCGGCTCGGGGCGCGGCACGTTCCTCGAGCTCATGCGCGAGCACGGGATCGGGTCGTACGGCGTCGACCTCGATCCGCGGATGGTCGCCGAGTCCGCCCAGCGCGGCCTCGAGGCGACCGAGGGCGACGCGCTCGACCACCTCCGCGCGCAGCCCGATCGATCCATCGACGGCCTTCACGCGCGGCACCTCGCCGAGCACGTGCTGCCGGGCGAGCTCGTCTCGCTCCTGCGCGAGGCGCGGCGCGCGCTCAAGCCCGGCTCGCCGATCGTCTTCGTGACCCCGAACCCCGCGACGCTCACGGTGGGGGGCAGCAGCTTCTGGCTCGACCCCTCGCATGTCCGCCCGATCCCGCCCGAGCTCTTCCGCTTCTACCTCGAGGTCGAGGGCTTCGTCGACGTCGCGATCCGCACCTTCGAGCCGAGCGAGCGGCGGCTGAACGAGAACGTCCCAGCGGGCCCGATCCGCGAGAACGTCAAGCTGCTCAACGAGACGCTCTTCGGCGACCGCGACTACGCGGTCACCGGCTGCAGCCCGTCGTGACCGCGGTCCATCAGTTCCACCCGGTGCTCGCGCCGGGCGACGCGATGAGCAACCACGTCTTCGCGCTCCGCGGGCGGCTGCGCGAGTGGGGCTACGAGTCGCAGGCCTACGCGCTCGAGGTGAAGGACGGCGTCGACGCGCTTCCCTACCGCCGGCTCTTCCGCACGGTGCGGCCGGGCGACACGCTCATCCTTCACTTCTCGATCGGGAGCGAGATCTTCGACCAGCTCGTGAAGCTCGACGCCAGGCGGGTCCTCGTCTACCACAACGTGACCCCGCCCGAGTTCTTCACCGGCATCAACGACCACGCCGCGGCGTACGCGCGGCTCGGCCTGCGGCAGCTCGAGCGGCTCGCGCCGCGGATCGACCTCGGCGTCGGCGTGTCCGAGTTCAACCGCAAGGACCTCGCGCAGCTCGGCTTCCGCGAGACCGCGCACGTGCCGCTGCTCATCGACTGGGGTGCGTACGACGTCACGCCCGACCCCGCGGTCCTCGCGCGCTGGAGCGCGGTCGAGCGCAAGCTCCTCTTCGTCGGGCGCGTGTCGCCGAACAAGCGGCACGACGACCTCCTGCGCATGCTCGCGTACTACCGCCGCTGCGTGGACCCCGACGCGCACCTGCTGCTCGTCGGCTCGTACCGCGATCAGCCCACGTACTACGCCCGGCTTCGCGCGCTCGCTCGCGCCCTCGGCCTCGAGGACGCGGTGACGTTCACCGGCAAGGTGAGCGCGGCCGCCCTCGTCGCGCACTACAAGGTCGCCTCGTGCTTCGTGTCGCTCTCCGAGCACGAAGGCTTCGGCGTACCACTGCTCGAGGCGATGCGGTTCGACCTTCCCGTCGTCGCCTACGCCGCCGCGGCGGTCGAGGAGACCGTGGGGAACGCGGGCGTGCTCCTCACCACGCGCGACCTCGCCGAGGCGGCCGAGGCCACCGCGCTGGCGAGTGAGGACCGCGGCCTCCGCCAGCGGCTCGCCGCCGCCGGCCGGCGGCGCCTGCGCGACTTCGACGCGGACACGGTCGCGCAGCAGACTCGAACGGTGCTCGGCCTGTAGATTCAGCCCCGCTGCGGGGAGTAAAGTCCGCGGCAAGCGGGAGCCAGATCGCCCGGTCCTGGCTCGGGGAGGGATCCACATGCTGCGCTCGCGCACGCTCATTTCATTCGTCATCGCTTCGCTGGCCCTCGGCCTCTTGTCGTCGAGCTCGCCCGCGCATCAAGCGTCCGCGGGCGTCGGCGACACGGTGTACCTGCCGAACGTGACGAAGAAGCTGGGCGGCGAGGACGGGTGGCAGACGCCGTTCATCGTCCAGAACGTCGGCTCGGACCCGACCGCCCTCACGATGGATTTCTTCGCGTTCTCGGACGGCCGTCTCGTGAAGACGCGCAGCGTCGATTCGCTCGCGCCGGGGAACTCGGTCGTCCACGATCCGAACAGCGACCCCGATCTGGCCGCCGGAGGGCAGTTCTCGGTCGTGGTCCGCTCGACGAACTCGCCCGTGGTCTCCGTCGTCAACGAGCATCAGAACGTGCGGAACCAGCAGCGCCAGGAGGCGCTCTCGTACCAGGGGCTCTCCGAGGGCTCGACGAAAGTGTTCGCGCCGTACTTCGCCTACAACGTCGCGGGCTGGCTCACGACCCTCGTCGTGCAGAACCTCGGCGGTGCGGCGACGTCGGTCACGCTCGACTTCGCGAGCTACACCGGGGGGCAGAAGGCCACGCTCACGCGCGCGCTCGAGGCCGGCCGTGCCCAGTTCGTCGACCCGCGCGTCGAGCCGCTGCTCCTCGTCGGCACCGAGTACTCCGTGACGCTCACGGCGAGCCAGCCGATCGGCGTCATCGTGAACGCCCACAACGACGCGCCATCGGCGACGGCGCCGATGGGCTTCAGTTACAGCGGCGCACCGGCGACGAACGAGCTGTTCACCTTCATGCCTTACGCGGCTCGGAACGGCGATGGCGTCGGCCGCTCGACGCGGCTCTTCGTCCAGAACGTCGCCACGACACCGGGCACGCCGACGCTCGTCTTCCACCGGCCCGGTATCGCCCAGATCCAGACCACGCTCACGGCGCCACAGCCGCTGGCGCCCGGCGCCACATGGTCCGTGGACATGGGCACGAACCCGCAGCTCACCGACGGCGACTACTCGGTCTACGCGCGAAACGGCCAGTTCGCGATCGTGGCTGCCACGATCAACCCGACGTCCGCGATGGGCGCCACCGGCGTCTCCGCCTTCCAGACGAAGTGGTTCCTACCGAACGTGACGCGAACGCTCGGCGGATCGGACGGCTGGACCACGCCGATCTGGATCCAGGCTGCGAGCTTCTACGTAACGACCGCTCGGCTCTCCTGGTACCGGTTCGCCGACGGCGCGCTCGTGACCCAGCAGCTAGTCACCGGTCTGTATGGCGGAACAAGCGTCAAGGTCGATCCGCGCTCGGTCACCGGTCTTAGCGACAACACCCAGTACGCGGTCGTCGTCGAAGCGCCCGCGGGTGGCGTAGCCGTGATCGTCACCGAGCTGAACTTCCAAGGTGGCGACGGCGCCATGGTCTACGAGGCCTTCGCCACCCCGGCCGCGGGCGGCTTTGGCGTCTCGGGATGCACGCCGCTGAGCGCGCCGGCCGGCACGGTCTTCCGGTGCCGCTTCTACGGCCTGCCCCCGGGCGCGACGCCGGTGACGGTCACCACGACGAATCCGACCGGCAATCCGTCGACGAGCACGTTCAACGAGCCGGTCGCCGCGGATGGCAGCACCACGCTCTATACGCAGCTCACCACCCAGGGAAACCGGACGATCACCGCGAGCGCCGGCTCCGTTTCCGTTCCTGCGACCGCGCTCGTTGGCCCGGCGAACTTCTCGCTCACGACGACGACTGCCAGGAACGGATCGGTCTCGCTACAGACGAAGGCTGCGATCGCGTGTGCGATGTACGCGCTCCAGCCGGACAACAGCGTGTCGCAGGCGATCCCGGGCGTGGTCATGACCGGGATCACCGACGTGACCGGGGTGCTGACCTTCTCCTACCAACCGCTCACGTCCCCC
>VBDU01000038.1 GCA_005883625.1 Chloroflexota bacterium | reverse complement strand
GGCGTCATCGCGTCCTTCAAGATGGCCCAGAGCGGCCTCATGTTGAATTCGGGAAGCTCCGCGTAGAACGCCTCGCGTTTGCGCTGGAGCTCGGGAGTGACCTTGGGTGTCGAGGGGGTCCCGATCATCATCGGACGCACCTCCGGGGGACTTCAAACCTCATGGGATCCGATGAAAAGTATAGGCGCGTGAAGAGGGCGCTCCTCGGTCTCCTGCTCGCGGGTTGCGTGGTCGCTCGGCCGGCGACCCCGTCGCTGCCCGACGGATTCCCGTCGGACTTCCCCGTGCCGCCGAACGCCAGGCTGATCACCGCGAGCGGCCCGCTCCCGTTCGTGCCGGCGGAGATGCGGACGATGACGGCGCAATGGAGCTCCGCGCTGTCGCGCGCCGAGCTCGAGGCGTTCTACCGCGCGCCGCATCCCGGGTGGCGTCCGATCGGCCCCGGCTCGGCGCCACCGAGCCTCGGCCCCATCGCCCTGCCGAGCGCCGTCTTCCTCACCCACGTGAGCGACGGGCTGGCCGCGACGATCGCGATCGGGATCCCCAACCCCATCGACTCCGGCACGCTCGTGGCGGTCACGATCGTGCCGCGGCGGCCCTCTTCCTCGCCCTAGCCGTTCGGCCGCGCGCGCCGTACGCGCTCGGCGCCGATCGGCAGCTCGCGCACGCGCGCGCCGCACGCCGCGAAGATCGCGTTCGCGATCGCGGCGGCCACCGGCACGGTGCCGGGCTCGCCGACACCGGTCGACGGCTTCGCCTCGTCGCCCATCACGTGGACGTCGATCTCTTCGGGCGCGTCGCGGAAGGTCGCGATCGGATACGTGTCCCAGCCAGTCGTCGTGATGCGGCCGTCGCGCTGACCGAGCTCCTCGAGCAGCGTCCAGCTCGCGGACTGCTGGATGCCGCCCTCGATCTGGTTGCGCACGCCGTCGGGATTCACGACGAGACCCGGGTCGACCGCGCACCAGAAGCGCGTGAGGCGTGGCGTCCCGTTCGCGGCGATGACGACCTCGGCGACCTGCGCGCAGTAGGTCCCGTGGTAGATGGTGCAGGCGAGCCCCTTGCCCAGACCGGCGGACGAGCGCTCGCCCAGCGTCGCGCGCTCCGCGACCGCCTCGACCACCCGACGCAGGCGCGGGTCGTCGATGTGCCGGAGGCGAAAGGTGAGTGGATCCGTCCTCGCCGCGAACGCGAGCTCGTCCAGCAGTGACTCGATCGCGAAGACGTTCTCGGCCGCGGCGAGCGAGCGGAAGGACGCGGTGCGGACCGGCGTCGGCTCGATGTACAGGGTGATCCGCCCCTTGCCGAAGCGGTAGGGCGGGATCGCGTTGCGTCCCGAGGTGAACGGCGCGACGCGCGGATCGACGGCGAAGCCGTACCCGTGCGCGTTCGTGTGCTCGTCGTAGCGCCAGGCGACGAGCGAGCCGTCCGCGCCGACGCCGACCTTTGCGTCGAGCACCGCGGCGGGACGCGCCGGCGCATAGGTGAACTCCTCCTCGCGCGTCCACTGCACCAGGACCGGCCGCTTCGCGAGCCGGGAGAGCATCGCCGCCTCGAACGACGCGTCGCCCACGCTGTTGCGGCCGTAGGTCCCGCTGGGCATCCGCGGCACGACACGGACCCGCTCCTCCGCGAGGCCGAGCGCGCTCGCGATCTCGGTCCGCAGGCCGAAAGGCCGCTGCGTGCCGGCGTAGATCGTCGCCTCGTCGGCCCGTACGTCGGCGACCGCGGCGGAGGGCCCGATCGGCGCGTTCGAGATGTATGGCAGCACGTAGCTCGCCTCGACGACGTGCGCTGCGGACGCGAGCGCCGCGTCGACGCCGTCGTCCTCACGCATCGGGATCACGACGGTCTGCTGATCGTCGCCATTCGGGGACGTCCAGTCGGCCTCGAGCGCGTCGAGCGCGGCCTGTGCCTGCGCGGCGCGTTCGGCCACCACGCCGGCGAAGTCCCCATCGCGGACCACCCGGACCCCCGGCATCGCCCGCGCGGCCGCGTCGTCGAGCGAACGGAGGCGCGCGCCGCGGACCGGCGGCTGGAGCCGTTTGCCGTGGAGCATCCCGTCGAGACGCACGTCGGCGACGTACGTCGCGCGGCCGGTCACGATGTCGCGCGCCTCGACACGGGCCCGCGGTCGTCCGAGCACGCGATGCTCGCTCGCCGGCGTGAGCGGGACGTCGTCGGGGACCTCGCCCGCGAGCGGCGGGTCCGCCGCGAGGGCGGCGTACGTGAGGCCGCGCGAGCCGTCGCGGACCCCGCCGTCGCGGACCGCGCCGTCGGCGATCGTGAGCCGCTCGCGCGCGACGCCGAGCTTTTCGCTCGCGCGGCGCAGCAGCTGCTCGCGCGCGTAGGCGGCCGCCTTCCTCAATGCGTCGCCGTCCTGCGCGATCGAGCGGCTCCCGAACGTCCCGCGGTCGAAGGGCACCTGCGCGGTGTCGCCCATGACCATGCGCACCCGCTCCGGGTCGAGCCGCAGCTCCTCCGCGACGATCTGCGCGAAGGCGGTGCGAATGCCCTGCCCGAACTCGATCTTGCCCGAGAAGGCGGTGACCGATCCGTCCGGCTCGAAGCGGATCCGCTGCTCGACCAGGTTCGGGATCGGCGCGTCGGGGGCGCTGCCTCGCGACGCGGGCGCCACGCGCGCGGCGCGCTCGCTCACCTCGCGGCTCATCCCGCCGCTCGCTTCACCGCGCGGATCGCGCGCGTGTACACGCCGCAGCGGCAGAGGTTGGGGGCCAGGGCGTCGCGGATCTCGGCGTCGCTCGGCTTGGGCGAGCTCGCGAGCAGCGCGACGGCCGAGATGACCATGCCACTCGTGCAGTAGCCGCACTGCATCGCGTCCCCCGCGGCGAAGGCCTCCTGCACCGGGTGCAGCTCACTGTCGTGCGCGAGGCCCTCGACCGTCGTGATCTCGACGGTCGCGGCCTGGTCCACCGCCATGAGGCAGGAGGCGACCGCCCGCGGACCGCGGCCGGAGTCGGCGAGGACGAAGCACGCGCCGCACTGGCCGCGGCCGCAGCCGTAGCGCGCACCGGTCAGCCCGAGGTCGTCGCGCAGGACCTCGAGGAGCTGCGTGCCACGCGGGACGTCGACATCGCGCGTGCCGCCGTTCACGCGGAGGCGGTACTTCACGCCGCTAGCGGACGTTCGCCTTGAGGAAGGCGAGGATCCTCGACCAGGCGTCCTTCGCGTCGGCGGGGCGGTACACGTCCTTGCGCTGTTCGTTGAGGAACGCGTGGTCGCCTTCGGGGTAGACGTGTTTCTCGAAGGACACGCCCGCCTCGCGCAGGCTCTTCTCGAGCGCGGCGAACTCCTGCGCGCTGTGGTCCTTCCCGCCGAAGATGCCGAGGACCTTCGCGCTCTTCAGCTTGCTCGCCGGGGGCGGCGCGTGGCCGACGCCGTAGCAGTCGACGACCGCGCTCACGACGTCGGGGGCCTCGGCGGCGGTGAGGAGCGCGAGGTAGCCACCCAGGCAGAAACCGATCACGCCGACCTTCTGCGAGCTCGTGGCAGGATGCGTGGCCAGGTAGCGGGCCGCGCCGCGCGCGTCCTGCGCCGCGCTCGCGCCCTGCATGAGCTCCATCATCAGCTTGCCGGCGGCGTCGGGCTCGCCGATCTTCGCGCCCTTCCCGTGGTAGAAGTCCGGCGCCAGGGCGTCGAACCCTTCGCGCGCGAGCATGTCCGCGACGCCTTTGATCTGATCGTTGAGGCCCCAGTACTCCTGAATGACGACGACGCCCGGCCCTTTCCCGGAGGCGGGCTTCGCGAGGTAGCCGTTCGTCGTCCCGCCGTCGGCTTTGAACGTCACGTTCTCGCCCATCGCCTACGACCTCCTCTCGATGCGGTTCCGAAGGACGCCGATGCTCTCGATCTCCACCTCGACCGTGTCCCCCGGCTTCATGAACTCCTTCGGCACGCGCGCGTTGCCGACCCCGGAAGGCGTCCCCGTGATGACGACGTCGCCGGGCTCGAGCGTGAGACCCGCTGAGAGCTCCGCGATGATCCGGGCGACGCCGAAGACCATCTGGCTCGTCCTCGCATCCTGTTTGGTCACACCGTTCACCCTCGTGCAGATGCCCAGGTCCTGCGGATCCACGAGCTCGTCGGCGGTCACGATCCAGGGGCCGAGCGGCAGGTGCGTGTCGAAGTTCTTTCCCTTGAACCACTGGCCGCCGTGCCAGTCGTGCTGCACGTCGCGCACCGAGACGTCGTTCGCGATCGTGTATCCGAAGACGTGCCCGAGCGCGCTCGACTCCGGGATGTCGATGCCGCCGCGGCCGATGACCACGGCGAGCTCGACCTCCCAGTCGAGCCGGTCCGAGATCGGCGCTGGATGGCGGATCCCGGCGTCAGGCCCGACGACGGTGTTCGGGTTCTTGCTGAAGAACGACGGGTGCTGCGGAAGCTCCTTCGGCTCGTTCGCGCCGCGCGCGCTCGTCCCTTCCGCGAAGTGCTCGCGGTAGTTCCACCCGACGCAGAAGACGTTGCGCTTCGGGCGCGGGATCGGGGCGAGGAGCTTCGCCTGCCCGACCGCGGTGCCCCCCTTCGCGCTCTGCGCCGCGTCGGCGAGCGCGCGCCAGGTCCGCTCGCCGGCCGCGATGACGCCGAGCGCGTCGTCGGGCGCCTCCTTCACCAGGTCGCGCGCCGCCACGACCGTGCCATCGCCCGCGATGACACCGGCGCGAGCAGCGCCCTCGGCGGCGTACGTGACCAGACGCATGCGCTCCTCCCCTGCTGGCGTGAAAGAAGATAGTCGCTAGCGGCGGAGCTCGCGGTCGACCCAGCCCACGATCGTCGGCGTCGTCTGCGGCGTGTTGCCCATGTGCCCGCCCGGGAAGAATCGCGCGGCCTTCGGCTCGCCGTGCCGGAGGAGCAGCTCGTGATCGGCGATCGGGAACACCGTGTCGTCGACTCCGTTCACGCAGAGGAGCGCCGCGCACGGGCGGTCGAGCAGTCCCTGTTCGAGGAGCGAAAGCCGTGGCGCGAACGCGACGTACTCCTCGGGGCCGCCGAGGCCGAAGGCCCAAGCGAGCGTCTCGACCAGCTCGAACGGATAGTCCCCGCGTTGCGAGCGCTCGATCCACCGTTCCGTAAACGCCTCGTGGACCGGACCGCCGTGATTGACGGCGGCGCGGATGCGCTCGCGGTGCGTGTGCGCGAGCTTCGTCGCCCAGTAGCCGCCAGTGCTCCCGCCGACGATCGCGACGCGCGTGCCGTCGACGTCGCCGCGTGCGACGGCCCAGTCGAAGAGGGGGTCCCACAGGCGTTCCGCGTCGAGCGATCCTCTGAGCGGCGCCTCGCCCGTGCCGGGCATGTCGAGCGCGAGGACGGCGAGGCCACGCTCGAGATACGGCTCCACGCGGCGGTCCTCCTTGTACGAGTCGATGCCGCCCCAGTGCATGACCAGGGGCGGGCGCGCGCGCCCGCGCGGGAGGCGCAGGTGGGCGACGATCTCGGCGCCTTCGCCCGGCCGGCCGCGGAACGGGATGCGCACGATCTCGAGCGGCGGATCGAAGAACCGCGCCGCGTTCGCGTAATGCGCGCGCTCCCGGGCGTATGCCGCGGCCTTCGCGGGCGAGCTCGGCGCGGGGTAGCGCGCGACCCGCTCGAAGTTGTAGGCCGCCAGCCACTCCGTCTTCGCGGTCGCCGGGTCCCCCCGCCCTTCCGCGGCCCGCGCCCGCTCCGCGTGCTCGGTCGCGACGGCGCCGAACGCGCCGACCCACTCGGCAGGATCGAGCGAGCGCAGTCCCGCGAACGCGCGCTCGACCTCGGCCGCATCGGCGAACTCGAACGGATTGCGGTTCGCGACGCGGCCGTGCGCGCGATCGATCATGATCGCGCGCACCTCGGCGTACGGGCGCACGTAGCGTGTAAAGGTCACGCGCGCCGCTACGCTCCGCGCTCGAGCGGGGGCGCCGGACGCTCCTCCGGCCAGGCCAGGTACATGCGGCGGTAGTACATGAGCGGTGCGCCGCCAAGGACCGCCCCGCCGTCGAGGCTCGCGATGAAGATCCAATGGTCGCCTGCCTCGAGCGTCTGGGTCACGACGCATTCCGCGTACGCGACCGAGGCCTCGCGCAGGACCGGCACGCCCTTCACCACGATCGAGGGAACCCACGGGATCCCGCGAAACTTGTCCTCGTCCTTCGACGCGAATCGCGTCGCCGTGTCCTCGCTGCCCTGCCTGAGGAAGTTGAGGACGAACTCCCGGCGCCGCTGGATCGACGAGAGCGTCCGCGACGTCGTGTCGATCGAGATGAGCACGAGGGGCGGCTCCGTGGAGAGACCGACGAACGTCTGCGTGAGCAGGCCCTTCGGCGCGCCAGTGGGGTCGAGCGTCGTGACCACGACGACGCCCGTCGGGAACGAGCCCGAGATCTGGCGGAACAGATCGCGCGAGACCGGCACGGGAGGACGAAGCCTAGCGGCCCCGGGGCGTCGTGACCGTGACCGGCCGCGAGACGGGCCGGCCTGCATCCGCGGGTGCGCATTCGTGACCGTGACGACGTTGCCCTCGGGGTCCGCGAACGTGAACGAGCGGTGCCCGGTCGTGCGACTCGACTTCGGGGACGCGCACTCGACGCCTGCGTCGACGAGACGCCCCCGGTACGCGTCGACGTCGTCGGCCGCGAGGTCGAAGGCCAGCTCGCCCCGCCGGCCGGGCTCGAGGAAGAGATCGACGTCCCCGACCTCGAAGATCGACACGACGCCCGCGTAGGCGACGGTGAGGCGGAGCCCGACGACGTCGCGGTAGAACGCGGTGAGCTTCGCGAGGTCGGACGTCCGTACGCCGACGTGCCCGATCGCGACGATCCCTGCCACGCTAGCGGCCCCGCAGGTACGCGTCCTGTCCTTTGATCCAGTCCTCGCGCGGCGGGCTGAAGATGTCGAGGTCGTAGGTGTCTTCGAGCGCCGTCGCCGAGTGCGGCTCGTTCGACGGGATGATGAGGACCTCTCCCGCACGCACCTCGTGGATCTCGTCGCCGTCGGCGCCGAGCACCAGACGCAGCGCGCCGTCGATGATGAAGGTGATCTGCTCGGCGACGTGGACGTGGCGAGGGACGGTCACTCCTTTCTTTATGAACACCTGCGCGACCATCGCGCGCTCGCCGTGAAAGAAGCGGCGCTCGATCCCGGGCATGAGCTGCTCGCGCGGGTTGTCCTCCCACCGCTGTTTCTTGCCTCTCAACGTTGGTTCCTCCTTGTGGAAAACGCCGAGGGTACTAGTACCGTCGGCCGCCGGCCCGGCGTTTCATAACACCCCGCTTGGCTCAAGCGTTCTACGCGAGGAAGGAGGCGACATGTTCGCCAAGCTCATCACGCTGCTTCTGCAGTCGAAGGCCGCGGCGCTTACCGGCGTCTTCGTCATCGGGACGACCGGCGCGCTCGTGAGCGCGACGACACAGAACGGCGTGACCACGGTCACGATCACGCAGACCTCGCCGACGACAGTGGTGGAGTCGCCGAGCCCGGTCGCGTCGCTCAACAGCAACCTGATGCCTGTGTCGAGCCCGACGACGCTCACGCCGTCGGCCACACCGTGTGACGACCAGGCGCACGCACGTGCCGACGCGGTCCGCAGGATGAACGGCGAGTTCAACAAGGACCACCAGGGCCTCGGCCAGCTCGCGCGCATCAACAGGACCGCCAAGGACCTCGAGACCCTTCGCACGGCGGACGTGCTCATCAAGGGCATCCGCCAGGCCGCGGTCAAGGCGATCCACGCGACCAACACGTGTGCGGACAACGAGGACGAGAACGACACGGACGAGCACGCCACGGACAAGGCCAAGGCGGCGGACGACCAGGACAAGGACGAGCACGAGGACGTTGACAAGGGCGACGTGCACGCCGCGAACAGCGACGAGCACCACACGGCCGCCCCGATCACGTTCTCGGGCACCGACCCCAAGGCGATCGCCGACGAGGCCGTCGCGGCCATGAAGCTCGCGTTCGAGACGGCGAAGAACAGCGTCCCCAACCAGGTGACGACCCCGACCTCGCCGCGGAAGCCCGAGCCCAAGCACGAGGGCGATCGCTCTCGTCACGACGACAAGGGCCACCACTAGTACTAGTCATTACCGACCCCCCTGCGTCGAGCGGCCCGCCCCCCGGCGGGCCGCTCCATTTCTCCCCCATGTGAGGGGCGCCGTAACAGCCTGGTAGCCGGCTAAATGCCTCTCAGGCTCGCTCGTTAGACAGTCGGACGGAGGTGCACATGCTCGCCAAGCTGCTCGCGATGCTTTCCGCCGCCAAGGGCGCCACGATCGCCGTGGTCGTCGTGGCCGGCGCTGCAACGGTCACCGTCGGCGCGACCACGCCCGAGGTACAGGACGCGGTGCGTCAGGTCGCGAACACCGTCGGTATTTCGACCGAGAACGACTCCGACAACGACAAGGACTGCAAGGGGCAGCCGGTGGTCGTCGCCCAGCGCAACGCCGCCGACAAGCTCCTCCGCGCCTCGTACCAGGACCATCACAAGAAGCTTCTCGACCTGCGTCAGGGCGGCTCGAAGGATCTCGACAACCAGCAGGTCAACGACGTCATCAAGAAGTACGACGACAGCCTCCGCGACACCGTGAACGTCGCGCTCAACAAGGTCGCGTCGCAGACGCTCGGCCGCGAAGGTCAGCTCGGGGCCACCGGCGCGACTGGTGCCACGGGTGCCACCGGCGCCACGGGTTCGACCGGCGCGTGCGGCCCGACCGGTGCCACGGGTGCGACCGGCGCCACAGGCGCGACGGGTTCGACAGGCGCGAACGAAGAGCACGGCCGCGTCGAAGTCGCGAACCGCACGACGCTCAACGCCGACCTCGCGGCGATCGTCGAAAAAGCGAAGAGCGACATGGACGACGCCGTCACGCACGCGACGGCCGATCTCGCGCTGCTCAAGCCGGCCGAGCGCGGCAAGCCCGAGGACAAAGGCGGGAAGCCCTAGCTAGCGAAAGCTCCTCTCCGCTCAGAAACCGCCGCCGATGCCATCCCCGGCGGCGGTTTCATTTGTACGGAGAGCTCGTCGGGATCAAACGCTGCGCCACTCTTGCCTGACCCAGCCCGATAGAATCAGGTCTTCGCGCGTCAATCCTTCCGGCGCAGCACGACGGTCGTGCAGAGGACTGTTAATCCTTTGGTTGGAGGTTCGAATCCTCCCGCCGGAGCAGGTCGACCCTTGACCCGGGGTGACGATAGAACTAACGTTCGATCGTGCAGATTTGTCGGGCCTGCGGTACGCCGTTCACGAAAACCGTAGTCATTGACGGCAAGCGACTGGACTTCCGTGGCCGCAAGCACTGCCTGACGTGCCGGCCGCATCGACCGCTCGCCGGTCCACGCAAGAGCGTTCCGCGACGAACGCAACTGAAGACGTGCGAGCGGTGCGGGACCTCGTTCCCTGCGAAGATCGCGATCGATGGCAAGACCCGCTCGTTGTACCGCCGTCATTTCTGCCTTGAATGCTCGCCCTTTGGCGCCCACAACACGTCGAAAACGCCACCGGGAACGATCTCCGACGCGGAGCTGATCGAGCATCGCCGCCGTCGTCGCAACGCGAAGACGTACCGCTACCAGAAGAAGCAACGCAAGCAGTTGAAGCTCGAGCTCATGAGCGAACGCGGTGGACAGTGCGAAGCCTGCAGTTATCGCGGCTCCATCGCGGCGCTCGAGTTTCATCACCGCGACCCCGGCGCAAAGGAATTCCGAATCAGCAGCATGAGCGTGTCGCGGGCGCGGCTCTGGCTCGAGGCTGCTAAGTGTGAACTCCTTTGCGCGAACTGCCACCGCGCCCGGCACATCGCGACGTCGAGCCGAGAGGAGGCAACGACGGTCGGATATCGCCGGCGACTGAAGCGGCGCGCGGTCGAGCATCTCGGCGGCCTCTGCGCCGGCTGCGCTCGGTCGTGGCCGCATCAAGTGTTCGAGTTCCACCACCTCGATAGCACGACGAAGAACTTCGGCATCTCCGAGGACGGGATCGCACGCTCGTGGGAGAAGACGGAGCAAGAGCTGCAGAAATGCGTTCTTCTCTGCGCGAACTGCCATCGAGAGGTTCACGCCGGCGCTCGCCGGATCGAGGAGGGCCTACCGGGTCTGGCCGAAGCCACGCACCCGTACGCGGCGTAATCTCGGCGACCGATGGACGCAGCGGTCGCCCGGTGACGACGCCGACGCCCCGGCGCGTGCTCTCGTTCGTCATCCTCCCGGGCGTCGTCGTCCCGGCGTCCACTGGCGCCATCGACCTGTATCTGCGCGCGCACACGGCCTGATGCAGCCGCGCGAATTCCTGCGGCGGCTTCCCGGTGCGGTCCAGGCGAAGCTCCCGGCGGACCTCGCGGGCTGCTCGTCCGGCTTCGGCTTCTCGCTCGTGCAGCTCTGGTACGGGAACCGGGCGCTCCACTACGAGGCCTGGCTCCGCCACCGGCAGGACGTGATCGAGATCGGCCTCCACTTCGAAGCCGACCCGCTCACCAACATGCGGCTCCTCGCGGCCTTCCGCGCCCGCGAGCGCGTGGTGCGGAAGGGCCTGGGCGACGGAACGCACATCGAGGAGTGGGACCGCGGCTGGACGCGCCTGTGGGAGCCGGTGTCGCTGGGGACGCTCGACGGGGCGCTCCTCGAGCATCTTGCGTCGCGCCTCGCCCGCTACATCACGACGTGCGAGCCGCTGCTCCGCGAAGAGCTGCCCGCGGACGTCCCGTGGGAGCTCAGACCGCTGCGGGCACCTTCCCGAACGCCTCGCGGTAGAACGCGATCGTCCGCGTCCACGACGCGCACGCTTGCTCGTAGCCCGCGGAGCGCTCGTCCTCGAGAAAGGCCTTGAGGAACCCATGACCGAGACCGGGATAGATACGGATGTCGTGGTAGAAGCCGGTCTCCTCCAGCCGCGCGTGGAGCTTCTCGACGTTCTCCATGCCCACGCCGGTGTCCTGATCGCCCCAATGGCCGAGGAGCGGACCCTTCATGCGGTCGGCCACTTCGAGCGGAGCGGGCCGGTCGTTCGGCGCCGAGGTGCTGGACGCCGGGAACCCGTAGTAGCTGACCGACGCGGCGAGGTCCGCCCGCTCGGCCGCGAGGTTCAGGACGAACGTGCCGCCCATGCAGAACCCGATCGTGCCGATCCTGCCGTCGACCTGCGGTCGGCGACGTAGCGAGTCGATCGCCGTGTTGAGATCCCGGAGCGCCTGCTTCTCGTCGAGCTTCTGACGACGCGCCATGGCGGCCTCGCGTGTCGGCTCGGGCAGCGCGCCCTGACGGAAGAAGAATTCGGGATCGCACGCGACGAAGCCGGCCTGCGCGAGCCGCCTCGCCAGGTGCTCGTAGAAGTCCGATCGGCCGAAGACGTCATTGATGACGAGGACCGCCGGGGCGGGCGTTCGCTCGGGCCACGCGATGAGTGCGGGCATTCCCTCGCCGCCCGCCAGCTCGATCGCGACCTCCTCGGTCCGGACGTTCGGCAGGGGCGTGCCCGCGGGGACCTCGGGATGGCACATCTTCATCGACCTCCTGGTCTTCTAGCGCCGTCTGGCGGCGTCGACCGCTTCGTTCGCGTTCGCGATGAGACGCTGCGCGCCGCCGAGAGCGCGCGGCACGTCGAAGCGACGATCGAAGTTCCCGAGGTTCTCCGCGGCCTCGATCGCCTCCTCGAGCGCGGATTCCGCGAGCCGAAGCGCCGACGCGAGACGCTCGAGCTCCCCTTGATCGACCTCGCGCTCCGCCACGACGTTCCTCCCGGGAGCAGACCGTGAGGCCTGACAGTACTGTGCGCCGCGGCATGGCGCGCGACGTCGGCATCGGCATCGGGAACGAGCTCGGACTCAGCGAAGCGGAGCGCACGCAGCTCGTCGACGAGGCCGCGCGGCTCGGCTACACGTCCGCGTGGACCAACGCGCGAGGCTTCGAGGCTCTCGACACGTGCCTTCGCTGGTGGGAGGCCGCGAGCCTGCTCACCGGGGTCTCCGTCGTGCCGACGCCCGGGCTCGATCTCCACGAGCTCGCGGCTCGGGCCAGGCGCGTGGATGCGGCGACGCACGACCATTTCATCCTCGGCATCGGCGCGGGCGGGCTGCGCAATCCCGAGTGGCGGAAGGCGCACGCCATGGAAGACGCGCGGCCGATCCCCACCATGCGCGATCACCTCGTCACGCTCCGCCGCGACAGCGGCGCGCCGGTCTACCTCGCCGCACTCGGTCCGCGGATGCTGCGCCTCGCCGGCGAGCTCGCCGACGGCGTGATGCCGAACTGGATGGACCCCAAGCAGCTCGCGTGGGCGCGCGAGCGCGTCGCCGAGGGCGCGCGGAATGCCGGCCGCGCCCTGGAGCGCATCGTGTTCGCGCAGTACGTCCGCGTCTCGGTGGACGACGATCCGGCGCTCGCGCGGCGGGCGCTCGCGAAGGCGGCCCTTGGGTACGCGCTCCCGCCCTCCGTCCACCGGCGCGGGGGTCACTACCGCGCGGCGTTCGAGCGGATGGGGTTCGCCGCGGAGCTCACCCGCCTCGACGCGCTGCGGGAGCGCGGCGCTGGCGAGGACGCGCTCGCGGACGCGTGCGCCGACGAATTC
This sequence comes from Chloroflexota bacterium, assembly GCA_005883625.1. Classification (GTDB taxonomy): domain Bacteria; phylum Chloroflexota; class Limnocylindria; order P2-11E; family P2-11E; genus 3-1-20CM-2-70-9. Next base: position 5,342 of record VBDU01000038.1, on the reverse strand, counting down.
CTGCGCGCCTGCGGCGCCTGGGGACGCCCCGACGAGGTCACGGCGCAGCTCCGGCGTCTCGCGGTGGGCCTCGACATCGCGATCGTGCGGGTGGTCATGGCGCGCTCCGGCATCGCGGCTGCACGGCTCGTGGTCGAAGCCTGCGCGCCCGCGCGCTGGTCATAGGAGGAGAACGACGATGCCGACGACTCACGAAGCGAACGCGACCTGGCAGGGCGACCTGCAGACGGGCAAGGGAACGGTGTCGCTCAAGAGCGGCGCGCTGCGACAGGCCGCGACGTCGTGGAAGGAGCGCACCGAAGGGACCGGCGCGGAAGGCGCCACCAGTCCCGAGGAGCTTCTCGCCGCGGCGCACGCGAGCTGCTTTTCGATGGCGCTCTCCGCGCGCGTCGCGAAGGCGGGCGCGCCGGCGACGAAGCTCGAGGTGAGCGCCAAGGTGACGTTCGGTCCGCTGCCGGGCGGCGGCAACGGCGTGTCGTCCAGCGCGCTCTCGGTCCGCGCGTCCGCGCCGGGTCTCACCGCGGAGAAGCTCCGCGAGCTCGCCGAGGACGCCGCGAAGAACTGCCCACTCTCGAAGGCGCTCGAGGGGAACGTCGCGATCTCCGTGCAGAGCGCGCTGGTCTGATGCCCGCACGTCCAGACCGCTCGTCACCGCTCGAGCCGATCCGCCGGGTCCCGCAGATCCGCCAGTACGCGTCCGATCCCGTGCCCGATGAGGTCATCGACCAGCTCCTGGAGCTCGCGCGCTGGACGGGTAGCTCCAAGAACGGCCAGCCCTGGCATTTCATCGTGGTCCGTGACCACGAGCGCCTGCGAAAGATCGCGGCGCTGCGCCCGAACATCGGCTGGGCCGCCGCCGCGCCCCTGGGCATCGCGATCGTGTTCCCGGCGGGGAGCTCGCTCGGCGAGGCGTATGACGAGGGTCGCGTGACCGAGCGCCTGCTCACGGGGGCGAAGCTGCTCGGCTACGGCGCCGGCGTCGCGTGGTTCGGGGAGCCGCCGCTCCAGGCCGAGGCGAAGCGGATCCTCGGCATCCCCGAGGATCGGCACGCCCGTCAGATCGTGACGATCGGCCGCGCGACCTCGACGAAGGACCCTCGTCCGACCGGCCCGCCGCGCGGACGCAAGCCGCTTTCGGAGCTGGTCAGCTACGAGCGCTGGGGCGGCGCGAAGGGGTCCGGACGGCCCAGGTAAGCCTCTTCAGGGAAAGCCTGCCGCGACCACTTGGTCGCGGCAGGCCCTCGCCGTCACGTACCACTCGGAAGACCTCGACTAGAGTTCCGGCCATCGACGACCACGCGCGGCTTCGAAACACGCTGGGGGACGTTGCCGCAATGCAATGCATCGGCGTGTTCGCCAGGTTGGACCTCGCCGACATGCTTGCGGACGGCCCAAAGGACGTCGACTGGCTCGCACGAAAGGCCGGCGCACACGCGCCCTCTCTCCTGCGCTTGCTTCGCGCCTTGGTCCGACTGGAGATCGTGAATCAGGTCGATGAGCGAACCTTCGCGCTCGCGCCGCTCGGGGAACCGCTCCGGCGCGACCATCCGCGTTCACTCGCACGTCTTGCCGCGCAACGGACCGACCCGTGGTGGCAGGCGTGGGGTGTCCTGTACCACAGCATCAAGACGGGTGGGACGGCGTTCGAGCACGCTTACGGAGCGCCGTTCTTCTCGACCCTCAGCAGCGACCCGGAAGCCGCGGCGCGATTTGACGACTACATGAGCGAGCTCGCGGCGCCGCTCGCGACCAGCGTCGCCCAGGTGCTCGATCTGGCCGGGACCGCGCACCTCGTCGACGTGGGCGGTGGCCGCGGGACATTCGCGATCGAGCTCGCGCGACGCTGGCCCGCGCTCCGCGCGACGGTCTTCGACCTGCCCGGTGTGGCGCAGCGCGCACGAACGGAGATCGAAGCCGCGGGCCTTTCGAAGAGATGCGACGCCGTCGGTGGCGATTTCTTTGCCGAGATCCCACCCGCTGCGGACGCGTATCTGCTATCGCACGTGATCCACAACTGGGGCGACGACGAGGCCGTCAAGATCCTCTCACGGATCCACGACGCGATGGCGCCGGGAGCGAAAGCCTACGTCGTGGAATCACCCATCCCCGCAGGAGCCCAACCCTTCAAGGCGGCGCTTCGTGACGTCGCGATGCTCGTCCTGCTCGGCAGCCGCGAGCGGACGATCGCGGAATACCGCGCCCTGCTCGGCGCTGCCGGCCTGACGCTTCGGGAAGACGTCGTCACGGATGCAGCGGCCGGGGAACACATCCTTATCGCGACCACCCCATGAGCCGGAAGGATCGGTCGCGCGTGGACGGTCTGGGCCGCGACTTCGTCGCGGCCCATTTCCTTACTCCAGGTAGTCCTTGAGCTTGCGACTCCTCGACGGGTGCCGCAGCTTGCGCAGCGCCTTCGCCTCGATCTGGCGGATCCGCTCGCGCGTCACGTTGAATTCGCGGCCGACCTCCTCGAGCGTGCGCGTGCGTCCGTCCTCGAGACCGAAGCGCAGCTGCAGGACGCGCCGCTCGCGGCCGGTGAGGCCCTCGAGGACGGACTCGACCTGCTCCTTGAGGAGCTTGTGGCTCGCGGCGTCGCTCGGCGCGAGCGCCTGGTTGTCGGGGATGAAGTCGCCGAGGTGGCTGTCCTCTTCTTCGCCGATCGGCGTCTCGAGCGAGACCGGCTCCTGCTGGACCTTTACGATCTCGCGGACCTTTTCCTCGCTGATGAGCATCCGCTCGGCGATCTCCTGCGCGGTCGGCTCGCGGCCAAGCTCCTGCAGGAGGCCGCGCGAGACGCGGATGAGCTTGTTGATCGTCTCCACCATGTGGACCGGGATGCGGATCGTCCGCGCCTGGTCGGCGATCGCGCGCGTGATCGCCTGGCGGATCCACCAGGTCGCGTACGTCGAGAACTTGTAGCCCTTGCGATAGTCGAACTTCTCCACCGCGCGGATGAGCCCGATGTTCCCCTCCTGAATGAGGTCGAGGAAGCTCATGCCGCGGCCGATGTACTTCTTCGCGATCGACACGACCAGCCGGAGGTTCGCCTCCGTCAGGTTGTGGCGCGCGTCGTCGCCCTTCTGGATGAGCTCGTCCGCGAGCCGGCGCAGGGCTCGCTGCTCGTCGTTGTCGGACTGCGCGAGCTTGTCCAGGTTCTTCACGAGGATGTCGCGCAGCTCCTGGCCGAGCATGACGAGCTCGCCGAGGCGCTCCGCGCCTTCCGCCGGGCCGTGGATCTTCGCGTACTGCGGGAGGATCCGGAACGTCAGGCGCTCGGGGTCGCGGCGCGCCGCGTCGATGAGCGAGACGGTCTCCTCGATGAGGACCTTCGCCTCGAAGCTGATCTCCTTGCTGTTCGCCTCCGCCTCCAGCGGGTCGCGCAGCTTGAGGAGCCGATTCGCGACGCGCTTGAGCTCCTTCGACGCCTCCTCGTCCTCGAGCGTGAAGCGGAGCGCCTTCACGGTGAAGCGCGTCGCCTCGTCGACGTACTCCTTCGGGCGGCCGAGGGCCATGCGCTTCTTGACCTCGACGCCGAGCTCGTACAGGTGGACGACCGAGAGGGACGGGGACACGAGCGCCTGCTCGCCGAGCTCGATCGACTTGGCGAGGTTGACCTCCTCCTCCGCCGTGAGGAGCGGGACCTTCCCGATCTCCTTGAGGTACATCCGGACCGGGTCGTCCACGCTGATGAGGTCCGAGGCGAGGACGGAGGCGATCGAGTCCTCGCGCTGGAGCTCCTCGGCCTCTTCCTCTTCCTCCTTGACCTGGGCCCACGTCGGGCTGCGGTCGGCCTCGAGGATCTCGACGTTGTTGTCGTCGAGCGTGAGGAGGAGCTCTTCGACCTCGCCCGGCTCGGCGTCGGGGAGCGCGCGGACGAGGTCTTCCTGCGTGATGTACCCCTGCTGGCGGCCGCGCGCGACGAGGCGCTCGGCTGCCTCGCGGTGCTCCGGGTGGATGCCCGCCTTTTCTGGCGCCGTCTGCGTGGTGGTCGTCTCTTTGGTGCTTGCCTTCATTCGATCCTCTGCTCCAGATCTGCCGCCTGGAGGACGGTGCTGCGCTCCCGGCGCTTCATGAGCTCGTCGAGCTCGGATGCCAGCTGCGCCACTTCCCCGTCCAGTGCACCCGCGCCGCCTCCTTCGCCGCGCGCGAGCCGGGCTCGCGCGTCCTCGAAGCGACGCCGCAGGTTCTGTTCCCGAAGGCGAAGCGCGGCGCGTTCGATCTCCCGACCCGGTTCGACCTCGTCTCCGAGCTCGAGCGCCGAAGCGCTAAGGGCCGCGGCAGTGGCGGCCAGCTGAGCCGGCAGGTCAGAGGTCGAATGCTTTCCCGATCGCAGCTCGATCAAGAGGGCCCGTAGATCGGGGTCGTCGAGGTCGGTGGGAGCGAGGTCCGCGCGCGCCGCTTCCTCCGGGAATCGCGTCAACAGTGCCATTACGTAACGCTCGAGAGATGCCGTTTGTTTCGTCCGCACATCGGGGGGCCAGTCGGGGGGCTTCGCCCCCCGGCCCCCGGTGTCCTGTGTCGTACGCGTAGGTCGCGACGGGGCCGCCGCGGCCTCGCGGCGAAGTGACTCCTGCTCGACACCGGTCAGTCGCGAGAGCGTCCCGACGTAGAGCTCGCGCGTCAGGGGATCCGGCTCGTCCCCGACCAGCGGCAGGGCCTCGGCGAGGAACCGGCGCCGGCCCTCAGGTCCGGCGAGGTCGCTCCGGGATGCGATGCGGTCGATCACGAACTCGAGCACGGGCTTGGCCTCCCCGAGGAGCTCGCGCATCCGATCGGGATCGCGGCGCGCCAGGTCGTCGGGGTCGGTGTCGTTCGGCAGGACGGTCACGTAGACGGCGACGCCGGTACGGGCGGCGACCGCTCCCCTGCCGGCCCGGCTGCCCGCGCGCTGGACCTGCCGTGCCAGCTCGCTGCCGCGGGCCTCGGCGGAGCGCTGGCCGGCGGCATCGCCGTCGAACGCGACGACGGCGCGCTCGATGCGCACGGCGTCGAGCACGTGGTACTGGTCCTCGGTGAGCGCGGTCCCCATCGAGGCGACCGTGTTCGTGAAGCCGGCCTGGTGCATGGCGATCGCGTCGAAGTACCCCTCCACGATGACCGCCGTCCGCTCTTTGCGGATGGCTGCCCGGGCGACGTCCAAGGCGTACAGCGTCGCGCTCTTGTTGAAGAGCGCCGTCTGCGGCGAATTCACGTATTTTCCGGGCTGGTCCGGCCGCATCGCCCGACCGCCGAAGGCGACGATCCGGCCGCGCCCGTCCTTGATCGGCACCATGAGCCGGTCCCGGAACCGGTCGTACGGTCCGCGCTCACCCGCCCCCACGAGCCCCGCGGCGACGGCTTCC
>VBDU01000027.1 GCA_005883625.1 Chloroflexota bacterium | reverse complement strand
GCCATGTACGCCTTCACCGCCTCGGGCTTGGCCTTCGCGAAGTCGAGGCCGCGCTCGTCGAGGCCCTTCTTGTACGCGAGCGGCTCGACGAAGAGGGGCACGTCGGCGGCGGCGCACTCGGCACCGATGCGCTCCAGCACGCAGTCCTTGCGGTCGGTCAGGTCCTTGTCGTCGAAGGGGTCGTAATAGACCAGCACCTTGATCGCGTCGGCGCCCGCCTCGACGAGCCGGCGCACCGTCCAGTGGTCGAGGACATCCGGCATGCGGTTCTCGGGGTCGGCGTCGTAGCCGCTCTTCTCATAGGCGAGAAGCACGCCGGTGCCATTGGCGCGCTCGCGCAGCGCCGGCAACCCGTACTCGGGATCCATGAGGATCGCGCTCGCGTACGGCGTGAGCGCCTTCGTCACCGCCGTCTTGAACTCGGTGAGCGATGCCGGGGTGGCCTGGCCGCCCTGCTGGCCGATCTGCCTCATGAGCGAGCCGCGCTGATCCATCGCGGCGGCGCGGATGATGCCGCGATCGTCGGCGCAGGCGTCGATGCCCTTCGCCTTGCCCTTCGTGACGCGCGCTCTGGTCTCTACCGCCATCTCCGTCTCCCCCTGCTCAATCTCTTGGCTTCGCCAAGGAGATGCTCAAGGCTGGTCGACTCGCTCCTCGCAGGTGAACTGCTCGTCGCTCGACCCCCCTGGCTCTCTCGCGACGCTCATTCTCCGCCCGCGCCGCGGCTCAGACCGGCGCGGGCTCCGCGAGCTCGGCGACCGGCCGCGCCATCATGCGGCCCGTCCCCTCGATCCGCAGCGCGAGCGAGACCGCGATGAAGCCGAAGATCGCGGCCGAGATGAACATGAGGTGGTAGTCGCCGAGCACGGTGTGGAAATAGCCCCCGGCGTAGGCCGCGATCGCCGCGCCCGTCATGTGTGAGAAGAAGATCCAGCCGTAGAGCTGGCCGAGCGACGCGCGACCGAAGATGGTCGCAGTCAGGTTCGCCGTGGGCGGGACGGTGGCGATCCAGTCGAGCCCGTAGAGGAACGCGAACGCGTAGAGCCACTGCACCTCGAAGATGAAGGGCAGGAGCGCGAGCGACAGGGCGCGGAACCCGTAGTACGCCGCGAGGAGCTTGCGGTTGTCGTAGCGGTCGGTGAGCCAGCCCGACGCGAGCGTGCCGACGATGTTCATCGCCCCCATGAGGCCGACCGCGGTCGCCGACGTCACCGCGGTGAACCCGTGCTCGAGGGCGTGCGGGATGAGATGCGTGCCGACCAGGCCGTTCGAGGTGTAGCCGCAGATGAAGAAGCTGCCAGCGAGCAGCCAGAAGTCGCGCGTCCGGATGGCCGTGGCGAGCGGGGTCCCTCGCGCGTCGTCGGCGCGCTCGGCGGCCGAGAGGGTCGCGCCTTCCCCGTACGGGCGCGCGCCTACGTCCTGCGGGCGGTCGCGCATGAACAGGAGCACCGGCACCGCGACCGCGACGCACGCGACGATCATCAGGGTGAGGCCGGCACGCCAGCCGTCGCTCACGGTGAGCGCCATCATCGAGGGCACGAAGATGAGCTGACCCGCGGACGTCGCCGCCCCGAACGCGCCGATGACGAGGCCATGGTGGCTGCGGAACCAGCGGTGCGCCACGGTGGCGCCGGTCACCTGGCTGGCGATGCCGGTGCCGATGCCGATGAGGATCCCCCAGAGCAGGTACAGCTGCCAGAGGTCGCGCAGCGAGAGCAGGAGGTAGAGACCGAGGGCGATCACGCCGAGGCCGCCGAGGAGCGCCCGGCGCGGACCGACCCGGTCGACGAGCGTGCCACCGATCGGGCCGCCGAGCCCGAAGGTGATGAGACTGATCGCGACCGCGAAGGAGATCGACGCGCGGTCCCAGCCGAACTCGCCTTCGAGCGGCGTGATGAAGATGCCCGGCGCCGCGCGGACGGAGGCCGCGGCGAGGAGCGCGACGAACGTGACGGCAGTGACGACCCACGCGTAGTGGAAACGGGGGAGCACGCGCAGAGTTTACGGTCGCGACGCGTGTTCTCTCGGTAAACTTCGATGCGGAGAGGTGTCCGAGTGGTTGATGGTGCCGCTCTCGAAAAGCGGTAGGCGAAAGCCTCGTGGGTTCGAATCCCACCCTCTCCGCCAGAGCCTTCCGCGGACTCGCGCAGCTCCTCGTCGCGGTGGCGATCGTCCTCTTCGCCGGCGCGGGGACGTTCGAGTACTGGCAGGGCTGGGGCTTCCTGCTCGTCTTCGGAACGGCGACGATGCTCATCACCGGCTACTTCCTGCGCGCGGATCCCGCGCTCATCGAGGCACGCCTGCGAGCGGGCCCGGGCGCGGAGAAGCGGCGTAGCCAGCGCGTCATCCAGTGGTTCGCGAGCCTCTTCTTCCTCGCGCTCCTGCTCGTGCCGGCGCTCGACCGCCGCTTCGGCTGGTCCGCCGTCGCGCCGGCCATCGTCGTCCTGGGGGACGTCGCGGTCCTCGTGGGATTGACGATCGTGTTCTTCGTGTTCCGCGAGAACACCTACACCTCGGGGATCATCGAAGTGCGGGAGGATCAGAGGCTCGTCTCGACGGGACCCTACCGGATCGTGCGGCACCCGATGTACGCGGGAGCGCTGCTGATGCTGGGCTTCATTCCGCTCGCGCTCGGCTCGTTCGTCGCGTTGGTCTTCTTCCTACCGATGCTCGTCGTCATCGTGTGGCGGCTCGTCGACGAGGAGCACCACCTGGCGGAGCGGCTGGCCGGCTACGAGGACTACCGGCGGAAGACGCGTTACCGGCTGGTGCCGCTGGTCTGGTGAGCGGGTAGCATTTTTCGCACGCTCGGAGAGGTCGCATAGTGGTCTAGTGCCCCCGTCTGGAAAGCGGGTAGCCGAAAGGCTCGTGGGTTCGAATCCCACCCTCTCCGCGGTCAGCATCGTCCTGCGCGGGCCCTGAGACCGATGCCCCGGCGCGTGCTCGTGTTCGACGTCAACGAGACCCTTCTCGATCTCACGGCGCTCGACCCGGAGTTCGAGCGCGCCTTCGGCACCGCCTCCGCCCGCGTGCAGTGGTTCCAGGCGATGCTGAGCTCCGCGTTCCTCGCGACGATCACCGGCCGCTACGCGAGCTTTGGCGATCACGGTCGCGCAGCGCTGCGGCAGACCGCGGAGCGCCTGCGCGTAGCGCTTTCCGCCGATGCCGAGCGCGCGATCCTCGGCAAGATGCGCGAGCTGCCGCCACACCCTGAGGTGCGGGGCGCGCTCGAGTCCCTTCGGGCGGCCGGGTTCCGGCTCGCCGCGCTGACGAACTCCACGGAGGAGGTCGAACGGGCGCAGCTGCAGAATGCCGGGCTCGCGGACCTCTTCGAGGTCGCGCTCTCGGCCGACACCGTGAAGCAGCTCAAGCCCGCGCCCGAGCCGTATCGCATGGCGGCGGAGCGGCTCGCCGTCGGCGTCGGCGACGTACGGCTCGTCGCCGCACACCTCTGGGACGTCGCCGGCGCCCTCGCCGCGGGGTGCGCCGCCGCGTTCGTCGCGCGGCCCGGCGCGCTCTGGAACGAGCTCGTGCCCAAGCCCGACGTGTGGGGCGTCGACATGACCGAGGTCGCGCGCCAGATCCGCGAGCGGGACGCATAGGGACAGCCGAGCCCACGCCGCATCCGCGTTCGGCGAGCGGTCGGGAACCGCACCGCAGCGTGCGCTGTATGGCTTCCGATGAGATGGGTCACGGCGCTCGCCGCGGTAACGCTCGCGCTGGCTCTCGGCACGCCCGCGCTCGCGAAGGAGGACGTGGAGGCCAGGCTGCGTCAGCCACTGCCGCCGGATCCAGCGCCCGGGTCCGTCATCCACGTGGCGTGGACGCTCACGATCCTCGAGAGCGGCGGCCGACCGTTCAACGCCTGCGGTGTCTTCGTTCAGCTGCGGAGCCGCGCGGCCGGTCAATCGACGCGGGCGTACGCCGATCCGAGCTGTGCCGCACATCCGAACGGCGAGTACGCCGCCGATGTCGTCGTGCCGCAAAGTGGCATTGGCGCGCTCGAGATCGGACTCAGCGGAACGACCGACGTCTTCTTCCCCGTCGTCGGCTTCGTCCTCCCACCGACGTCGACAGGGGTCGTCCCCGGCGGATCAGCCCAGATCCCCTGGCCACTCGTCCTCGGCGGCGTGGTCGCGCTCCTCGCGCTCGTCGCGATGGCCGCACGTTCCAGGAACCGGATCCGGATCTCGCGCTGAGCCGGGCTCCGGGCGATACCATCGACGTGGCCGTGCTAGGCGGGGAGCCAGCGGTGCCCTGTACCCGCAATCCGCTCCAGCGGGGCTGAATCCCCTCCCGAGGTCCGGTGTCGCGGATCCTGCGTGCGCGTCGCGGCGTTGACGATCGGGTCCTGTGCAGAAGCGGCCCGCGAACCCCGTCAGGTCCGGAAGGAAGCAGCGGTAAGCGGTCGTCGCTCCGTGCCGCAGGCGAGCCTGATCCGAGCCAAC
>VBDU01000037.1 GCA_005883625.1 Chloroflexota bacterium | reverse complement strand
CGCTGGCGTCCGCGCCCCTCCGGTCGGCGTGGTACGCGCCGGGCTACTACCCGAGCGCGTCCTCGCTGCGCACGATCCTGCCGCCGCTCATCTCACTGACGCTCGTGACCTGCGTGGCGGCGTTCATGTTCCAGTGGCTGAACGCATTCCTCGACTGGACGCCCTCGGTCACGGTGGGCCATATCCCGGCTGACCTGGCGCGCGACGCCCGGATCCGCGGAACGACGGAGATCGCGGGCGCGGGACGGGTCATCTTCACGAATCTCATCCTGCTCGCGCCGCTCTTTCTCGCGCTGCGGCGCTGGCGGCTGCCGTTCGGGAGCGCGACGTCGCTGTTCGTCGCCGTCGCCTTCGCGATGAGCGGGCTCCACAGCTTCGATCTCGGCGCGACCGTCTTCGCCGCGTTGGTGGGTGGGCTCGCGGCCGATCTCGTGATCGACGGCTTCGAGCCGGACGCGGAGCGAACGCTCGGCTATCGCGTGATGGCCTTCGTCACGCCGCTCGCGCTCTGGTCCACCTATTTCGTGATCTTGCGCGTGGTCTACGCGACGGAGTGGCCGTGGGACCTCGCGATCGGGACCGCCGGTGTCGCCGCGATCTCGGCTCTGCTGCTGAGCTTCGTCGCGATCCCGCCGATCGTTCCGGTGCCGGTCACCGAGGGCGGCATCCCCGCTCCGGAAGACCGAGGATCACGCGCATTCCCGATCAACGCGCCGGCGGGCCAGGGAACGGTCGACGGCGGAGGAGGAGACGACCATGGCATCGCGTAGGCCGACTGCGCGCAAGTACGGACGGCGGACCTTCCTGGCGGGCCTCGGTCTTGGGGTCGGCGCCGCCGGCGCGGCGGGCGTGGCCGCGGGCGTCGGCCTTGGCCGGACCGAGCTGCGCCTCTCGCAGATCGTGCCTGGCAACTTCTCGCGGATGTTCCCGGACCTCCCGCCGTTCTTCGACGGGCTCCGGACGCCGGGCGCGACCGATCAGCTCCGCGACGTCATGCGCGACGTCGGCAAGCCTGGTGGGCTCCTCGACGCGAAAGATGCGATCGGCGCCGGTCCGGTCGCCCTCATCGCGGATGCCACGGTGAACGGCAACGACCCGCCGACCAATCCCGACAACCCGACGCACACCGCGGGCACGACCTTCTTCGGCCAGTTCATGGACCTCGACGTGACCTTCGACAGCAGGTCGACGCTCGGGGTGCCAACGGATCCCACGGCCACGCCGAATGCCCGCGTCGCCGCCTTCGACCTCGACACGATCTACGGGCAGGGACCGTTCGTGACGCCGCAGTTCTACCAGGTCGAGGATCAGGCGAAGCTGCGCATCGAGAGCGGCGGGATCTTCGAGGATCTCCCGCGCAACGGCGACGGGACCGCGATCATCCCCGATCCCCGCAGCGACCAGAACATGATGATCTCGGGCCTCAACTGCGCGTTCATCCTCTTCCACAACAGGACGGTCGACTACGTGCGCCAGCAGCTCGGGCTCATCGACCCGGCCGCCATCTTCGCCGAGGCCAAGCGTCTCGTGCTCTGGCATTACCACTGGCTGATCCTGAACGAGTTCCTGCCGCTCTTCGTCGGCCCCGCCCTCGTGAACGACATCCTGAACAACGGCCGGCGGTTCTATCAGCCCGACAAGGGCCAGGCGACGATGCCGGTCGAATTCCAGGGCGCGTGCTTCCGGTTGGGCCACACGATGGTCCGGCCGTCGTACCGCGCGAACCTCAAAGGCGACAACGGAAAGCCGTTCTTCGGGTTCATCTTCGACCCCGCCCTCGGGGACATCACGCCCGAGAAGGGGAAGGACCCCAACGACCTACGCAGCGGCTTCCGCGCGCCGCGCCGCTTCATAGGGTGGCAGACGTTCTTCGACTTCAAGGACGGCGAGATCAAGCGCAACAAGCGGATGGACACGAAGATCTCGACGCCGCTGTTCACGCTCCCCCTCGCCGCGATCGCGAGCCACAAGGCGCCGATCGCCCTCATGCAGCGCAACCTCCTTCGCCACGTCACCTGGTCGATGCCGTCGGGGCAGTCGATCGCCCGCGCCATGGGCGTCGATCGCCTCAGCGCCGAGGACCTCAAGGAGCTGAAGACCTACGACCTGGGCCTCGAAGAGAACACGCCGCTCTTCTACTACATGCTCAAGGAGGCGGAGCTCGTGCCGGACAGCGACATCGGCAAGAACACCGGCGGATTCCATCTCGGCCCGGTCGGCGGCCGCATCGTGGGCGAGGTCGTCATCGGTCTCTTGCAGAGCGACCCCGCCTCGTGGCTGGGCCAGCAGCCCGACTGGACGCCCTCGCTCCAGCGCCCGGGGCCCGATTTCCGCATGACGGACTTCCTCACCTTCGCCGGCGTCGACCCCGCGACCCGCCGCGCGCAGAAGCCGAGCTTCGCCTGACGGCTACCTGCGGCGCTGGCGCAGGACGAGCACCCAGGAGACGAGGATCAGCGCGGAGACGGACGGGACCACGACCGCGAGAAGCACGGCGAACGCCTTGCGCATGAAGTCGGTGTAGGGCCCGCCCGGCGGCGTCTGGAAGACGTAGCCCCACGCGATGAAGGCGAGGAGGCCGACCCAGATCACGGTGATGCCGACGAGGTGGTCGTCCCGCCGTTCCGCCATCACGGCCCAAAGTACCGGCCGGACCGGACGCCTTTTTGACACGCGGGGGAGACTTGCACGGAATCGTTTGCCTATGGCCTGCCAGGGCCGAGCACATAGAGGGGGAAAGGTATGGAGGACCAGACTCGCGATCCCACGACGTCCGAGAGGAAGGCCACCACGCTCAGCCGTCGCGAGGTGCTCGTCGGGGTCGGCGCCTTAGGCGTCGGCGCCGTCGGGGCGGGCATCCTCGGCAGCTGCCAGTCGCCGAGCGCGCCGGTCGCACCCGCGGCGTCGGCGGCGCCCGCCGCGCCCGCGTCGCAGGCGGCGGCCAAGGCCCCGCAGAGCCTGGACATGAAGATGATCGGCTTCAACGACCTGCAGTCCCGCTCGTCGTACCAGCCGACGATCCTCAAGTACCCGAACGGCCGGTACATCCTCTTCGTCGGGCACCACACGCTCGACGTCGACCCGGTCACGAAGGCTGCGCTCCCGTCACGGAATCCGCTCACGGGTAAGGACGAGGAGAACGGCACCTCGCTCATCGACGTCACGGACCCGGCGAACCCCAAGACCCTCTTCCACATCCCCGTCGCTGACGGCAAAGGCGGCGGCGCGCAGATGGTCCGCGCGGTCGATGGCAACGGCCTGCCGGCGAAGGACGGCAAGGTCTACATGCTTCGCAGCTACCACAGCGCCGCGCACGAGGTCTGGGACGTCACGGACCCGAGCAACCCCAAGGGCGTCCGCACCGTCCGAGACGGAAATCCGCTCGTCGGCGCGCAGACCGGCGCTCCGGGCGCGCTCGCGACCACGCACAAGAGCTGGTGGGAGCCGGACACGGGCATCGCCTACGTCGTCGGCTCGCGCGGCAGCGACAAGGACGCCGGGTGGCGCACCGGCCACCACATCATGGTCTACGACCTGAGCAACCCGGCGCAGCCCAAGTTCCTGCGCGATTGGGCCCTCGACGGGCAGCAGCCCGGCGGGAAGATCCCGCCCTACTTCAAGGAGGTCCCGAACATCCACGGCCCGATCTCCACCGGTCCGGCCGGCAACCGGATCTACATGGCGTATGGGACCGGCGAGAACGGCGTCATGCAGATCGTCGACCGCGCCAAGCTCCTGAGCTCGGCCCCGACCGACTACACGAGCGCCGAGGTCGGGCGGTGGGTCATGAATCCCGACAATGGCGGTCACACGAGCTTCCCGCTCGGCAAGATGACGGTCCCGGACCGCGTCATTGACACCGGCAACCAGAAGGCCGCCGAGCGCGACATCGTCGTCGTGGTCTCGGAGGCGACGCAGTACTTCGGCGACGAGCCGCGTCACGTCACTACCTTCGTCGACGTCACGACCGAGGGTCGCCCGCAATCGATCGCGACGTTCCAGGTCCTGGCCTCGAGCGGCGGCAGCGGCGAGGCCAACTTCATCGATCGCGGGGGCCGGTTCGGTCCGCACGCGACGAACGAGGAGATGGGTCCGCCGTTCTACAAGAAGGTCGTGTTCGTCTCGTACTTCAACGCGGGCCTCCGCGCGATCGACGTGCGCGACCCGTACAACCCGAAGGAGGTGGCGTACTTCATTCCGGAGATCACGCAGGCCACCGACAAGCGCGTCGGCAAGTTCAAGGGCCAGGAGAACGTCGCGAGGCAGGTCATCCAGACCAACAACGTCGCGACCGACGACCGCGGCTACATCTACATCGTGGACCGCGCGAACACGGGGATGCATGTCCTCCAGCTGCAGGGCAAAGCCGCCGAGATCATCGGCAAGTAGCACGACCGTGACGAGGGGGCGCCGGCGACTGCGTCCCCCTCGTCTGGGTCCGCTCCGACGCCTCTTCTACCTCGCGGTCGGCCGTCTGGCGACCACTCGGTGGTGGACGGCGTACCACCGCCGGTGGTATCGCGTCGCGCCGGCGCTCGCCTCGCGGGGGGCGTGGGGGCCGGTCGTGCTGATCACGACGGTCGGACGCCGGACGGGCGAGCCGCGTTCGGCGCCGGTCTTCGGGTGGCCGGAGGGGGAAGCGGTCGTCGTGCGCGTCGAACGCCGGCCACGACCGTGCGCCCGCGTGGTACCTGAACCTCCGAGCGAAGAACGAGAGCGGCTGTGGTCGAAGCTCGTCCGCCTGTACCCGGGGTACGAGGTGTACCGGACGACGACCGCGAGGCCGATCCCGGTCGTGCTCCTCGAGCCTCCGGCTATAGTCGGGCGCTGAGCGAATGCGGGGAGGCAGCGAGATGGAACGTGACGTGACGATCTCCCGAAGGCGATTCCTTCAGGCCATGGCCGCGGTCGGCGTCGTCGTCGCCTGCGCGCCGGCCGGCACGCCGGGCACGAGCGCCGCGGCGAGCGCGAGCGGCACTGCCGCGGCGGCGAAACCGGTGAGCATCGAATGGTGGCGGCGGAACTACACGCCCGGAAGCCAGAGCGCAGAGACCATCACCTCGGACGCCGCGGTGAAGGCCTGGAAGGAGCGCTACCCGAACGTCACCATCACGATCCAGGGCGGCCCGTTCGGACCCGAGACGGACCAGAAGTTCGACATCGCGATCCTCCAGCAGAAGGCCGGGCCCGATGTCTTCCACACCACGGGCGGCGACGTCCTCAAGTACGCGGCGGCGGGCCAGCTCTCCGAGCCGCCGCTCACCGACGCCGAGAGGAGAGACTTCAACCCGAGCGCGCTGCAGGCGACGACGTACAAGGGCAAGGTCGTCGCGTACCCGCTGTGGATCGTGCCCTGGTTCGAGTACATCAACCTCGACCTCTTCAAGGAAGCCGGCGTGACCCCGCCGAAGGATGGGAACTGGACCTACGACGAGCTCTTCGCCGCGGCCAAGAAGCTCACCTTCAAGCGCGCGAACGGGAAACAGGTCTACGGGTTCGCGCACGCCAATGACGAGTTCGCGTTCCTGCTGATCGACGGTGGGCGACCCTACGACAAGGACGTGAAGACGTGGACGTTCAACAGCCCCGACGCGGTGAGTGGCCTCGAGAAGTGGGTCGCGCTCGCGCAGGCCAAGGTCATGCCGCCCGACTTCCTCACACTCAACCCCAACGACTCGCAGGCGCGGTTCCTGAGCGGCGACATCGCGATCCTCCAGCGGCCGAGCGCGATGATCAACGTGCTGAACGCCGACAAGAACTGGGAGTTCGGGAAGAACTGGGACATCGCGAACTTCCCGAAGGCCAAGGGCGACCAGACGGCGTGGGGCGGCGTGGGCTTCATCGCGGTGCGCGAGCAGCAGGACGCCGACAGAAAGGCCGCGGCGCACCAGTTCGCCAAGTACCTCACGGGGCCGGACATCGGGCCGGACCTCAAGAAGCAGACGCCGCCGGTCGAGTACTGGCTGGCCCCCGCCGGGCGCACCTCCGCCGCCGGCATCTACGGCGACTATCACCCGGCCAAGGCGAAGGTCGCGAAGATGGGCGCCTTCACGTACGTGCTGCCGAACGTGAGCACCTGGTCGGAGATCGACCAGAAATACATGCGGCCGGCGCGCGATGCGGCGCTCGAGGGCAAGAAGACGCCGAAGCAGGCGTTGGACGAGGTGACGTCGGCCGCGCAGCGGCTGCTGGACGAAGCGAACAAGTAGTGTGACCGCCGCGCTGCGGCGTCACGGCTGGTCGTATCTCTTCGTCCTGCCGACGTTCTCGCTGTTCGTCCTTTTCACGCTGCTGCCGGTCGCGCAGGGCCTCGTCCTGGCATTGCAGGACGCGCGGGTCACCGGCGGGACGTTCATCGGCCTCGCGAACTTCGGCACGCTCGCCGACGACCCCGCCTTCCGCCAGGCGCTCGGGAACACGGTGCTCTACGCGACGGTCGTCGTCGCGGCGCAGGTCACGCTCGCGCTCGTCGTCGCCAGCCTCATCCAGCCGCTCGGCGCGAGGAGCCGCGTCTTCTACCGAGCTCTCTTCTACCTGCCGCTCGTGAACTCGGCGATCCTCGTCGCGATGGTCTGGCGGTGGATCTTCAATCCGAATCCGTTCGGGCTCGCGAACGCGGCGCTCGGTACGCTGGGCCTCGGCCCGTTCCTGTGGATCGGCAGCTCCGACCAGGCGCTCCTCGCGGTGATCCTGAGCGCGGTCCTCACGATCCCCGGTGGCGGCGTGGTCCTCTACTCGGCGGCGATCGGGTCGCTGCCGCGCGAGCTCTACGAGGCGGCTGATCTCGAGGGGGCCGGGCCCTTCGCGAAGTGGCGGCACATCACCGTGCCTCTGCTGCGGCCGACGACGCTCTACCTGGTGGTCGTGTACACGATCCTCGCGTTCCAGGTCTTCGAACGCGTCTACATCATGACGAACGGCGGCGGCCCGAACAACGCGACGATCACGATCGTGCAGCTCATCTACAGCACCGCGTTCCAGTTCGGCCGCTACGGCCTCGCGAGCGCCATGGCGGTCGTGCTCTTCGTGATGGCCATCGTCGTCGCGATCGCGCAGTTCCGCTCGCTGCGGACCGATGTCGAGTATTAGGAGGCGCCTCCCGGTCCACGTCCTGCTCCTCGTCGCGGGCGCGCTCTCGCTCTTCCCGCTCTACTGGCTCTTCCTCACCTCGCTGTCGCCGACCCAGTACGTCGTGCGCGTGCCGCCGGAGGTGGTCCCGCGCGAGCTCAGCGTCGGCAACTACCAGCGGCTCTTCGAGACGACGCCGATCGTCCGCTGGCTCGTGAACACCGTGGTCATCGCCGGCGTGATCACCGCTTTCCACCTGCTGTTCGACAGCATGGCCGGCTACGCCTTCGCGAAGCGTCGCTTCCCGGGAAAGGACGTCATGTTCTGGCTCATCGTGAGCACGCTCACCGTGCCGGCACAGGTCACGCTGATCCCGGTCTTCTTCATCCTCCGCGCGCTCGGCCTACTCGACACGTACCCCGGGGTCATCCTCCCGGGCCTCGCGGACGTCTTTGGGGTCTTCCTCATGAAGCAGTTCATCCAGACGTTGCCCACCGAGCTCGAGCACGCCGCGCGCGTGGACGGCGCGTCCGAGTGGCAGGTGTACCGCCACATCATCGTGCCGCTCTCGCGGCCGGCGCTCGCCGTGCTGGCGATCTTCACGTTCCAGCGGTACTGGAACGCCTTCATCTTCCCGCTCGTCATCCTGCGCGATCCCGCGAAGTACCCCGTGCAGGTCGGCCTCGCGACGCTGCAGGGCGAGTTCAACACCGACTACGGGATGCTCATGACCGGCGCGGCGGTCGCGGCGCTGCCGATGATCGCAGTGTTCTTCGCGTTCCAGCGCCAGTTCGTCGAAGGGATCCGCATCGGCGGGGTCAAGGGCTGATCGCGCGTCGCGACGCCGGGATCGCTGAGTGGGCGCTTCGTCGGAGCGATCGAGCCAGTCGACGTTTCCGGGGCGGTTGGGTAGGCTCCACGCGTCCGAACAGACCGACCGGGCCGCACTCAGGAGACATCACATGCGACGACTCTTGTTCTTTCTGCTCGCTCTGACCGGGGCCTTCTCGATCTCATTCCCGAGCGCCGCGACTCCGACACCGGACGACGGCCTCGCCGACGATCCGCTCACTGCCTGGATCCAGCGGAACGGCGGCGGGACCGGCACCGACAGCGGCCAGAAGACCGGCCAAGTGCAGAACAACGGCTCGATCGCGAACCTCGAGCTGGTCGGCCATAACGACATCGGCGGCCGCGGCTTCAACGCCGACATCTACGCGCACAAGGGATTCGCGTACATCGGCCAGTGGGGCTTCGGGATCTCGAACTTCCCCAAGTTCTGTCCCGCCGGCGACACGGCCGACCCGCGGAACGGTGTGAAGATCCTCGATCTTCACGCTCCCGGTCTTCCGATCGTCGGGACCCTCCGGAGTCCCGCCTGGACCAGCGCCGAGGACATCACCGTCTTCACGCCGCTCTTCGGGCCGAGCCAGGGCCGCGACATCGCCGCCGTCGGCCTGCAGGCGTGCTTCCGGCGCGACAACTCCATCCCGCGAGGGCTGCAGCTCTGGGACGTGACCGATCCGAGGACCCCGGAGAAGCTCGGGTTCGTCTCGAGCGGGGACAACATCCGCGGCGTCCACGAGCTCTCGATCGTCCAGCGGCCCGACCTCGTAACGAGGAAGCAAGCCGGCAAGGTGCTGGCGCTCGAAGCCGTGAACTTCTCGCAGACGTTCGACGCCGCCGGTCGGGGCGACCTGCGCATCGTCGACATCACGGACCCGAGGGCTCCTGCCGAGATCGGCAACTGGGCGCTCCGCGAGATCGGCCTCACGAACCAGTTCACCGGCACAGGTTGCTTCGCACGGACGTTCGGTCACAGCGCCTCGGCGACCGCGGACGGGAAGACCGCGTTCTTCTCCGCGTTTGACGCGGGCGAGCTCGTGCTCGACATCACCGACCCCACGCGGCCTCGCTTCGTACGCCGAGCGCGCTATCCGGCGAACGAGTCCGGCGACATGGATACACACTCGGCGGATGTGACGAACGACGGTCGATTCCTTCTCGTTCAGGACGAAGACGAATGCCGCTCCAATGACGTGAAGAACCAGGTCGGATGGGGCTACCTCAGGATCTTCGACCTCGCCTCACGCGATGCGAATGGCGACCTCGTGGAGATCGGCACGTTCAAGACGCCGCATTCCGAGGCCAACAACGATCCGAGCAACGGCAACTACACGATCCATCACACCGCCCAGAACCCGGCGTGGAGCTCGACGAAGGTCGCGATCTCGTGGTACTCGGACGGCGTCCGCGTTGTCGACATGGCGCCGGTGCTGAGCGGCGCGGCGACCACTCCGATCGAGGTCGCCTCGTTCGTCCCACCGGCGTTCAACGATCCCGTCGGTTCCTGCGCCTGCCTTGGGAACTCCGCGTTCGTCTGGGGGGTCGTCGTCGCGGATGACGGGCTCATCGTCATCTCGGACATGAATTCCGGCGTATGGGTGGTCCGCGAGACGCATCGCTGACGCGAGCGTGGGTGATCGAAGGGCTCGCTGCTCCGCGCAGCGAGCCCTTACGTCACCGCCCCGCCTGCCGAGCAACCTCCACGCGTAGGCCCTGCCTGCGCGTTCGCGTGCGCGTCCGGACGACGCCGGCACGCCCCCGCTCCACGCGCAGATCGATCCGCGCGCCGCCCACGCGCATGCCCTCGAGCTCGATCCAGTCCAGCCAGGGCGGCAGGACCGGATCGACGCGCAGCGTTCGCGCCGTCGCGTCGGCGCGCAGCCCGAGGAGCCGCGCGACGACGTCCGGGAGCGCGCCGGCCGACCAGGCCTGCGGGCTGCACGCCACCGGATAGCGCACCGGCGGCTCGCCTCCGGGGTCGCGCTCGTAGCCGCAGAAGAGCTCGGGAAGGCGGTAGTCACGGAAGCCGGCGGCGGCATCGAACAGCGCTCCCGCGATCCGCAGCGCCTCCTGGTCACGTCCGTAGGCGCGAAGCCCGCCGACGATCAGCGCGTTGTCGTGCGGCCACACGCTCCCGATGTGGTACCCGATCGGGTTGTACGCCTTGGCCTTGCTGGAGAGCGTGCGCACTCCCCAGCCGGTGAAGAGGTCCGTCTCCATGAGCCGGCGCGCGACGCGCCGCGCGTGAGCGTGTGAGGCGATGCCTCCCCAGAGCACCTGGCCCGCGTTCGAGCTCGCGACGAGCGCCGGTCGACCGCCACGCTGGAGTGCGAGGACGTAGCAGCCGAGCCGCTCGGACCAGAAGTCGCGCTCGAACGCCGCACGAAGCCGGCGCGCGCGGGTGCGCAGGCCAACGGCGTCCTGCGCGCGACCGAGGATCGCGTAGAGCCAGGCCGCGTCGCCGAACGCGCGATACGCGTACGACTGCACCTCGCACGTCGCGACCGGCGGCCTCACGAGGCCACCGTCAGCGTTCACGATCGCGTCGCCGGAGTCCTTCCAGCCTTGATTCACGAGGCCGCCGCGGTACGCGCCCACGTAATCGAGGTAGCCGTCGCCGTCGTGATCGGCGACACCGGTCGCCCAGCGGATCGCCGCGTCCAGGTTGGGCGCGAGCCCCCGGGCAAGCGCGACGTCACCGGACCAGCGCACGTACTCGGCGAGCAGGATGACGAACAGAAGCGTCGCGTCGACCGTGCCGTAGTACGCCGGGCTCTGCGGGATCTCGCCCGCGCGCGCGAGCTCGCCCACGCGCAGCTCGTGCAGGATCTTGCCCGGCTCCGCGTTCCGGAACTCGTCGACCCGGTCGGCCTGGTAGCGCGCGAGCAGGAGGAGCGTGTCGCGCGCGATCTCGCATTGATAGGGGAGCAGCTGGAGGCCGACGATCGCGGCGTCGCGGCCGAAGAGCGTCGCGAACCACGGCACCCCGGCCGCGAAGAAGCGATGCCCGTCGAGCTCGGTCTCCAGAAGTCTCAGATCGCCGAACGAGCGCTCGACGACGGCGTCGAAGAGCTCGTTCGACGAGCGAACGCGGGTGAACCCGGCAAGCCAATTGCGCCGCGATCGTTCGAAGACCTCGCGCATGCGGGCATGCCTCACCCGGCGCGGGTCGATCCGGCGCGGACCATGCGTCGCGACCGACGGCGTTATCGCGACGGCGATGTCGGTCTCCTCGCCGGGCGCGAGCGTGAGACGGAAGCGTGCGCGATCGCGATGCAGCGCGCTCGGACGCGGCGCGAAGGTGATGGCGGTCCGACGCCGAGCGCGGTCGATGCCATCGGCCCGAAGCACGACGGCGTCCGGGCGCCGGACCCGGGGCTGCCGGAGCGCGCCGCGTGGGCGTGGGACCAGACCGCGCAGGACGAAGATGTCGTCGAACGCCGATCGCCAGCGCAGCTCGATCGCGAATCGGGCGGTCACCTTGCCGAAGTTGCGCACCCAGTTCAGCTCGTACAGCGATCCATCCTGGAAAAGCCGTTGCCGGCGGATTGCGATCGCGTTCTTCGCGATCGCGCGCCGTCCGCGCGCGTCCGCGATCTCGGGGCTCGCGAGGTCGTGGAGCGTCTCGTAACCGCGTGCCGCGGTCGAGGAGAGCGCGATCGGCGCCTCGCCCTCGAGGGCGAGCTCGTACCCCGATAGGAAACGGCAGTCGCGCCAGTAGAGGCCGAGGCCGTGACCGGGGCGGAGCGGCACGTCCCCGCTCTGTCCGCAGAGCAGGAAGTGGTCGCCGTCCTTGAGCACGAGCGCGTCGGCGGTCTGAGCGACGCGCGCGGGCTGGTGCTGCGTGAGCACCTGCTCCTTGCGCGCGTGCTCGCGTGGCGTGAGCGCCGATCGGCGTGCCATCTCACAGAGTGTCGCGTAGCCGGGGCGCGCATGGTCCCCGGCTTGCAGCGCGAGAGCGCAAAACGACGAGGGAGGAAGCCATGAGCGCCGATCCCATCCGCGGGAAGACGATCCGCTGGACGTACGAGGACGGTCCGATGGCGGGCAAGGCGTTCGAGCACACCTTCGCGAGCGACGGCACCGTCAGCTGGCGCCAGCTCGGCGAGCCGAAGAAGGGCCAGAACGGGTCGGCGCCCGAACCGAGCGTGCGATACGAGGTCGCGCGCGTGAACGACCACGTCTACGCGGTGTCGTATCTGGCGAGGTCGGGCTACACGCTCACCAGCGTGCTCGATACGAGGGCCGGCACCGTCGTGAGCGTCGCGTCGAACGAGAAGGAGCTGGTCGTGCAGCGGGGGACCTTCGAGGTCGCGAGAGCGGCGGCCGCGCGCTGATCCCCCCGCGGCGGCGCGCGGAATGAACCCGCCGCCATAGCCGTTCCAGCGACGATGCAGCTCGGGATCTACAGCTTCGGCGAGATGACACCCGACCCGAAGACCGGTCGGACGATCGGCGCACGGGAGCGGCTCCGGCGGCTCGTCGAGGAGATCGAGCTCGCCGACCGGCTCGGCCTCGACGTCTTCGGCGTCGGCGAGCATCACCGCGCCGAGTTCGTCGTCTCGACGCCCGCCGTCGTCCTCGCGGCGGCGGCGACTCGCACCACGCGCATCCGGCTCACGAGCGCGGTGAGCGTGCTGAGCTCCGACGATCCGGTGCGGGTCTTCCAGGACTTCGCCACGCTCGACCTCATCTCGGGTGGACGCGCGGAGATCATGGCGGGGCGCGGCTCGTTCACCGAGTCTTTTCCGCTCTTCGGCTACGACCTCGCGGACTACGACGAGCTCTTCGAGGAGAAGCTCGACCTGCTCCTGCGCGTCCGCGAGAGCGAGCGCGTCAGCTGGTCCGGCACGCACCGCGCACCGCTCACCGATCTCCCGGTCTACCCGCGGCCGCTCCAGGATCCGCTGCCCGTGTGGATCGCGGTCGGCGGCCACCCCGAGTCCGTCGTGCGCGCCGCCACGCTCGGCCTGCCCCTCGCGCTCGCGATCATCGGCGGCGAGCCACGGCGCTTCGTTCCGCTCATCCAGCTCTACCGCGAGGCCGCGCGACGGTCGGGTCACGATCCGGCGACGCTCGCGGTCAGCATCAACTCGCACGGCCTCATCGAGGACGACTCGCGGCAGGCCGCGGAGGACGCGTTCGCCGCGTACTCCTACGTCATGGCGAAGATCGGGCGCGAGCGGGGCTGGGCGCCGCTCACGCGCCAGCAATTCGAGGCGGAGCGCGCGCCGCACGGCGCGAACCTCATCGGCACTCCCGACGAGGTCGCGGCGAAGATCCTGTACGAGCACGAGCTGTTCGGGCTTGACCGCTTCCTCATGCAGATGAGCGTCGGCACGCTGCCCCACGAGAAGGTGCTGCGCTCGATCGAGCTCTTCGCGACGAAGGTCGCGCCGCTCGTCCGCGCCGAGGTCGCACGCCGCACCGCCACGCCGGCACCAGCGCCCGCCTGACGTCCGTCGTGCGCGCGATCCGGACCGCAAGACTCGCGTCGGGCGAACGCGTGCCGGTCGTCGGCCAGGGCACCTGGCGGATGGGAGAGGATCCCGCGGCGCGACGGAGCGAGATCGCCGCGCTGCGTCTCGGCATCGAGCTCGGCATGACGCTCATCGACACGGCCGAGATGTACGGCGAGGGCGGCGCGGAGACGGTCGTCGGCGCGGCGATCGCGGGACGGCGCGACGACGTCTTCGTCGTGAGCAAGCTCTACCCGCAACACGCGACGAAAAAGGCCCTGGTCGCGGCGTGCGAGCGAAGCCTGCGACGGCTGGGCACGGACCGCATCGACCTCTACCTGCTCCATTGGCGCGGTGACGTCCCGCTGCGCGAGACCGTCGCCGGGTTCGCGGAGCTCCTTCGCGCGGGGAAGATCCGTCATGCCGGCGTCAGCAACTTCGACGTCGCGGACATGGAGGAGCTCGCGAGGGTGCGGGACGGCGTCCGCATCGCCGCGAACGAGGTCCTCTACAACCTGCTGCGCCGCGGGATCGAGGACGACCTCCTGCCCTGGTGCCGGCGGCGCCGGCTGCCGATCATCGCGTACTCACCGCTCGAGGAGGGACTCCTGTCGCACCGCGATCACCCCGCCCTCGGGCGCGTCGCGGTGAGACACGGGGCGACGTCAGCACAGGTCGCGCTGGCGTGGCTGATCCGCCATCCGGGCGTCATCGCGATCCCCAAATCGCGACATCCGGCCCGCGTGCGGGAGAACCGTGGCGCCGTCGACCTCCAGCTCTCGAAGAGGGACCTCGACGAGCTGGACGAGTCGTTCCCCCCGCCGGCCGGACCGCGGCCCCTCGAGACGCGCTGACGCGCCCCGCCGGCAGCTCATCCTCGGGCGACGTTGGCGAGAAGGCGATGCGCCAGGTGAAGTCGACGGTGAAGCGGATGCTCCTCATGCCGTACGCGCCGCGCGCTCCGGCGGTCCCCGGCAAGACCGAGCGGCCGCAAGCCTGACCTGCGAAATAAGCGGCGGGCGCGCCGCGTTGACGATGTCGCTATGAGTACAGACCGCATGCCCACCGTGTATCTCGGCCACGGCGCTCCGCCGCTGGTGGACGATCCGATCTGGCCGGGCGAGCTCGCCGCGTGGGCCGCCGCGCTCCCGCGGCCGAAGGCGATCCTTGTCATCTCGGCGCACTGGGAGAACGCGCCCCTCACGATCGGGGCGACGACGCCGGTGCCGCTTGTCTATGACTTCTCCGGCTTCCCGGAGAAGTACTACCGCGTCACGTACCCCGCGCCGGGCGCGCCCGCGCTCGCGCGGCGCGTGCGGGAGCTCGTCGGCGCGCAGACGCCGGTCGGCGAGGAGCCCGCGCGCGGCCTCGACCACGGCGCGTACGTGCCGCTCACGGTCATGTATCCGCAGGCGGACGTCCCCGTGCTGCAGATCTCGATGCCCAGCTTGAACGCGACGCAGCTCCTCACGCTCGGCCGGCAGCTCGCGCCGCTACGTGACGAGGGCGTCCTCATCATGGGCAGCGGCTTCCTCACGCACGGCCTGCCCTTCCTCACGGACTTCC
>VBDU01000036.1 GCA_005883625.1 Chloroflexota bacterium | reverse complement strand
GCGACGACGTACGCGCCGATCCCGACGATGGCGCCGCCGTTCGCGAGGACGGTGACGGCGTACGTGAGCGCCGCGAGCGCGAACGCGAGTGCCAGCGACCAGCGCGGTGGCTCGGCCGCGGCGGCGATCAGCAGAAGAACGATGAAGGACAGGAACGCGACCGCGAATGGGACGTCCGGACCGACGTCGGAAAGCGCCGGGCGCAGGCTCGCGGCGGCCACGATGCCGGTCGCGACGAGCGCGAGCGACACGCGGACGAGCGTGCTGCCGGACATCTGCGTGCCGAGCCTACCGGCCGGCGGTAGCGGTCCGGCGTCCGCGCAGGCCGAGGACGAACGTCGCGACCGCGGCCGCCTGTGTCGCGAGCGCGACCACAAGGACGACGCGGACCATGCTCGTCGGGTCGGTGACGACGGTCTCGAGCAGGCCGACCTCGACGAGGACCGCGATCGCGAGGAGGACGCCGACGCGCATCTGGCCTCGGCCGATGAAGTAGTTGATCCATAGGCTCAGGAGCGCGTTCGCCAGCGCGGCGATTCCGTACGGGCCGACGAGCGCGGCGGTCGCGGGGTACTGCGATCCGATGACGACGCCGACGACGAGCACGGGCGCCAGGAGGTAGGCGACCGCCACCAGTCCGCTCGTCGCGAGGACGAACGCGAGCGCCAGGCCGAGGGCGCGGTCCGTGTCCTCCCCGCGGGCGTGCGCGCGCGAGGTGCGCTCGAGGAGCAGGTAACCGATCGCGATCGGCGCGAACAACACGATCTTTCCGAGCGTGACCGCACCGGCGTACGCCCCCGCGTCGTCGGGCGGGAGCAGCGAGCGCGCGAGGACGGCGTCGATGTTGGTGAGCGCCGCGTACGCGAGGAGGACGACGGCGGCGAGCGCGAAAAAGCGCGTCTCCGCCGCACCGAGCTCGACCTCGTGCGTCGCGCCGCGCGCCGCGGAAAGCAGCGCCGCGAGCGGCACGATCGCGACCAGCAGGCTCACACCGACGGCGGCAGTCGCGCCCGCGAACGCGCCGTTCACGCCCAGCCCAAGAAGCACGAGCGCGATGCCGACGAGAAGCCGCGTGCCCGCCTGGACGATGAGGACGGAGCCCATCCAGCTGAACCGCGCAAGGCCCTGGAGCAGCCCGAGCGCGAAGGTGAGCGACCCGGCGAAGAAGAGACTGACGCCGAGGAGACCGACCGCGAAGGCCGGGAGCGAGAGACCGACCGCGAGCGGGCCCGCGAAGGCGACGACGGCGATCGCGAGCGCGGCGAGCGCCATCACGGTGCGCGTCGACCAGCGGCGCACGAACGCGTGCAGCGCCGCCTGGTCGCCGACCGCGCGGTACTGGGCGGCGAGCTTGGCCGTCGCGGACTGGATGACCTGGCTCGAGATCGACTCGAGGATGAGGATCCCGAAGAGCGCGACGAGCACCGCGTAGTCCTCCGGGCGGAGGAGCCGCGCCATCACGACCTGGTAGCCGTAAGCGAGGACGTTCGCGATGCCGGTCGCCGTGAAGAGCCAGAGCGCTCCGGCGTGAGTGCGGGCGCGGCCTATCAGAAGCGCAGTATGTCACGCGCGACATGCTGCATGCGTTTTGCATGCAGTAGACTCGCGGAAATGGCGAAGCTGAAGAAGGCCGACCTGCAGATTCGGGGCATCCCTACCGCCCTCCGCGACCGGCTCCGCCGGCGGGCGGCCGGCAAGGGCGTGTCGATGAGTCAGTACGTGATCGAGATCCTCAAAGACTCGGAGGGAAGAACTGGGTCTCGAAGACTGATCGTCCTCGATGCCTCGAGCGCAGTCGAGCTGCTGGGCGGCTCGCCCGCGGCCGTGGGCGTCGCGACGATCATCGAAAGCGAACGAGGAACCGTCCCCGCTCACTTCGACGCCGAGGTCTACGCGGCCTTCCGCCGACGCTTCCGCCAGGGACTTGTCGATCGCGACCGGCTTGAGTTCGTCGCGCGGCGATTGCCGAGCCTTCCCGTCGAACGCGTGTCTCTCACGAGCCTCTTATGGGAGGCGCATCTGCTTGCCGATCGCCTCTCGTCTTCCGACGCCTTTTGCGTAGCGCTAGCCAGGTTGCACGATTGCGAGCTCGTCACCTCGGACGGTCGGCTCGCTCGGGACGCTTTCGACCTCGCTCACATCCGCCTCATTACGGCGCCGGAGACGAGCCTCTAGGCGACCGCCACCTGCGGGTGCTTTTCTGGCGCGACCTCGATGAAGTTCGCGAGCAGCTCCTCGGACTCCGGCGACTCGTAGGACTCGATGAGGCCGGCGTCGGCGAGGCGCGCGATCTCGGGATCGATCGGCAGCTTCGCCATGAGCGGTGCGTTCGACGCGATGACGAGCTTGAGGCCCTGCGAGGGGCCGAACACCTCGTTCTTCGAGCCGTCGGGCATCGCGACGTAGCTCATGTTCTCGACGACGCCCACGATGTCGCCCCCGAGCTGCTTCACCAGGCGCACGGCCTTCCCGACGATGAGCGTCGCGAGCGCTTGCGGTGTGGTCACGAGGACGACACCCGAGACCGGCAGCGCCTGCATGACCGTGAGCGGCGCGTCGCTCGTGCCGGGCGGCAGGTCGACGATGAGGTAGTCGAGCTCGCCCCACTGCACGTCGCTGAAGAACTGGCGGATCGCGCCGGACACCATCGGGCCACGCCAGATGACCGCTTCGCCCTCGTCCGGGAGCAGCAGGTTCATCGACATGATCGGGATCCCGCCGCGCGACTTCGACGGCACGAGGGATTTCCCGTCGGCCGCGACCGCGGGCTTCTCGCGGACGCCGAACATCCGCGGGATCGAGGGGCCGGTGATGTCGCCGTCGAGGATGCCGACCGTGAAGCCTCGCCGCTTGAGCCCGACCGCGAGGAGACCCGCGACGAGCGACTTCCCCACTCCGCCCTTGCCGGACATCACCGCGATGACGTGCTTGATGCCCTTCTGCTCGGCCATGCCACGCATCTTCATCCCGCCGGGGCCGGCGGTGGCGTTCGCGGCCGGGAGGTTGTCGGGGAGCTTGCCGGTGTCGGCGAGGGTGTTGAGGTCGCGCATGAGCTCGTCCATGTTCACCCGGCCGCCGCCGTGTCCGGTCGCGCCGGCGAGGATCGTCTCGCTCTTGCTGATCGCGCACGAGGCGCACGAGAGCCCGTAACGCGCGAAGATCCGCGCGGCGTCCGGCCAGCGGTCGACGACGCTGGCGATGGTCATCTCGGGTGTGATCAGCGTCACGGGCCCTCCAGCGTGGGGGCAACGCCCCCTCAACCGTCAACTGTACCTTTGAGAAAACGCAATGCACACCCATTCCGCGGCCGCGACCGCGCGACCGCGCCTGGTCATCGCGCTCGTGCTCTCGGCGACGGTCTTCGTCGTCGAAGCGGTCGCGGCCGCGTTCGCGAGCAGCCTCGCGCTCTTCGCCGAGGCGTTCCACGTCCTCATCGACGTCGTCGCGCTCGCGATCGCGGTCGTGGCCGTATGGCTCGCGGCGCGCCCGACGAGCGAGCGGCGGACGTTCGGGATGCTGCGCCTCGAGATCCTCGCGACCGTGCTGAACACGGGTCTGCTCTTCCTCGTCGCGAGCGTCGTGCTCGTGGAGGGCGTCCGGCGTCTCTCGGAGGCCTCGGAGGTGGCGAGTGGCGTCGTCCTCGCCGTGGCCGCGGTCGGTCTGGCGAGCAACGCGATCTCGATCGCGCTGCTGCGCGAGGCCCAGAGCGCGAGCCTCACGGTGCGGGCTGCGTACCTCGAGGTCCTTTCGGATCTCCTCGGCTCCGGCGCCGTCGCGGTCTCGGCGATCGTCACGCTCGCGACCGGCCTGCGGAACGCCGACACGGTGGCCGCCTTCGCGATCGTGGCGCTCATCGTGCCGCGCGGGTGGCGCCTGCTCCGCGAGGCGCTCGACGTCCTCCTCGAGGCGACGCCGCGCGGCGTCGACCTCGACGTCCTGCGCACGCACATACGGGGATGCGCGGGCGTCACAGACGTCCACGACCTCCACGTGTGGACGATCACGAGCGGCCTCAACGTCGTCTCGGCGCACGTCGTCGTCGACCGGCACGCCGACCCCGCGGCCGTCCTCGACTCGCTCGGCGGCTGTCTCGCCGGCGACTTCGACATCGAGCACTCGACCTTCCAGCTCGAGAGCGAGGACCGCCAGCGCATCGAGCGCTCGGCCCACCCGTGAGCGATCTCGACCTGGGGCGGATCCTCGACGCGTGGGGCCTGCCTCGCCCGCGGGCGATCGGCCCGGCGTCCGGCGGCTACCAGAACAGGACGTCGTACGTGTCATGCGCGACCGGCGACTTCGTCCTCCGCGTGTACACGAACGTCTCGGATCCGTCGCGGCAGCGCTTCGAGCACGAGCTCCTGCGACGGCTCGGCGCCGCCGGCCTGCCCTTCGCGATCCCGCATCCGGTGCCGAGCACGAGCGGCGACACGCTCCGCGTCGTCGACGGCCGGCTCGCGGCGCTCTTCGTGCGCATTGCCGGCGAGCCCGCGAGCGAGGACGATCCGGTCGCGCGCCGCCGGGGCGCCGCCGCACTCGCCGACGTCGACGCCGCGCTCGGGACGTTCGATCACTTCGAGGTGACGGTCCCGTCGTTCACCGGCGCGCTCGCGGCGATGCACCCGCTCGTCGACGATCTCGACGCGGCAGTGGCCGAGTGCGGGCTCGACGCCGACGAGTCGCGCCGACTCGCGATCGCCCTCCACGAGGTCGCCGAGCTCGCCGATCCGCTCTACGCGTCGCTCCCCCAGCAGGTGACGCACGGCGACTTCGGGTTCGGCAACCTCCTTCTGCGCGACGGCACGGTGATCGGGTATCTCGACTTCGAGCATTCCGGCTGGGACGTACGGGCGATGGACCTCGCGGTCGGCCTCTACCGCTGGCCGCAGCTGGGCGACGTCGCGATGGTCCGCTGCGACGAGTTCGGTCGCGCGTACTGCGCGAGGCTCGCGCTCGACATCGCGGAGGTCGCGGCCCTGCCCGCGCTCATGCGCTTGCGCGCGGGCGTGGCCTTCGTGCACTGGACCGGACGGCGCCGTGCGGGACTCGCGACGGCGGACGACACGCGCTGGCGAGCGCGCCGCGCGCTGCTGGTGAACGACTGGGTCGAACGAAACGGCGCGGCGCTCGTCGCGCGGGGGCTCGGTTGGGTCGAGCGCGTGGACGCGTGATGCGCGGGGTCCTGCTCGCCGCCGCTCTGGCGGCGTCCGCCTGCGCCGCGCCGCCGGATTTCGGCCGCGGCGCGGGTCCGACCGGCACCTTCGTGATCCCGACGCAGCTGCCGAACGGCCGCGTCGAGCTCACGATCCAGCCGCACTACGCGCTCGGCAGCACCGTCACGATCCCGGTCGCGATCAGCACGACCCGTGGGACGATCACCGGCCCGCTCGCCGCGCGGGTCCTCGCGAGCGGTGTCAACGAGGGCACGAGCCCCGCCGAGGTGCTCGTACGCTCCCTCGTGGCGACGAGCGTGACGGCGGCGGCGGGCCAGCGCCGCATGACGTCGGTGTCCTGGGACGGGCTCGACGAGCAGGGCCGACTCGTGCCCGCGGACGCCTATTCGCTCGTCCTCGAGTTCCTACTCGACGGCGCCGGCGCCGAAACGCAGGGCCGCGCGGGAGTCACGCTCCAGCTCAACGCGCCGTAGCGACTCAGGCCCCGAGCAGCCGCAGCCGGACCGCGCGGATCCCCCAGACGAGCGCGAACACGGCCGTCGTCACGAGCACGATCGTCGCGCCGGATGCGGTGTTGCCGAAGAAGCTGAGCGCGATGCCGACGATCGCCGAGCCGACGGCGAAGGCGAGCGCGAGCGCGAGCATGTCGCGCAGGGTGCCCGCGACGAGGCGCGCCGCGGCCGCGGGGGTCACGAGCATGGCGACGACGAGGATGATGCCCACGACCTGCACCGACACAGCGATCGTCACGCCGATGAGCGCGAGCAGCAGCGCGTCGTAGCGGAGGACCGGCAGGCCCGCCGCCGCGGCTCCGACCGGATCGAAGCTCACGAACACGAGCTCTTTCCACACAAGCCAGAGCGACACGACGACGACGAGCGTCACCACGCCGGCGATGGCGAGCTGTTCCTCGTTCACGCCGAGCACATCCCCGAAGAGGATGCCGAGGAGATCCCCGGTGTAGCTCTTGATGCCGGAGAAGAGCACGACGCCGAGGGCGAACATCCCCGAGAAGACGACGCCGATGGCCACGTCCTCGCGGAGCCCCGAGCGGCGCGCGATGAGCCCGACGGTGAGCGCGCTCGCGACCGCGGCGATCGAGCCGCCGATCGCGAGGTTCACCTTGAACAAGAACGCGATGACCACGCCGGGGAACGCGGCGTGCGAGATCGCGTCGCCGAGGAACGCGAGGCCGCGGAGGACGACGAACACGCCGACCGAGGCGCACACGATCCCGACGAGGACGCTGCCGACGAGCGCCCGCTGCACGAACGTGAACGCAAGCGGCGCGAAGAGGTCAGGCATGGTGCTCGTCGCCGTACAGCTGCGGCCCGCCGGGGCGGTGGCCGCCGTACGTCTCGCGGAGGATCCGGTCGTCGCGGAGCACGGCCGTCGTGCCGTCGGCGACGATCCGGCCGTTGAGCGAGACGACGCGCGGGAAGTGCGCCATCACGCCCGCGAGGTCGTGGGTCGAGACGACGACGGTCTTCCCTTCCGCGGCGAGCTGCTCGAGCACGCGCATGAGCTGCTCCTCGGTCGTCGGATCGACGCCCGTCGCGGGCTCGTCGAGCAGGAGAACGTCCGGCCCCGCTACGAGCGTCCGCGCGAGCAGCACGCGCTGCCGCTGGCCTCCGGAGAGCGCGGCGATCGGGCGCTGCGCGAGGTCGCGCGCGTCGACCCGTGCGAGCGCGGCGCGCGCATCCTCGCGATCGGCGGCGGCCGCGCGCCGGCCGACCCCGAGCTTTGCGATCCGGCCCATGAGGACGACGTCCTCGACGAGGAGCGGGTAGTCCCAGCGCAGCGATTCCGCCTGGGGGAGATACGCGACGCGGCCGGACTCCTCGCCAGCGCGCGCGCCCAGGACCCGGACGCGGCCGCGCATCGGCGGCAGCAGCCCGGCGACGACCTTGAGCAGGGTCGACTTTCCGGCGCCGTTCGGTCCGACGAGCGCGAGCAGCTCGCCGGCGCGCACGGTGAGGTCCACGTCGCGCAGGACGGGGACGCCGTCGTACCCGGCGCTGACGTCCTGGAGCTCGATCGTCCTGGAGGCCTCGACCACGGGGAGCGAGGCTACCGTGACCGCGAGGGTCACTTCAGCGCGTCGACGATCTTCTTCACGTCCGTCCGCATGAGACCGAGGTAGCTGTCCGCCGGCGGGTCGCCGAGGCTGTCCGTGACGAGATCGGTGACCACGGTCTTCACGCCCGCGTCCTTCGCGAGCGCTTGGGCGACGTTCGGCGAGACCTGCGCCTCGGAGAAGATCGCAGGGACCCTCTCGGCCTTCACCTTGTCGACGAGCTTCGCGAGCTCCCCTGCCGACGGCTCCTTTCCGCCTTCGGGCTCGGCGAAGCCGACGATCTTGAAGCCGTAGGCCTTCGCGAAGTAGGGGAACGCGTCGTGCGAGGTGACGAGCTTGCGCCGCTCCTGCGGGATCTGCTGCACCTGCACGCGGATCTCCCTGTCGAGGTCGTCGAGCATGGCGAGGTACGCCATCGCGCGCGAGGTGTAGCCGTCCGCGTGCGCCGGATCCACCGCGATGAGCGCGTCACGGATGCGCTCGACGTAGGTCTTCGCGTACTTCACGTCGAACCAGTAGTGCGGGTTGCCGTTCTTGTTGATGTCCTCGTCGTCCGATTCGCCGATCCCCAGACGCGGCAGATCGTCGGACAGGATCACGACCTTCGCGTCGGGGGCGGCGTTCTTGCGGAGCTTCTCGCTCCAGCGGTCGAGAGCCAGGCCATTGATGAGGATGACCTTCGCGCTCGCGACCTTCTTCGCGTCCTCGGGCGCGGGCTGGTAGTCCTCGACCGCGGCGCCCGCGGGCGCGAGCGACTCGACGTTCGCGTCCGGTCCGCCGACCTGCTTCGCGAGGTCGGCGATGATCGTGGTCGTCGCGACGACCGTGATCCCCGACCCGGCCGCGGGCGCTTGCGCGCACGCCGCGACGACGAGCGCCACGACTCCAAGGGCGGCGACGCTCCGTCCCATCTCGTGCCTCTCCCCCGCCTGAGACTGAGTCTCAGGACGATGACGAGGCTAGTTGAGACCGAGTATCATTGTCAAATGACGGGCCTAGGATGGAGCTGATGCCGTCGCGCTCCGAGCGCTCGCTGGCGGACCGCATCAGCGCGGGCGGGCGGCGCCTCACGCCGCAGCGTGTCCTCGTCGCGCGGGCGCTCGCGGACGCCCGCCGCGCGCTCAGCGCCCAGGAGCTCTACGACCGTCTCCACACGACCCAGCCTCGGCTGGGCCGGGCGACCGTGTTCCGCGCCCTCGAGGCGCAGGTGCAGGATGGCATGGCGCGGCGGCTCGAGCGATCCGGCCACGTCTCCGTGTACGTCGCCTGCGATCCCGAGCACCACCACCACCTCGTCTGCGAGCGCTGCGAGCGCGTCGAGGACCTCGACGAGAAGCTGCTACAGCCGCTCCTCCGATCGGTCGATTCGCGCTACGGCTTCCACGTGAACCACACCGCGCTCGACATCTACGGGCTCTGCGCGAGCTGCCGGCGCGCGAGCCGCAAGGCGGCGGGCTAGCAACGACCCGTCGGCCGCAGACGCCCCGGGGTCACGTCGGATGAACATGTTTGGGTGGCTCGCGCTCGTGCGCTGCCTCAGGCTGCAACGCCATCCCGCATTTCGGACAGCGGCCGGGCCGGTCGCTGCGGACTTCCGGATGCATCGGACACACGTAGCCCGCGGGCGCCCGCGTTGAGCCGTCAGCCACCTGTTCTGTCCGCGACCGCGGCGGGCTATCCATCTCCGCGAGCATCGCGCCGACACCGGTACGTGCGGCGCGCCACACCAGGAGCGCGGCGAGCGCGAGGAAGATCAGGTTGAGGACGGACGTGTAGTTGAACGTGATCTGCGCCTCGGCGACGATCGCGTGCCGCTCCGCCGGGATCAGGCCAAGCGCGCCGAAGACGAGCTCGACGACGAGCCCGGCCGCGACCATCGCCAGGTACGAGGTGACGAACAGGAATCCCGTCATGCGGCCGCCGTAGTACTTCCGGTAGATGTTGAGGATCGGAAAGATCAGCAGGTCCGCGAAGATGAAGCTGATCACGCCGCCGAAGCTGATCCCCCCGTTCCACAGCACGGCCGCGAGCGGCACGTTCCCGATGGAGCACACGAACGACGCCATCGAGACGAGAGGGCCGACGACCGGTCCCCAGAGCGCCGCGACCCTCGGATCGCCGCTCAGGAAGAACGCGCGCCAGAACTCGACGGGGACCAACGCGCCGAGGGCGCCGGCGATGAGGAGGCCGCCCGCGATGTCCTTCCAGATCGCGGCCCAGTCCATCACGAAGTAATGCGAGATGGCCGTGAAGCCGCGCGGCGAGAGCGCGCGCTCGAGCACGTTGCCGCCCTCGGTCACCGACATGTCCATTGCGGCATGCCCTTCCATCGAGCCGCGCAGGCCGCGCTCGGCCTGGCGGCGCGCGGACTCGAGCAGCGGGCGGCGGAGGAACAGCCGGAAGAGCAGTACGAGGATCGCGATCATGAGCGGCCCGCCGGCGAACTCCGCCAGGGTGAACTGCCAGCCGAGGAGGATCGCCATGATGATCCCAAGCTCGATCACGAGGTTCGTCGACGCGAACTCGAAAGCCATCGCCGCGGTGAAGTGCGCGCCTTTTTGGAAGAGCGAGCGAGCCAGCGCGACGGCCGCGTAGGAGCAGGACGAGGATGCGGCGCCGAGGCCGCAGGCGACCGCGATGCTGCGCGGCGAGTCGTCCGGCAGCAGGCGGCTCATCTGGGATTTCGAGACCACCGCCTGCACGACCGCCGAGAGCGTGAAGCCGACGATGAGCGCCCAGGTGATCTCCCAGGTCATCGCGAACGAGAGCGCGAGCGCGGACCAGATCGCCTCGAACACGGCTACTCCGCGCGACCGCCGAAGAGCAGCTCCTGCAGGTCGGGGAGCGCCGTGCCAAGACCGACGATGAAGAGGAGCCCGATCGCGAGGCTTGCGAGCCCCGCGACGAATCCGACCACGACGTAGATCGTTCGCAGCCGCTGGGCTCCGATGAAGCCGGACGCGCTCACGACCGCGACGAGCGTGTTCGAGAGCAGGAGCCCCACCACGAAGGCGAAGAGGATGACCACGCCGGTCGTCCCGGTCACGCCGGCGACGCCAGCGAGGAGGAGCGCCTGCGACCCGGTCTCCGCGCCGATGCCGTGGATCATCCCGACGCCGAACGCGGTCTTCGGGCCGTATTGCGTCGCGTGCGCCGACTGCACGTGCTCGTGTCCGTGGATGCGCGCCTGGAGCGCGCCCCAACCGTACTTCACGAAGTCGAATACGAGCATCCAGCGGCTGCGCAGCCGGAACTCCCCCTTGCCGCGTAGGTACTGGTAGACGGAGAAGAGCACCCACGCGCCGAGCACGACGAGGGTGACGCCGACGACCTTCTGGAGGATCGGGTCGACCCAGGCCGGCAGGACCGCCCCGAGGAGGAGCGCGGCGACGCCGAGCACCGTGACGACGGAGGCGTGCCCGAGCGCGTAGAGCGTGGCCAGGCCGACGGCATGGCGCTCCTCGTGCGCGAAGCGCGATTCGGCGAGCGCGTGCATCGCCCCTGGACCCGCGGTGGCGTGCGCGTGCTGGTGCCCGCGCCGCTCGGCCGCGTCGTGGCCGTGCGCCGGCATCGGGGCCCCGACGGGCACGTCGGCCTCGCTGTGTCCCGCGGTCGTCGTGCTCGTGATGTCGGTGATCGCGGCGATGTGGTCCCAGTCGAACCCGTGCCGGAAGCCGAGCGCCGCCATGCCGAGGAGGAGCGTGATCGCGCCGAGATTCACGCGAGCGACGCTACCGCCAGGCCAGACTTATCGCAAATCACCGCAATAGTGGGAAGTTGCAAGACGCTCGCGATTGCGCGAGGCTTGCGATGTGAGCCTCGCCGACGACATCCGCGCGAAAGGTCGGCGCATGACGGTCCAGCGCCGTCTCGTGCTGGACGCGCTGGAGCGCGCGCGACATCACACGACGGCCGAGGAGATCGCGCGGCGGATACGCGCCCGGTATCCGCAGATCGATCCCTCCACCGTCTACCGCAACCTCGAGGTGCTCGAGGAGCTCGGCTACGTCACCCACACGCACCTCGACGACCGGGTAACGCGGTGGTTCCGGGCCGACGCCGAGCGCCACGGGCACCTCGTCTGCCGGCGCTGCGGTGCCGAGCAGGAGATCGACTTCCAGGTCCTCGCGCCCCTGGCCCGCCGGCTCCGGGAGGAGCACGGTTTCCGCGCCGACCTGGCCCACTCCGCGGTCGTGGGCATCTGCCGGCAATGCGCCGCCGTATCCTCTGGTTAGGGAAGATGCGGGCTCTTGGGATCGCCATCTTCGCGCTCGCGGTGACCGGAGCGACTCTCGCGGGATCCGGCCTCGTCGTGGCGCCGCACGTCGATCCACCCGGCACCCCGCTCTTCCACGACCACGTCCTCGCGGCCTACCGCTTCCCCATCTTCCTCATGACGCTCAACCAGCGGCTGCAGGGGGTCCCGAAGCTCACTTCGCTCGCGCCGCTCGCGACGACGCTCGCCTCGCTCGTCATGGCGCTCCTCGTCCTGGCGTGGCCGCGGGTGTCGCGGCCCACGCGCCGTCCCGGCGCGTACGTCGCGGCGCCGCTGGTCGCCCGCGCGCTCTGGCAGGCGCCGCTGCTCCTCGGCCCGCCCCGCTAGCGGCCCTCCTCGCGCCGTCCATCTCATCTGAGGAGGGTCACATGTCCCGCGCCATCCGCGCAGTGGCGGCGATCGCCGTCATCGCCTCGTCGTTCGCGATCTTCGCGAGCCCCGCGTACGCGCACGAGCGCCGGACGGTCGGTCCATACCAGCTCGTCGTCGGCTTCCTCACGGAGCCTGCCTTCGCGGGCACGGCGAACGGCGTCGACCTCACCATCACGGACACCCGCTCCAACAACAAGGCCGTCGAGGGCGCCGAGAAGACCATTTCCGTCGCGATCACGAGCGGCGGCCTCACCACGCCGCTTTCGGTGCCTCTGGCGACGCGCTTCGGGATGCCGGGCCACTACGCCGCGTACTTCGTCCCGACGAAGGACGGCGCGTATGCCTTCACGTTCAGGGGCAAGGTCGAGGACACGGACGTGAACGAAAGGTTCGAGTCCGGCCCCGGCCGATTCAACGACGTCGAGTCGACCACCGCCCTCCAGTACCCGACCAAGGTCCCAACGGGCGCCGATCTCGCCGGCAAGCTCGACCAGCTGCAGACGCTGGTGATCGTCGGGATCGTCGTCGGCGGTCTCGCGCTCATCGGCGCCGTCGCGGGCCTCGTGATGCGGCGCCGCTAATGCGCATCGTCGCGCGGCTCGCGCTCCTCGTCCTCGGCGGCGCCGCCCTGCTCGGCGGCGTCGCCGAGGCGCATGCGAACTACGTCCGGTCGACCCCCGCGTCCGACGCACGGCTCGTGAAGCCGCCGACCGAGGTGCGCGTCGAGTTCAGCGAGCAGCCGGACCCCAAAGGGAGCGAGCTCGCGGTCCTCGACGTCGCGGGAAAGCGCGTCGACAAGGGCGACCTCGCGCCGTCGGGCGACCCGAACGGGCTCAGGGTCTCGCTGCAGCCGATCGGCGAAGGCGGGTACCTCGTGTCGTGGACGGCGTCGTCCGCGGTCGACGGCCACACGACGAAGGGCGCCTTCGCCTTCGCCGTCGGCAGCGCACCCCTACCGGCGCTCCCCGACGTCGGCAGCGCCGCGGCTCCGCCGCCCTCGCCGCTCGAGGTCGCGGGCCGCGCGCTCTCGTATGCCGGCATCGCGCTCGGATTGGGCACAGCGTTCTTCGTGCTCTTCGTGCATCCGCACGCGCCCCCGGAGGCCCGCCGCGAGAGGGAGCTGCTGATGCTCGCCGGCCTGCTCGTCGTCGCCGGGTCGGCGGCGCTCGTCCTCGAGCAGGGCGCGAAGCTGCCGCCCCGCCTCGGCGCGCTCCTCGGCATGCGTGCCGTCGCGGGCGTCGCGCTCGCGATCTCGGCCGCGGTGCCGCGCCTCGCGCGCATGCGCCCGGTCACGGCGCTCGCCGGAGGTGGCGTGATGACGATTGCGCCCTTCGCGACCGACCGGCCTCGACGGATCGTGGCGCTCGCGGCGGGTCTGTCGGCCGCGATGACGGCGACGCTCGTCGCGCACGCGACGGCATACGGCGACCCGAAGGACATGCTCTTCGACCTCGTCCACATCGTGGCCGTCTCGGTGTGGAGCGGGGGCATCGTCGCGCTGCTGTGGTGCATCCTGCTCCGCGCACGCGTCGAGCGACCGGAGACGGCGCGGCGCCTGGGCCGGACGGTCTGGCGGTTCTCGCTCACCGCGCTGGTCGCCGTCGCCCTCCTCGTGACGACGGGGATCCTCCAATCGCTGAGCCGCCTCGTGCTCATCGAAGATCTCTACGAGACCCCGTACGGGATCGCCCTCGCGGTGAAGATCGCGCTTCTCGTCGTCGCACTCGCGCTCGGTGCACTCAACCTTCTCGTGTGGGGGCCGCGGCTACGAGCGGGACGTGCGGCGAAGGCCGGGCTCGTGCGCGGGACGATCGGCGAGACGGTGTTGCTCGGTGCCGTCTTCGTCGCCGCGTCATTCCTCACGGCGTTCGCGCCGCCCGCGCAGGTGTCCGCCGCCGCCTACGACCAGACGCATCACGTGCAGGACCTGCGGCTCGAGATGCTCGTCGCGAGCGGTCAGCCCGGACGCAACCGCTACGTTCTGCGCGTCCATAGGGGCCTCGCACCGGTGCAGAGCGCGGAGAAGGTCGCCTTCCGGTTCACGATGATCGAGCACGACATGGGCGAGCAGGAGCTCGTGGCGACCGAGCGCGCGCCCGGCGAGTACTCCGCGGATGGCAGCCCCACGGCGATGTTCGGGACGTGGCGGATCCAGGCGATCGTCCGCCTCACCGGGCGAGAGGACGCCAGCACCGTGTTCACGTTCCCGGTCGCGGCGACCGGCGCGACGAGCGCGAAGGTGATCGCCGCTCCGCCGTACAACCTCATCGTCTTCACCGATCCGTCGCAGCCGCAGACCGGCGCGCCCATCGCACTGAACGTCGTCGTCATCGATCAGAAGGGCGACCCCGTGAGCGGGAAGAAGGTCCGCGCGACGTTCTCGGGACCGGCCCCCGTCGCCCCGCTCGACGCGACGGAGGACGCGGCCGTGAGCGGACCCGGCCGCTACAAGGTCGCGATCGACGCGCTCGACGCGGGCAGCTGGAAGGTCACCATCGCGGTGGGCAGCGAGGCCAGCGGCATGTACGGTCTCGACGTCAGCCGTTGATCCTTCTTTCGGTCGCCGCGCACGGTGTCACCGGGACCTGGCTCGACGAGATCGTCGAGATCGGGATACCGCTCGTCCTTTTCGTCGGTCTCTATTTCTGGTCGAACCGTCGGTCGAGGGCCCGCCGGCCCCCGAACGAAGGCCGCGAGGCCCGGGGGTCTGAGGGGGCACAGCCCCCTCAACGCAGGTGACGTTCCCCGTCAGCCGCCAGGGCATGGAGCAGCTCGCGATCGTCATGGCGATCGGCCTCGTGCTCTTCACGCTCTTCGCGTTCCTCGCGTCCCGCCGCGGCCGTCCCTGGCGCCGCTTCGCGACGAGCGCCGGAATCCTCGGCGCTCTCGCCCTCGTCTCGCTCGGGCTCGCCTACACGGTCGCGCCGAACATCCCGACGCCGCCCGTCCCGCTCACCGCGCGATTCGCCCAGAACCCGGTGCCGGACACGCCCGAGGCGATCGCCGCGGGCAAGGCCCTTTACCAGAAGAACTGCGCCGTCTGCCACGGCCCACAGGGTCTGGGCGACGGTCCCGCGGCCTTCACGCTCACGCCGCGGCCGTTCAACCTCCAGCTGCACGTCCCGCAGCACGCGCCGGGTGAGATCTATTACTGGATCAGCGACGGTGTCGCCTCGACGCCAATGCCCGCCTGGAAGGACCAGCTCTCCGAGACCGAGCGCTGGGAGCTGATCCGCTATTTGCAGGCGCTCGCAGCAGGCCGGGCCTCCTAGCCCTCCGTCGCCGCGCGCTATGGCGGCGAACCAAACAACAGCCTCATTGCCCTGCAGATCTGCTCGTTTCAGTTCTGACATATATCTCCGGGAGCTCGTGTGCATGGAACGCGGCGTGCAGCGCGCAGACAGAAGCTCGGTCGGCAGGTCTGTAAACCAACGGGGGCCAGCGTGCCGAACGTGCGCGTAGGAATCCGGAGGGATCACATGAGGCGCGCCCTTCTCGCAGTCGTCACCGCAGCCGGCCTTGCGATCGGCACGGTCATGCCGACGTCCGCCCTCGGGTT
Source organism: Chloroflexota bacterium (assembly GCA_005883625.1). Taxonomy (GTDB): domain Bacteria; phylum Chloroflexota; class Limnocylindria; order P2-11E; family P2-11E; genus 3-1-20CM-2-70-9. Next base: position 1,950 of record VBDU01000036.1, on the reverse strand, counting down.
GACGCAGGTCACGCTCAACTGCGACGACGGCACGACCTGGACAGCCGTCGTCGACACTGACACGCTCACGGGCCTCGTGGCCGCGGTCCAGGCGATGCTCGACTATCCCGCGGGCCTCACCTGCACCCTCATCCAGGTGCCGGTCGTTACGGTTGGCGCTGTCGCGCTGGCCGGGTCGGGCAACGATCCATTCATCGTCGGTGGCGGCCGCTGGCAGGTGCCTTCTCCGTGTGAGTCTCCACCGCACCCCTTGGACCTCGGCGAGGTTGCCAAGGTCCCGGGCGCCCTGTCGTACGAGCCGATCATCTGGTCGCCAACGCACGCGACCACGACAGCGCTGATCTTTGTGAACATCGCGGTGAACGTTCACCAAGCGAGCGACGGTACCTTCTTCGGCACCCTGAACGAGACCATCCCCAACCAGAGCACCGACACGTGCACCGTCAGGGAGAGTCACTTCACGTCAAAGCCAACTTGTCTCTTCACTGCTGGGGGTGCAAACACGCCGAGAGATGCAGCGGTAACCTCTCATGTCACTCAAACCTCGGGCGCCACCTTCATGGGAGCGGGCCCGGACGCGAACATCCACTTCTCGTTCCAGGACAACGGCAACCCGCCGCAGGGGACCGACATGTTGCAGGGCCCACCGTTGCCTGATGATTCCACATGCGTCGTCGTCAACGGGGTGGCAACCGGTACGTTTGGAACAACGCTGTCTCCCCTGGCGAACGGGAACATCTCGATCCGCAACGCCCAGCCCTGACCCTGTCCAACGATTGAGAGCAGAGAGCGGCCGTCAACGGCCGCTCTCTTCTTCATGCCCCGAGATAGGTCACTGGGGGGTGATGAGATGCACGGGATTGCCCCGGACGTTCACTTCCCAGGTCGTGACATCCTGTCCGGTGCCGGACGTGATGTACTCGATCTTCCACCAGCCTGGACCGGGCTCACCTGGCGGCGTCGGCGCGGTATAGCTCGTAGGGATCGGCACCGAGATCGTCACCCACTGGTTGTCGTAGTACTTCGTCGTCGCGGTAGACGTCACCAGTGAGGTGGTCGGGCCACCGCTCGTCGGGCCTCCGCCCGAGCTGCCGGTCGCGGTCCAGGTGAAGGTCGCGTATGTGAACCCCGTCGACGTCGGCACGCGGATCTTGAAGGTCGTGCTGAAGATGTCACCCGGGTCGAACAGCCTGATCTCCAGCGTCTTCCCGGCGTGCGCGGCCCCTACTTGCGCGAGGTAGAAGACCGACGTGTTGTCGATGACGATCCACGCGCACATACGGCTCTGCCCGTAGACCCGTCCGCCCGGACCGGCGGTCGACGTGACCTGGATCCCGAAGCCGTTGATCGCGTTCTCGGTGAGCGCGCCGCTGCTGGTCACCGCCTGGAGCCGGTACTGACCCTCGGTGAGACCGCTCGCGAGCTGCCACCACTGGTTGTGGTACGGACTCGATTGGCAATCCGCGGAGGGGCCGCCGGTATACCCCGCGCCATAGAGCCCGTTCCCTTTGTAGACGGATCCCTTGTCGACGGCATTTGAGTTCGCGAAGAGGGCGCCGCTCGTCGCCATAAGCGTGTCGTCCGACGTGGCGTACGGCGTGCCGTTCATGTCCCAGAGGTTGTACACAGTGGTGATGCCGATCCCGCCGGTGCCGCCGGGGATCCAGTAGTCGCCGACGCCAAGGCGGCTCCCCGTCACGGTCCCGTAACCGGTCGCGCAGAACATCGGGTCGTACAGGTACACCTTGCCGCCGACCGTGCCGGCGGGAAAGTCCACGATGTACGAGTAGCCGTTCGCATCGAAGGCCGGGTTCGGCGTCGGCTTGCCGTTGTAGTAAGTCGAGTACGCATCGCCGCTCGAGCGCTCGGCCCCGCGTGATTCGACCCCGCCGAAGAAACCGAGCGGAGCCAGATTGCCGACGCCGCTGGCGGACGGGACCTGCGGGCAGG